>NZ_JACVOU010000002.1 GCF_018882205.1 Polynucleobacter bastaniensis | reverse complement strand
GACGCAATAAGGTGACGATTTGCTCGGGTTTAAGACGCTGACCTTTTGCCATATTTAGCACTCCTTTAAGGTGAAGATTATCAAAAATCCTCTCTTCTAGGGTGGTACTAAAAATCAGGTCAGTTCACGAACGTGCGACCTACGCCTTAGAAGCTGTAAAAATGAGCTAAAACAACCAGTTAGACAATGATTTAAGCCTGGCAAGATCTGGTGTGGCATAGGCACCGCGAATCTTGGTTCGGGGTGGAAACCATCGGATCTTGGGCGGCATTGGCAGGCGGTCGAAAGGTTTGATGTGGAATTTGTCATGTAAACCGACAAAAATAAAACCACCCGCAGATGCAATAGCCTAACAGGCCAATAAAATTTGGTCAGGAACTTATTTTCGCCCATTTACAAAGTGTGTCATTATTTGACCAAGACCCTTGCATTCAACTAACTCCCTTTCCTCCAAAATATAGTCGGAACCAAGGGCATCTTTAGTGGATGGTGAAATTTGGATTCGATTAGGCAATGAGGTCGACTCCATCCGACTTGCTGTATTAACAGAGTGTCCCCAAACATCGTAGCAAAATTTACTATGGCCAATTACACCAGCTACGACAGGGCCAGTATTGATGCCAAATCGCATTTGAAAATCCACATGGTGCTCTTGATTGAATTCCTTTAGATCTTCAAGCATACCTAAAGCGAGATCCACAGTAGCGTGAGCGTGATCAGGACGGCGAATTGGGACTCCCCCAACAGCCATATAGCAATCACCGATTGTTTTAATCTTTTCAACACCAAGATTGGTTGAGCGTTTATCAAACTTTGAAAATAATGCATTTAGTAACTTAATCAACTCATCAGCTGACTTCTTCGACGACATTTGGGTAAAAGAAACAATATCTGCGAACAATATACTAACGCTTGGGTAGGTGTCGGAAATATTACTTTCATTATTCTTCAAACGATCGGCAATGGATTGCGGCAAGATATTGAGCATTAAGCGATCAGACAGCTCTTTTTCATGAGCTAAATCTTTTGTTTTTTCTGCATCAACTTCAATCATGTACTTCAAAAATTCTGAATTAAGGAGTACTCCAAAATAAATCCCCTCATCTAGTAAGACAACGCCACCCTGATCTAAATTTGCACCATCTTTACCCAACTCCTTACTTAATGTTTCAAATGGAGTTGCAATATCAAAACAAACAAAATTTGAGTTCATTCGTGAAGTAATTGGGCGATTTTGGAAAACAGCATACGCCAATGGATTTGAAGCTGCAGTTAATATCTCCATCCTCTCCACAACACCAATAGGCTTACTGCCTCCATCAATCACTACAAGCAACTTCATAGACTCATCCGCTCTAATGCGGCTTATAACTGTGTCACACTTTTCATCAGCCTGAATAGGTACCGGTGAAATTGCAAGTTTATGAATTGGGTTGGATGACATGATAGATTTCCTTAATTAAGTAAGTAGATATAAGGGGATGATTGATTATGTTTTCAGGAGCAAAGATTTTCTTGTGTCAAATAAATGCGCAATAGAAGCAGTGATAGCATGAACTAATTCATGGGGGCAACAGGAAAGAAACTGCTCTGAAGTTTTCTCGCCTTTGAAAAACTCTCTAGCCCTTAAAAGCAGATCCCTCATTTCAGAAAACCCAAGGCTTTTGACCATAAAAGTAGCTATTGGTGAATTTTTGACGTCATAGTCTGAGCTAAAGTTTCTCCCCAATTCTAGGAGGGATAAAACTTCTTGTTCAAGTGGATTTGAAGAAGTAATAGGATTAACAACGGGTGGTAGTAGCTGTTCTAAGCCAAAGGAGGGCTTACCATCAACAGGTAGCTCACCCATTAACATCGCCACCGATATATCTCTCCCAACTCTAGCTGCAATACACTCCAGAATAGCTATTGAGGTGAGCTTCATACCCAGATATAGTCTAGCTACCTCTAGATTATGTTTTGTTTTCCCGACTAGCTCATCAAATCTACTTGCCGATGGCTCACTGTGGAAATGTTTAAAAACTACCTCGGCCTTTAGAAAGTTAAGGAAGCCATCCATTTTTTGAAGAGAAACTCTATAACCATTAACAGTGTATGTATTTACACGCTTTAAGTCGTGATTAGTTTCAGGGATCAAATTCCAAGTGTTATCCAAAAAATGGGCGGATTGATCGCTGGAGAAATTTTCAACATCTCGGTTACTTACTTTAACTCCGCGCTCCACTATGCTGATAATTGATTCATCAGACCATGAGAAGTTAAACACTTCATTTACATTTTTTAACCTTAAAAATAATTTTTCCGAAGAGGAGACTCCGGCTGCATCAGGGCCTCTAAAGGGAATTGTTGCCTCAATACAGGAAATAATTTGGGCAAGTACTGGTAAAGGGAGAGTCTCATTAAATACCTTTGCCGCAAGTAATGCACTTAAAAATTCATTTTGTCCTGCCATAGGCATTAAGGTGTCGCCTTGTTTAAATCCAAAGATCATCAACGTCATTTTAAAGATGGGGTCTTCTAGTAACTCTGGATCCCCAACAATAATTAGCTGATTATTAACTTCATGAATGAAAGGGGCAATAAATCTAGCAATATTCACGTTGACTCCCTGATCAACCTGAACGTAAACCATGTCATGAAAAAGAGCTGAAATCACCTCAATAGGATCGCCGCCCTGGCCCACCAAAAAAATATGATCGGGAGTATGAAAAGATCTCCAGGGCCCAGTCATAGATTGGATTATTAACTTGGATATGCCTTCTAGCTCATGAGAACTACATTTTGCGTTTAAGGCATCGCATGCGGCACTGAGAGAAACAAAGCACTTTTGCAGATCAGAGTCTAGAGTCATAAATATTCACTTTTTCAAGAAAAGGCATAATTCTTTTACCATATCTATGGGTCATTAATTTGACAATAATGACTTCAGTGCACCTTTTTAATGCATAAAAGATTTTGTCGCAATAGTGTAATAACATCTAAAATTTTGTATTAATATTAGCAATTTGCACCTTCAACAATTACCAGCTTATGCCACAAGTTGACATTAGTACAGTTTCTAGAATCCCTTTCTTTAGCAAACTTCCGCAGTATGACCTGACTGCAATCTTATCGATTACCCAGGTTCGTAACGTTGAAAAAGATAGCAATATTTTTAGCGAACTCGATCCCCCCGATGGTTTGTACATTATCTTGTCTGGGAATTTCGAAATTTATGTCTTAAGCGGAATAAAGGGGGGGAAAGCCAAATCCTTGGCTAAAATCGGAAAAGGTCAATATGTTGGGGAATATGGATTAATTGATGGGCAACCAAGATCAGCTTCTGTGAAGGCAATTACAGCCGGTGAGGTGTTATTTCTTCCGAGTCAAGGTTTTGATTTTTTACTGGACACGCAACCATCTATCCTTGTAGGAATTATTAATTATTTGTGCGATGTTATTAATAAAGCGCCTAATTTTCGAATTAATTCACCAAAAGCAGAGTTAATAAAAACTAAGAATTTAAAAAATAGTACTCACAATATGCAAGTGCTCGCATCCATAATGAGAGAGTACACAAAGTTAATGTCAGTGAAATAAGGCTCAGCCCCATCGCTACTTAAGCTACATCAAATTTTTGAAGCTTTTGAATTTGAAGAGGTTTTTGGCCTGCCCAGCACGATTCGAACGTGCGACCTACGCCTTAGAAGAATTCGTGGCTGTTCAAAAGTCTAATAATTTCAATGACTTAGACGCATAAATCCGGACTGTGTAATAAACTGTGCAATACCTTGGTTTCAGTTCACTACGCTGTTACGAAATACTTTTATGTATGGGAGTAGGCGTTACTTTAAGTAAAGCTTAAAAAAACCACCCGAAGGTGGTTTTTGGGGACGTTTCAACTTTTAGTAAGTTTTGTATGAAAGATACTTTCCTGACAGCACTACCTGCACTCGATCCCCTTTAGGATCTGGCTCACGCTGAATATCCATTGAGAAATCAATTGCACTCATGATGCCATCACCAAACTCCTCATGAATAAGCTCTTTGATAGTGGTGCCATATACGCTCACAATTTCATACCAACGATAGATCAAGGGGTCCGTTGGAACGGCTGTAGGTAATGATCCTTTATAAGGAACGATCTGCAACCATGCCATTTCTTCATCGGTTAATTCGAATAACTTGCCAGCAGCTTCAGCCTGGGCTTTAGTAAAAGTCATTTGACCTAAGCATCCAGCAGTAACCCACTCCTTTGATTCGCCAATCGCTTTAGCAATATCACTCCACTTCATCCCCTTGCGCACTTTTGCTTCTATGATCTTTTGAGTAACTACAGAACGATCCATCATTTATTTTCTCCTTGATATTAAATTTATTGAGTAATCGGGGTGTGTAAACCAGGACATACCAATACGGGTTGGTAACCATCTAGCCCTCCAGTTGAACCTTTGACCTGTAAATCTTTTGAGCGATTCACTAAAAAATCAACCAAATGATTTCGCATCGGGTAATACATTGGGTCATGATGCAAATTTGCCCTCTTGCGGTTTTTAGGTAAGGTGTTGATGACAATTTCTGCAATCCGAGCATTCGGTCCGTTGCTCATTAACATAATCTTGTCAGAGAGCAAAATTGCTTCATCCACGTCATGCGTAATCATGAAGACAGTTTGTTTGGTCTCACTACAAATTTTGAGTAGCTCATCCTGAATCACTCCACGCGTGAGAGCATCCAATGCGCCAAATGGCTCATCTAATAAAAGCATTTTTGGCTCAATCGCAAAAGCTCTTGCAATACCAACTCTTTGCTTCATACCACCAGATAACTCTGAAGGCTTCTTATTTTCAGCATTAACCAAACCTACCATCTCTAGATATTTTTTAGAGTGCTCGGTAATTTTTGCCTTAGACCAATCTGGATACTTTGACTTGACAGCGAAAGCAACATTTTGTAGCACTGTCATCCATGGCATTAATGCATGACCTTGGAAAACAACACCACGATCCAAGCTAGGACCCTTAATTTCTCGATTGAGCATGTAGGCATAGCCATCTGTAGCGTCCTCAAGACCAGCAAGAACATTTAGAATCGTTGTCTTACCGCATCCTGAGTGCCCAATGATGCAAACAAACTCGCCACGCTCAATTTCAAAATTAATGCCCTCAAATACTGGTGGTGAGCCTACCTTAAATGACTTACTTAAGCCCTCGACCTTTAAAAATGAATTTTCAGTCTGCATAGGAAACCACCTTCTGTAATTTTGCAAAAGCAATGTCGAGCAACATGCCAACCAATCCAATCATGATGATTGCAAAAATAACGCTAGATAAAGATAAGTTATTCCATTCATTCCATAGGAAGTAGCCTATGCCAGTACCCCCTACTAACATTTCTGCAGCCACAATCACTAACCAAGCAATTCCCATGGAGATACGCATACCAGTCAAAATAGTAGGCGCTGCTGCTGGCAGAATGACAAGAAAAGCTTTCCGCATTGGTGAAACTTCCAAGGTTTTTGTAACATTCAATAATTCTTTACGAACATTAGCAACTCCAAAAGCGGTGTTGAGTAACATTGGCCATACAGAACAAATAAAGATTACAAAGATCCCGGAGATGGAAGAATCCTTAATCGTATACAGCGCTATTGGCATCCAGGCCAAAGGGGATATCGGCTTTAGGATTTGTATAAAGGGATTAAATGCTTCATACGCCAAAGGAGACATTCCTATTAAAAAACCAAAAGGAATAGCGACTAACATTGCCAACAAAAAACCAAGGCCCACACGTCCCAAAGAATAGGCCAACTGAATACCTATACCTTTATCATTTGGGCCATTGTCATAAAAAGGATGTGACAGTTGCTGATAAAAGGTTTCCCCCATTTTTGCGAGAGTTGGAAAGCCTGACTTTTCAACAGTAGTTCCCGCTCCCTGACCCATGAGTGTCTGGTACTCACTCGAGCCCGTTAGTGCTACAGGGGTCGAAACGACTTTGGGAGCAGTCACAATATGCCAAAGACATAAGGCCATTAACAAAATAACAACTGACAGGATCATTCCTCGAGTCTTAACAGATAACTTATTCATTGATTACCTTCTGATCTAGGCCTTATTGGTAGAAAAGGATTTCAGATAAGCAGCGGGCTGACTTGGGTCAAATTCTTTACCCATGATCTTGTCTTTTTTGTAACCTGCTTTGGCTAATGGAGGAACGGCAATACCTGTCTCGCCCATATACTTCTTGGCATCAGTAAGGAGGAATACTCTCTCTGAAATATCCTTGTAATTGATATCCCCTTTTACATAGCCCCAGCGTTGCATTTGGGTCAGCATCCAGGTTGCCATGGAGTACCAAGGGATTGGATTGAAATCAATTCGATCTGGTACGTTTTGAATATTTCCAAGTCCGTCAGCAAATTTACCAGTCAATACTTGCATCACTACTGTTTCAGGTTGATTTAAATAATTTGTAGGAGAAATCACCTTGGCAATCAACGGCCTATTTTCAGGATTACGCGCCATGGTTGAGGCATTTAATACCGCACGGTAAAGGGCTGCAAAGGTATTCGGATTTTTCTTAATAAACTCTTCGGAGGTTCCAAAAGCGCAGCATGGATGGCCATCCCAAATTTCTTTAGTGAGGATATGAATGAATCCAACCTCGTCATACACGGCACGCTGGTTAAATGGATCTGGCCCAAGGAAGCCGTCAATATTTCCTGCGCGTAAATTCGCGACCATCTCTGGAGGCGGGGTTACTCGGATTTGAATGTCCTTATCTGGATCCAAGCCTGCCTGTGCTACGTAATAGCGTAGCAAGAAATTATGCATAGAGTACTCGAATGGAACGGCAAATTTCATACCCTTCCATTTTTTTGGATCACGATTGTCTTTGTGCTTATTTGCTAAAGTAATTGCCTGACCATTCACATTTTGAATCGTTGCAACGCGCATTTGCGATGGATCTGATCCCAATCCCATCGACATCGAAATTGGCATTGGTGATAAAAAATGAGACGCATCATGTTCTTTATTGAGCATCTTATCTCGGATCAAAGCCCAGCCAGCTGTCTTATTCAGAGTAACGTTAAGACCCTGCTTCTTATAAAAACCTAAAGGATCAGCCATGATCAGTGGCGTTGCGCATGTAATCGCAATAAAGCCAATCTTTAAATCTGGTTTTTCAAGAGGGGCTTTATCTTGGGCCATAGCTTGTAAAGCGCCAACTGGAAGGAAACCAGACAGCGCACTCATTGCACCACCAGTACCTACTGCCTTTAAGAATGCACGACGACGACTTTCTTGAGGAAACAAAGCCTTAACAAGACTCGCTTCAACAAAATCTGCACTCATTTGCTCTTCATCAATCTTTGCAGATAAATCAAGCGCATGTTCAGCATCAGATGCATGCCGTCCGCAGCTACAGCGACTGCTAAATAAGGGTCTATCAGGATCAAAGGGGCGATATGAGTTCATTGAAATCTCCTAGGCGTTGTTTACTTCAATAAAAAAATGTATGCCCCATTTTGAAGAAGCCTTCATGAGCTCGTCATGGTGAAATGCACCAATAGAGGTGCAAGGAAACTCTTTTGCACCAAAACAGTGAATAGCTATTTGAGCAAATCTCTAAGGCGAGCCTAGGGGTGAATGTTTAAAGATTTTGACTAGGCTCTAAGAAAGCTATGATTTAAATAGCTTGCTAATGCTAATATCGAAGAATCAACCAGAACTGGATAAAAGAGAAAATCAACGTTATTGACCCTAGCCATCACAATTACCAAGGCAAGAAACAGCGCTGGAGGATGTATACGGCCTAAAAGATAAAGCCCCAAAATGGTGCTAAGTATTGCAATAGTTAAGCCTAAGAGCGGCGCAGAAAATAAATAGACACAAACAAATGCGATACAAGAGGCAAACAAATTAGCCTCCAAAATCGTCAATGGTGCGTAGAGCTTACTTTTTGGATATAGAAAAATGAGTAATGCACTTACTCCAAAGACAGCCACCACCATGGACTCGTCAGAGCTCAAAGTGCCATAGGCCTGATTGAGAAAAACGATTACAAATAAAGTGAGTCCAACACCAATTGAAATAGACAACGCTTTTCTCAAGGGCACGCTTGATTGCCCAGGAGCCAGCCGATCTAAAAAAGAGATCATTTTATGAAGAAGCTTACGTAACATGAGCAAAAAGCCTAACTGTTAATGTCATATGAGATACATCATATATTCTTATTTAAAACCCAAATGCTATGGAGATAAAAATGGAGCAAAAATTACCGCTACCTCCCTTCAAGAGGGAGACAGCTATTCAAAAAATTAGAATGGCTGAAGATGCATGGAATACTCGTGATCCTGAAAAAGTATCTCTGGTTTACACCGAAGATACCATTTGGCGGAATCGCGCTGAATTTCCAAATGGCCGGGAGCAAGTAAAAGAATTTCTACGACGCAAATGGGCTAAAGAGTTAGATTACCGTTTAATCAAAGAACTTTGGGCCTTTACTGACAATAGAATTGCTGTAAGGTTCGCTTATGAATGTCATGATGACTCAGGCAATTGGACGAGAAGCTTTGGAAATGAAAATTGGGAATTCAATGAAAATGGTTTTATGATGCGCCGCTTTGCCAGCATCAATGATTTACCAATTAAAGAAACCGAAAGAAAATTTTTCTGGCCGCTTGGCAGAAGGCCAGATGATCATCCAGCTCTGAGTAGTTTTGGTTTCTAACTGCTGATCAATTGAATACTAAAGTCAATGCTCCCAAATACTCCAGTTGAGAGATGGTGGTGAAGGCTGAGTCCAGGATATTGGATATTTTCTTACTCCAAAGCCAAGTCGACTCCATATAAAAGCAACTGCAAAAATAACGCTGACGCCTACCATTACAGTTATCCCAAGATGAATAAAGCTTGCATGGGCTTGGATCATAATTAATGGGTTAGCTCCAGCGGGAGGATGAACACATCTCATCATTAGCAAGAGCCCTATTGTGACTACTAGAGCAATGATGTAAACCCAAAAAGCATCTCCAAATAACTGATAAGCCAATATACCCACCAAGCTACTAATCAGATGCGCTCCAAACACCGCTCTTGGCTGTGCTGCAGGTGCTGTAGTAAGAGCAAACAAAAAGAGTGTTGTTCCCCCCAAGGAGGCCAGTAGCAGCGGCGAATTAGCTTGTGTAATCCACAAAGCCAAAATAATTGCCACAGAAGATCCAATCAAAACCCATAGCAGACGCAATATCAAAGTTTTCATCTATTGATGATAGACATAAAACACCGAGCACCCTTAATAGACAGTAGCCTTATAGTCGCATACCTGTTTGAGAGGCCTTGAATCATTAATTTATGAGAATTTGGCCTGCCCAGCACGATTCGAACGTGCGACCTACGCCTTAGAAGAATTCGTGGCTGTTCAAAAGTCTAATAAATTCAGTGACTTAGACGCATAAATCCGGACTGTGTAATAAACTGTGCAATGAGGTTTTGTCGGGTTTACCGACATTTGTGAGCGTCCTTTTAAATGACGGTTGGGTGGCGGCTTAGGATCTTGATTTCAACCCGTCGATGCAACACACTACAAACTGCGTAAGCGCAAGGAGTGTTGCTCATGAAACAACGACCTCGAATCTATTACACAGCTACCCAGAAGGACTTAATGTGGGAGCGCTGGAAAAAGGGAGATTCTCTCCAGCAGATTGCCCAGTTATTTGATCGTAATCATTCGTCCATACAAGGCATCTTTGTGCAAACTGGCGGCATTAGACCGCCACCCCGAACTCGATCCAAACTAGCGTTGACCTTAGCTGAACGTGAAGCCATCTCACGCGGCCTAGCAAGCGGTCAATCTATGAGATCGATTGCCACTGAGTTAGGTAGAGCACCTTCCACGATTAGTCGTGAGATTGGTCGTAATGGTGATCCAGAGAGTTATCGAGCCAATCCATCAGATCAGGCTGCTTGGGATCGGGCACATCGCCCGCAGACTTGTAAACTAGTCTTGAATAAAGCCTTAGCGCATCTGGTGGCAGATAAACTGCAGCACTACTGGTCACCACAACAGATTGCCGGATGGCTAAAAGAGACTTATCCAGATCAGGAGGACTATCAGGTGTCACACGAAACGATCTACCTTAGCCTCTTCATCCAAGCCCGTGGAGCCTTAAAGAAAGAGCTCACCCAGCATTTACGACGTACCCGCATCATGCGCCGTTCACGCCATCACACCCTCAAAGATATCGGCCTTGGAAAAATTAAGGATGCAGTCTCGATCAGAGAGCGGCCAGCCGAGGCAGAAGATAGAGCTGTTCCCGGCCATTGGGAAGGCGATCTTTTGTATGGAGATGCCAATAGCCAGATTGCCACTTTGGTGGAACGACAAACCCGGTATGTGATGTTGGTGAAGGTAGCTCGCAAAGATAGCGAGACAGTGGTTAATGCACTTATCAAGCATGCCCGCAAGTTACCGCAAGAGCTGTATAAATCCTTAACTTGGGATCGAGGTATAGAGATGGCTCAGCACAAACGCTTTACTCTAGCTACCGATGTGCAAGTATATTTTTGCGATCCGCAGCATCCTTGGCAACGAGGGTCTAATGAAAATACCAATGGTTTATTAAGACAGTACTTCCCAAAAGGAATGAGCCTGGCCAATTACTCACAGGCTAAGCTTAATGCCATAGCTAGGAAACTGAATGAACGTCCTAGAAAAACACTAAACTATCAAACACCGGCAGAACGTTTTGCCCTAACTGTTGCATCGACGGGTTGAAATCAAGATCCAAAGCAGACACACAAAGAAAAACCACCCGAAGGTGGTTTTCGTATTTCTTGGTGACCCGGGGCGGAATTGACCAAGGCCTAGGATACATAATTCTGAGAACAATTTAAGCAGCAATAGCTCTAGTCTTTTTAGATGCCGCCTTTTTAGTAGGTGCATATTGATCGTGAAATGAGTTAAATGTACTTTCAATAGTTTTCTCGAAATTTACATAAACATCTTTTGATGCATTGTATGCCTGATCAAAGCTCTGCAAGCTGGCATCTAGCGTGTACTCAAACATGGAAATCACTGGTCCTGAACCAGCAGGAGCTGAACCAGTAATTTCTTTAGCCAATTTTCTGAGCTCAGATTTAGAATCATCAATCGATAATTCAATCATCTTGACCACTTCTTTATTGCTCTTGCTAATGACTTTAGCTACCTTACTCTGAATAGCTGATACCTCAGAGATCACTTCTTGAGCTTCATCAGTTTTGAAGATGTCTAGAGCTTCTTTAGGATCTTTAATGGCAAGCATATGAGCTGCTTTGGTGTGGGCAGTTGCCACTACTTCTTTTGTTACATCAAAGTGGATCTCAGTCATTGCCATGGCATTTTCAATTGCCAATTGTGCTAGTTCATGTGCTGATTCAATGGCTTTTGCTTGTGTTGCGACCAATTTTTCAGTTTGATTCATGGTAATTCTCCCTAAGGTTTGTATTGATAAAAATAAAAACTAATGTTGCATTGCAGCATGCTAAATTGGATTTATGAAATTTTTATGACAGGAAAAAGCACCTACTTCATCGGAGCGCCAACCTCTACTGAATCTTTGCCTGAGGGTGATGCACTACTTTGTGAGGTTGCGCTGTTTTGATCCTCATTCGATTTGCTGGGGCCGGAAATCTTTTGTTTGGCCCAATCAGCACTAGTGGAAATATCTTTGCCCACACCTGCAACCGTGTTGCATGCTGCAAGAGCCATCAAACAGCTGATAGCCATAGCGCGCTTAATCATTTGCATAGCCTTCACGGCCCTCATCATGTCCAATGAAGGATTCTTCTACTAAATCTCTCCGACTTCTTTGATGCAGATATTCAAAGATCAAGCGTTTGAGCTTTGGTCTGGTAATTGGCTCCTGTGTATTTTCCTGGAGCTCTAAATGATCAACTTCGAGCATTACTTATTCTCCAATTTATGGTTTTGTGGATAAATTATCAAAAAATTATGAAACGTAAATAACCCCAAATCTATTGGGGAAATTTGTTTATTTTCAAGCTATACATATTGTCAAAAAAATGAATTTCAACCCCCTTGAAATTCAAAATTGCTGCCCTTAAATAAAAATTACCTAGGCGCCTTAGGGGTCTGGGAAATTGTGAACTTGCTTAAATTTAAGGAGAAAACGATGTCTTATCCATTTGGTAGAAATGTATTACTCAGCTCTGTTGGTTTTGATCGCCTAATTAATGCCATGGAGGAAATGAGTTCTGGCGAGAGTCTAAATAAGGCTCAAAGCTATCCTCCCTACAACATCATTAAAAACAATGAGCGTGACTATGCAATTGAAATTGCTGTAGCCGGCTTTAAAAATGATGAAATTGATATTACCGCTGAAGGTAACAAACTGACCGTTACCGGGAAGGTCAAAACGGAGCAGACCGGCGAATACCTACATAAAGGTATTGCCAACCGGGACTTTAGCCACGACTTTACTTTGGCTGAAACCGTGATCGTGCGCTCTGCTGATGTCGAGCATGGCTTACTCATTATCAAGCTAGAGAATGTCATTCCGGAAGAAAAACTGCCGCGTAAGATTGTGATTGGCGGCAACTCTAAGTTAGTGATTGAGGAAGTCAAAGAAGCTGCCTAATCGGACATGGCTAGCCTGGTATTAACCAGGCTAGCCAATCACGTTGACATTGCCATCATGTATATACGCGTTCATCACGGGATCATTGCCAAAAAATACCCCAACAATGGGTTTGAGGTGGAGTTTACGCCCATCGTGGCTAACGACTATTTTGCTCAGGTGCTCGAATCTGGTTTTATTGAAATTACTAAATCCAATGGCGAATTAGCATTTATCAATGCCGACCGATTTGCACAACTCATTGAATCTCAAGAGCTCGTTGTCATTCAAAGTTAACCGTAATACTTATATTAAAAAGGAAAGAAATATGAATCCAATCAAACTGCGGTATTCCTTGCAAGACTGCATCCAGTCTTTACAAAAAGCCAATGTTGGGAAATTTCCAAAGCATAGTCTTTTTGATTGTCTGAACTCGATCAAATATGAAAAAAATGGGTCATAAGAAAAACTATTTACTAGGCTTTGCGCTATTGGCTTTCCTATTCCACTTATTACTCCTGCGTTGGGAAACGGTGGATCCTATTTCAAACGAGATAGCTTGGGTTTTAAAGCAACTGCCTGATGTCAAAGCAGTAGAGTATTTAGACTCATTAAAGAAAAGCTAGCCTTTGTCATCATGAACGGCTAAGGCAAGGACGCTAGATGGATTGGGCTATTGAATGCCTATTTAAGAGTGGGAGGCAGCTCTAGTAGCTCGCACGAAGCTAGGCAGCTTAGGTCATCAGCAAATCCATCTGAACTGTTCTAGATCGATTTATTCATCCTTGGTTTAGTTTTGGGGAGGCGTTAAGCGTCGTAAATACCGATCTGGAACTGGGCCTTCATCAAAGCCTTCAATGCCATCGTCAATTAAATAAACTTCTAAATCTAAGGGCTTTAATAAATAGGAAATTCTGCTATATTTTATTCATCTCAAATCGTTGAGATCTTCCTTAGGAGATGAAAATGAAACAAGTGTTGCTTGCTACATCATTAATGTGTTTATCGACTCTTGCTATGGCACACGGTTGCCCTGGCGAAATGAAGAAAATTGACGCCGCTTTGCCAACAGCAAAATTAAGCGCTCAAGATATGAGTAAAGTAAAAGACTTACGAGCTAAGGGTGAAGAGCAGCATAAAGCGGGTCAACATACCGAATCTATGGCCACTTTAGCTGAGGCGAAGAAAATCGCTGGGGTTCAATAGTCTCGTTACCGCATTACCTCGAATGAAATTAAGGGCCATTGATTGGCCCTTTTTTATTCTTTAATGCTTTATTTTGTATGCTGAACTTTTACTGGATAGGCATCAAAGGCTATTGAACGTTTTTTCACTAATCTTGTCACTCATCCCACTCAAGCTCCAAAATGACAAAGTCTGTTCTGGACGGATGTGTCTTACGAAGCTGCTGCAATGCGGCGCTCTCGGACTTGCCGTACACATTTAGCGTCATCGAATCAATCGAGCGATGATTGCTATCGCTTATTGGCGAGTACTGATATTTAATATGGGCTTTATTCCAGGTAGGCATATTTACTCCAATAAACCACAAGTGCGTTTAACAAATTCTTGGGATTTGAACTTAGGCACCTCTGGCGCGCCATTAATAGCAACAACATAAGCATCTTGTCCAAACATCATCCAGTCATCATAGCCCGCTTGTCCTTGCTTGCTAAAGGAGCTCAGAATAATTTGCTTGGCAACATAAAGCGCTTCTTCGTACGTATAAAAATCGCTATGGTCATACGAGGGACTGCCATAGTCATACATATCTAAAACCCGTATGAGGTAATTTTTACTAAATACTTTTGTATTCATAAGGTGCTGGGCTCAATCGCTTCACGTGTTTGGCTATCCCCAAACTCCAAGCGCATTTGATTGTTCTCTGGAACTAGGCGTCTTAAAAAGCAATCTGGGATAGGACCGATACTTTGAACATCAAGCTGGTGTTTATTGGGATAGAAGTAGTGCAAGAGACTGCCCTCTGCCGCTACTTCAACCCGCCAAACATGCACGAGGCCATCCATCTCAGGCCAAGGCTGCAAGCCTAAGGAATCAATCACGCGCACGACCTTGCCAATATTGCCACTAAATTTAGCATTGACCGTAATCGCTAGAGAGCCCACTTCGCAATTGAGCCTTGGCACTTTATTCATCATGAGTTAACTCCTCTTGCATGGCTTGATCTGCAGGTTCAGTGAGCAGTAAATCCATTTGCAATTGCTCTGAATCGATTAACTCATCCATCAGATAGTTTTGCGGAGGCGTTAGGCGTCGTAAATAGCGATCTGGAACTGGGCCTTCAGAAAAACCTTCAATGCCATCTTCCATTTGATAAAAGAGCTGCCCACCTTCTGTGGCAACCTGCACATTCCAGGTAAAGAGCGGCTCGCTAAATCCTTGCCATTCATCAAAGCCAACGGCAGAAATGATTCGTACGATATTACCGAGGTTCTGAGGGAAAGCGCAATTGACTGTAATCGCTAAGTCCCCTACGCTGCAATTGAGTTTATGCATGTTTTTTTACCTTTTATTTCGATATCGATACTGTGAGCGCACTTTTTCACGCTCAACAAAAAAGAGGTGCTCTATGAGGGGCTTGCCACACACCATCAGCAATCCGAGCAGGAACATGAATACCAGCTTAGCGCTGTATTGCCCCTGCTCAAAGCTGTAGCAACTGACAAATATCAGTATGAACCCTAGCCATTTCATCCTCAATGCCTCCATCTAGTCATATTTAAAAAGAATAATGAGCTACTAGCTCATTAAATGAGCTATAAAGTAAATAAAGTGATAAAAACAATAATCTTTATGACATTGATAGCGAGAGCCAAATGAGCGATCCAGAGCGCCTACACCGCATTAAGTACATGATTCAACAGCGTAAATGCGTGCCGATTGAAGACTTTATGCGTGAGCTAGAGATCTCTAAAGCCACTTTTAAGCGCGATCTCGAATACCTGCGCTCACGCTCCAAGGCCGATATTGAATATGACCGCTTTTTAGGCGGCTATAAGTTCAAAGAAGGCAGTGACATTAACAAGATTGAGCTCACGGGCATCTGGTTCTCTGAAAAAGAGGCTACTGCACTCGTGCTTATGCAGCACCTACTGTCTTCACTAGATCAAGGCGGCCTGATTGGCCCACACATTGAACCACTTACTGCCATTATTGATGGCATTTTGGGCCAAAGCGAAACAACCGCCAAAGAATTACGTAAGCGCATCAAAGTACTGGGTATGGGTTCACGTAAAAGCTCCATGGATAACTTCTCGGAGATTGGCGCTGCCCTACTAAAACGTAATCGTCTAGTGATTAAGTACTACGCTAAAAGTAAGGATGAGAATACGGAGCGTGAGATTTCGCCACAGCGCCTGATTTACTACCGCGAAAATTGGTATCTCGATGCCTACTGCCATATGCGCAACGGTCTGCGTAGCTTTGCCGTTGATGGTATTCGTAGCGCAGTGTTAACGAACACTAAAGCGCAAGATGTTTCTGATAAAGAATGCCAAGAACACTTTGCCGAAAGCTATGGCATCTTCTCTGGCAAAGCCACTCAAAGAGCAAAGCTGCGTTTTACGCCTGAGCATGCACGCTGGGTTTCAGGCGAGAACTGGCACGGCCAGCAAGTCGGAAGTTTTGATAAAGAGGGTTACTTTATTCTCGAGTTTGATTACAACCAAGATCCGGAATTGGTGATGGATATTCTCAAGCATGGCTCTGGTGTTGAAGTCATTGGACCAGCTAATCTGAAAGCAAGGGTGAAGGCGGAACTAAAAAAGGCTTTAGATAAGTATCAATAAGCCTAGGTTCCTTCAGCCTTTAGCAGTCAATATAACTTTAATAACTTAGATTGTTCATGCTACTAGCTGCTTGGCTATCGATAACCTAGCACGTCATGCTCTGTTCTTTTTTGCCCTTCTACAAATTGCTTCATACAGATTCCTGAGCCGCTATGTTGCGGGACTTTTCTAGAATCTACTTGCATTTGATACAAGGTATCAAAGCAATCTCTTCTGCTGACGAACTGGAATGCCTTGGTGTGAGTTTGCTTACCCTTATAAAAGTAGAAAAAATCTAATGTCCAGTATTTATCGCCTTCAATTGCTGTTGACTGCACTGGTGCTGCAGGCGGGGGATTACTTGCACAAGAGCAAAGGAGCGCAACAAGAACAATCCATAAGTAGTTTTTCATCATCCCTCGGAAGTGGCTAAGGCTTCTCTGACCATCACTTCCATCCGCTCTGGTGAAGTGCCCGGTGGAAAAAAGGCTAAATACTTACCATTGCGATTCATGATGTAGGTAAAGGCTGTGTGATCAATGACGTACTGCCCATCCTTCAGACCCACCTTTTCGTAAAAGGTTTTGTATTGGGTTGCCACTTGCTTGGTTTGTTGTTCAGTACCGCGCAAACCCAGAATCCGTTTATCAAAATACTCAACATACTTACCGATAAATTCTTGGGTATCACGAGCTGGGTCTAGGGTAATGAAAATCACTTGTACTTGGGCGCTATCTTTTCCTAAGCGCTTTAATAAGCCTGCTAAATTACTTAAATCAGTTGGACAGATATCTGGGCAAAACATATAACCAAAATAAATCAGAACGACTTTGCCTTTAAATTCAGCAAGGGTACGCTTTTTACCATTTTGGTCTAGCAAGGTAAAAGGTCCGCCCACCCGGCCTTTACCAGACATCAGATCATTCATGAGGCGCACAGACTCTGCTCTAGATTGAGCAGTTTGAGCGTATCCTAGAGAGGCCACCCCCAATAACAAAGCTCCGGCTAGTGCAAGGCTAGCTGGTCGATGCCACTGCATTAACTACCAAATTGAAATTCGGTTCCAGTAGTCGATGTCACTAGGCGATCACTTAAGATATTGCGCATAGTTGTGACAAAGGCAGGCCCAGAGCAATGCAAAGGAATCACCACATCTGGATTAAATTGTTTTAAGGCTTCGACTGTGCTGATGAGGTAATCATTTGGCGCTGGGAATAAATGAAAGCCACCTAAAATCGCATGCACCTTATTCACACCCGAGACATTGATAGCTTGTTGTACGGTATTGACAATCCCCGCGTGGCCACAGGAAGAGATCACGATCAAGCCGCGGTCTTTTAAATTAAATGCTGTGCCGTGTTCATGAAGATGATCATCTTTAACGAACTTACCTTCTGCCTTGGCATTAAGTTCAGGCATATCACAACCGAGACCATTCTTTTTACTAAACTCCACTAAGGTGTTGGGAAGCACTTTTTCAAAGCTATCGCGGTTAATTATTCCCGTAGTAAAGGCCTGTCCCTGAATGATCGTTGGCTTTTCGCAGTACACAATCTTCACTTTTAAGGCATCTAACTCACGTCGATCTAGAACGCCCCAGTCCGCAAAATGTCCTGGCGAACCACTGGCAGTTTTACGATTACAAAAATTATCTTCGCCACCAACGTATAAGGTGAGGTCGGATGGCAGCTTACTGCGATTGGCTTTTAAGAATGCAACCAAACCGCCAAAGTGATCAAAATGACCATGACTTAAGATCATGGCGTCTTGTTTTTCAGGCTTGACATCCATGATTTCCATATTGCCCATCAGAGCCGCTGGGGTATAGCCGTAATCTAATAGCATGCTCTTTTTATCTTGCCCGATGCGGGACTCTAATGCTAAAGCCAAGCCCCACTCATTATGTAAGGCCTTGCGATAATCTTTAGTAGAGATAAACGGGGTGCGCTTGATCTTGACCCATTGGTTGGTGTCTGGTCTTGGCGAATCATAACTACTGTCTACTAAGACCTTTATATCTAAAGCATCAATGGTGGGAACTTTTGTAACGGCCTGCGACTCAATTCCAAAACTAGCTAAACCAGAACCCGCCACTAAAGCGCTTGTTCCCAAAATAAATTGACGACGATCTAATTTATGAATGTTCATCTGCATCCCCTTTGTTAATAATTTTTTTAGAGTAAACGTTTGAATCTGCTTTTGCAATCTAAGATAAATAATTAGTGGTAAACCCTAAAACTCTAAACATTGATAATTCAAAATACGATGTCGATAGTGGTGCCTAGCAAATACTCCAATCGTGCGCTAAATCAATAAAGAGCGCTGCCTCGTGCGAGAGGTATTGAGCGGATGGGTAGATTCCTACCCTACCCAGATCGAGTCTATCCGCATCCCAGCAGGTTTGAATCGTAGCGTTAGTCGAGACTTCCCCTCCAGAGTGATGATGTAAGGCATAACAAAGGTAATCTAGTTGCATGGGTTGTAACCGAAAGTAATCCCCATGAATGCCATGAGCAAATTCAGCAGCGCGCTTGCCATGATCAGGATCACGGCCATCATTTAGGCGGCAGCTGTCATGCAAAAACCCAAATAGTTCGACCACTAGTAAATCAGCTTTGCGGATCTGAGCAATGTTCTTTCCGTGATGCAAGACCCGAGCCCAATGATTGGCTCCATGGATACCCTGCCAGTCCAAAGCAAACTCACTACGTATTAAGGCGATGAGTCCACTTCGGTCATAGCTTGATTTAACTTGCTCGATCATGGATAGAGCTTTTCTAAGCCATTTGAAGTGAGCTTAAACATGCGGTCTAATTCTGTACCAATCGAAATCGCACAACCGTCAGGGCGAGCCTGTGGCCATGGCGTATTCCAATCCCAAGCGCTTGGCAATAGCCAGTGACGTTGCTCACTCCTACTTGCTGTCATAAGCCAATTGCGCTCTTGGGCAGATAATGCACTGGCAGGAGCGCGCAATTGATCATCCAATTGAGCAAACCACGTTTCCAATTCATCTGGTGATGGATCACCTACCGGATAGCGCAACTTGAGATTCACCAGTGCATTGGCATTAGCAATCCACAGGAAAGCGTTTTGACCATATTGATCTGCTAATTGCTCAGCGTGTGAGCGAGAAAGACCCAAGGCAAGCACACTGGGCTCTGCATCCCAATCATCATGCGGATCAGTGCCAAGGCCATCAATCGTTTCTATTCCTGCCTGAGCAAGCTCTGCCAGCAGTTTTGCCTGCGCAGCTTGGTTTTCCGTATGGCTACGCAGCTGACTATAGGGGTTATAGGCTGTCAGAAAGGCGGCGCTTTGCGCCCCATAGGTGTTCAGTAAATCGCTTAAGGCGTGATTTACCTCCCCCACTTTGAGCAAGTACACCTCCTCGCCATGATGCACAAAGTAATGGGCATTACGATAGGCTCTCACCAAGGCAGGAGAAATCGTTCTATTGGCACTCATGATCTTTTCTCCTGTGTGATTTTGTCTAAATCAAAAATATTGCTAGGCGCTGCCTTGCTTTTAGGCCAATCTAATCCTAAACCCAATTCTTTAGCTTTGCGGATGCGATGGTGTAATTTTAATGCTGAAGAAAAGCAATACAGCCTCGGGTTATGAATCACCCGCTCATACTCGTATTGCTCAGCTTGTACTGTCACGCCATCGACACGGTAAAAATACTCGCCTTGATGCTCAATCGCTTCGGCAAAGTAATTATTTTCATCTTTGATAAAGGCAATGGGAATATAGCGATCCCGAAAAACATCGAGTAACTTTTTCCACTTACTGTCATTTAATTGCAGTAAACCAATTTTGAGTTGGGTAATATTCATTTCATTCTCCTATTTAGCCAATTTGACGTGGGTCTGGGCTTGGCAATTGGGATTAACTCCGCCCTTACTACTTCAACTGTTAATGCAGCACCGACTCACTCACCTCGGGCTTTCCTTGCGGATCTTTTTTTTGACTAGAAACCAAATATTCTTTGGTCTCTAGCGCAACTTTGAGGTATGCATCAGTTGCTGCTCTAAAGGCATCTGCACCATCTTCTTTACTAAAGATGTAAGTCAGGCTAAAGATGAGCTTATCGCCATCTTCCCCATCGACTGTGACGGTATTCATTTCATCGTTATCAACAACGCGCAGTCCTCTGGTAAATTCTGGCATTTCGCCATCAACCCAACTCATGTCTAGGCGGTCAATATCAAACCGTAGGCTACGAAAGAGGTTGCACACAGTAAAACGTGCGCCATTGAGATAGGTATAGTCACGCATGATTTCTCCCTGTTTGTCTTGATGTATAAATTGTAAAAACGTGATAGCTCATAGATTGAGCTTGTAGCGCCTTTTTTGAGCTAACCCAAACCATAATCACCCTCCAATACTTCTATGCGAAGGCCTTGTTCAAGCTCATTAAGCCGAGCTTGTAACAAGGAAATGGAGAGTAAGTCCGGCACTTCAACCCAGAGCGTTTCATTGCCAGGATGAAAGCCATCAATAAAGCGAATGCTGCCCGCTGTTTTTCCAGCAATGTCAAACTCTGGCCCCAGATCAATTCCCTCTAGTTCTTTATAAGCCAAAGCATTGGGTGATTGATGACGTAACCACCAATCGAGCACTAAGTCATCATCGGCTTTGGTATTGAGGAGATCTTGCGCACCGCATTTACACAGGTCATAGTGCTCGCGTAAATACTCGAGCGTATCTTCCTCACTATGCCCCCAAGCAATATTGCCAAATTCTTCCCAAGTAAATTGAGGGTTAATGTACTCATTAGGTTTACCGCCCAAAAATAAAGCAAACTTACCCTCACTGGGGGCGGCATATAGCGTCTCTATGCTGCGCGCAAGAGGCTGGATAAGTAGCGCCTTATCTTCTTGAGCTATGAGCCACTGCGCTTCTTTTAAGAACTGGGTGGTCAGTAGCGCGCCGACAGCAGCGCTCGAGCGAATTAAAAAGGATCGGCGATTCATGAGCGTACCTCCTCATGATTGGCTTGAAAGATTTGCTCACTCTTTGGACTCATGATCACCCCCTTCCAATAGAGTTAGACGCTCTAATTCCTTTCCTACGGTAGTAGTAATGACCCAACCATTTTGATAAATGGGATCATTCTCATCTGCTATCGTAAAACCCAACGACAGGGCTAGTTCGACAAGACTTTGTTTTTTGATTTCTGACATAAAAAGCTCCTATTTAGCCAGTTCGACAAGGTGTCAGGCCTGGCAATTGGGATTAACTCCGCCTTTACTATCTTTACTTCTTTTGCTTCTGTTGCTTCTGTTGCTGCCCTTGTTGCTTACTGCAAACTACTTAAAAACTCCTTGGCAATCGCTAGCCACTTTTGCTCTAGCGCTGGTGGATCGAGGTTTTTGATATCCGCTGCTAATTCAGCAGCTTCTGGGTCGGTAATATTTAGACTGTGATCACCGACAAAGAGCCGGTAAATGTCATCGACAACCCAAACCTGTATTGCACTACCAACGTAGACTACTTTTGCGGGCAATTGTTGATCGCCCACGATGACTCTAGCCATAATGAATCTCCTCAAGTTGTTAAAGAACATGGGCTTTAGAAATGAAAAAAGCCCCAAAGAGGGGGCTTTACGTTTAGTTATCTAATCAAGTTGCCTTGCTAGATCACATTCGCTATAAGCGTAGCACCGTTGTCTAATAGACCGGTTGCTGTGGGCTTTCGCCCCCTCTTCATGTATTGGTCAATATAAAGACAATTACATTTTTTGTAAAGAATTTACTTGGAGTAATTACAACAGTAGCCAATTACGTGTAAGCTGGATAAAAATATTAGAAGGAGACACCCATGAGCGGAAAACACGCAATCTCAGTTCATGTCAAAGGCAAAAGTGGCGAGCGCGATATTCTCGAGACTAAAGATCACGGCCTACTCAATTTACTTAACCGCTATCACTGTGATACGAGCTCGGCTGCATTCCAGGCTGATTGGAGCGAGTATTGCTTAGCCCACTATCAAGAGGTACTGGAAATTCAAGATATCAACTACGAATGGTTCAATGAGTAGTTAAAGTTATTTGACGCTAAGATTGATGCTAGGGTTTTCACCCCCCTTCTTACCTAGGGATATAGACACAAATAATCACCTTATTTGTATAGTGGGTTTGAGTCATTTTTTTGTCATATATCTTTAAGAAGTTTGAGCTCTGTGTAGACGAATCAAGCACTTAGAAGCGCTATCAAATTATTGCTTTGCAACTAAATTTCATCTCGTAAAAAACTCAAAAATTGATTGGACAAAATGGCTCATCAAGAACAAGATAAATCCATGTCAATAAATCAGTTAAGCGTGCGTATGGTCCCGTTTCGACACAGCATGAATAATCTGTTTTGTTGGCAACCAAATTTAGATTCTAAAAAAATGCATTGTGAATAACCATGTTTGATAGAAAACCAACTAGCTCACAACTATCCTTTACTAATGAAATTGGTTCGGGATCTAAAGTGCTTGGTAACCTCGAGGGCAATGGCAATATTCGGGTTTTAGGTCATTTTATGGGCAACATTACAGAAGCTCTAGAAAGTAAAGCAACCTTAGTGATCGACAAAGATGGCGTCCTGACAGGCGATTTGCATTACACCAATCTCATTGTTGCCGGGACGATTGAGGGCACTATTACCGTAGATGAAAAAATTGAGGTCTATCCAGGCGCGCTGATCCACGGTGATATTCACTATAAATCGATTGATATCCATCCAAATGCCAGAGTCAATGGGCTCCTCACTTGCTCAGTATTAGATCAGAGCGCACATCAGCCATCGGATGTGATTGCCTTTGATCTCACCAAGAAGATCGCCTCCTAATCTACTAACGTCAGCTACTACTTCGGATACTACTCAACGGAGTTCTCTATGTCTTTTAGTATTTCACCTAAAAAAGAATTTCACCTTACCGAGCGTATGACCTACCGCAAAGATAATAAAGAAATGCATTGTGGCTTTCTTTGGAAAAGCGGGTCTTTCATTACTGAGAATCCGCCTAATTTTTTGGCCGAATATGATGAAAATATTGGTATTAGCGTGGGGAGTCAGGACTTTACGGAAGTAAACCTCTCTAGCGAAGGTCAGCACCTCATCTACTTCTCTGAGACCGTGCCACAAGATGAGCAAACAGACTTAAATGCCATTTTTCGGCAGAGCAAGACCACAGATGATTTTGATATTGGCTTTCAACACAAAGGTTGGCAATTGGTCGATATGGATATCGTGATGTGGGGTGAATTATCAATCACCAGCAAACTCGATACCTAAACCCTGTATCAAGGTTCGCCTACTGCATTTGCTGAGCCTCTTCTAGCAAGCCATCAAATACCTTTTCTAGCTTGGAATTAGTTCCCCTAATGCCGGCGACCACTGCTTCAGACCATACAAAATACGCTTGCTTGCGCTCAAGATCCCAGCCAGCTGGCGGTGCGACCAATATATCGCGTAGATTGCAAATCTTATCGGCGAGTTTGACAAGCTTGGCCTCATGGCTAGCAAAAGGGGTATGAGCGATTTGTAGGCTTTTGCGTACCTCTTTAGCAAGTGATTTATCGTCGGTTAACTCTTTGACAATCGCAGTCACTTTTTTACCAAAATGGGTGATTAACTCTTCCTCAGTCGTTTGTGTATCTTCAATGACATCATGTAATAAGGCTGCGCACAGCACATCCCAAGACATCACCCCACCCTCATTTACCAAAACATTGACTAGTGCAATTGGGTGATTGATATACGGCGTGATTAGCGCATCTTTACGCCGCTGATTTTTATGCTTCTCTGCCGAAAATGCTAGAGCGTGAACAAAATGATTGATCATGATGTCACCTATTATAGGCACTACTATAGAGCTTTTCCATTCGCTCATATGCCACAGTCATCCCACTAATCAAGCTACTCAATACTGACTTGGCCAATGACTGCGCCAGGCTTTTGTAAGGCCTCTGCACGGCGCGCAACATACTCTGGATTTTTTGATCCCAGTAAGCCTATTTGCTTGTCAGTACCATTGGGGCCTTGCACAATCACCGCATCATGACCTATCGCTTTGACGGACTCTAAAAGCGAGCCATCGGGCTTAGTGGCTGGCGCAACCAATGGTCTATTCGACGCTGGTGATAGCGGTGGCATGACTTGCTCTACTCTGGCTGGCTCGGCTTGTGTCGTAGGTGTGCTCAATATGGGCGCTGGGTTTTTACTTAACTGCTCTACTTTATTGGGCGCAACTGGACTTACTGCAGGCGTTACGTTGGGGTTTTGCTCTCTGGTATCTTTAGTGATCCCATCAAGCTCTTTAAAAGCATCGCCTGAACGGTTCTGAATATCCTTAGCGCTTCTAGCTACATTTTTTGAGCCCAAAGGCAGTGCAACCAAGACATAGGTGCGAATCCGATTGCCTTCGGCCACATGCTTCATCTCTACCGTTTCTACACCAGAGATATCCACATCAGGACATAGGCTGCGGACGGTTAATTCAGATTGCTCAACGGAGGCCGCATCATTATCAGCGCGATACATCTTCATTTGGCTGCGCACTTTACCACCAGCGCTGGTGCAAATCTTCACGTAGGCCATGGTTTTGGCTTTGAGATCAGCCATTGAAAAATCGCTACTAATAGCCGTGCCATTCTCATAGATCACGCCAGACTCTTTTGGTAGTTTGCTCATCCAGTCAGGCGCCTCACTAATGGCTTGCTTGGCCACCTTGGCCTGCGCCCGATAATCGTCTTGCTGTTGGTTTTGTACTTGCTGCACAGGATTGCTTCCACAAGCAGTAAGGATTAAGCCTAAAGCGCCACTAATGGCAATACTGCGCATACGGTAATGTTGCTGTTTCATGATGATTCCTTTTTTAATTAAATTCAAAACTTATCGACTACAGTCCATTGATTCACACCTGACCGCACGGTCACTAAGGTAAAACGCACTGCTTGGTTTAAATGCATCTCGGTTTTTGAGACGAGTTGATAGATATTGCCCTTCCACTTACGCAGAGCCGAATGCGATGCCCCGTCTTTAATATCTCTGGGACTTAAGCTCATCTGATCCCCTACTCGGATGAATGGCCTTTCTTGCGCATAGGGAAAATTGGTACAAATTTCTTTACGGTTAGATTTGTGATCACTCGTTAAATATTGGGTTTGCTGATAGCCTGTTTTAGCCTCTACGGTCTCTTCAAAGTAACAACGTGGCATTGCACTAGGTGGCTGATTAGGACTTGCTTGCAAATCTGCCTTAATAAAATCGCGACTCACTTCACTACCTTGGCAGGCAAAGCGTAAGGCCCAAATTCGATACTTGGCTAGCGAGTAGTAACTCTTACTAATTTTTCCAGGATAGGTATTTCCCTCTACACCATCGACGGTATAAAAGCGATTGCGTTTGAGCTGCTCTTCCAATAGCGCAGTCTGCTCAACGCGTTGCTCACAATCAGGCTCAAAACGGACTAAATCTTCATAACTTAAGCGCTCGAAATTAGAAACTGTTGCTTGGGGTGAAACAGATGATACTTTTTGGGTCGGTCTTTGCGCACTATAGGAATTGTTTGCCGTTGCTGAGTAGGCTTGCGCCCTATAAGTTGGAGCTTGATAGGTTTGAGCTTGATACTGCGGTTTAGTTGGCGCAACATAGGTATTGCTATAGCTGTAGTTGCTACTATTGCGTGGCGTACTTGAGCAAGCGCCAAGCAGCATCACTAAACCGAGGATCAAGATTGCCCTCATGATGCCGCCTTAGCCCCTAAGTCAGGATAGCCGCCAAACGCATAGACCTTAGCGCCTGAAGATGATGGCTCAGTTGATGACTCACCTTCGTTAGAAGACTTGGCACTAAACGGTTTACTAACAGTTGCCATCGCTGGCATGACTACGCGATTGACGAACTGGCCACTCGCTTGAGTAAACGATTGGGTAAATTGATGCTGTGCTCGTAGATACGCATTACTCTGACGTCTGAGCTCTTCTAACTCTTGACGGATCTTTTCATTTTCCAGATCTTGAATGAGCTTTTGCTTGGTGATTGCAGAGTCCGCCTCTTGTCGTATGGCGTATTGCTCTTTATCCACTAGAGCATGCTCGTGACGCGCTAGTGCAATCTGTGCATCGGCATCAAGGCGTCTTGCAGCACTTTGGTTGACTTGTGCAAGAGCGCGCGTTTTATTGCCATAGGCAAAGATAGCCATGCGATGACCGAGCGGTGATTGCCCAGCTTGGAGCTTGAGCAAGATCGGCATGAGCTCTAAACACAATTGCAATAAAGTAATTAAGGCGTATTTTATAAATGCACCAGGATTATTGCGCACTAAAGACGAGAGCACATCAGCAGAAGCTACATTGATGTAAGACTCATTAATCTTGGCTGCCTTGTCTAAATCTTGCGCAATATCTTTTTTAGCAATATCAATATCGCCTTGCGCTTGAGTAATTGCTGCGCCCATGCGCTCGAGCTCTGCCTCTTTAGGGCTGACATAATTACGATAATTCTCGCGATAGATGCCATCAATGCGCTCACACTCACGCTTATCTTTGGCGTACAAACTAATGATGTCATGCTCATCTAAATCGGGTGCAAAGGTAGTCTTGGTTTTTTTGTTGTAGTCCGCAAAGCATTGGCCCACTAGGCCGCGTTGACGTACTAACTCTGGTGTTAATGATGAGATCTCCTTACGCAGTTTCGTAGTTCTATCTTCCAGACTTGTGAGTCCTGCAGTCTTATCGGCTAACTCATACTTTTCTTGATAGCGCTCTTTTGCTTGGGTGAACCGGCCATCTTTCATATCCTGCGCATGAATTGCTAGTTCCGACTTTAAAAATAAGGGCATCGTAAATTGACTGCTTAAAGACCCAATCACGGTAATTAAAAAGATACGAATACCTAAGTAGACAAAGGTGAGCTTCTTATCGGTCTCATAGCGAGTGTCGGCTAGATAAATGAAGTTACGGTCAAGCACCAAAACAATGGCAGCGCCAATGCCAGCAAATACGAGTGCCATGAGGATTTGCAGGAGGATATGCAAGTCCATTGCTAGAAACCAGCCAGCAATACCAAATTGCAAGGCAGCTAAGAAACTGGCAAAGGCAATAGCTGCGCCAATTTTGCTCAGGCTACCAACCTCTTCAGGGGCAGTGTTCGCACTAATGCGATGGCCAGTCAGAAATACTAGGTGTTGACGAATTGTGCTCATACATCCATCCAGAAGTTATTAGGACGAATGTAGTATTACGACTTAAAAGCTCATAGATTGAGCTATTAAAATTTAAGGTGAAATTTGGCTATTAAAACAATTTATACTGTGTTTATATACAGTATTGCACAGATTGAGTTACCCCAAAGAAAAAGCCCATCAAACTCAATTGAAGGGCTTTCCACCACAATGGGCACAGAGAGATTAGCACTTATGAACTGCTATGGATCTTTCTTTGGCTCTTTTGCCCCACTATGCTGCAAGAGCAACTTGAGTACATTGCTTTGCAGCCCCGTTACGTTAACAGGATTATTCACGTATTTACTTAACTCTTGACGGTCCGACACGCTCACAATTTGCTGCAGTTTAGAGATGGTGATCTTGAGCTGCTCTGCAGCAAGCTCAGGATGCTTGGATAAAAACTCGAGGCTCATTTCGCTAGTGGCACCTTTGCCACCAGTGGCATCCTTGCCTGGGGCATGCTCAATACCCATTTCCACCTTCGCCTTTTCTAGTAAGCGCGTGAGCTCTCCTTTAGAAAGATGCAAGCGTTTAGCCTCGGCCTCAATGAGCTCTTGCTCATCGGCTGAAATCACCCCGTCTTCTAGCATGTGATAGAGCTCATTCATCATTCTTTCGCGCTCAATCCGCAGCTGATCACTTAGTGCTGATGACAGAATCGCTGCCGGAATCGCAAAAATACCAATCCCTAAGAGCGCTATAACAATCGTCACCGCTCTACCCGCTGGGGTGATAGGAGAAATATCACCATAACCTACGCTGGCCAAAGTAATTACAGACCAATAAATTGCTTGTGGAATATTTTCAAACTTATCGGGCTGAGCTTCATGCTCAAAGACATAACCCAAGCAGGCGGCGAGCATGACCAGTAAAAGCAAAATAAAAACCGCCGCCTTCATGACGGGCCACTCGCGCTTAATCACTGTAAATAAAGATTCAGTAGCGCCAGAGTAACGCGCTAGCTTTAGTAAACGCATCAATCTAAAGACTCGTAAGAAGCGCAAGTCAAAGAGGTGATGGAGCAGGCTCTCTAAATAGAATGGTGCAATTGCCAAGAAATCAATAATGCTTGTTGGCTTACATGAGAAGCTTAAGCGCCCTTTGAACCAAGCCTGGTACTTAGGATCTTCAGGGGCGCTATAGATCCTCATGATGTATTCTGTCGAGAAAATCACTACCGCAATGGTATCGAGAATAATAAATTCAGAATGTAGGTGATAACTAATACTGTGGACTGATTCCAAAATCACAGCGAGCACCGACACAATGACCCAGGTCACGATAAACATATCAAAGATGTGATGTAGGTTACCGCTGGTCGGTGTTTCATTAACTAGGGCATAGATCTTATAACGATAGGATTTGTCTTTGTTCAGCTCTAAAAACTCGTTAAATGCTGGTGCCAAGGCGCGAAAGAGTTTAAGTAAACGCAGTAAACGTAAGGCTCTCAGAATCCGCAAATCAGCCTCAAAGAATGCACTTAAGTAAAACGGTAAGATCGATACCAAGTCAATCAGGGCAAACGGGCTCTTACAGTAAGCAAGACGAGGATATTTAGCCGAACTAAAGGCAGGATCTTCTGGCGCAACATACACGCGTAAGACGTATTCAATCGAAAAGATCGCCAGCGAGACTACATCAAAAATATGAAACAAGTGTTCGCGAGTTTCATAAAATACCGGAATATGCTCAAGCACTAAGCCTGCCATATTCAGTACGATCATGTACGTAATAAAGCGCTCAAACTGGTTGCAATAATTCCCTTTAATCTGGTGATTAAAGAATAAATCAAATATCCGCTTACGGATGTATAAGTTCAAACTAGACAATGAAATCGGCTGGAGACTCATAACTTAAACTCTCCAATTCTGATCAGGTAAAAACCGGTATCACAAAGACTGAGGCGAATTTGTAAGCCGCTTACAAGTCTTTCCCCAGGCTCTAGTGGGGATACCCCGGGAGGGCCTGCCGGATTAGGGGTCAGTTTTTCAAAGATGAGAGCTCCACTATTGAGCAGATCTGTTTTATTACATTTAGCTGTGTATGCTGGTCCAGCCGGATTTAAAAGATTCGTATAGCTCTCAAACGGACCTTTGGCGCCAAAGAGCGCCTCAACACAATTTTTCCAGTGATTTGGCTTGATGCCTTTAATCAATTTTTCATCTTCATCAATGGGAGTGCATGCCGCAGGCTCAATAGGCTCATTGGCTTCGTTCTTGCTGGCAAGAGATTCAAACCAAGTGACGATCTCTTCGGCATTATTTTGTGATTCTGCCACCTTCGCGGCATTTTGATAGTTTCCTATTCCGAGATAGATCACTAAAAACACGTTGGCTAATACAAGCAAAATAAAGAAATAGTCCGAAACGCGCATGTCGCGAAATAGAATTTGGATATTCTTGCCCAACACGCTCTCCCAGCTTTTCCTTGATTTAAAAGTGACTATCTTGCCGCTTTTAATTACTGTATATTCAGATTTTGATTTAATAAGACTGCCACTCGAGGATTATCAATGTTTTTCCAAACGCTTCTACAAAATTTAATCAAGAAAAAGCCAGCCAAACCAGCTGAACCTACTCAAGATTTATCCCCAATGGCTCATAACATAATGCAAAAACTGGCTGAGCACGATAAAAACAAGGGTTTATCCCCAGATGTTGATAGCAAGTCAGATATTCCAGGCAATAAATAGCTAGCCCGGCTTTAAGCCATTCTCTTTTTAAGATTTTTATGCCCCAAGCCATTATTTTTGATGTTGAAGCCACTGATAAGACCGATGCCGTCATTATTGAAGCCGCATCTTTAGATGTCACCTCGATTAACCCACTAGCGCTTGGCAATCCTTGGGTACAGCGCTATAACCCCGGAAAACCAATTAGCCTAGGCGCATTAGCAACCCACCACATCTTGGATGAGGATCTGATCCATTGCCCAGCTAGCAGCTCTTTTAGATTGCCTGCTGGCACCAAGTACCTCATTGGTCATAGTGTGGATTTTGACTGGGAGGCTATTGGCAAACCCGAAGTTAAACGTATTTGCACCCTTGCCTTAGCTCGCAGTCTTTGGCCTGATCTCGATAGCCATACACAAAGTGCCCTGCTCTATTACTTTGAACGTTCGACCGCTAGAGAGCAACTGCGTGATGCGCATAGTGCTTTAGCGGATGTATGGATTTGCTCCAAAATACTTGGACAGATTATTGAGAAGCTCAAACCTGATTCTCTGGATGCTTTATGGGAAATGTCTGAGAAGGCCCGCATTCCGACAATCATGCCTTTTGGTAAACACAAGGGCGAACTGATTAGCCAAGTACCTTCTGACTATAAGCAATGGATGCTACGCCAGGACAATGTTTCTGAATACCTTCGCAAAGCCTTACAGGCCTAAGTTTTTTAGGCTCTTTTAAGCTCTAATCAATTTAGTGCTTCTGGTGTGCAGAGGTTACCAGCTTTTCTGTATAAGCAATCGCGAGAGCTGAAAATACAAAGGTCATGTGAATGACGGTTTGCCACAGCAAAGTTTTTTCATCGTGTGAGGACGCATTAATAAAGGTCTTGAGCAAATGGATTGATGAAATTCCAATGATGGCTGTTGCCAACTTCACCTTGAGAACGCCTGCATTGACATGCGATAACCACTCAGGTTGATCTGGATGGTTCTCTAACTCTAAACGAGAAACAAAAGTCTCCCATCCACCAACGATCACCATGACTAACAAGTTGGAGATCATCACTACATCAATCAAGCCCAACACAATGAGCATGAGTGAAGTTTCTGTCATGTTTTTCTCTGACATCATGCTGATGAGATGAGCCAGCTCTAACCAAAACTGCCAAACATAAACACCTTGAGCCACAATCAGGCCAATGTAGAGTGGCGCCTGTAACCAGCGGGACATAAATATCCAGCGTGGCAGTGGGCGTAGTTTCTTATCTATATAGGTTTGCTTGTCATCGATCATGTTTGGATTTTATCCATATTTATGATATTTTTATAGCCTCATTACACATATCTTGTGTAGGGGGATTCTGATGACTCTCGCCTTGACTAGGGAATAAGGAATCCGTGATTTCCTTATTCCCCTTCTAGGCAGCTGCTGCTTATTTTTTCTCTACTGCTAATTTTTCTTACTGATACTTGCGGCCAAATACTGGAGTATTGCTACGCTCACTGCGCTTGGTGTTTTTCAATACTGCGCAGTAAGACAAAACCATAATCACTGCGAGTGAGATGCCGTTAAAGTTGTTTAATAGTTCCATTTGATTTCTCCTGATGTATTTCTGCGTTAATGAGATTGTGTTGCTATTGCTTATTACTGTTTTGTTTCTATGTGTTCAGAATATTGACTTACTAGCTCATGAAATGAGCTAGTAAAATTAGCTTTGTTATTTGTTGTTTTTTATTCATTTTTTTCATTGTTTGTTTTATTGTTTGTTTCATTTTTTTGCTTGTCCTTTAGCGCACTACCGGCAACTCATCCCACTGGGTGGTGTAGTTCGGCGACCGGTTGTTTGATCTCATTTGCCAATCTTGCTTCGTTCCAGCTGCTGCGGTTTTAATGGCGGCATTACCAAAGCGGCTATTAATGGAGTCCATAGCCTTCATGAGTCCAGCGGACTTGCCTTTGACTTCCATGTCATCAAATAGCGATTGCTGCATCGTCGGCTTATCAGCCAAGAGATTCAGAATGACTCCCGCCTTCTTGTACTTAAAGCCTGCTTTGTAGATTTGCTTCAAACCGTTTAATGCAGCGCTAGTGAGCGTTAAGGTGTTATCACTAGGATCACTCAGAACTACTGTGATGCTTTGATGATGTTGTGGCTCAAATGGCTTATGTGAATTGGTTTGCACAAAGATCGTAAGCGCGCCCGTGACTGACTTCTGGCTTCTGAGCTTCTCAGCACCTCTTGCGGCATGAGTGGCAACGGACTCAGATAATCCTTCCAGTGAAGTGACTGGCTTGCCAAAACTTCTTGAGGAAATAATTTGTTGTTTAGCTGGCGCCACTTCTTCTAACTGCAGACAAGATACTCCGCGCAACTCATAGCAAATACGCTCGATCACAACGCCAAACTGTTGACGCATCGCTTGTGGTGATATTTGTACTAGATCAAATATGCTATTAATCTTGAGCTCTTTGAGTTTCTTGGCCGTCTTGCCACCAATACCCCATACCTCACCTACTGCCGTCTCAGCCATCCACTGATAGAGCATTGCTTTTGGCATAGAGCTGATGTCACACACGCCAGCAAACTGAGGATTCTTTTTGGCCAAGTGATTGGCTAACTTGGCAAGCGTCTTACTAGCCCCAATGCCAACACATACTGGCAAGCCTGTTGTATCTTTAACGTCTTGCTTGATGATTTGACCCAAGCTAGTGGGGTCAGCATATTGCTTGAGCACTGTCTCGATTTGCAGAAAGCTCTCATCAATGCTGTAGACCTCTAAATTGGGCGTGAACTTTCTTAAGACTTCCACTACCCTGCCACTCATATCGCCATACAGGGTATAGTTTGATGAATAGGCTTGGATGCCATGCTGCTGAGCCAGATCTTTCATCTGAAACCAGGGCGTACCCATCTTTACGCCTAGCGCTTTGACTTCAGCGCTACGCGCTACGGCGCAACCATCGTTATTCGAGAGCACTACCATCGGTACATCTTCTAGCTTGGGAGCAAATACGCGCTCGCAAGATACGTAGAAGTTGTTCACATCCACCAGTGCGAAGAGTTGATTGGTTTGACCAGCTTGGTTCATGCGGATCTGCCGTTTCTGCTGCTAGCGTGACTGTACTTACGGACTACCCCAACAACTACACCCCAGATTTGGAGTTCGCTGTTCTCATTAAAGGTAATAGGCTCGTAATTGGGGTTCTCGGGCTGAAGCTCAGTTTTGCCGCGTAATTGATAGAGGCGCTTGATGGTGTATTCATCATCCACTACGGCAACCACGATATCTTTATGTTTTGGCTTGAGGGCTTTATCGACCACCACCTTATCGCCATCACAAATACCTGCGCCCATCATCGAGTCCCCTTTGACGGTAAACATGAAGGTAGCTGGCTTGTTTTGAACTAAATAACTATTGAGATCGAGACCTTCCTCGGCATAATCGGCTGCTGGACTCGGAAATCCCGCTGAAATACGGTGACTCAGAAGTTTGAACTCATAGGCGTCGTGAACCGCTAAGACTTGTGGAGCCTGGCTTAAGGTCGCTTTTGAAGGGATCATTTGAGTCGTCATGTTTATTAATATACTGTATATCCATACAGTATATGTAAAAACCTTAAAAATGACGCTCTTTTTGTTGTTTTGCTGCTGACCACCCCCTTTTTCTAGTCATAAACCCCAAGTTCTTTAGTGGGGGAAGCATCACATAATGGCTTTGAGAGTGCATGTCAAAGCGCATGCACTCATTAGAAAATGGCAGTAGGAGACGAATGAAGACTTACAAAATAGCCTCGATTCCGGGTGATGGCATTGGCAAAGAAGTCATCCCTGAATGCGAGAAAGTATTAAACGCTTTAAGTAAAAAACATCCTCAGGTGGCCTTCGCCTTTGAGCATTTTGATTGGGGCGGCGACTACTACCGCAAGCACGGCATCATGATGCCTCATGATGGTCTAGAGCCCTTGCGCTCTAAAGATGCCATCTTATTTGGTTCGGCTGGTGACCCTGATATTCCGGATCACATTACGCTGTGGGGTTTGCGTCTCAAGATTTGCCAAGGCTTTGATCAATATGCCAATGTGCGCCCAACTCGCATTCTTCCAGGTATTGAGACCCCTTTGCGTCATTGCAAGCCGGAACAATTGGATTGGGTGATTGTGCGGGAGAACTCAGAAGGCGAGTATTCCGGGGTGGGCGGCAGAGCTCACCAAGGTCACCCGATTGAAGTGGCGTCCGATATGAGCATCATGACGCGCGTTGGCGTAGAGCGTGTACAGCGCTTTGCCTTTAAGCTCGCGCAGTCTCGACCCCGTAAACACCTCACCGTCATTACCAAGTCCAATGCCCAGCGACACGGCATGGTGATGTGGGATGAAATCGCTCAGTTAGTAGCCAAGGATTTTCCAGATGTAACTTGGGATAAAGAACTGGTCGATGCTGCTACTGCTCGCATGGTCAATCGTCCTGAATCACTCGATACGATTGTGGCTACTAATTTGCACGCGGATGTCTTGAGTGATTTAGCGGCAGCGCTTGCCGGCAGCTTGGGTATTGCTCCTACCGCCAATCTTGATCCTGAAAGACGTTACCCATCGATGTTTGAACCGATTCATGGTTCAGCGTTTGACATTATGGGTCAGGGCTTGGCAAATCCCATCGGTACATTTTGGTCCGCAGTCATGATGCTCGACTTCTTAGGAGAAAAAGAGCTTGGCAAGATACTCATGCATGCAATTGAAGTTGTCACCGCTAATCCCCAATTACATACCCGAGATTTAGGAGGCTCTGCAATGATGAGTGATGTTACTAATGCAGTAATTGAGGAGATATCCAAATGAACGTATTTTCACTAATGAAGTTTGCTGTGCTCTCTTTAGGCTTTATCTCAGTGGTCAGTGCACAGCCATTCCCTGATAAAACGATTCAATACATCATCCCCTTTCCACCCGCTGGAGAGTCTGACTTAGTAGCGCGCTATCAAGCGGATATTTCTGCTAAAAAGTTCAAGCAACCGATGGTGGTCATGAATCGCGCAGGTGCCGGTGGTGCGCTTGTCTGGAGTGCTCTTAATACCTATCCTGCCGATGGCACTACCGTAGTCGGCGTCAATATTCCCCATACGATCTTGCAGCCATTACAAGAAGGCATTCAGTACAAGACTGAGGACATCAGCGCAATCTACTACTACCACTTCACTCCAGATGCCCTCATGGTCTCTGCTGATAGCCCCTATAAAACCTATCAAGAGTTTATTGCCGCCGCTAAAAAGGAACCTGGCAAGATCAATCTTGCTGGCTCTGCACAGTACTCTGCAAACCACATGGCAGTAGAGCGCTTAAATAAATTAGCAGGCGTAAAAATTAATTACGTTCCTTTTAAAGGTACGGGAGATTTAATTACTGCCTTAATTGGGATGCACGTAGATGGCGCTATGGGTTATCTCCCCCTAGCGATTCAGCAAAAATCGAAGGTGCGCACACTGGCGATTGCTACTGAAAAACGCAATCCCGCCCTGCCAGATGTTCCTACCTTTAAAGAATTAGGTCTGAACTGGGTGGATGGCGCATACCGCGGTGTTGCAGTACCTAAGGCTACGCCACTAGTCTTGCAGCAAAAAATGTCGGATTATTTTGCACAGCTCAATGCCGATCCTGAAACGAAGAAAAAGCTAGAAGACTCGGGCTTTGTGATTGTAGATATCCCACTCTCTAAAATGCCGGCGTTTATGAAAGAGAAAATCCCCCAGGCAATGGAAGATGCGAAGAATGCTGGGATGATTAAATAATGACTGAATCAGTTGATAAAGCAATACATTAATTTGTCTTCATAAAAACAGAAGCTACCATGTCGGTAGCTTTTGTTTTGTGGGCAGAGTGAGAATTAAACATCACTCATAAAGTCACCGCCACCGCTGTCATCCCATGAGCTTGCACCGCCATCGTCCCAAGAGCCGGCATCACGCACGCCAAAGTTGGGATCTAAAGATGCTGGGCCGCCTACTTGATTCAGATTGGGGTTAGAGCCAGCATTGGAATGTCCGTTATCGTGACCACCCATCAGATTGCTTGCTAGTGCCTGACCAGCATACATACCAGCACCCAATGCAGCGCCAGTGGCAAGACTACCCATCAAGCCGCTACCCATACCACCTGCTGCTGGTGCTCCGGGGTATCCAGGACCGCCGGGACCACCAGGATAGCCAGCGGGGCCACCTGGAGTGCCAGGATAACCAGCGCTTGGAGCGTTGTAGACCTGGACTGCTTGATCTTTACGACGCTTCATCACAATGATGACGCCTACTACCAAGATGGCAATCAAACCCCAAAAGAGTGGATTACTGAAAATGGATGTCTGACTAGCGGCAGGTGCAACTTGAGTGTTAGCCAATTGCACTTGCAGTTTTTGTACAGACTCAGCTTGTGCAAATGGCAAACCGGGGGCTAAGTTTTGCGCTTTGATGAAATGATTGCGCGCAAGCTCTACCTTACCTTCTTTGAGATAAAGCTCAGATGCCACATAGTGCGCTTTTGCACTATTCGGATGGTTTTGGAGCACCTCTTTCATCATGGCATCGGCTTTAGCCATCTGCCCAGATTGCACAGCCTTGTATACCTCTGGCAAAGTTGCCTCAGCAAATACTGCGTTGCTAGTGAACAGTACCGCTGCCGCGAATACGCCAACGAATAAATGGGTTACTTTACGAATGTTCATCAAGACTCCTTGTAGGATGTTTCGTGTGAATTTCATTATCCCTAGTTTGGGGATTTTTGCTATTCCCTACTCATATTGGGTCTTTAGCGGGGGATTTCAAGGTATTAATTGATAGATCGAAATCTTAATTTCCTTAATTTTTGTAGCTATATAAATTCATTGCTGATATGATTTAACGTAACTACAATATTTAGGATGAAATTATCATATGATTCGGCTAAAAATGATTCAAATATTCAGAAACATGGTTTATCGCTTGCAGGAGCGAGGATGCTTGAGTGGGTTACAGCCCTAGAGTGGATTGACGCCAGAAAAAATTATGGTGAGGAAAGGCGTGTAGCGCTGGCCCTAATGAAGCAATGCCTGTACTGCATTATCTATGTTGAACTAAAAATAGGTATCAGAGTTTTTAGCTTAAGAAAAGCAAATGTTCGGGAGGTAGAAAAATATGAAAAAGAAAATAATTAGACCTACTGCTGCAGAAGATGCTGCAATCACAAAAGCCGCGATGGCGGACCCAGACGCTATTCCATTCACCGATGAAGAGTGGGAGAAAGCCAGGCCCACAATGGTTCGCGGTCGCGGCAGACCTCTAGGAAGCGGAATCAAAGAGCAAGTCACCCTAAGGATAGATAAGGATGTTTTAGATTTCTATAAATCTAAAGGCGAAGGCTGGCAAACTTTTATTAATCAGGTGCTGAGTGAAATCAAAAAAGAGGCCAAATCGATTTCTGCCGTTGAGAAAAAAATCATCAAGGGTAATTTAATTTCAAGCAAACTTAAAATTGCTGCCTAGAAATCTACTTAAATAATTTCCTTGAGATCCCCCTTTGAGGAGATTAAAAAGGCCTTATTAGGCTTATCTTTCCGAATACGTGCGAGCTCAGCCTGATAGCCCTGTAATTGCTTGCGGTATTTATCGTACTTCTCATCACCCTCTTCTGGAATGGTGAGCTTGTAATCCAGGATGGCCAAGTGATCATCAAACTCTACTAGGCGATCCATGCGATAGCTTTTACCTTGCTCGTCCGCTATATCAATCTCATTCCAGGCCTGCACCCACTGATTATCCGTAAGGTAAGGCTTGAGTATGGGCGCATCCATGACAAGCTGGACACGCTCCATGAGTTTTTGGGCACGCTCTTGATCAATGCTGAGCCAATTCATGAGCTCTTGCTCGCTTGGCATTGCAACTACAGCTTGACTGCCAGAATGTGGGGTCAAGAACTCCAATAGCTTATGAAAATGCGTACCCTCTTCCAAAATTTCTGGGTCGGGCTGCGCCACTGCTTGTGCTTGCTCTTTTGCCTTTGTGGCAATGGCTAGTGCACCGCTTTCAATATTGGCAATGGTCTCTTGATGGGATTGCTTGGCAGCGTCCCATGACAATTGGAAATGATTTATCTGAAATAGTTCGCTATCGCTAGAGATCACCTGCTCTTGCTTTTGCGGGATCACTTCACCCAATTGAGTGGGATCTAAAATTGCCATACCAGCTGCCAGAGCCCTGCCATACCAAGATTTTTGGCTAATGCCATCTCTAATGTGAGAGTGCACCCCACTAATCCATAAGCCTTGCTGAGCGCGCGTCATTGCAACGTACAGAACGTTCCAATTTTCATTCTCACTCACTTCATTCTCTTTTTGATAGATTGCTGCGCGCTTCTCGGTCAAAGACTTCGCGGTATATAGGGATAGATGGCTTGGGCTAGTTTCATCCGGAGACCAATCGAGTAGGACTCCGCGCTTCGGTGCTTTCCACTCGGTATGGTTAGCATCTAGCATGATCACAAATGGCGCCTCCAATCCCTTAGCACCATGAATAGTCATGAGACGTACACGCTGATGCTGATCTTCCTCGGACATCTCACTATCGAGATCTACTTCACCAATATCTTCCTCGGCTCCAGCCTCTACATCCCCTTCATCAGGCGTCTCATCATCGTCACCCCGACGCATCGCATTAATCTCTTCAATAAAGCGACTCAAACTCGGATAGCGACCGCCATCTTGATTTAAGGCAAGTTCCAAGAACGCGTCTAAATTAGCTAGTACCTGTGCACGCGCTAGATTTTGAGAGGCCACTGCGTAGCTGACTCGTAAATTACTCTCTTGATAAATCAGATCAAGCAGGTCATGTACAGGCAATACTTCACCTAAACTTCTCCAGCGCTCCAAATAGCGTGCCGCTTTCTGAATCTCGGACTCAGAACTACTTTGTAAAGCATCCCACCAAGAGGTTTGGGTTTGACCTTGGCTCTCGCTTTGGCTGTCACCCACATGACTACTGAGCTTTTGCATTTGCTGCTCATTAAAACTAAAGATGGGACTACGCAATACTTGCGCCAATGGCAAGTCATGCCTAGGAGATACCAAGACAGTGAGCAAAGCAATTAAGTCATCAATCTCTAAAGTATTGAGAAGACCACCGAGGCGAGAACTGTCATAGGCCAAACCTGCCTCGCGCAGCGCTCGTTCAAATTGCGGTAGGTAGGTACGACGTTTAACGAGCAAGATAAAGTCGCTAGCTCTTGCTGGGCGCCAACAGTCTTTGCCATCTTTTTTATCAATCACTTGGCGAGTTGCCAATATATGATGAATCAAGCGACTGACTTGTTGACCCTCCCAGTAGCGTTGCTGTACACCCACAGTAAGCCCCAAATCCTCAATAGGGTTATCTAAAGCATTGCCAGTGCGCTCAGCTTGATCTTGTTCTATACGCTCAATTAGCGGCAATAACATTGCCTCACCCTTAGCAGCAAACTCGTGCTTAGCAATACCCTCTATTGGCGCCTTCCAGTCGGTATCCTGGTTTGAAAACTCATAACTTGATGGCACGGCATCCGTTAAAAAGATATTGTTCACTGCTTCGTTAATTGCATCCGCATTTCTGCGGGTGGTGTTTTTTTCTAGATACTTCGCTTGCAAAGTAGATTGCAGGAAAGTAGTTGCGCTAGTAAATAGTCTTGGGTCAGCGCGGCGGAAGCGATAAATTGACTGCTTCGGATCCCCCACAATAAATACGCTGGGGCGTGAGTCATCTTGTCCATAGCCCTCTAACCAAGATCGCAGAATCTGCCATTGCAGTGGATTGGTATCCTGAAACTCATCTATCAGAATGTGGCTGTACTTGGCGTCGAGCCTTGCTTGCAGGTAAGCGGCATTTGCTGGATCGGCCATCAACTGGCTCACACCAATCTCTAGGTCATCAAAGTCACGCACACGCATTGACTCTTTTGCCTTTTGCATATGCCCTAGCATGGCTTCACTCATGGCAAACCAAGCTGTGTTGAGTGCATAGGCTTCTTGATCATTTTGCCAGGCAAACCATGCCTCATATGCATCTACCCAAGCATTGCGAATGGAGGTAATTTGCGTTGGGTCACCGCCAGTCGCAGCAAGATGCTTCTGCATGGGTGAAGACATATTTGCTATGTCGTCTGATGGGGCGCGCTTCTGGTTTAAAAAGCAGCTTTGCCATGCATCCTCAATCTCCACGATAGAGCGCCCTGCCGCATGAAGTGCGATCGCTTGCTGAATCAGTGGCACCCTTTTCTTTTGAGTGGCAGTGCCATGACCAAAGCAATCAAGCATCACCTTTAGGTCTTCTTTAGTGCCAGGGCGTTGCCAAAATTCTTCTAGCGGGTTTGGCAAAGACAAATTAGGCAAGCATTGCGCTAAAGCGTCGACTGGACTAATGCCTCTAGCCTTACAAGAAGCTAAGAAGAATGTCCAAGCACCTCTTTGCTTAAAGAGGCTGTAATTGCCCATCAAAAACTTATCAGCTTCAAAGGCACCAAACTCTTTGAGTAAAACGTCAAAGTGTTTTTTAAGATCAGCGGGTAAATCTCCCCACCAATCTTGCATGCACTCTTCCTGCAAACGCTTAGCATCTTCACGCAGATTAAATCCAGGCTGAACTTCTGCTGAAATTGGTGCCGCTCCGAGAAGTCTTCCGAACCATCCATGGAAGGTATCAATCACAATCGATTGGGGGCTCATTAATACTTTAAGGTAAAGCGCTCTTGCTTGCGGCAATAACTGCTTTGCTTGTGCATTATCTAAGCCCCTGATGGTGAGCTCATACAAGAGTTGCTCATCAGTCATTTGAGAAAACTGTTCTAGCAATCCATACAAGCGGTCACGCATTTCTTGTGCGGCTTTGCGAGTAAAGGTCAGCGCTAAGATCTCTTGAGGCTTAGCGCCAGCAAGTAATAAGCGCACCATACGCGCAACTAGGAGCCAAGTCTTGCCGCTGCCCGCACAAGCAGAAACAATCACGGAGTTATTGGGGTTGCAGGCTAAGGGGTAATCAAACTTATCGTTCACCACATCCCCTTTCTACAAATTCCTCTAGCTTCGCAATACTGGCAAACGCTATCTGGTGCAAAAGCTTTCATGGGTTTGCGTGCCCATAAGACTTCTAAATCTTCACGAAGCTGCTCTGAAAATTGCTCCATCATCTCTGGCATCTTTTCAACTGGATGCGCTCTGACAATCCTGTCTTTGGCTTTTTTAAGATCTGCCTTTAGTGAAACCCACTCTGCCTGCTCAATAGTTCGCCCAGGAAGATGGGCTGCAATAGCATTCTCATTTACTGCGCGGGCATAGATTAATAATTGCGGGTCATCCAAAAGACGCTCCGCCCGCTTCTTGATTTTGGTGATACCTTGGTTCTTGTAATCAATGACTGCGGCAACATTGGACTGATTGGTGTTCACATCAAAGCGGTCAGCGCGCCCCGCAATCTCAATCTCCCTCTCGATACCATCAGCGTCAGTCAGTATGATGGTGAACCCGACTGATAGCTCAGCATCGTGATATTGCCAACCCTCTGCCTCACGCTGGAGTTGCCACTCTACAAAGCTAGGGATCTGCTTTTGCCAATCACGTAAAGTTCCAGTAACCCTGGCATCACCCTGAATCAAGCGCTCAAACTCTTTTTCTGAATGCTTTGTTAGATGCTCTTGCATCCACAGGCGGCGCGCATCTTCACCCCTCGCAACATTCGAATGGGATTTTTGCTCTTCTGTTTTTAATGCTTGGAAGAAGTTTTTAAGCAAGGCATGTAAAACCTGCCCTGCCAATGAAGCATCAAAGCCTTCCTCAAATTCTTTTGCCTTACGTAAACCCAAGATGCTACGGACATAGTAGCGATAAGGGCAATCTCTTAAAGCCTTATATGCACTAGGGGACATGCTAATCGGCAAAGCAATATCTGGATTAACCGTTGCGACTGACTCCTGCAATGGAGCGGAGTGATCTGCATGGGTATCAGGCTTTGCCTCTAGTATTGACCAACCTGGAAGTTGGGTACGTAAGCGACTAATCCAAGCTGACGGCCTGAGGGGTTCACCGCTTTTGCTCTTGCTTTGCCAAAGTAACTCAACCTGCGGGCAAGAGATTAACAATTGCGATAGATCTCTGGCCTGCTGAATATATTGCGCTGTAATGGTGGAGGCTTTTAATAAACGATTGAGCGCATCTGAGAAAAACAATGGCGGCTCAGAGAACGCTGGCAATTGCTGCTCATCACAACCAACTAAGACAAGGGCATCAAATTCACGCAAACGTGTTGAGCTCAAAGGCAGAATACTCAGCGTTGCTTCCGCTTGCTGTCCCACCTCTTGATAAGAGGCTTCTTCAATAACTGTCTTGAGTAAGCTCAGCCATTCTGGCAAACGCATACTAACTTGCCGATAAGCTCCCGCGCCCAGATCAAAGGTCTTGAGTACTTCAAGCAATTGTTTTCCGGCAGAATCTTTTTCAAGCTCTTGTACCATACCCATCTCTTGTAGATTGGCATTTAGAAGCGCATAAGCATTTTCACAATCGAGTTTGAGTTCGAGCCACTGCGCATGATGTCTTTGTAAGCCAGTAAGCAACTCTAAGAGTAATTCATGGGGCACGCTACCGCGCGAAGATGAATAAGCATTAGCTCGCTCAATAGCCGTCCGAAAAGTTTCCCAACCAGACTTTGCTTGGCTTGCAATCAAAATATCTTCAAGCTGCGCAATTAGACTGATACAAGCCTGTGGCGGCTTTTGTAAGGTGTGCGCAATATCAAAAAATGGATTTTGTAAAAACTCGAGCAAGGCACTGGCACTCGGCCCTTCTTTTGGCGAGCGAATTAACTCTAACCAACTATTGAGCGAGGCAGCAGCACGAGTAGTGGAAAGTTTCCAACCGGTTTCATCACGAATGCGAAGGCTAGGGCCAAAGCGCGACAGCAATGCCCGCGCCCTTCTTGCGGCCAAACGATCTTGTGCAACCAGGGCGATATTCTTCTTGCCTGCAATTAAGTGCGCCTCAATTGATTTGGCTGCTGCCCAAGCTAGCTCTTCAAAGCGTCTTGCTGCTAATAGCTTCCAGCCATCGTGAAAGTTTGCTTGAACATTTTGATCAATCAGGATCTGCTGTTCGCTATCTACTGTTTTAAGTTGCCCTTCAGCATTTTGACCACTTAAGGCTTCAGACCACAGCGCTACTGAATGCCAATCCATTCCAATGTTGACTACAGGTGCAAATTGCGAATACTCCTGTAAATACTGCGAGATTGTCTCTTGATCAATTGGCTTAGGATCAGCAGTCTCTACCCAGATCAAAGGCCTTGCAAGAGCTTGATTGGTACTGGCTGCTTGAAGATGGGCTGCTAAGGCGATGTGTTTGCGCATCACAGGATCACCAGGACTACTGAGATAGCGCCAGAAAGCTAATAACACTGTGGATTCTTGATCAACGACCTTACGAGATAAACCAACATAGGCTTTAGCGATTGCTTGATCTAAAAGTGTTTCTACTTTTTTCACCCATAACTCTGCGTCGAGGGTTTGGTTTTGCACCAAGGCGTTGATCTCACTTTGCATTAGCGGCACGACTGCCTCTGACAAAGAATCGCAAGCATCGATTACCGCCTGCGCTAATCCCCATGCACCCGCCTCACTCTCAGCTTTGAACCAGCTTTGTAATGTTTTATGTTTGCGTAGATTGATGTAAACGGATAACCAACGCTCCAGATTCGTTTGCCTCTTAGGAAACTTCCATGCACCTGGCGCTGCTTCTAGCCAATCGTTAAAACTCATCACTTGGGGCAGGAAGGCAATATGGCTTGGTAGATTCTTGGGTCGGTACTTTTCTAGGGCAACTCTCACTCCCATTAATGGGCCTGCCGTACTCAGTACCACTAAGGGACGTTGTTTGGTTTGCACTGCACAATTCCAAATACCCTCGGCGAGCGATTTCAGAGCACCAGCGTTGGGCGCTATCGACCAAGTATGTGGCTGCTGTTGTTCGTTTAGGGTTGGAAACGGGTGCGGCATTAAGGTGAGTTCTATGGCTTCTTTTGAGAATTTAGGCACAAAGTGTGGCTTATTGCTAATATAAGCGTTGTAAAGCAATAACTATATAAAACTAAATAAGACTAATTAAGGAATTTTCATGAGTGCCGGCATCAAATATGTAACTGACGCTTCTTTCGAAGAAGACGTTCTCAAGTCCGATAAACCTGTTCTCCTGGACTTCTGGGCTGAGTGGTGTGGTCCTTGCAAGATGATCGGCCCTATCCTTGAGGAGTTGGCTGGTGAGTACGGTGACAAGATCCAAATCGCCAAGATGAATGTGGATGAGAACCAAGGCGTTCCTGCCCAGTTCAATATTCGTGGCATTCCTACATTGATCCTCTTTAAGAACGGCACAGTTGCTGCTCAAAAAGTAGGCGCTTTGGCCAAATCCCAGTTGACCGCATTTATTGATAGTCATCTGTAGATAGTCCCAGATCACAGGTTCACTGGGTGAGCCTGTGGTTTTAGCTGTTTTTAGTGTAGTATCTGTTCTATTAGTAGTTCAACGCACTCAAGTGCACCTCTTTTCTAGCAAGCTCCCCCAAATACTCCGCTTTTCCAATCTGTCTGATGTTCATCTAGGCAGCGATACCCCAAAACACATTTACACCCTTATCTATACCCGAGAACCACATGCAATTATCTGAACTCAAAATACTCCACGTATCCGCCCTGCTTGAAATGGCAGCTAGCCTGGAGATTGAAAATACGCAACGGATGCGCAAACAGGAGTTGATGTTCGCCATTCTGAAAAAGCGCGCTAAGGAAGGTGAATCTGTTTTCGGTGACGGCACCTTGGAAGTCTTGCCTGACGGCTTTGGTTTCTTGCGCTCCCCGGACGCCTCTTATATGGCTTCTCCGGATGACATCTATATTTCTCCTGCGCAGATCCGCCGTTTTAACCTGCACACTGGTGACAGCGTTGAAGGCGAGGTTCGCACCCCTAAAGATGGTGAGCGTTACTTTGCATTAGTTAAGGTAGACAAGATCAACGGTTTGGCTCCTGAAGCATTGAAGAACCGCATCATGTTCGAGAACTTAACGCCTTTACACCCAAATCGCGTGATTCAATTAGAGCGTGACATCAAGGCGGAAGAGAATTTAACTGGCCGCATCATCGACATGATCTCCCCGATTGGCTATGGCCAGCGTGGCTTGATCGTGTCTTCGCCTAAATCCGGTAAGACCGTAATGATGCAGCACATTGCGCATGCGATATCTGCAAATAATCCTGATGCGATCTTGATCGTGCTCCTAGTTGATGAGCGTCCTGAGGAAGTGACTGAAATGCAACGCTCGGTACGCGGTGAAGTCGTTGCCTCAACATTTGATGAGCCAGCTGTGCGTCACGTTCAAGTTGCCGAGATGGTAATTGAAAAAGCCAAGCGCTTAGTTGAGATGAAAAAAGACGTCATCATCTTGCTTGACTCGATTACTCGTCTGGCTCGTGCTTACAACACTGTCATCCCCTCATCTGGAAAAGTACTCTCTGGCGGTGTGGATGCCAACGCATTGCAACGTCCAAAACGCTTCTTCGGAGCCGCGCGTAATGTGGAAGAAGGTGGCTCGCTCACTATCATTGCTACTGCCTTGATTGAAACGGGTAGCCGTATGGATGACCTCATCTACGAGGAGTTCAAAGGTACCGGCAATATGGAAGTGCACCTTGAGCGTCGTTTGGCCGAGCGTCGTGTTTACCCATCGATTAACCTCAATAAGTCCGGCACCCGCCGTGAAGAGTTGTTGGTTAAAGCTGAAAACCTTCAGAAAATCTGGGTATTGCGTAAGTTATTGGCCGATATGGATGATATAGAGGCAATGAACTTTATCGTCGATAAACTCAAATCCACCAAAAATAACGGTGAATTCTTTGATTTAATGCGTAAGGGCGGCTAATTTAGGCTCTCTAAGTCGGTAAAAGTGCGCTTTGTTGTTGATTTCATGGCATAATTTCGCTTTTACCGCTTTAATAATTGCATTTAACTTGGGTAAGTATTTAGGCCTCGTATTTTGTACCTCGCCAAAACGGCTGCCCGCTAATAGGATCAATAATGAAACCTGGCATTCACCCCGAATATCGTGAAATCGTCTTTGTAGACGTTTCTAATAACTTCAGCTTCAAGACTCGCTCCACTATGTCTACTAGAGAGACAATCAAGTGGGAAGATGGCAAAGAATATCCTTTGTCCAAGATCGAGACTTCATCGGAGTCACACCCTTTCTACACTGGTACCCAGAAGATTATGGATACTGCCGGTCGTGTTGAGAAATTCCGTCAGAAATTCGGTACTAAAGCGGTTGCTAAAGCTACTGGTGATGGCGCTGCTAAAACAGCTGAGAAAAAAGCTGCTGCTGCAGAAGCTAAAGCTGCTGAAAAACCAGCTAAGAAGAAGGCTTAATAATAGGCCTACTCAATTAAGGGGCTGGGGTTTAGATATTCACTATTCACCCTCCTCTGCGAGATAATCAAGGCAGCGTTTGCTGCCTTTTTTATTGCTAGTTTTTTATGGTTAAACTCACCGCCGCCGCCACCACCTCCATTCCACGCATCATTATTTTTGCGTTAACTTTAGTCTATGGTTTTGCTGGCCTCTTTCTGCGTGACCCTTGGAAGAACGAAGATGCCATCGGATTTGGTGGCATGTGGGCTTTGCAACACGGCAAAGCGCTTGATTGGATTGTTCCGCACCTTGCGGGGCGCGATATCTCTCTTGGCGCACCCTTTCCCTACTGGCTAGGTGCCACCCTAATGGATCTATTTGGTCCATTGATTGGCATGGCCAATGCGGCACGCCTCTATGCGGCAGTTTGCTTCTTTGCTGCCGCTCTAGCCATTTGGTATGCGACTTATTTATTAGGACGTCGCCCAGAGGTGCAGCCGATGGTACTGGCAGTGGGTGGTCAACCGGGTCGTAAAAATTACGGCATGACTTTGGCTGATGGCGCTCTATTGATTTTCTTAGCTTGCGTTGGACTTGCGCAACGTGCACATGAGACTACGCCGATGATGGCGCAACTGATGGGCATCAGCATTGTTTTGTACGGCACCGTCCGTGGTTTAGATAAACCTTGGCAAGGTGGCTTTTGGACTGGTCTTGGTATTGCGATCGCTGCCCTTTCAAGCAATCTCACACTGAGCCTTATTATTGTGAGTTCCACCATCATTGCAGTGATTGCGAGTAATGCAAAGTTACGTTTTCGTTGGACCTTAACTAGTACTGTTTTGGGTTTGATTGGTTTTGCGATTTGGCCCGCACTTTGGTATCTCGGTAATCTCACCCCTGAGTGGCGTCATATCGCCGAAGAAGGCTGGCGCAATATGCCAGAGATGCGCGCAACACCTTCTATTGAATCCCTAGGATTTTTAAGCGTTAACTTCTGGGCCTATGCCTGGCCGGTTTGGCCATTGGCCATCATCTCACTCGCGCACTGGGGTCGAGCAAAAGAGGCGGGGCAATGGCGCGCTCCACATCTGTGTATTCCGCTAAGCTTGTTTATTGGTTGTTTGATTTATGTTCTGTTCCGCTTAGAAGCAAACGAACATGACCTCATTATTTTGATTCCGAGTTTGTCTATCATTGCTGCATTTAGTTTGCCGATTCTGAAACGTGGCCTAATTAGCTTTATTGATTGGTTTGCGATGTTTAGTTTCACCATCATTGCTTTGGCCATTTGGATTATTTGGCTAGCAAAAGTGACTGGCTTCCCAGAATCCACTGCTGCCAATTTGGCAAGATTATTACCTGGCTTCCAGGCACAGTTTGATTACATTGGTTTTCTTATTGCCCTTCTAATTACCGGCATCTGGTTGGCAATTGTGCGCTGGAGAACTTCTCGCGCCCCTAAAGAAATCTGGCGTTGTCTCATCATCTCCGCCTCTGGCACTACCTTGATGTGGGTGCTGTTGATGACCTTGTGGTTACCAACAATTAATTATGCTAAGACCTATCGTTATGTTTCTGATCGCCTGGTTGCGATTATTGCCAATACGCCAGGATGTATTGACACCACCAATCTAGGTGCCGCTCAGTTAGCTTCATTTGGTTATTTCACAAAACTGCCTTTACGTGATGATTCCAGCTGCAATCTGATGTTGACTCACAGCTCCTCAGAGGCCAAGGCATACGCCAGTCTCAATAAAAAGAAAATTGAATTACTCTGGGAAGATCGCCGTGCGTCTGACCGTGATGAGCGTCTACGTCTCTATCAAATTACCCCTGCAGGCAAAGAATAAAACGTGTTGCACTTTAAATTATCGCGTCTGCGCGAGGATATTCCCTCCCTTCTAAAACTTGCTGGCCCACTACTGATTGGTCAGTTAGCAGTGATTGCCTTTGGTGTTTTAGATACTGCGATGACTGCGCGCTATTCTGCCGATGACTTGGCTGCTCTGGCGATGGCTTCAGCTATCTTTATCAGCATCTATGTTGGTCTGACTGGCGTGATCTCTGCCCTCGCCCCAATTGCAGGACAACTCTTTGGCGCTAAGCGTTTTGGTGAGATTGGTGAAGAAGTACGTCAAGCCACCTGGCTCGCTCTTGGCCTCACCTTATTGGGTACTGCAATCTTGCTCAATGCAGATTACTTATTACAAATCTCTCAGGTAACGCCAGACATTGAGGGCAAGGCTAAGCTCTATCTGAATATCCTTGCAATTGGTTTACCCGCCAGTATGGCCATGCGCGTGCTCATGGCGCTTCACAATGCTGTGTCAAGACCAACCGTCATTACGGTAGTGCAACTGATTGGTTTGGGCTTAAAACTACCACTTAATCTCTTATTTATTTACGGGGGCTTTGGCATTGAGGGTATGGGCGGTCCAGGTTGCGCAGTAGCCACTGTCATCATCAGCTGGTTCTGGCTCATCATCACTCTGGGCTTTGTACTCTTCGATAACTTCTATAAGCCATTCAAAATCTTTGTATGCTTTAGTTGGCCAAACTGGCATCGCATCTGGACCCTACTCAAATTAGGTGCGCCCATTGGCTTTAGTTATTTAATTGAAGTGACCTCCTTCACCTTTATGTCACTCTTTATTGCGCGCCTGGGTACTACCGCTTTAGCTGGCCATCAAATTGTGGCCAATATGGGAACGGTGATTTATATGGTGCCCTTATCCTTATCGATTGCCACAATGACTTTGGTATCGCAATCGATTGGCGCAGATAAACAAGAGCGTGCAGAAGAAATTGGCTGGTCGTCGGTTTTCTTCACAACGACCTTGTGTGTTTTTATTGGTGTGATGGTGTGGATTTTTAGAGTGCAATTGCTAGATCTTTACGACCCACCGGAAGAGGTGAAGGTATTTTCTATTCCACTCTTTTTGTTTATTGCTTTTTACCAGCTCTTTGATGCCCTGCAAGTGACTGCAGCATTTATTCTGCGTGCCTATCGTATTGCCTTTTGGCCTATGCTGATTTATGCAGGCTCACTTTGGGGTGTTGGACTTGGTGGTGGCTACTTGATGGGCTTTAATGCCTTTGGCAATACCCCGGAGTTTTTGCAAGGTGCTAATGGCTTTTGGGCTGGCAATAGTATGAGCTTAGGATTGGCTGCACTGTTATTACTCTACCTCTTTAGAAGGACGGCAGCACGATTTGAGAAAACGCATCCGCCGGTTGAGGTTTAATTACAGTAAATTGTTTTACTGAATGGGTTTAAATCCACTGCTTGGAGGTCTGTAGTTAGAACTACCACCCTGCGATGGATAGCTCGGTACCTGATTACCCTTGGAGTACATGCACTGCTGATAAGCGATGTTGTATTGCGCCTGAGCCTGATTTTGTTTACCTGAAGAATTCATGGCACCCATAGCTGCGCCACCGAGCAAGCCAACACCAGCACCAGTGCCAATGTTCTGACTACTACCCCCCTGAATCACTGCACCAGCAGCCGCGCCTAAGGCAGCGCCAATGGCAGCACTAGTTGCACCTTCTTTTAAAGCAGCATTACTAGTATCTTTAATTGCATTTGCGGCAAACTCACGGCACTGCTGATCGTCCTGCTGGAACACATCAAAAGGTTTGCCTTCACGCGGCATGATCGCAATGGTTGGGCCAGTTGGTGCAGAGACACAAGCAGCTAAAGAGGCTACAGTGCTGATGATGGCCAAAGTCAGTACGGCACGTTTCATATTCATTTCCTAAATTGAGTCACTTAGTTAATTGCTTAATTTTGTCTGTACTGTTTGGTAGGCGCGTTCCCAGATGGCGGCATCGCCGGCTGAGTTTGCCAACCTGATGCACAACTTTGCACGTATGGGAAATATTGCTCACTCGCCGCACAGTAATACCAAACTGGCGCCTGAGGCTGGGAAGCTAAAACCATGGGCTGCTGAGGAGCTGCATAGCTTACTACTGGTGGCGCCGCATAAACCACGGGTGGCGAATAGTAAGCACCAGCATAAGGGCAACCATAGCCAGGACCGTAATATCCGCCTCGCCAGCCTGGACCCCATCCACCACCATAACCTGGCCCGTATGCTGCTGGGCGCCAACCACCGCCATGGCCACCACCGTAACCGCCCCCAACGGAGACCGCCCAACCAACATTACCTGCCTGAGCTGGTTGTGGCGCAAGCGCTAATAATCCCGCTACCGTGAGGAGCGCCAGCATCACTTTAGAGATGCTAATTGGGTATTGCAGTTGAGCTGTTTTCATAGTGGACCCTTTGAATTGCTTACCTTCTACTACTTATAACGCTCCATCCAAACCTAGGCTGACAGGAATTGGGTATTTATTGAGATATTTATTACTTTGCTGCATCGAACTACTACTCTAATTTTGCGCCTGATTTGTAAATAACCCTACCCCATTTATTGGTCTCGGATTGAATCAGCTTATTGAGCTCTTGAGGGCTTCCTGGCGCTGGCTCCAAACCACTAGCGCGCAGCTTGTTTTTGACTTCGGTCTGATTGAGGGTTTGGCGAGTCAAGGTATTTAAACGCTGTTGTAAAACTGGGGGTAGATTTGCTGGCGCCATGAGAGAGAACCATGATGTAGCCTCAAATCCCGGCAAGCCTTGCTCTGCCATTGTCGGAATCTCTGGAGTTGCTGGTGAGCGTTTTAAGGTCGTTACTGCCAAAGCCTGAACCTCTCCTGCCTTAATCAAAGGTAGCGATGAAGACAGGTTGTCAAATAGCATAGAAATACGTCCGCTGAGGAGATCGGGCAAGGATTGGGCTCTTCCTTTGTAAGGAATGTGACGAATCTGCACGCCAGTCATTTCTTTAAAGAGTTCGCCAGACATGTGCAATGAAGTGCCGACACCAGAAGAGCCAAAAGTAAGCTCATTCGGTTTAGCTTTGGCAAGCTCAATCAGTTCATGAAGATTGTTGACGCCCAACTTCTTATTCACTACCAATACATTGGGCGTACTCGCCAAAAAACTAATGGGCGTGAAATCATTGATCGGATGAAAAGACAACTTGTCATAAAGAGCGCCGTTGATTGCATGGATGCCCACCGTGCCAATCAGAAGTGTGTAGCCATCTGGCTCGCTCTTAGCTACTAGGTCAGCGCCAATATTGCCGCCGTAGCCGGGACGATTTTCTACTAGCACTGGTACACCTAAACTTTTTTGCCAACTCTCAGCCAGTACCCGCGCCAAAATATCGGGCGCTCCACCTGGCGTAAAGGTCACTACAATTTTGATAGCCTGTTTAGGCCAAGCAGTATCAGCTTTGATTGTTTGGGATTTGACAGGACCAGTAAGGCCTAAGCAAAGCAGCAGAGCTACAAGATACTTCACGGAAGCCGACTTAAAAACCAAAACGTGTACGCAACCAAATCCATCCCTCGTATTTAACGGGATCGTCAGCACAAGGGCCAATGCCGCATTCCAACAGAGTGGAAGCTAGGTTAGCAAACACTAAAACAATAAATAGCATGATTAATGTATTGGCAAGCAGTGAACGCGAGCGCACGTCTCGGTTAGGTAGCATCAATAGAATTGCGAGTCCTGCGATGAGGCCAAGGTAAGCCACAAAAGCCCAAGTGTAGAAGTGCAGTTCCAAAAAGGTGGCGCCAAATCCTTTGTCTCCTGGCAAAACATGCAAGAGCACTTGGCGTAATGACACCATCATGCCAACCAAGCCGCCAATGATGCCCCAGCCGTAGTGAGCAGAATGCGCTCCACAACGAATATTGAGCACCAATGCAAAACCGATAATCACAAAACCCATGCGTTGCATAAGGCACAGTGGGCAAGGCAATTCACCGAAATACAGTTGGTCGACAAAGGCATAAGACAGCATGCCAATAATCGCCGCTAAAGCCAGCTGATTACCAAGACCTGCTAGAGAAAAAGAAAATTGCTTACTCATCTTCATTAGAAATTCAGATTGAGATGACTGTTGGCATGAATGCGGAACCAGAACAACAAAATGCCAACGGTAATAGCAAGTACAACTAAACCTGCCAGACGTTTCTCAAACCACACAAGGACAAGACCGATAAAGGCTGTCAGGAAAGGTAGAAACATATACATGAATGAATTCTATCGCAGGTCGATCCAGACCCAATAACAAGTGACTCAAAGGGTCTTTTGTATAGAATGAGTTTATAAAATCCAACCCACCTTGCATCGACCTCCCATTACACAAAAAGGTAAGCAAAGATAGGTCAGCGATCGATGACCGCCTACATTAGGATTTCGAGTTTAAGAAATCCACTACCGTCTGAACAAAAATATCCGGCACTTCAATATGGGGAATATGTCCGACATTATCCAAAGGGACTAACTTGGCATTCGGAATCGCCTGCGCTGCTTTACGACCCAACTCAGGAAAATTACCCAAAGACTTAACCGCTTCAGGCGGAGCAAAGCGACGACCAAATACGGTTCTGTCTTTCTGGCCTATGACTAACAGTACCGGCATCTTCAATTGAGGCAAGTCACCCACTACTGGCTTTTCAGCAATCATCTGATAAGTTAACACCGAGGTCTTTGCATAGGCCGGGTAGTCAGGCCCTTTTTGAATCCTGACATACACCTCTACAAATTGCTCAAAGCTCGGCTGCCATACTGGAAAATAAGTCTGCAAGAAACGGCGATAACTGGTTTCTGTTTGCGCCATTTCTAGCTTGAGTAGATTGTCATTCGTTTGTGGTGGAATATCCTTGCTGTAGTCCTCAAGACCCAATGGATTTTCTAAGATCAGTTTCTGGACAGTTTTGGGATAAAGGCGCGCATACCGAATACCCACCATGCCACCCATCGAGTTGGCAATTACTGAAGTCTTACTAATACTGAGCGATTTCAACAGAGCTTGGGTGTTCTGAGCAAGATCATCAAAGTGATATGCGACATCTGGTTTGGAAGATTTACCAAAGCCAATCTGATCAGGGGCAATCACTCGATAGCCTGCCGCAGTCAATCCTTTGATCGTAGGCAACCAATAATCGCTTGAAAAGTTCTTCCCGTGAAACAAGACTACTACACCCTTCTGCTGACCAACTGCAGGCACATCCATATAAACCATGGTGGCAGGCTGACCCTGAAGGGAAGTTTTAAATTCTTTAGTGGGAAAGGGATAAGGCCAAGCGCTGAGGCGTAAATCTAAAGGACTTGCGTTGGCATAGCGACTGGGTGGTGGAGACTCCGCTTTAGGCTGATCAACCGTTGTACAGGCCGAGAGGAAGACTCCGCCAACGCACATCACCAAAGCGATTCCTAGTGCCTTTATTTTCATCTCCACCCCTTTGCCTGTTTGAACTACTTGAAATATTTAAACGATCTTGATTTTCAGAGGGCTGAGACCTTCAACTAATCCTTCAAGTACATCACCTTTTTTTACAGGGCCCACACCAGCAGGTGTTCCAGACATAATCAAATCACCTGGCTCAAGCGTAAATAAAGTAGAGAGGTATGCAATGGTGTCAGGAACATTCCAGATCAGCTGGTTTAAGTCGCCCTCTTGGCGCACTTCACCATTGACCAAGAGTTTGACTGTGCCTTTAGTCGGATGACCAAACTGAGTGGCGGGAGTTAGCGCTGCACATGGGGCGGATTGATCAAATGCTTTACCGGTATCCCATGGGCGGCCCATTTTTTTAGCTTCGCCTTGCAAGTCACGACGAGTCATATCCAACCCAACACCGTAACCATAAACATACTCTAGCGCTTTATCCGCAGGAATATTGGCGCCGCCCTTACCAATCGCGACAACCATCTCAATCTCATGATGCACGTCATTTGACAGGTTTGGATATTGCATATCTTTACCATCAGCAACGATCGAGTTAGCTGGCTTCATAAAAAAGAATGGCGGCTCACGATCGGGGTCATGACCCATCTCACGAGCATGATCTGCATAGTTACGCCCAACGCAATAGATGCGATTCACAGCAAAACGGCGGGTATCGCCTACTACAGGTAGTGATGGAACGATGGGTGGATCGATAACGTATGTGGTGCTCATGAATTGCCTTTGTGATGAATGTCTAATTTTTTAATCATTCTGATCTGAATAAGTGATGATATTACTTGAATCAATGTCATTGCTGCCCCTTACTGCTCCTTACTACGGAGCTTGAGCACGAGAATGCTCAGAGCTAAGGCAAAGGTCAAGGCGTTAGCCAGAATCAAAGGCCACTTCTCAATAATGAGACCGTAGATCAGCCACAAACCTACCCCAGCAGTAAATAAGCTATACATCCCCACCGAGATCCCTGAGAGATCACGGGTGCGCCAAGATTGAATAGCCTGTGGCAAAAAGGCAATTGTGGTTAAAAATGCAGCGCAGTAACCAATAATCTCAATCTGATGTGGCAATAAATTCACGCGCTTACGGCTTCTTATTCAGGCTCGCTTTACGCGCTTCAATTTCTTTATTGATGGCCGCTAGGGTTTTTGCGTCAGGAGTCTTCCAGTTACCACCCGCCTTATTGACCATATAAGCCACTGCCTCTGAGAATCCTTCTACCGTGAGATTGGGGTTACCGCCTTTGGCTGGCATTCCTCTCACGCCAACATAACCGTGTGCAGTGAGGGTGACCTGACCTTCCGCAATCAATGGAGCCCATTGAGCTTTATCACCAAACTTGGGAGCCTTGAGAACGCCAGCGCCATGGCAGCCTGCGCAGACTTGCTTATAAGTATTCTCACCAGGTTCAGCAAGGGCGGCTAATGGGGAGAAAAAACAAGCGGCAAGAACAAAGGGGTGAAGGAGCGATTTCATGGGTAGCTTCTCTGAGATAGGTGGGTGTGACTCATAATTTATCTCATTTTCAGACGTCGCACTCATTTTGCTCGCGCTACTTAAAGCCAACCGGCAATCTGTCGCTTTAGTCCAATCGACTTATAGCCTGGACTGGCGCTGGATAGAACCCGAATTTTCCGAATGAGTTTTGCGAAATCGGGATTCAGGCTAAGCTCCTTATTCATCGCAAGAAAGAAGATTTCGTCTTTCAACTGAATGAAATCAAGGCCATTCTCTAATGCGATGCTTTTAACACCCATACCTACATCCGCTTTTTTAGCCAAGATAGCTGTAGCAATTGCGGAGTGCGTGAACTCTTCATTTTCGTAGCCCCTGATGCCATGAGCATCAATACCCTCTTTAGCCAAAATGGTATCTAGGAGCAAGCGCGTACCAGACCCTTTCTGGCGGTTAATAAAGCGAATTTTGGGTCTTAGTAAATCTTTAGGAGAAATAATATTGAGTGGATTTCCCTTGGCCACCAACAGACCCTGTACGCGCTTCATCACGGGAAATATTTGCATCCCTTCTTTTTGTAGTCGCTTGGAAATAATCAAGGAACTTTTTGGATCCGAAACATGGTAACCAGCAATATCGACTTCATAATTTTGTAGACGCTCCAAAGCCTCACCCGATCCAGCGGTAATGAGTTCAAAGCCGCCAATATTTAAAACTGCTTTTTGAATGATCGGATCACTACTACTAGCAAAGCGCCATTGTTTTTTTGCCTTCACTCTAAATTGCGCAAAGCCCTCTTCTAGGTGCGAAAGACTGGATTGCCCTAATCGTATGGTCTTTTGATCAAAGTCTTCGGTAAATTGAATTAAGTACCTTGCGTATTCTGATAATTGGGAGCCATGCCCCCTCACGCGATTCATCAACTTAAATCCCAAGGCTAGCTCCACATCATTGAGTTTTTGCCAAACATTTCTATAAGAAAGCCCCATCTTTTTGCAGGCAGACATCAGCGTTTTGCCGTGATCAATATCCTTTAATAAGGCGGTCAACCACACCAAATCGACTACAGCTGGATCTTTAGCATTCTTATTACCAAAAACTAGGGTTGGTCGGATCTGAATTCTCATATGTAATTTTTTGCATATTGATGTTTTGTAATATAACAAATCTTAACCGAACCTACCTTATGGAGCTCTATTCAAATGACACACCCATTTAAGCAATTACTGGCAAGCGCTATTACTGCACTAATGCTTATAAGCAGCACATCGAATGCACAAGAAAAAAGTATTGTCCTTTCTTCAACCACCTCCACAGAGCAATCTGGTCTTTTTGGATTCATCTTGCCAATCTTCAAAATGAAGAGCGGGATTGATGTCAAAGTAGTTGCTGTTGGAACAGGTCAAGCCCTAGACATTGGACGTCGTGGCGATGCAGATGTCGTGTTTGTTCATGACAAACCTGCTGAAGAAAAGTTTATTGCTGAGGGTTTTGGCACAAAACGTACTGAAGTCATGTACAACGACTTTGTCTTAATTGGACCTAAAGCAGATCCAGCCAAAATTGCTGGTGGTAAAGACATCAAAGTCGCATTTCAAAAGATCGCTACAGCACAGGCACCATTCGTATCCCGTGGTGACAAGAGCGGTACACATGCAGCTGAATTGCGCTACTGGAAAGATGCTGCCGTTGCGGTGGCTCCAAGTGCTTGGTACAAAGAAACTGGCTCCGGTATGGGTCCAGCATTAAATACCGCTTCAGCAATGAATGGCTATATCTTGGCCGATCGTGCTACCTGGCTTTCATTCAAGAACCGTGGCGATTTAACGATCCTAGTCCAAGGCGACCCAAAGCTATTTAATCAATACGGCGTGATGTTAGTCAACCCAGCCAAATTCCCGCATGTGAAAAAAGCAGAAGGCCAAGAATTCATTGACTGGATTACTTCCAAAAATGGTCAAGACGTGATTGCCAGCTATCAAATTGGTGGTGAGCAACTCTTCTTCCCGAATGCCAAGAAATAATGCATATGAAATATCCCCATCTATTAATTAGCACCCTACTCACCGCTTTGCTACTGGGACTTGGAATGCAAACATCGACAGCGCAATCCAATCCGCCAAAAGTAGAAGCTACTTATGGTCAAGGTGCCAAGAGCTTTAAATTGGCCACTGGCAGTCCCGGTGAGTTGGGTCTACTGCAAGAACTTGGTGAGGCCTTTGATAAGAAAGAAGGTGCGCGCCTGGTGTGGATTAAGGCGGGAAGCGGCGCCTCTCTCAATTTACTGAAAACAAAGCAGGTTGACATGATCATGGTGCATGCGCCAGATGGGGTTAACAAGGCAATTACTGAAGGATGGGCAACTGGCAGAACGCTGATTGGTTCTAATGAGTTTTATATAGTCGGCCCTAAAGCCGATAAGGCCAAGATCCAATCTGCAAGCAGTGGCGCAGATGCCTATACAAAGATCGCGAAAACACAGGCTAACTTTATTTCTCGGGGTGATAAATCCGGTACACACCAAAAAGAAATGGATATTTGGAAAAAAGCTGGGGTTGCGCCAGAAGGTAATTGGTATATCGTAACCAATGACTTTATGACGGCATCACTCAAAAAGGCAAATGCAGATAAAGCCTATTTCATGACAGATAGCAGCACTTGGGTAGCAGAGAAAAATGTCGCTCCTGAGTTACAAATTCTGTATCGAGGCGACCCTTACTTAGTTAATACCTATGATGCTTTAGTAGCACCCGTGGGTGCAACTGAAAATCGCGATATTGCCGCCAAGTTCATTCAGTTTGTAGCATCTGATGAAGGCCAGACTATTATTCGCAATTATGGCAAAGCTCTGTACAAAGAAACCCTCTACAATGATGCCGTCTACGCCAAACAATACGTCCAATAGGAGAAATCATGGAACTTAAAGTCAAACTCAGCGCACGCAATACGCTTAGCGGAAAAGTAGTTGAACTCAAAATGGGTCAAACCACCTCTCACGTTAAATTAGATATCGGCGCTGGCCACATTGTTACTGCATCTATTACTAATGAGGCAGTCGATGAACTCAATCTTAAGGTTGGCGATCAGGCTTGGGCAGTCATTAAAGCTTCTGATGTGATGATTGCTAAAGACGCTTAATCTTTCCCTGCATGCAAAAGGCCCGCAGTTTAATGCGGGCCTTTTTCTTTACCGCATCAGCACTGAGTCGTGCTGAATGAATGATCAGATACTTATTTCTTTGGTGTTACGAAGCCAATTGCTGTGTCGTCAACGAACTCAACCAATACGTCATCACCAGCCTTAAATTTCTCAAGACCTAAAACGCTTTGATCTACTTTCACTTTTTGCTTCTCGCCTGATGGTAATGTGAATGTCACAACGCGAGTCTTTGCATCGATCGTAGTAATTTTCACGGTGGCATAAACGGTATCTGTTGTCTCTTCAAATGGCTTAGCTGAACCTTTACCAGCGATCACAACAGAGCGAACACCTGAAACACCTGGTTTTGCATCCTTAGGAGCAGCAACCAAACCAACTGCAATCGCTTGAGCGTGCTCAACCACAAACAGATCGCCCTTCTTTACCTTATCCAAATCATTGACTTGCTTAGATACGTTCATTTGAGCCAAGTTACCGTTAGCGTCCTTCAGTACTACGATGCGCTTCTTTACGTCCACTGAATCAACAGTAGCAGTCAGTACAACTGCTTCGGCTGCCAAAGGCAACATTTTTGCTGGTGCTTGAGCAAACACTGAACCTGCAACAACTAAACCGAGTGAGGCAACTAATGTAGCTAGTAAAGATTTCTTCAAGATAACTCCTAAATAAAGGTTTTTTAAGGAGTGCCAGTCTCTGACACCTCCGATTCATTCTAACCATGAAGTGAGTTACTTTTAAGTCTTAGAGATCATATTTACACTTTAAATGGGTCCAATTTGCTACATTAGAAGCCTTTATGACTCATTCGCAGACCCCTATCGTAATCCTGCTTAAAACCTGGCAGGATGCCAAGCTAGATGCTTACCCCATTCGAAAGTGCGTCTTTGTTGAGGAGCAAGGCGTTCCAGAAGAGATGGAGCTCGATGAATTCGACCTCAATGCTCAGCATGCACTTGCCTATGCAGGCCCAGAATGCATCGGTACAGCTCGTCTGGTTACTCTATCTGGGAGTGTTGGAAGCATTGGAAGAATTGGACGCATGGCGGTATTGCCAAAGCATCGAGGGCAAGGTATTGGTAAAAAACTGCTGAAGGGTTTACTTAAAGCATCCCAATCCCAAGAAATCAAACAAGTCGAGTTACATGCACAGGTATCCGTGATCCCGTTTTATGAGCAATTTGGGTTTATTGCTCAAGGTGATGTTTATGAGGAAGCCGGCATCCCACATCGCGATATGATTCTACGTATCCAACAGTATTGAAATTACCATGACTCAGACTAATCACCCGCCTTTCCTTTTTCGTGTTTGCTACTCCGATACGGATGCAGCAGGCTTTGTGTATCACGCCCGTTATTTAGAGATCTTTGAGCGCAGTCGCTCAGAATGGCTTCAGCAAAGAGGCTTAAGTCCAACAAAATTAGTCAATGAGTTTGGTATTCTTCTTCCCGTTCGTGAGATCACTATGAACTTTCATAGGCCGGGACGCTTAGATGATCTGTTCAGTATTGATCAAATCATTGAACATCGTGGTCGCACTCAAATTGCAGTGAAGCAAACTGCTAAGCGGATTGTTACAGGTAGCGAGCCGGAGCTGATTGCCAGCGCTGTTCTGCATATTGTTTGTGTGGATACTACCACCCTTAAACCTAAGGGACTTCCCGATTGGCTATTTGCAGCCGATCAATAAGACCTCAATTTAGGAGCATGTATGCAAGAAGGAAAATTACTGAGTTTTGTGAAAGGTCTCGCGACGCTACTGGAGACCAATCCTAGTGAAGAGATCATTTTTTCCAAGGGTAAGCAACTCTTAGAAAACTTAATCCAGTCTGATGACTGGCTATCAGAGGAATTTTGCAAACCCCATCCACAGTATTACCAGCAATACTTGCTGTATGCAGATCCATTGGATCGCTTTTCAGTAGTGAGCTTTGTGTGGGGTCCGGGTCAAAAGACACCGCTGCATAACCATACCGTTTGGGGAATGATTGGTCAGTTGCGCGGGCAAGAACGCAGTACTAACTATTACCGTCAGTCTAATGCTAGCTATCAAGCTGATGGGTCCTTTATTTGCGATCCAGGCCAAGTAGCCACTGTATCTCCCAATACACATGACATCCACATAGTTGAGAATGCCCTGAGCGACCAAACCTCCATTAGCATCCATGTTTATGGTGGAAACATTGGCCGTATCGAACGAGCTGTATTTGATCCGCTTATAGGTTCAGAAAAATTATTTATCTCGGGGTATGCCAATTCGGTAACGCCAAATCTTTGGAATGCGGCCTGATAGCTTAAAATAGCGACTCTTTCTGCAAACACTGCAAGTGTGGCAGCTCACCCCATTGGCCGGGATAGTCGTTTAATTGAATACGGGTCAATATTTATTTGGCCCCTATGTTATTTAAAGATCTTGGTTTATCAGAACCTATTCTTCGCGCAATTAGCGAGGAAGGCTATACCAGCCCTACCCCCATTCAAGAAAAATCAATCCCTGCTGTATTGAAGGGTGGCGATTTACTTGCCGCCGCTCAAACTGGCACCGGTAAAACTGCCGGCTTTACCCTACCAATTCTGCAGCGCTTAAGCAGCACTTCTCAGGCTGGCGGCAAACGTCAATTACGTGTATTGATTTTGACCCCCACCCGCGAACTAGCTGCACAGGTTCAAGAGTCCGTCGTGACCTACGGCAAATATACTGGCCTTAAATCCACCGTTATATTTGGTGGCGTCGGCGCTAACCCGCAAATTAAAGCTATTGCTGCAGGACTTGATATCTTAGTAGCAACACCGGGTCGCTTGCTTGACCTGATGTCGCAGAACTGTGTATCACTTGCCAATATTGAAATTCTGGTTTTGGATGAAGCAGATCGCATGTTAGATATGGGCTTCTTGCGAGATATTAAAAAGATCTTGGCAGCATTGCCAAAGCAACGTCAGAACTTACTGTTTTCAGCGACCTTCTCTACTGAGATTAAAGCCTTAGCGGATGGCTTGCTGAATTCACCAGCATTAATTGAAGTAGCGCGGAGGAACAGCACCAATGACGCTATTGCCCAACTCATCCACCCGGTCGATAGAAACCAAAAACGTCCTTTGTTAGCGCATCTGATTAAAATAAATCAGTGGCAACAAGTTCTCGTGTTTACTCGTACCAAGCATGGTGCCAATAAATTAGTGACTCAGCTTGAGAAAGATGGCATCACCGCCATGGCGATTCATGGCAATAAGAGTCAAAGTGCACGTACCAAAGCTTTGGCAGAATTTAAGGATGGGAAAATCACTGTTCTAGTAGCTACTGATATTGCTGCACGCGGTATCGATATTGATCAACTACCTCACGTTGTGAACTACGACCTACCAAATGTCTCCGAGGATTATGTTCACCGCATTGGTAGAACTGGTAGAGCTGGCTCAAACGGAGTTGCGGTTTCTTTAGTCTGCGTTGACGAACATGAGATGCTTCGAGATATTGAAAAACTCATTAAGCAAAAGCTACCGCGGGAAGTGATCGCTGGATTTGAGCCAGATCCGAATGCCGTGGCACAACCAATCCAATTACGAAGCCAGCAACACCAGCAATCCAGAAAACCTAGACCAGGCAATGCTGGCGGTGGTATTGGTAGTGAAAATGGCGGAGCCAGACCTGGAGCTAAACGTAGTAGCCCGCCCAAACGCAGCTTTAATCGATAAATGCAGAGTTTGAGATGGGCTGCATTGAATAGCCCAATTTCAAACTAGCTTGAGATTAAATACACTAGAAAAATCGAGCTGCCCATTGCCAGCTTTGCTGTGGGCTTCGTAGAGTTTGCGGGCCAACTCTCCAAGTGGAACGCTCGCATCTAAGTCACTTGCATTCTCAGTAGCTAAGCCGAGATCTTTCAACATCAGATCTACACCAAAGCCACCCGCATAGCCTTTTGAGGATGGCACGTTCTCCATTACCCCAGGACAAGGGTTGTAGAGCTCTAAGGCCCAGTTACGGCCAGAGCTCTTGGATATAATGTCGGAGAGCACCTTCGGGTCCATGCCGTTAGCTATACCTAGGCGTAATGCCTCACTCGTGCCGAGCATCTGAATGCCTAAGAGCATGTTGTTGCAGACCTTCACGGTTTGGCCACTGCCACTTGGACCTGCATGAAAGATATTCTTACCCATCTTCTCTAGCAATGGTCGAGCTCGGTCAACATCAATACTCTCCCCGCCCACCATGAAGGTTAAGGTTGCTGCTTGGGCCCCTGCAGTTCCACCGGACACTGGTGCATCAATCATGGCAAAGCCTTTAGCTTTTGCTTGGGCGGCCACAGCTTGCGCTACCTTAGGAGAAATCGTGGAGCAGTCGATGAGTAAAGACTTGGGATTGGCTACAGCAAGCAAGCCAGAATTACCCAAGTACAAAGCCTCAACATGCCGTGAGGCTGGGAGCATACTAATAATGGCATCTGCATCAGCAACGGCGTCGGATGCACTCAGCACAGGGAATCCACCGCCAGCCTTAAACGCATCTAGTTGCGCCTGAACGAGATCAAATCCATGAACCTGGTGACCTGCTTTAACTAAATTGAGGGCCATAGGAAGACCCATATTGCCTAAACCTAAAAATGCGACTTTCATAAGCGCCTCGTATGAAACAGTAAAGTTTTAATATCTCACTATAGCTTGCTAATAAACGAGCTTGATCAATTTTTGGAGAATGAAATGACTATTAGGGTAATTGGTCTGATTCAGCTAAATGATCTTGAGGCTTTTGAGGAGTACCGATCGCAAGTAGGAGATACAGTCAGCCTCTATCAGGGCAAGATCATCTCTCGTGGCTCCTTAAATACATTTTTATGGAATGAATTGAAGTGCGATTCCTTTAGCGCTGTTGTAGAGCTGGAGTTCCCAGATCTAGAGCACTCAGAATCATGGGCCAATAGCCCTGAGTATCAAAACTTACTAGCAATTCGCAGCAAAGCCATGAAGCTCACTTTATTTTCTGTCAGCCTATAAAAATAAAGCCCGGCTCCTTGTGGGGGCCAGGCTGAATTCAATTTAAGTTAAGAAGAGTTACTTCTTAGCTTCCATAGCTTCTTTGGTAGCAGTAATTTCTTTGCGACGCTCTTTGCATGCACCGGCAATTTCTTGCAAGGCTTTACGAGCACGAGCAGCAGATGCCTTGACACCCTTTTCAATAAACTTTTCGTTCTCTGCTTTGTAAGTTTCAAAAGCAGCCAACAATGTATCGTGTTGTGACATCATGTCTCCTAGATCTTTAATTAAAGTTTGAGTATTGAGCTCGGAAATAGTATATCCCCATAAAAAGCAGGGAATTACAGGTCCAGCCCTAGGGATAACTCTTATATGGACTAAATCCCTCAAAATGAGAAAAACTATTAAAAACAATGGAGATGCGCCTAAAAAAACAAAAAATCCCCCGTTTATGACCTATCCTCTAAAAAAAGGCGAGTCCATGCTTTCGAGGCATTTTTAGTCGGATATCTTGCGTGAAAATTGAATATTTCCTTAGATTTACGCCTAAATTAGCCACCACAATTAATCCAGAAAAGAATGATGTCTATCAAAAATCAAGACTATGCATTTGTCCGCAATAAGCTCCTTAAAAAAGAAGAAATTGCCCTATTAGATGTTCGCGAAGAAGATCCTCATGCACAAGAACATCCTTTGTTTGCTGCCAATCTCCCACTGTCACGGATTGAGGTTGATGCATTCAGTAAGCTCCCCAGAAAAGATGTGCCGATTGTTACGCTTGATGATGGCGAGGGGCTTGCGCAATTAGCAGCAAAAAGACTCTCTAAACTTGGCTATGTCGATGTTTCAGTATTTGCAGGCGGTGTTACAGCATGGAAGGCTGCTGGTGGAGAGGTCTTTAAAGATGTAAATGTTCCGAGTAAATCTTTTGGTGAGTTTGTGGAATCAAAGCGTCACACACCTTCCCTGTCAGCGCAAGAAGTAAAGAAATTAATTGACGACAAGGAGGATGTAGTCGTTGTAGATGTACGTCGCTTTGATGAATATCAAACTATGAGCATTCCAACTGGCATTAGCGTCCCTGGTGCCGAATTGGTTTTGCGCCTTCCAGAATTAGCACCCAATCCTAAGACGAAGATCATCGTCAATTGCGCAGGTAGAACACGTAGCATCATTGGCACTCAATCGCTCATTAATGCTGGCATCCCAAATGAAGTCAATGCATTACGCAATGGCACGATTGGCTGGACCTTAGCTGGTCAGGAGCTAGATAAAGGGCAAAGTCGTAAATTCAAAGAGGTAAGTGAAAGTACTGCTACCACAGCTGCAGAGCGTGCACGTAGCGTAGCTGATCAAGCTGGAGTAAGGCGGGTTAAGCTGGCCGATATCGAGCAATGGAAGTCTCAGGCTGAGCGCACTACGTATTTCTTTGATCCAAGAACGCCTGAAGAATATGAAGCTGGTCACCTACCTGGGTTTCGGTCAATACCAGGCGGACAATTGGTTCAAGAAACAGAAATGGTAGCGCCTGTTCGTGGTGCACGTATCGTTTTATCTGATCCTGCTAGCGTAAGAGCAAATATGCCAGCTTCATGGCTTGCCCAGATGGCTTGGGATGTCTATGTGATTGATGACATCAAAGCATCGGATCTGACGCAGAAAGGAGCCTGGATTGCACCTCAGCCGCAAACACCTCATATTCAAATGGTGGATGCGAAAACGGCTGCATCATGGTTAAAAGATGATGCCAAGACGATTTGCATCGATCTGAGCACTCATGCAAATTATGTCAAAGGCCATATTCCTGGTAGTTGGTTTGCACTACGTTCTCAGTTTGCTAGCGCTCTGAAGAATCTTCCCGTAGCAAATCGCTACGTACTCACCAGCACTACAGGTGACTTAGCTATATTTGCTGCACAAGAAATTCAAGCGCTCACTCAATCTCTCAATCAGGCGGAAGTATTCGTGTTGACTGGAGGTAATGCAGCATGGATCAAAGCTGGTCTTGATATTGAAAAAGGCGCTACGCATTTAGCATCACCCCCAATGGATCGCTACAAACGACCATACGAGGGAACAAGCGTTGATCCTGCCGCGATGCAGGCCTACCTAGATTGGGAATTTGGTTTGGTAGAGCAGCTTGGCAAGGATGGCACCCATCACTTTTGGGTACTTTGATCATAGTGATGAACAAAACAATCCCCCTCTTGATACTGGCTTTAGGGCTCTCAGCATGTGGGCGAGAAACATACACTACCTGGTCGTGCACTGATAGCACTGGGAGTAAATCTCCGATGATTCTCAAAAAAGCACAGATGCAGTTTCAGAATCGTCAGTACGACTACTGTGGAAGTCTTGGTCCACTGAGTTATTTTGATCTGAAATGCCCTACCCAAATACAGGACTCCAGCAATATCTTTACGACCAGCTCAGGCAAACTCATCAGCAACACAAATGAATTTCAGTGTAATGAGCTCTAAAGAACTCAATCTAATTAGCCCCAAAAAACTACTGCTGAGCAAATGGACAGCGGTAAAACCAAGTCATAAGCGAAAACACTTTTTAGTCAGCAAAGTCATCCTGCCTGAGTTACCAGAGGTGGCCATTGAGTTTGTAGTGCTAGAAGCTGTTTTTGATCAACATTCTCAAATCATTCCTTGGCGTGAGCTTAAGGATACCAATACCTGGTTGCAGGGCTGGGTATAAAAAAGCCGCCAATCAATTGGCGGCCCCTTAGAACTTAGTTAAAAAATAACTACTTCTTCTTACTTGTATCTGAAGATTTTCTGAGATGCTCTTCGATATTCTTTTCTGCTGTGTCGGCTACTTGGTTCACAATTTTTCGCCCCTCTTTAAACATCTTCTGCCCAGCAGTTGACATATCATGAACTACCTTAGATAACTTGTCAGCATGTCCTGGCAATTTACTTTCAGCATCCTCAAGCCAAGTCACTAAAGAGCTGCGAACTTTCTCTAAATGCTTTTCGGTTTCATCAGCCGCATTGTCACCAATGTCCTTGAGAACAGATTTCACTTTCTTTTGATAAACAGTGGCGCGTTTTGCAGCTTCCTTGGTAGCTAACTCCTGAAGCTCTTTGAGCTTAGCAAGATCATTTTTGGCGGCAGACTTAGCGCTCTCCATGGCATTTTTCATGCCCCACTGAATTTCTTCAAGATGATGCTCGCTCAGATCTTTGGCGGCATCTAATAACTTATGGGAATAGGCGAATAGCTCCTTCGCCTTTTCCTGTTGCCATGCTTGAATATCCTTATGGTCCATTGCATTTCTCCTTGAGTTAAGTAAACATTCTGATCAATTAAAAAGTACACTTCTACTCTATACCCAAATCACATTCTTGCCAATTCCCTGCTCTCTTAGCATTAAAATTAGGGGTATGAGCGAAAGAAAAAACCTGTACGAAATGATTGGCGGCGCTGCAAAGCTTGAAGAATTAGTGGATCGATTCTACGATTTGATGGCCCTAGAAGAGGCCTTTACAGACTTGCGAGATCTACATTCACAGGATCTATCGAACTCTAGAGATAAGCTCAAGCTATTTTTATCAGGCTGGATGGGCGGTCCAGATGTCTACTCTCCAAAGCATGGCCACCCCATGCTGCGCGCACGTCACTTACCCTTCAAGATTGGTCTCAAAGAACGTAATCAATGGCTAGCTTGCATGTATCGCGCAATGGAAGACTGTGGAATTAATAGTCAGGTTGGCGCCCAGCTAGAGGAGTCTTTTTTTAATACAGCTGACTGGATGAGAAATCAGCCAAACTAAGTAGTCTATTGATGCTTCAAAATCTCTTTAGATCGATTGTGCGCAAACGTAACCACTGGCCCAGGCCCACTGAAAATTATGACCGCCAAGATGACCCGTGACATCAACACACTCGCCAATGAAATATAAACCCGGATGATTTCGGGCCATCATCGTTTGGCCGTCAAGCTCTTTGGTATCTAAACCCCCCAACATCACTTCAGCTTTTTTCCAACCCAGAGTTCCAGCTGGCTTTACTGACCAATTGGTAATGAGTTCTTTAAGTGACTGACGATCCTTTTTTGAAACCTCAGCCCATTTTTTACCAAGAAGGTTTTTCTGCTCAGCAAATGCTTTTGCTAGGCGCAATGGCATTACTGAAGCCAAGATATTTTCCGTCAGCTTGAGGCGGTTATCTTCGTGATTAAATAATTCATCGCAAGTAAATTGACCATGAGCCTCTACTGCACCTAACCAATCAACATGAATTTCCTCACCTTCGGCCCAGTAACTACTGGCCTGCAACACTGCAGGTCCGGAGAGGCCTTTATGGGTTAAGAGCAGATCCTCATTAAAGCGACACGCGCCATAACGCTTTCCCTTGGAGCCTGCCGCAATACGCACCGGCAAGCTGAGGCCGGACAATTCAATCAGATTATCAAATTCACCAGATGTAAATGAGAGTGGTACCAGTGCAGGACGTGGATCAATAACATTCAGTCCGTATTGCTTCGCGATATCCAAGGAATATGCTGTTGCACCAATTGCCGGGACTGGTAAACCACCAGTTGCCATGACTAATGATCTAGCTCTCTCATGACCCGCATTGGTTTTAATAGTCCATTCCCCTGCTACATTTGAAATCGATTGCACTGCAACTGGATGACGGATATCGACATGGCCTTTAGCGCATTCAGCAAGCAACATCTCGATAATTTGCTTTGCTGAATCATCGCAAAATAACTGACCCTGATGTTTCTCATGATAGGCAATGCGGTAAGACTGCACTAACTTGATAAATTCTTTTGCGGGATAGCGCGCTAAGGCACTTTTTACAAAGTGGGGGTTTAGGGATAGAAAATTTGCTGGACTACTATGCAAGTTAGTGAAGTTACATCTTCCCCCACCGCTAATCCGAATTTTCTCGCACAAGATATCAGCATGGTCGAGTACCAAGACCCTCTTGCCCAACTGGCCAGCAACACTAGCACAAAAGAGTCCAGCAGCTCCACCGCCGATAATAATGGCATCCCATGCCTTACTCATATTTTGCTCATGCCTTACTTAAAACGCTCAATGACTTCAGGTGCCATCTTTAGTTTTTGCATATGCAGACGGGTATAAGCCTGACGGAAATTCTTGGTCATGGAGATCATGACCGATGCGGTCCAAGCAAAGGCAAACATTCCCGAAAAGGCAATGATGATTGCCAGCATCTTCCAGCCACTTGGCAGGAGGTCATCCATGAAACCCATTGCTGTATAGGTGCTGCCACTGAACAAGATGCTCTCACCTAAATTCGGTAAAAGATTAAATACTCGCAGTGAGATACCCCAGAGAATGATTTCAAAGATGTGAGTCAGAAATAAACACAGCACGCTGACATAAAACACGAAAGCTACTGAGGAGTACTTGTGCTCTGATAAATATAAAAATGACTTCACTTCATAGCGCTTGGCAATTTGTAGCAAAGCAAACCCATGCACCAGCATCACCATGAGGAGCATGGCGATGCCAAACAAGTAGGCCGGTAAATCTAATTCGGAAGTGAGGGTGACAGTATTAGTAATAGACATGATCTTAGCCGACTATATTACAGTTCTTATGGGTCAACTTAGGCTAATTGATACCAGTCGCGAATGACCGCCCAGGCCTCATCAGCAGTCTCAACGAAATGGATTAGCTCCATATCTGCCTGATCTATTACTCCATGGTCCAGCATATGCTTGAAGTTGATCACCTCTTGCCAGAATGATTTTCCTACTAGAACGATTGGAAAACGGTCGACCTTTTTTGTTTGCATTAAGGTAAGCACTTCAAACAACTCATCAAAGGAGCCAAAACCGCCTGGGTAGGCCACAATTGCTCTAGCCCTGAGCATGAAATGCATTTTTCGAATAGCGAAGTAATGAAAGCGGAAACTCAAGCCAGGTGTGAGATAAGAATTAGGGTGCTGCTCTCTTGGCAGGCTGATATTAAAACCAATGGCTTTATCCCCCGACTCAAATGCGCCACGATTAGCAGCCTCCATAATTCCGGAGCCTCCACCAGTAGCAATATGTAACTTATTGCGAGCTTCAGATTGAGTGGCGTTATAACCCGCAACGATTGCCCCAAACTCTCTAGCTGAGTCATAGTACTTACAATGCAGTAAAGCCCGTTCAGCCTCTGCTTGAGCCTCTGGTGTTTTGGCGCCCTTCTCTAATTCCTGGGCCGTTTGACAGCTTACAAAACGGGTTGAACCAAATACGGTGATGGTGTGTTCAATGCCGTGCTCATGCAACAAGATCTCTGGCTTGAGTAACTCCAACTGAAAGCGTAAACCTAGAGTTTCACGACGCGCCAAAAAAGCCTGATCATCAAATGCAAATCTATAGGAATCATCAGAATCACTTTCTGCTAACTGGCTTTTCTGAAGCTTTAAAAAATCAGTAATGGTTTGGGAGTTATTTACAGGGAGTCTTGGACTCATATCGGCACCTTTATTTCAACCTTTAAAAATGACTTATCTTCAGTTCGGTAGACAGGCAAGCCCTAGGATACAAGGTCAGAATTAGTATTACTACCTAGAATATTGCATTAATTTCACATCTAGGGCTTATTCGGATATACCGTCTGCGCTTCAGGCGTTAATATTGGAGGATATTAACCAACTCGAAGGAAATGCAATGAGCAACCGTTCAATCATCATCATGGTACTGGTATTAATCTCTGCTACAGCCTACTTACTCATCAAAGGCGACGGCGACATTGATATGGGTGGCGAGAAGCATGGTGCTGAAGCTGCTCACATGGAAGAGGCTAAGAAAAATGCTCCTGCAGCTCCAGCTGCACCCGCTGAAGCTCCAGCAGTTCCAGCAACTGATACTAAGAAATAATCTCTTTCCAAGATAAATAAGCCGCGGTTCGCCGCGGTTTTTTTATACCGATTTATTTAGATGAATCCCCCTACCGAACTGAGATCACTCGAGCTCATTACCCGCCTTAAGCGAGCGCCCTCAGAACATAAAGGGAATGCCGGTAAAGTTCTACTGATTGGTGGCGCACCTGGAATGGCTGGCGCCCTCATTTTGGCAGGCAGTGCCGCGCTGCACTTAGGGGCAGGTTGGACTATCTTGGAGATGCTAGATCCGACCGCTGCCCATGCAATACCCGAACAAGCCGAGCTGATGATTCGCCTAGCGAGCTTTAACGCCCACGAACAATTAGAAACTACCACACCGGACGTCATTGCAATTGGGCCCGGCCTTGGCTTTTCTGCACTGGCTAGAGATTGCTTAATAGCCTCGCTATGCTATCCAAAAGTGCCGCTTGTGATTGATGCCGATGCACTCAGCCTGATTGCCGATAATCCTGAATTTTTAGATCTTCTTAAGCAACGTAATCAAGTGTTTCCAGGCATGACTGTACTCACCCCACATCCTGGAGAGGCAGCCCATCTTCTCAACACCATCGCTTCAGTCATTCAGGCAGATCGCTTAGCCGCCGTATTGGACTTGGTCAAACTTACCGATTGCATCGTTGCACTTAAAGGTCAACATACACTCATTGCCTCACCTCTTCATCCAGTAGTGCAATGCGCTGAGGGCAATCCGGGCATGGCCGTTGGCGGCATGGGTGATGTCTTAACAGGTGCGATCGCAGCTCTCGCAGCACAGGGCATCCAACACAATCTTAATTTATGGGAGTCTAGTTGTATTGGGGTGCAACTACACGCCACGGCAGCCGATAGCCTGGTAGCAAAGCAAATTGGTCCCATTGGACTTACTCCAACAGAGGTCATTGTGGAGATGCGGAGTCTACTCAACAAACTGTTATAAAGCATCATGCAATCAGTTAGTGGAACTCTTCATCATCGCCGTTACATCTACGGCCTCTTAATGGCCGGACTAGGCTCCATACTATTTTCCGGCAAGGCGATTCTAGTCAAACTCGCTTTTGGCTACGGCGCAAATGCTGAGACGCTGATTGCCTTAAGAATGCTGATGGCGCTTCCCCTCTTCTGGGGAATTTATTGGTGGCAAGCGCACAGACAAGCTATGAGTCCGCTCATATTGAAAGATCAAATTAAGATATTTTCTCTGGGATTTATGGGTTATTTTCTTTCTAGCTATCTTGACTTTTTAGGACTGCAATACATTTCCGTTGGACTAGAACGTATCGTGCTTTACCTGACACCCACCATCGTATTGTTGATTTCTTATTTTGTATTGAATAAATCCATTAGTCGCTTGCAGTGGTATGCACTCGCGGTAGGTTATCTTGGCGTAATCGTTGTATTCATTCAAGATGCCAGCTCGACCGGATCAATGGCTCTGCTCGGCATGTTATTGGTCTTTGCTAGCGCATGTTCCTATGCAATCTACATGATTGGGTCTGGAGAGATGGTCAGGCGCGTGGGTAGCGTACGCTTAGTGGTCTATGCTAGCTCTGCATCCGCATTCATGAGCGTCATTCAAATTCTGATTTACGATCCTGCCGCTGTATTTGTGCAAGCACCGCAAATCTATTGGCTTAGCCTGCTCAATGCAAGTCTATGTACTGTCATTCCGATGTTGTTAATCATGGTTGCCATTAATCGTATTGGCTCACCGCTAGTTGCTCAAGCTGGAATACTGGGCCCCGTCTCCACCCTCTTTATGGGCTGGATCGTATTGTCTGAACCAATTACCTGGATGCAGATGGGTGGCATGAGTTTGGTGATGGGGGCAATGTGGTTGCTGGTACGCAACGATGCGCCAAACAAACAACAGGGTCAGAACCCAATAAAGCCTTTAGATCCCGAGGGCTCTGATCCTCTAAGTTAGTTGCTAATTTATTGCTGAGGAGCCGCAGGCTCTTGAGCTGCTTTTGCTTTCTTCTGAGATTTTTTCTTGGCCTTCTTCTCTGCTTTTTTATCCTTCTTGGATTTCTTCGCAGCCTTCTTAGCGGCCTGCTCTGACTGAACATCAGTCATCGTTGCAGAGGCGGCCACGGGTGCTCCCGCTGAGGTTGAATCCGCTGCCATTACAGCCCATGGTGATAAAACAATTGAGATAGAAACGAAGGTGGCTAAGATCAATTTTGCTAAAGAGGTGCTCATTTGAGGTTCCGATAGATTCATGGGTGGCTTAATGATACCCAATTAAAAAGCCGTCCTAAGACGGCCTTTTGTAAACATGAATTAAAGCTACTTAAGCTGGCTGCGCTTCAGTCTCGGTAATTCTCTCTAATGCTGTTGCAAGGTGATCCACTGTGCGGTCAACATGTGCCAGCTTCTCTAGGCCAAATAAACCAAGGCGGAAGGTACGGAAGTCTGGACGTTCATCGCACTGCAATGGCACGCCAGCTGCTGTCTGCATACCAAGAGCAATAAACTTTTTACCTGACTGAATATCTGGATCTTTGGTAAAGCTCACTACAACACCAGGAGACTGAAAGCCTTTTGCTGCAACTGAGTGATAACCATTGGATACCAATAAGGCACGAACCTTATCACCCAACTCTTTTTGCTTTGCTTTGAGTGCAGCAAAACCTAAGGACTGAGTTTCTTTCATCACATTGCGCAAGATTTTGAGCGCATCGGTTGGCATAGTGGTGTGATACACGTGACCACCCTTTTCATAGGCTTCCATAATTTGAAGCCACTTCTTCAAATCCATTGAGAAACTGCTGCTTTGAGTGGACTCAATACGCTCGCGTGCTCTGTCACTCATAGCCACCATCGCGCAGCAAGGTGAACTGCTCCAACCTTTTTGAGGCGCAGTAATCAACACATCGACATTGCAAGCCTTCATATCTACCCATGTTGCACCTGATGCGATGCAATCGAGTACAAACAAACCATTGACTGAACGCACCGCTTCACCCACTGCCTTGAGATAGTCATCCGGCAGAATGATGCCTGCAGAAGTTTCTACGTGAGGAGCGAAAACAACTGCTGGCTTTTCTTTTTTAATAAAAGCCACTACTTCTTCGATCGGCGCAGGGGCAAATACACCTTGCGTAGCATCTTCCAATTGCCTACCTTTGATAATGGTAATGTCCTTGGTGATATTGGCTAAATCAAAAATCTGAGTCCAGCGATAGCTAAACCAGCCGTTGCGCAAGATAAGGCATTTTTCATTATTGGCAAACTGACGTGCTACGGCTTCCATACCAAATGTGCCGCTACCAGGAACGATCACTGCAGAAATTGCGTTGTAAGCATCTTTCAGGACGCTAGAAATATCCACGATGACTTTTTTGAATTCATCAGACATGTGATTTAGCGAGCGGTCGGTGTAAACAACCGAGAACTCTAAGAGACCGTCTGGATCAACATTCGGGAGCAAGCCTGGCATAGTAATTTCCTAGTGAATCGTGTGATTAGCCCTAAATGATACTGATTTAGCGCTGTTTTGGTACTGAGCCTTTAAAAACAGGCTTTTTGAGTTAATAAAGGGGCTTAGGCCCTTTTCTGCGTTACAGAAGAAACCAGTATTCCAGCCACAATCAGGACAAAAGCCAGACCATGAAAAAGCTGGGGTGGATCTCCCAAAATGGCAGCAGACAGTAAGGCTGTAAACAAGGGAATGAGATTAGCAAAGAATCCTGCCACCGTAGGTCCGGCAACATTCACTCCCAAACCCCAGCACCGATAAGCAATTAAGGAGGGGCCAATAGCAACAAATAAGATCAAAGCACCAGTCCAATAATTGAGGTCAATAAAGGCGTGCCCTGTAGCAATTTCCGCACCCTCAAACAGCATCGTCCACAAAAATCCAATCAAGACCTGTGCCATCAAAAACTCAGCCCAGGGCCACTGCCGCTCAGCACTCCCTCCCGGGCGGCTAATCATCCAGCTATAAAAGGCCCAGAGAATCGTGGCTAACATAATGAGCAAATCACCCATGACTACATCCATACTCAAGAGACTGGCAGGCTCACCCCGCGTAAGGACTACGGTCACGCCTACCAAGGATACGACTGCCCCTAAAAGCTGTAACAGTGTCGGCCTCACTTGATAAAAGACGGCGCCGATCAGGAGCATCCAGATCGGCATACTCGCCCCAATGAGGGTGACATTAATTGCCGTCGAGGTTTGTAAGGCAAGATATAAGAGCACGTTATAGCTACCTACCCCTAATAATCCCAAGATGAGGAAGCGACTCTTGTTTTGCCATAGGGCGCTACCTGGCTTTAGGATTCGCCAGCCAAGAGGTAGTAGTAATAAGGCTGCCAAACCCCAGCGGACAGCACTGAGGGTGATCGGTGAAACACTACCCACTAATGCTCTACCAGCTATTGCATTACCCGCCCAGAGGAGGGTCGCAAGCGTTAAATACAAGACCGTCGACAGGGGTATTTGAGGCATTCAGGAGGATATGGTTGGATGGGTGGCTGTTTAGAGCCCCAAGAAGGGCTTTGCCTACGCATTGTAGAAACAAATGCTCGGTATTGCTAAGATAGAGCTTAAATTAGCTTTTGCTCTCAGGCATTTGCAATATACAAAGGGGTTTTAGTGGCAATCATCACCAATATTGAAGATTTACGAGTTCTGCATCAGAAGCGCACCCCTAAGATGTTTTATGACTATGCAGACTCCGGGTCATGGACTGAATCTACCTACCGCGCCAATGAGTCGGATTTTCAGAAGATCAAACTACGTCAGCGTGTTGCTGTCAATATGATTAACCGCACCACCAAAACAACGATGGTCGGAGAAGAAGTGGCGATGCCAGTCGCATTAGCGCCTACTGGACTGACCGGCATGCAACATGCTGATGGTGAAATTCTGGCGGCCCGTGCGGCAGAAAAATTTGGTGTGCCTTTCTGTCTTTCTACGATGAGTATTTGCTCAATTGAGGATGTGGCAGAACGCACTACTAAGCCCTTTTGGTTTCAGCTCTATGTCATGAAAGACCGCGGCTTTATTGAGCGTCTCATTGAGCGTGCCAAAGCAGCCAAATGCTCTGCCCTCGTTCTTACTTTAGATTTACAAATTCTGGGACAACGCCATAAGGATTTAAAAAATGGTTTGTCTGCACCTCCAAAGCTGACGATTACCAACATCATCAACATGATGACTAAGCCACGCTGGTGCGTGGGTATGGCAATGACTCCTCGCAGAACTTTCCGCAACATTGTTGGTCATGCTACGGGCGTTGGCAATATGTCTTCCCTCTCCTCATGGACAGCAGAACAGTTCGACCCTGGCCTGAGCTGGGATGATGTGGAGTGGATTAAGAAACTTTGGGGTGGCAAGTTAATTATTAAAGGTATCTTGGATGAAGGCGATGCCCGACTTGCTGCCAATTCCGGCGCGGATGCCTTGATCGTCTCTAATCATGGTGGCCGTCAGTTGGATGGTGCGATCTCCAGCATCAGAGCATTGCCTGGCATCGTGAATGCCGTTGGTAAAGATATTGACGTGTGGATGGATGGTGGCATTCGTTCAGGACAAGATGTTTTGAAAGCCTGGGCACTAGGTGCACGCGGTACATTGATTGGTCGCCCCTTTCTTTATGGCTTGGGTGCTATGGGCGAGGCCGGCGTGACTAAATGCCTAGAGATTATTCATAATGAATTGGATATCACTATGGCGTTTACAGGACACCGTGATATCCAGAATGTGACTAAAGATATTCTGTATCCAGGAACTTTTTAATATTCCACACTTAGCTAATTACCCCGGACTGGTATTTTTCATCTCTGCTGTAGCCCTCTCAGGCTCAGTCTGGTTTGGCAATGCCGTACTCAGCAAGTACCGAACCAAAGACACTGAGACCTCGGCAGATTTGGGCGTCATCCAGACTGCAACGCTCACCCTACTTGGCCTCATTATTGGATTCACCTTCTCCATGGCGATTGCTCGCTATGACTTGAGGCAGACCTATGAGGAAGCGGAGGCAAATGCCATTGGTACAGAATTTTTAAGGGCTGATCTTCTGCCCAGTAAAACCGCAGAGAGTATTAAGGGTCTTCTTGGTGAATACCTAGATCAGCGTATCTTGTTTTACTCCAAGCAAGATCATGAGACGGCTAAGCAAATTACCAAACGCACCACTGCTTTAGAGAATGCCATGTGGAACGAATTACTCCCTGTGGCACGAACTCAATCAACCCCCACCATTGCGCTTGTGGTCTCCGGAATGAATGATGTGATCAACTCCCAAGGCTATACTCAGGCGGCTTGGTGGAATCGTATCCCAACTGCGGCTTGGTGGCTGATGTCTGCGATCGCGATTGCAGCCAATATATTGGTAGGCTTTGGTGCGCGGAACTTTAAACCCAATGTCGGCCTTTTTATGATTTTCCCAACCATGATTGCCATTGCTTTCTTTCTGATTGCAGACATTGATAGCCCTCGTGGTGGCGTGATTCGTATCGATCCACGAAATCTGATCGATTTAAAAAACAATATGAGTCCTGCAAATGGCTCAGCCCCTACCAGAGGCATTAATAAATGAAGCGCATTGTTGACGTATATAAAGACAGGGGCCGAGAACTGGTGTGGACTTATGTCATCCACCTTGGCAACCTTGAATTTCACCCGGCTCAAACTGATTTTGAGCAAGAAGCGCTAAGACTCTCTCAACTTGATAAACGCGGCACGCCAAGCGAGTTGAGCGCCAGAGCTAGACTTACCGTTCGATAACTTTTCACTTTAGTTCCGAAATATGAAACCTTTAAGCAAAAAAGCCAAGATGGCAGTTGGATGGACAATCTTAATGACCGTCACTGGTACTGCCATGCTGCATCAATGGGAATTCTTTGCCATGGGATGTGCGTCCATTGCAATGCTGCTGGTTGCCAATCACTATGGCCTATTAAAAGACCCCGAAGACAAAAAATAAGGTCGCTATCTTTCGACAGCGGCCCTGATTAATCATTAGCAGATTAGAGTGTTGGGTAGTCTGTGTACCCGACTTCTGCTCCACCGTAAAAAGTGGCACGGTTGTAAGCATTGAGTGCAGCACCCTGCGCAAAGCGTTCAGCCAAATCCGGATTAGAGATATACAAACGTCCATAGGCAACGGCATCAGCAAGGCCGGCCTCTAAAACAGCTTCGCCCATGGCTTGATCATATCCACCAGCACTAATAAATTGACCTTGATAGGCTGTACGGAACATCTCTGAAGTAATAGGCGCCTCTGTGTTCACTTGATCGTTACCACCTGCACTGGTAGAGCGCGGTTCAATCATATGTACATAAGATAAGTGATAGCCATTGAGCTTCTGAATCACCGCAGTGAACAAAGCAACTGGATCGCTGTCAGCCATATCATTAAAGCTACCGTAGGGTGATAAGCGCACACCGATACGATCGCTCGGATATACCTTGGAAATAGATTCAATCACCTCACCCAATAAGCGCATACGATTTTCGATTAATCCGCCATAGCCATCAGTACGTTGATTGGTTTTGTCTTGCAAAAACTGATCGAGTAAATAGCCATTCGCAGAATGAATTTCCACGCCGTCAAAACCTGCCGCTTTGGCATTCATAGCAGCCAGCTCAAAGTCTCTCAAAAGACGGGCAATATCTTCAGCAGTCATCGCCTTAGGCGTTTCGTAATCGTGCAACTTCCAATCAGCACCATAAGTTTGGCCAGCAGGCGCAATCGCAGACGGAGCTTCAGGAATACCTTGCTCTGGATGCAAGGAGGAATGAGAGATGCGCCCAACATGCCATAACTGCGCAATCATCTTGCCACCTTTGGCATGTACCGCACTCACAATCTCTTTCCAAGCCGCTGTTTGCTCAGCAGAATAGATTCCAGGCGTTCCCGGATAACCTTTACCAATAGCAGAAATTTGTGTTGCTTCGCTGATGATGAGGCCAGCACTTGCCCTTTGCGCGTAGTAAGTTTTTGCCAGGGGGTGTGGCACATCCCCATCGATGGCACGCATTCTAGTGAGAGGCGCCATCACCAGGCGATTCTTTAATTCAATCGCGCCAAGCTTGACGGGGGTAAACATGATTTCTTTTCCAGACATGAACTACTTTCTTTTTTTGGGGGTGAATACTGCAATTAATGCGCAACTTTAGCAGGGATATTAAAGTCCCGCCGACACCATACTAGACTCTTTGAAAACTCTTTCGACTGCCTCGACTAATTCTTGGGCTAGATTTAAATCTTGATTCAATGCTGTGGGCAAGCGCTTGGAACTCATCATGATGCGCGGTTGATAAGCGGGCAACCAGTGCAATCACTCTCTTGGGGGCGGGTGGCGCTAGAGGCCGAGCAATCAATGTTGTACCATTTAAAATCCCGCCTTTTACCGCCATCTCAGGAAGCAACGCAATGCCCATGCCAGACTCCACCATTTGCAACAGAGTCAATAAGCTAGTTGCTTCCATACCCTCGGCATTGCGAATATCAGATTGCTTACAAGCTTGCATCGTGTGATCACGCAGACAATGACCCTCTTCTAACAAAAGTAGTCTCTCTGCCATTTTGGTAGGCAAATGAATTTCCTTACCCTTTAATGCAGGATCATTTGCGCCTGCAACCAGCCAAAATTCATCGACAAACAACTCTTTCACCAAGAGGCCAGCTGTGTCATAGGGCAATGCAATTAATGCAAAATCAAGTTGATGATCTATTAAGCGCGCCAATAGATTGGCGGTTAAATCCTCACGCAGAGCAATTTTTAACTTGGGGTAATGCTCCCGAATATCAGGCAACACGTTTGGCAATAAAAATGGTGCGATAGTGGGGATGACCCCCAATCGAATGGTCCTCGCCATTGGCTCGCCAGAGGCACTCGCATATTCCACTAAGTCTTGAGACGAGGCCAAGATCGCCTTAGCCCTTTCTAAAATCTCTGCGCCGATTGGAGTGATGGCTACATTTTGCCTATCCCGCTCAACCAGGCGGACTCCCAAAACATCTTCTAGCTCTTTTAAACCGGCGCTTAGCGTAGATTGACCTACGAAGCAGACCTCTGCAGCTCTAGTAAAATTGAGCTCCTGAGCAACCGCTACAAAATAGCGAAGCTGTCGTAATGAAGGTAGAGCAGCCATGATCTGTCCTTATCCCTATAATCTAATTATCAGATAAATAATATCATTCCTATTCATCCTATAAATCATTAGTTACTTACTTGCTTGATACAAAACAACCAGATCTGTGGCTAGTAAGTGAATTTGAAATTCAATTTAAACTGCCTTTAAACCATTACAACAAGGAATCCCTATGAAATCTTGGCAATGTATCGTTTGTGGTTTTGTCTATGACGAGGCGAAAGGCTTGCCTGAAGATGGCATTCCTGCTGGTACCGCTTGGGCTGACGTTCCTGAAGATTGGGAATGCCCAGATTGCGGTGTATCAAAATCTGACTTTGAAATGGTACAAGTTTCTTAACTCAAGCCAAACGTAACACCTTTAAACGCATTATTAGGGAGTCCAGTTTTGGATCATCAGAATCAATTATCCCCACCGGGGATTGTCATTATTGGTAGTGGATTAGCTGGCTACACTGTCATTCGAGAGCTTCGCAAACTAGATAAGGCAATGCCAATTACCCTAATAACAAGGGAGCCAGGCTACTTTTACTCAAAGCCGATGCTTTCCACTGCATTGGCAAGCAGCAAATCTGCAGAGCAATTAATTTCTACCAATGCTGAAGGGATGGCAACACAGCTAGACATTAGGATTGTGGGCGATGCCAATGTCACTGCTATTGATACAGCCGCACAAATAGTCACCACTTCTACAGGTAGCATTTCCTATGGGAAGTTAGTTCTGGGATTAGGCGCTGATCAAATTCGCCTTCCTTTGAGAGGCAATGCAGCCAATGAAGTGATTACCGTCAATGATCTGGAAGACTATGTGCAATTTCGCAAGGCAATTGAAGGTAAAAAAAGAATCGCTATCTTGGGTGCTGGCTTGATTGGATGTGAGTTTGCGAATGATTTAGTTTTAGGTTCATATGAAGTCGATGTCATTGACTTAGCGCCGCAGGCTTTGGGCAGACTACTTCCCGAGGCGGCAGCACAAGCACTTCAGGCTAAGCTCAGTGCAGCAGGCGTGCGTTGGCATTTAGCTACTACCGTGAAATCGATTAATCGAAACGGCGGCTCTCTCTTAATTACCCTTGCCAATGGAACTGTAATTCATAGCGATGCATTTCTATCCGCAGTCGGTTTAAAGCCCCGCTTAGATTTAGCGCAAGCAGCTGGAATTGCGACAGGCGAAGGCATTACAGTGAATCGTCAATTAGAAACTAGCGCTAAGAATGTTTATGCCATTGGCGACTGCGCCGAGGTTGAGGGCTTAGTTCTACCTTATGTCATGCCGATCATGCAGGCTGCGCGGGTTTTAGCCCCTAACCTGCTTGGACAGCACACTACTCTCAGTTATCCCGCGATGCCGGTCATGGTGAAGACTCCCGCCCTACCAACTATTGTTTCACCACCAGCCAAAGGTGTAGTCGGCGATTGGAAAATAAACTCCGTTGAAGGTGGTCTTGAAGCGCGCTTTGAATCTAGTGATGGCAAGTTACTTGGGTTTGCTCTACTGGGGGCAGTTACTGCACAACGTGGCGCACTGACAAAAGAGTTGCCGCCTATCTTGTGATCAAGACACTCTGCACCAAAGCAAAAGGCCCGCTCTGCGGGCCTTTTGCATGAACTAAGAAAGCTTGCTTTATGAGGCAATCACAAACCACGTTGTGTTGTGTGACTGAGCACTCATCAAAAATAACATTGGAACAGACAGCATTGTATTGAAACGGGAAGTCAACATCGCAATACGTGCAGACTTCGCTTTAACATCAGGCTCAACCGCAACGATGCCAAGAGCACGTTTTTGATTTGGCCAAATAATGAACCAAACGTTAAACGCCATGATCAAGGCAATCCACATGCCTAAACCAATTGCGCGAAAAGGCGCCTGCAAAGTAAATGCTTGGTGCGCATATCCATTCACTATGGATAAAACTAAACCACTAACTACAGTCGCTAAGGCAGCCCAACGGAACCAAAAGAGCGCTGTTGGAGCGATTACTTTTCCGATGGCCGGCTTTTGCTCATCCGGAATCTTGGACATAGATGGAATCTGCACAAAGTTGAAATACCAAAGTAAGCCTATCCACATCACGCCAACCATCACGTGAATCCAACGGAATAAGAATGACAACTCAATCGAACCGAAGTTTGTACCCATGGCAAGGACGATCAATGCGAGGAGCACAAAGCCGGCTAAAACAGTGCGACCTAATGAGGTAAAGATAGATGACATGAGAGCTTCCTAAAAAAGGTAAATATATCAGGCAGGATTTAAGCAAAATTCTTACTTGCAAAATCCAACTTCACTACATTGTAAAACGTAATAATCAGCAGCCATAACAGCCACAACCGTCCTAACTATAGACGATTCCGGAGAATTTGTTCGCCATGAGCCAAACAAGAGGCGCCCGGCAACCCATTTAAAGATTACTGAGCCGTCCAGCCACCATCCATATTCCAGGCCGCTCCACGCACTTCTGAAGCATCTGGACTGCAAAGGAAAACAGCCAATGCTGCTAATTGTTCTGGAGCCACAAATTCGCCGGAGGGCTGCTTTTCAGATACCAAGGCTTTTTTGGCTTCCTCATTCGAAATTCCTTCGCGCTCTGCCCTTGCGTCTACTTGATTTTGTACCAAGGGAGTTAAAACCCAACCTGGGCAAATCGCATTGCAAGTAATCCCTGTTTTGGCATTCTCCAGAGCGGTCACCTTGGTTAAGCCCACGATGCCATGCTTAGCAGCGACATAAGCTGATTTTTGAACAGAGCCCACCAAGCCGTGAACGGAGGCAATGTTAATAATGCGACCCCAGTTGCGCTTCTTCATTCCTGGCAAGGCATGGTGGGAGGTATAAAAGGCTGAGCTTAAGTTGATAGCAATAATCGACTCCCACTTATCTTCTGGAAAGTCTTCAACATTCGCCGTGTGCTGAATGCCTGCGTTGTTTACTAATATATCTAGCGAACCGAAGCGTTTTTCAGTTTGCTTGATGAGATCCTCAATCTCGATAGGCTTACTCATGTCAGCACCGTGATATTCCACTTCAACACCACAAGCTTTAATGGCGGCAATCGCGGCATCTTTTTCACCAAAGCCGTTCACCATAATATTGACGCCCTGCTTTGCTAAGCCGATAGCCATTGCCAACCCAATACCACTGGTCGAGCCGGTCACAAGAGCTGTTTTAGATTTTAAATGGGACATATTTTTTATTCGCAATATCAAATTAATTACAAATCCCCAGGGAGGGGATTTGCGTATGGTCAAAGCTGGATGTTACAGGATGCACTCGCCCCTTTGATCCGGGTAATTTGCCTCATTTAGGTGAGCTCTCAATTAGACTTTTCCAAGGGCCTTGAGAATCTTTTCACAAGTAATGGGCTGGTCAAACACTGCCTTATTAAATGGCGCTAGAGCATCGTTAATCGCATTCTGAACCGCCCCAGGAGCGCCAGCAGTACCAGCCTCACCAGCACCTTTTGCGCCCAACTTAGATGACTGGGTTGGAGTCTCTACGTGAGCTACTTCAATATCCGGCATTTCATTGGCCATTGGCACTAAATAATCGGCCATACTGCCATTTCGCAATAGGCCACTCTCGTCGTAGATACACTCCTCGAAAAGGACTCCGCCGATACCCTGAACAATGGCTCCGCGAACTTGCTCGTCTACTAACATGGGGTTCAATACCCGACCGCAATCCTCAACCGCCCAATGTTTTAGAAGCTTTACAAATCCAGTATCCGGATCGACTTCAACATAAGAAGCCTGAACGCCATTGGTAAAAATAAATGGATATTCTTTTTGGGTGTAATGACGTGTCACCATCAGATCAGCCGAGAATCCCACCGGCAAAGTATCTGTACGGAAATAACCTATTCGCCCAATCTCACTAAACGGCAGAAGTTGCTCACCGGTGGCCTTATCTAATACGTGACCACGTCGAACGGATAACTCCTCAGGTGATCTATTCAGGATTGCACCTGCAAGCTTCAAAATGTTCTCTTGAAGTGCCTGGCAAGCCAATAAGACCGCCTCACCACCTACTCCAGCACCACGCGAAGCCCAGGTACCACCGCCATAAGGAGTCACATCGGTATCGCCTGTAATGATGCGCACATCTTTGATGGAGAGGCCGACAGCATCAGCAGCAATTTGGGCATAAATACCTTCAGTACCCTGACCTTGCTCACCAACACCGATTAATATTGAGACAACGCCGCTTGGATCTAGACGCGCAGAGGCTCCATCCTGAGACGCGATGCGTGCTCCACCCACACCATAGAACGCTGGACTTGGGTTGGTTAGCTCGATTAGTGTGGCAAAACCAATTCCGCGATAAATACCTTTTTTACGTAACTCAGCCTGCTCTTTACGCAAAGCAGAATAGTCCATCATCTTTTCAATGGTTCGCAAGCATTGCTCATGTGACAGTACTTCCAACTTAATTCCGGAAATTCCCGAGCAAGGGTATGCGTCATCAGGAATCACATTGCGCTTACGGAACTCCAAAGGATCCATTTTTAATTTTTGAGCTGCTAAATCAACCAAGCCCTCAGTCACAGCACAGGCAATTGGATGACCTACGCCGCGATATTGGCAGGTAGGTGTTTTATTCTGAAACACCACATTGAGTTTGGCGCGGTAGTTTTGATGCTTGTATGGTCCACCAACCAAGTTGACCACTTGGTTACCCTCGATCGCACTGGTTCTTGGGAACATGGAGTAAGGGCCAATGGCCGTAAGATCATCAATCTCAAAAGCTAAAATATCGCCCTCTTTATTGGCTGCAATACGCCCTTTAATCCGATGTTCACGGGCATGAATATCACTCGTAAATGATTCAAGTCGATCTGCAACAAACTTAACTGGACGCTCCAACATCATCGCTAAGCCCACCGTTGCAAAATCATCGGGATACGCATGCACCTTAATACCAAAGGATCCACCTACGTCTTTACAAATGACATGCACATCAGACTCAGACAAGCCAAACTGACGGCAATATAAATCTTGCATCATGTGCGGCGCTTGTTGCGAGTGATACACCGTGAGGCGACGATCGCCGGGATTGTAGTCAGCAATTTGGCAGCGAGGCTCTAAGGTAACCCCTGTGTGTCGGCCAAATCCAAAAGTAGCTTCAGCCACAATATCTGCTGTTGCAAATACTTCATCTACCTGACCAACATCCAAGGTGCGGGTAAAGCAGAGGTTGTCGCCCAGCTCAGGATGAATAACCGGAGTATCTGCATCTAATGCCGTTTCCATTGAAACTACTGCGGGCAACTCTCCCCACTCAACATCAACGAACTGCAAAGCATCTTCTGCCTGTGCGCGTGTCTCAGCAACTACCGCAACTACAGGCTCGCCTTGCCAGCAAGCTCTATCCATTGCCAATGCATATTGAGGGGCGGATTTCATACCCGCAAGGTGACCCAGAGTGGCAACCCATGGCTTACACAGCTCAGCCATTTTCACACCATCGACAATCGCCAGAACACCTGGCATCTTGCTAGCTTGTTCAGTATGAATTTTTCCAATTTTCATGTGCGCTACTGGCGAACGCCAATAAACGACATGACCCATCCTCGGTAGCTGAATATCATCGACATAAGTGCCCTGACCCTCGATAAGACGGCGCGCCCCATGTCGAGGCTCACTGCTACCGATATAGCGTTGGTCATTGGTTACTGGATCAAGCACTAATCCTTTGAGATCTACTGGCTTATTCATAATCAGTTTTCCCAGTCTTCTTAAGCGAGAGTAACAACAGGTTTCATTTTTTCACCTTTGGCACGAGCGTCAAGCACGGCCATGATGGCGTCTACTATGGAGTGATAGCCAGTGCAACGGCAGTAGTTTCCAGAGATCCATTCACGCACTTCTTCACGGGTGGACTTAGGTTGCTTTTCTACTAATTCAGCGGCAGCAAGCAACATTCCAGAAGAGCAGAAACCACATTGCATTGCGTTATGACGCATAAAAGCTTCTTGTAGATCTGATAATGCCCCACTCTTAGTTAATCCCTCGATTGTTTCCACTACACACCCATCAGCTTGTACAGCTAGATATAGACAACCACGAATAATTTTCCCATCCACCTTCACGGTACAGGCGCCACAAGCCCCCTGCTCACAACCGAGGTGCGGACCCTTGAGATGGAGATCTTCTCGTAAAAAATCCACCAAATGACGACGCGGCTCAATCTCAGCATTGACTGTCAAACCATTGACAGTCATCGTAATTTTTTTCTTTAAGCTCATTGGAATCTCCGAACTAAATTTATCTTTTTATATATTGATTACTTAAGCAATTAAGTGCTTTAAGCCACGCTCTAATAAAACACCAATCAGATGTTGCTTAGTTTCTGCACTACTAGTGATATCTGCGATCGACTCAATCTCTTGCCTTGTCACATCAACTGCATTTGCTATTAATTCGTCATTAAGCGGCTTACCATCCACCAAGGCTTGAGCCTTCTTCGCCATGATCGGTGTAGCGCAAACAGAGAAGAAAGTGAAAGTGCAATCACTCAGAACATTGCCTGTCTTATTGGCAACCAAGGCTACTCCCGCAATCGCATAGTCTCCGTGACGGCGAGCTAGCTCATGGAAATAAAACACTTGATTACTGCTCGCAATGGGGATTTCTGCTGCTATCAGAATTTCATTGGGCTCTAAGGAGGTGGTGTAGAGATCAATGAAAAAATCTTGCGCTGAAATTCGACGCTCGCCATCAGGACCGCCAATTAGCATGGTCGCATTCAGTGCCAGGCTACAAGCAGGCCATTCAGCCGCAGGGTCGCCATAGGCTAAAGAGCCGCCCCAGGTTCCTAAATTGCGGATTGCTCTGTGGGCGATATGTGGGGCTGCAGCCTTCAGAAGTGGTGCATGCTGCGCAATCAGTTTGGAGTCTTCAATCTCAGTATGGGTTACTAATGCGCCAATACGTAATTGATCTCCGACGACTGAAATGCCTTTTAATTCATCTAAATTGGTAATGTCAATCAGTATGCTGGGTTCAGAAAGACGTAAGTTCAAGGTAGCTAAAAGTGTCTGTCCGCCCGCAATCAATTGGGCATCTTCACCCGCTTCGGCCAACATAGCCAAGGCCTCGCTGAGAGCCTTCGGTTTTGCATAATCAAATGCTGCTGCTTTCATTGCGTCTCCTTCACTACTTTTATATTGACATCGCCACGCATTATTCAACTTGCGGGTCTGACTCCACTGGTGTTATTTCACCACCCAACTCTTTCGCAAATCGCTGGAAAAAATCATCCGCAATCTTTTTAGCAGAAGCGCTAATGAGTCGCCCACCAATTTGCCCCAGCTTGCCACCAATAGAGGCCTCAGTCGTATAGGAAACCAGTGTCCCGCCCTCGGCAGGCTTCAACTCAACCCGCGAACGACCTTTTGCAAATCCCGCAGCGCCACCCGAGCCCTCAAAGGCCATAGAGCAGGACTGATCTGGAATGACATCACTTAAAAATAGCTTTCCTGAGAATCTAGCTCTGACAGGCCCAATTTTGAACATCACCTTGGCATGAATCTCCTCTGGTGAGACGCGACTGATTTCCTCACAGCCTGGAATGGACTTTGCCAGCACATCAATATCATTCAAGCCCTTCCACACATCGGGGATTGGGGCTGCAATGAGCTGCTCGCCATTTAATTCCATTACATCTCCTCGGGGTTTGTACGAATAGAGTCTTATCTACCAATTGCTCAACAATGTACCATTATTTAACTTTTGGTCAATAAGCCTAAATTCGGATAAACCCTGATGACAATGAGTTTCGATCGAGACAGCAGCGCCAGAAGCAGTATCGCTACAGAAGTAGCTACATCTACTGCGCCTGCACGTCGCAGAATGAGTACTGTAGATCGTAAGCGTCAGATTCTGGATCGTGCTATCCAGTACTTTGCTAAGCATGGAATTGATGGGCAACTCAGAAACTTAACAAAGGGCTTGGGCATTACCCACACCCTGCTTTATCACTACTTCCCAACTAAGGATGCTTTAATCAAAGCAGTCTATGAAGATGTCTTTGAGTCACGCTGGAAGCCTGAGTGGGAGCAACTGCTCGATGACAAGAATCTTTCTCCCGAAGAAAAATTCAATGCCTTCTATATCGACTACTCAAACACCGTACTGACCTACGATTTTGTACGTATTTTGATTTTCTCAGGCCTAAGCGATCACTCCATCAGTGACCGCTTCTTTGAATTATTGCGCAATCGCCTATTACCGCGCCTCATTCGAGAAACCCGTAAACACTGTGGTCGTAGCTCGCGTAGCAAGCCTTCGCAGCGAGAATTAGAGTTTTTAATGGGCTTGCATGGCGGTATCTTTTATATTGGTATGCGACGTTGGATTTATGGGCAAGCCATTTACGACTCCGGCAACCCTCACACCGAACAAGAAATTATTCAAGATCGTATTAGCTCTTACCTCACTTCAGCAAAAACTTTATTTAATACCGGTAAAAAATAAAATGACCAACTTAAGCTTAAATCACTTCTCCATTCGCAGCCTTGAGATTGAACAAACCACCAAGTTTTACTGTGATGTCTTTGGATTCACAGTGGGGCCTCGTCCCGATTTTCCTTTTCCTGGCGTCTGGTTATACAACGGTGATCAAAACGATTGGGCTAACGCAGTTGTGCACCTCATTGCGATTGATAAGAACAATCCGAATGGCTTGAAACAATATCTCGGCGAACGAGATCCTAGCTCACTTTATGGCTCTGGGGCAGTAGATCACATCGCCTTCTTTGCTACGGGATTAGAGGCCAAACTGGCACTGCTGGAGAAGTTGAGCGTACCTTGCAGACAGCGCACCGTTCCTGCAATTAAATTACACCAAGTGTTTATGGATGATCCTAATGGCATTGTGGTTGAACTGAACTACCCTGCTGCAGAAAAGGCAGCCCTAGACGCCAAGGCTGCATAAGTAAAGATGGCCAAAATACTTGTCATCGGCGGATCTCTTGGAGGCTTATTTGCAGCCAATATATTGCTGCGCCAAGGGCATGATGTCACCTTGCTTGAAAAAGCCATCGGCTCTTTAGATGGTCGAGGTGCTGGAATCGTGACCCACGATGCTCTTGCAGATGCTTTAAGTGAAGCAGGTATTCAGGTTGATGACAGTCTAGGAGTTGCTGTATCGAAACGGGTTACCTTAGGTGTTGATGGCGAGAACCTCGGTGAAATGCCGCTCCCGCAAATCTTGACTTCATGGAGCCGTTTGTATCACCTACTTAAAGAGAATTTTCCAAGCGAGCGTTACTTGCAGGGTAAGAATGTCAAAGTAGTGACACAGGATACTAATAGCGTTCAGGTCATCTGTGAAGATGGTAGCACCTATCAGGCAGAGCTTCTGATTGCATCAGATGGTATACGCTCCACAGTCCGATCCCAAGTAGCACCAAACATCCAACCTGAATACGCAGGATATATTGCGTGGCGTGGAGTTTGTGATGAGAGCAATTTATCAAATTACACCTTAGATACCCTATTTAATTATTTTGGATTCTGCTTACCTAATGGTGAACAGATGCTGGGCTATCCAGTTGCAGGGCCTGGCAATGACACCAGACCAGGCAAGCGTCGCTATAACTTTGTTTGGTATCGCCCTGCTTCTGAAGATGGTGAGCTAGTCAAGCTGCTAACTGATGCGGATGGTCATTATTATCCGACTGGTATCCCGCCACTAAAAGTCTCATGGAAGCATATTGCCGAAATGCGCACAATTGCGCGCGATATTCTGGCGCCACAATATGCTGAAATTTTAGAAAAAACGCCCTCACCTTTTTTGCAGACGATTTATGACGTTCGTTCAGAGCAAATCGTCTTCGGGAGAATTGCCTTAATGGGTGATGCTGCTTTTGTTGGTCGACCTCATGTTGGTATGGGGGTAACCAAAGCAGGTGATGAGGCAATGGTAATTGCACGTCACATCGCAGCCTTAGGGGCAAGCCCTGCAGCACTCGAAGCGTACAGCAAAGAGCGTCTTGAGTTTGGGCAACAGGTTGTTGCAAGAGCGCAATACTTAGGGCGCTATATGCAAGCACAAGGTAGCAAAGGCAGCAGAGACAATACTAGCCTTCGTAGAAATGCAGATACCGTCATGGCAGAAACGGCCATCGATATCAGTACTTTGTTGGTGGCTGGAAAAGCAGTGCCAGAGTCACATTAACTTAAAACTGTTGTAGATTTTAGTATCACTAGAAGCATTCAGTTAAGATTTATATATTACGAAGTAGCCCTATTAACAAACTGCTTTAAATGGAGGAGACAACCATGAAACAAAAAGTAACGAATCAAACGAGAAGAAAAATGTTGATCGGCGGAGCTGCTGCTGCAAGTACTCCACTGTGGATGAACGTAGCAAGCGCCCAGTCTGAAACAATTAAGATTGGCTTTCCGACACCGCTGACCGGGCCATTTTCCGCAGAGGCGCAAGATCAAGTAAAAGCAGCTGAATTAGCCATTAAAGAATTTAATGATGCTGGTGGCTTTAATGGTCGCAAAGCTGAACTGTTGGTTCGTGATGACAAACTCAATCCAGGTGAAGCTGCAACGCGTACTCTTGAGTTGATCGAAAAAGATAAGGTCAATTTTGTTGTGGGCTCACTGTCTGCTGCAACCCAGCTCTCTATCAATGCCGTTTGTAAAGAGCGTAAAGTTCTCTTCAATTCAATTAGCCAGTCTGATGCGATTAACGAAGTGAAAGACTGGAGTATTTACACATTCCACGAAGCACTTAATCCAACGATGACAGCAGGCGCTGTAGCACGCTACTCCATTCCCCGTTTCGGGAAAAAGATCGTCTTCCTCACCGCTGACTATGCTTATGGCCACGAGATGGTGCGCGCTTTTGAGCGCGTAGGTAAGGAAATGGGTGCCACAACCTTGGCCGATATTCGTCATCCCTTGGGCGCATCTGATTACTCTGCTTTCTTGCCGCGTATTAAAGCCTTAAATCCTGATATCTTGGTGCTTTGTAACTTTGGTCGTGACCTCGTGAATGCGGCTAAACAATGTACTGACTTTGGCTTGAAGTCCAGCATGAAAATTGTGACGCCAGTCTTGCTCTACACTGCACGCCTTGCTGGTGGACCAGAGGCATTTGAAGGCATCGTCGGCGGCACCTCTTACTACTGGGGTCTCGAGGACCGTATCCCTACAGCCAAGACCTTTAATGATGCATTCCGTAAGATGTACAACGGTTCAGTGCCATCAGATTACGGTGCACTAGGTTACGCCGGAGTAAAAACAGTTCTCACTGCTGTGAAGAATGCTAAATCTACCGATACAAATAAGGTAATTACTGCACTAGAGAATCTCAAGTACGACTTTTATAAAGGTCCTGAGTACTATCGCAAGTGCGACCACCAAGCGGTGCAAACGGTCATCATTGTGGAATCTAAATCTAAGAATATGAAGGACAAGTATGACGTCTTTAATATTCTAACGATTGAACCGACTACTGAGAAGAATATGCGTAGTTGCGCGGAGCTAGGCCACAAGGCTTAAATCTGAAATTTCAAGGCAAATCAACTGATTTGCCCTGAGCACCTCCCCTGATGCCAATAGCTGATGGGGAGTTTTTCTGAGTATATATATGACCGGTCTTACATTTGAACTTCTCTGCATGCAGCTACTCACAGGAATTGCCCTGGGTAGCATCTATGCACTTCTGGCACTGGGCTTGTGTCTTATTTTTGGCATGCTCAATGTAGTGAACTTTGCACACGGCGCTTTCTTCATGGTTGGCGCATTTATGGGCGTCTATTTTTTAGGCGTCACTGGTAACTTTTGGTTCAGCTTAATTCTCACACCACTCGCCACTGGGGTTCTCGGATTATTGACCGAGCGATTCTTGGTGCGCCCACTATACGGTCGAGGTATTGACTACCCATTGCTCCTCACCTTTGGATTGTCTTATGTCCTGATTGAGGCAATGCGCGTCACTTTTGGTATCGAAGGTTTACCCTCTCTTACTCCTGATGGACTAAAAGGTACCCTCGACGTTGGTATTGGCTACTTCCCTAAATATCGTCTGTTCCTGATTGCAGCTACAGCTGTCATTATTTTTGCAGTCTGGTTTTTTATTCAAAAGACTCGCTACGGACTCATCATCAAAGCAGGTGCTGCCGATCAAGAGATCGTTAAGGTACTTGGCGTAGATATTGCCAAGGTGTGGTTAATGGTATTTGGACTAGGCTGTGCAATCGCTGGCCTCTCTGGGATATTGGCTTCACCGACTCGCTCGGTTAATCCAGAAATGGGTATTCCAATCTTGGCAGAGTCCTTTGTTGTGACAGTTGTTGGCGGTATGGGCTCGGCAGTCGGTGCAGTTGTTGCAGGCCTACTGGTTGGCGTGGTTTACAGCATGACTTCCCTATTCTTCCCAGATCTTGCCGAGCTTTCCATCTTTGTGCTGATGGCAGTAGTACTCTTAATTCGCCCACAAGGTTTATTTGGTAAAGCGGGGGCGATGGGTTAATTCCCGAAATATTTATGAAATCATTTGTCCAACTCATTGCCCGCCACCGGGTGCTAGCAAGCAGTCTCTTCTTGATAGTTTTTCCTTTCATCATGCCGTATGAAGCGCTTGCTATCAATATCTTGATCTTTGGCTTATTTGCTATGGGATTCAATCTCTTGTTTGGCTACATGGGACTACTATCCTTTGGACATGCCGCCTTTCTCGGTATCGGTAGCTATCTCACCGGTATTGGGATCGTCCATTACGCCATGCCTTGGGGTGCAGCTATATTGGTAGGCGTCATTGGTGCAGCTATCGGTGGACTGCTAATGGGCTTTCTAGCCATTCGCACCAGAGGCATTTACTTCTCTATGGTGACACTCGCATTAGGTCAAATTGTGTTTTATTGCTTCTACAAGGCGGAGAGTTTGACTGGTGGGGAGAATGGCTTACGAGGCGTCCGCGTTGATAACTTCAACATTCTTGGTATCACGGTGGATTTTCTAAACCCCTTAGTGAAGTACTACATCATTCTCTTTTTTGTAGTCATCGCAATGTGGCTCATATCCCGAATATTGAGCTCCCCTCTTGGCGCCGTAATGGAGGCGATTCGTGAGAATGAAAAACGTGCTGCAGCTTGCGGCTTTGATGTCGCTCGTACAAAACTATTGGTATTCGTGTTGTCAGCTGCAATCTGCGGTTTGGCAGGCTCATTGCGCGCTTTACACCTTTCCATTGTTCCCATCGATTCGCTTCACTATCTCCAATCTGGACAAGCCGTCATGATGAGCATCTTGGGCGGCATGGGTACTTTCTTTGGGCCGTTTATTGGTGCCGCTGTCATGCTCTATTTAGAAGATGTGGTCACTACCTTTACCAAGCATTGGATGGCTGTTATTGGTCTGGTATTTATGTTCTTCGTTTTGTTCTTCCCTAAAGGAATTTGGGGAACCATCTTGAGCAAGCTAAATCTCAATCAGGATTCGAAATCATGAGTAGCTCAAATCAAACTCCAATTCTAGAGGCTCGTAATGTCAGCAAGAGCTTTGGGAAATTTATAGCACTGCAGGATGTCTCAACCACATTTATGCCTGGCTCCCTTACGGCGATCATTGGGCCAAATGGTGCAGGCAAGAGTACCTTCTTTAATGTGCTTAGTGGTGCGTTTCCACCCTCTAGCGGACAAATCTTATTTAACGGTAAAGATATTACTGGTATGGAGCAATATGAGTTTGCTCGTATCGGTATCTCTAAGAGCTTTCAGATTACCAACGTCTTTAAGCAGCTCACTGTTCATGAAAATGTGCGCGTTGCCGCCCAAATGGAAACAGCGCGTTATAACTTTTTACGTAATGCACAAAGTTATCCAGAGCCCATTGAGCTTGCAGATCAACTCTTACGTCGCGTCAACTTAGAGCATCTCAGAAATAAAAAAACAGGTGACTTGGCTCATGGTCAACAACGTGCTTTAGAAATCGCAATGGCCCTCGCCTGCAATCCCAGTCTTCTTTTGCTTGATGAGCCGACCGCAGGCATGTCTCCCGAGGAAACACTCGTCATGATGGACCTCATTCGCACGCTTGCAAATGAAAGAACAGTGATTTTGGTTGAACACAAGATGAAACTCATCATGGGTTTATGCAAACGCATTATTGTTCTCCATCATGGTGAGTTTTTAGCTGAAGGCACGCCAGAAGAAATTCAAAATAATGCAGAGGTACGACGTGTGTACCTAGGTCAAGGTTAAAGGTTCATATATGTTGCGTGTAGAAAATTTAAATGCCTGGTATGACCGTAGCCACGTTCTGCAAGGCGTCTCCTTAGAAGTCAATAGTGGTGAAATCGTTACCTTAATGGGCCGCAATGGTGCTGGTAAGACCACTACCCTGCGCTCCTTAATGGGCCTACTCTCGAAGAGAGAAGGTAAAGCCTCGATTGATGGCACCTCCTTCTTGGATCTTGCAGCACATGAGCGCTACCACCTAGGCTTAGCTTATGTCCCAGAAGATAGGCGGATTGTTCCAGGACTAACTGTTAAAGAAAATTTAGAGTTGGGTGTGATTGCCAAGAAAAGTCGTGGCGATATGAGCACTCTGGTTGATGAAATCGCAGAAACCTTCCCTCGCCTGAAAGAGCGATTGCAGCAGGATGGCACTTCGATGTCTGGTGGAGAACAGCAGATGCTAGCGATTGCTCGCGCCATGATTGCTAAACCAAAAGTAATCTTGCTGGACGAACCATCAGAAGGCATCATGCCGGTATTGGTTGAAGAAATGTTTGAACTATTTGCCAAACTAAAGCGGCAGGGTTTAACCATTCTGCTTGTGGAGCAAAATGTTCAGCAAGCGCTCAAGATCTCCGATCGAGCTTACATACTGGATCAAGGTCAAATTGTTTTCCACGACACCGCTCAAAATCTTTTGAATAACGACGAGATTCAGCAAAAATACTGCGCTGTTTAATCTTTCAAAGTCTTGCCTAGATTAGGTCTAGCCAATGTCCTAGTTGGTGCCAAAAGCTGGTAGGTACTAAGGTTAACAACCAGGTCATCGTGAGATAGCGTAGTAGCTTGCCAATAAACATGTAAATTAAGCATGGTCCCCAAGCCAATCTAAGCCAGCCTGCTGCCAAACATAAGGGGTCGCCAAAGCCTGGCAACCAAGATAATAAGAGCATCTTTGGCCCCCGCTCTTCCAGCCAGCGCTGCATTCTGCCATTAGTAGGCCCTTTGAGGGACTCAAAACTATTACGGCTAATCAGTCCGAGCCACCAATCCAACATACCCCCTAATGTATTACCGATAGTGGCCACCATAATGGCGATCCAATACAAGTGGGGATTAACTGAAACATAGCCAAAAAGTATGGGCTCCGAGCCAAAGGGTAGCAAGGTTGCGGAGATAAAAGCACTGATAAACACCGCCGGCAAACCAATCGCTGGCATTCCAAAGAAGTCAAAGAATTGACTGAGCATTTGCTCCATTAAGCAATGACTCCGGATAAGCGGACATTAAAGGGCTGAATCATAAGCTCAGTATGCCCCATCCTCGACCGCCCGCTATTCTGAAATCTTGCTTAAACTATAGGTCTTGAACATTAATTGCTCCATTAACTCACTCATTAATCTATGAATCACCCCATCCCTAAGCCAGATCAATATCAAGACATGCGTGAAGCTTTGCGCGACCTCTGTGGCAGCTTTGATTCTGCTTACTGGCAAAAGGTAGATCACGAACGCGACTATCCCGAAGCGTTTGTTGATGCTATGGCCAAAGCAGGCTGGTTAGCAGCATTAATTCCTGAGGAATACGGTGGCTCTGGTTTGGGTTTAGCTGAGGCCTCAGTCATCATGGAAGAGATTAATTTTTCCGGTGGCAATGCCGGCTCTTGTCATGGCCAGATGTACAACATGGGCACCTTGCTGCGTCATGGCTCTGACCTACAGAAGAAACTCTATCTCCCCAAAATCGCTACCGGTGAATTACGCCTCCAAAGTATGGCGGTGACTGAACCCACTACGGGCACCGACACCACCAAACTCAAAACTACTGCCGTCAAACAAGGTGATAAGTACATTGTGAATGGTCAGAAGGTATGGATCTCTCGTATTCAGCATTCTGATTTGATGATTCTGCTAGCGCGCACCACCCCCCTGGCAGATGTGAAGAAAAAATCAGAGGGCATGTCGATCTTTATCGTCAACCTCAAAGACGCTATTGGCAATGGCATGGCGATTCAGCCGATTGCCAATATGGTTAATCATGAAACCAATGAAGTCTTCTTTGATAACTTAGAGATCCCCGCTGAGAATCTCATTGGCGAAGAAGGTAAAGGCTTTAAGTACATCTTAGATGGACTCAATGCCGAGCGTGTTCTCATTGCAGCCGAGTGTATCGGTGATGCCTATTGGTTTGTGGATAAAGCACGTCGTTATGCCAATGACCGCGTGGTGTTTGATCGCCCCATTGGCAAGAACCAAGGTATTCAGTTTCCGATTGCCGATGCTTTTATTGAGACTGAGGCGGCTAATCTAATGCGTTTTAAAGCATGCGAACTATTTGACAACAATCAAGCTTGTGGTGCAGAGTCCAACATGGCAAAGTACTTAGCTGCAAAAGCCTCTTGGGAGGCGGCAAACGTTTGTCTACAAACGCATGGTGGCTTTGGTTTTGCTAATGAATATGATGTCGAACGTAAGTTCCGCGAGACCCGTCTCTATCAAGTTGCGCCCATTTCCACGAACTTGATCTACTCCTACGTTGCAGAGCATATTTTGGGTCTGCCACGCTCCTTTTGATGTTGTAGATCTTTTGATTGATGCAGTTTTTCAGATAAGTAATGACATGAGTATTCGTCCTTTGGATGGCATCACCGTGATTTCCCTAGAGCATGCTATTGCAGCTCCTTTTTGCACGCGCCAATTAGCCGACTTAGGTGCGCGCGTTATCAAGGTGGAGAGACCCGGTGCCGGGGACTTTGCCCGCGCCTATGATGAGCGTGTCAATGGTATGTCCTCTCACTTCACTTGGGTCAATCGTTCCAAAGAAAGCCTGACCTTAGATCTCAAGCAAGAATCTGCGTTAGCGGCACTGAAGATGCTACTCAAAACGGCTGATGTCCTAGTACAGAATTTAGCACCTGGTGCAGCGGCACGGATGGGATTGACTGCAGAGCTCTTACAAAAAGACAATCCTGGTTTGATTTTGTGCGACATCTCAGGTTACGGAAACAATGGCCCTTATCGCGATAAAAAAGCTTATGACCTGTTGATTCAGAGTGAGGCTGGGTTCTTATCCGTTACCGGCACTCCAGATACCCCTAGCAAATCAGGTAACTCCATTGCCGATATTGCTGCAGGCATGTATGCGTATACCAATGTACTGGCGGCACTCTTGCAACGGGGTAAGACTGGCAAGGGATCTACGATCGATGTTTCGATGCTCGAGTCTTTAGGCGAATGGATGAGCTACCCCCTCTACTATGCCTATGAAGGTGAAACGCCCCCTCCTCGTAATGGTGCATCCCATGCAACGATCTATCCCTATGGGCCATTTAAGGCTGGCGATGGCGGCACCATCATGCTGGGCTTGCAAAATGATCGTGAGTGGGTTTTATTCTGTGAGGTGGTGCTTGAGAATCAAGCACTGGCCAAAGATGAGCGCTTTGATAAAAACTTCAAACGCAATGAAAAGCGCGATGAATTACTTTCCATTATTGATGCGTGTTTTAGTAAACTCACTACCGAGCAGGTCATAGCAAAGCTGGATCAAGCTCAAATCGCCAATGCCCGACTCAATGACATGCAGGGTTTGTGGAATCATGATCAACTCAAAGCACGCGAGCGCTGGGTACAAGTTGGATCACCCGTAGGTCCCATTACAGCAATGCTGCCGCCTGGTAGCAATAACAGCTTCGAATACCGCATGGATGATATTCCTGCTGTTGGGCAGCATACGGAAGCAATCCTATCTGAGCTTGATATTGCCGTAAGCGAAATTGAGTTAATGCGTAGCCAAGGAGCGATTTAAAGTAGAGGTGAAGCTAAGTGTGCCGCGTTCTCTAACAAAACACGCCAACGTGGTCGCTTAGCCCAACTTATTGGATCAACTAAATCAGATTGGGCTAAGTAGGACTCAATCAAGGTCTCGAGTTTGGCGCAAAACGCATCGTTGTAGACGATTAAGCTGATCTCAAAATTAAGACGCAAGCTACGTTGATCAAAATTCACGGATCCAAAAATTGATACTTGCTTATCTATGAGCAAACTCTTGGTATGCAATAAACCACCATGAAATTCAGCGATATTGACACCCGCATCCATCAGGTCAGCATAAAAGCTATGGCTACTCCAGGCGACTAGCGCTGAATCGTTCAATTTAGGAACAATTAAAGTTACCTTCACGCCACGGCCAGCCGCTGCCATCAGCGCCTGAATCAAGCCATCATCCGGACCAAAGTAAGGTGTAGTAATGATGAGCTCTTTGCGTGCATCTATGATGGCGGAGAGTAGCACCTGGTACAAGATATCGTCGCGATACACCGGTCCAGAAGAAAACTCCTGGGCAAGCACTTGTCCCTCGTTCGGACTAGGAGTTGGTACCACATCATTGAAATGGGTGATCTTGGGATTATCAACACTCCAGTCAAAAGAGAATGTCAACTCGAACTGAGATGCAACCGGGCCTTCAATTCTGACCATAGCATCTACCCACTCACCCACACCAGAGTCTTGCTTAAAAGTGCGCGGATCGACCATATTCATACTGCCAGTCCAAACGACAGTGTTATCAATCACAAATATTTTTCGATGTAACCTGAGGTCAGCACGACGAAATTGAAAGCGACCAATTTGAATTGGTAACGCCTCAGTCACTTGAATGCCGGCATTTCTAAAACGATTAGGCCAGCTGGATTTAAACCAGTCTTTGCTTCCTAATGAATCCAGTAACACCTTACAAACCACGCCACGTTTAGCCGCTGCAATTAAGGCCTCGCCCACTCGATCAGCATCGCCACCCAATGCCCATATATAAAACTCTAAATGCAGTGATTTTTTTGCCTGATTAATTTCGTTAATGAAATCCTGCAGAATTTCTAGTGAGCTCGTAAATAACTCGATCTTGTTACCAGCAATCACAGGGGATCCATTTTTTGATTCTGCTAATACGCTAAGAGCCCTACCCTCGATTGGGAGTTGCAACTTATCGGCTTGATAGTGCTGACGCATCTCTGCCGTGATAGCTGCGTATTCTTTATCCATCCGAATAATTTTTCTCGTGAGCTTGCGACCTACAGGGCGTTCTCCAATCAAGATGTAGAGACTGATACCTAGAATTGGAAATAAGACAACAATCAAAAACCATGCAATCGCAACACCGACTGGTCTTCTCACGGAAATTAATCTAAATCCAAACAGAATCACAATAACCGCATGGATTATGGGAACCCATATTAAAGAGAACCCAAAAATAGAGCCCAGTAGAAAATTTAATATGCTCATATGATTTCCAGTTCAGCAGTAATACCCAAGTGATCAGAGAGCTTTAGCCATTCATGCAAAACTGCTGCTGAATGAATCTTTAAGCCTCGTACATAAATTCGGTCCATGGGAAGCATAGGCTTCACACTGGGAAAGGTTTTTGCAGGAGCACCTGTCAGCACCTCAAAAACCTCTTGAAAACCAGCGGCGCGCATCGGGGCACTCACGCGATTGCGCCAATCGTTAAAGTCACCCGCCACAATAGTTGGGCCACCCTCTGCAAGCGAATCAATGTAACGAATAATTTCATCTAATTGACGCTCTCGCCCTCTTTCAAATAAAGCCAGATGCACACAAAAACAATGGATCGGCGTTTCATTGCCTTCTAGCTGAGTAACGCTATGAAGCAAACCCCGCCTCTCGAATCGATAGGCCGAGATGTCATAGTTTTCACCCTTGTGCAATGGTCTCTTTGAGAGAATAGCGTTGCCATGATGACCGTCTGGATACTCAACATTCTTACCGTAGTGCCAATCATGCCAAAAGTCTTCGGATAAAAAATAGGTAAGCTCTGTTAGCGGCCACTGGCCAAATCTCCTGATCCGCCCACGATGTTCTTGCTGAAGCTCTTGTAGAAATAGCAGGTCTGGATGATGGCTGCGCATTTTTTGACGCAACTCATAAATCGTAGATTTTCTATGTAGAGGCGATAGTCCTTTGTGGACATTCATGGTCATGACACTAAAGCGACCGAATTGCACTAGCGTCATCAAAACTGTCCTGCAGCGCGCTGTCGTCGCACCCGCGCCAAATAGATTTCACCCTCAACTAATTCTTGGCACTGCATGCACTTATTACAAATAGAGGCCTGCTCGCGCAAATCTTCAATCGAATCGATCGGATGCCCATCGAGATATTCGCGAAGATCAACATCGAGGACCTCATTACAGAGGCAAATGACTTCAGCCATGAGTGCAAAAAAGAGAAATTGTGTGCATTCATGCCATTTTGCCATCCCCTTGCTAGAATCTAGCCCATGTTGATGACCTTTCAGGATGCTTTCAGATTACTTTTGCATTTAGATGCTGGAGTTATTGGCATTGTGCTGGTCTCGCTTCAGGTCAGTTTGAGCGCTCTATTACTGGGCACCTTACTAGGACTTCCCATTGGCGCCCTATTAGCTACAGAGGAATTCCAGGGCAAGCAAACCATTACGCTGATCTTAAATACCCTCATGGGCGTCCCAACCGTGATTATTGGCGTCATTGTCTATCTACTGCTCTCTAGAACAGGGCCTTTAGGAGTGTGGGGATGGCTTTTTACACCCAAGGGCATGATCCTAGCCCAAACACTGCTCACAACCCCCTTAATTGCTGCTCTGAGCCGTCAAATCCTGGAGGATTCTTGGAGAATTCACCGGGATTCCTTTATGGCCCTTCGCCTACCTAGACTTTCTGCCCTCAAATGGCTTGTTTGGGACTGCCGCTTTTCTCTTACGATTGCAGTTTTAGCAGGACTGGCCAGAGCCATTTCTGAGGTCGGTGCAGTCATGATCGTCGGCGGCAATATTGATCAATCTACCCGCACTATGACAACAGCAATTGCCCTAGAAACCAGTAAAGGCGATCTCCCCTTAGCGCTTGCCTTAGGCATTGTTCTGTTGGGCATTGTTTTACTGGCAAATCTCTTTACATTTGCAGTTCGCCAAATTGCGGAGCGTCGCTATGGTTAATCATTCCGAACAATTCAAACAATTTGTCGAGTTCAAAGACGTCATTGTTAAACGTAATGGACGCATCATCTTAGACATCCCTCATGCAGTCATTCCTGCAGATCGTATTTGCGCTTGCATTGGACCTAATGGTGCTGGTAAAACGACTTTCCTAAAATTAATTGATGGCCTAATCAACCCAGACTCAGGTACTGTTACCCATTCAAGTGGCTCAATAAAATCATCTCTGGTATTGCACCATACGCCAATGATCAAAGCCTCAGCACGAACTAATATTGCGATGGTGAAAGACTCAGACTCTTCAATTAATTCTCTGGCTATTGATGTGGTGATGGAGCAGATCGGCTTAAGTCATCTTGCCAACAGTCCTGCACACAAACTCTCGGCAGGTGAAAGACAAAAGCTTTGCTTGGGTAGAGTCATTTTGCAAAAGCCTCATTTAGTTTTACTAGATGAACCTACTGCTAATTTAGACCCAAATACCACAGAGCAAGTAGAAGAGATCATTCGCCAATTTAAGTCTCAAGGCTCTGACGTCATCTTCACATCCCACCAACTTGCACAAGTACAAAGAATCGCTGAGTACATCATCTTCATTGATCAAGGCCAGATTAAAGAAAAGGGACCCGTAGGTCCCTTCTTTGCCGATCCCCAGACACAAGCAGCTAAACGCTACTTACATCAAGAGTTGCTAGTCGACTAATTACTTTGCTGCTGGTGCTGGCGCTGCTGCTGTTGGTGCACCCGGCGCAACAAATGGTGGCGGAGCCACACAAGCTGCTGGTGCTGGAGTACCAGGAACACGGTATTGATCAGCCACCTTATTAATTGCCTGACATAACTGAAAAGCACCTACTCGACCTGCATAAGCTGTTTTAGCTTTTGCGAGATCATCAGCTGCTTTGGCTTCTGGTGTAAGTGGCGGCAGAGTAGCAAACACTGATGCACTTGCAAATGTACAGAGCATAAAAGCAATGAGTTTTTTCATGGCTTGACCTTATTTATTAACCTTGTTGTACCAAATTTCATGGTGTTCTTTAGCCCAGGTAGCGTCTACGTAACCATTCTTCATACCATCGAGCGAACCTTGCATACCAATCGATCCGATGTAGATATGACCCATAGCCATCGTAGTCATCAAGATTGAAGCTGTACTGTGGATGATGTTCGCCAACTGCATGGTTCCACGAATGTATTGAACTTCCATGAATGGAACAATCATGTCGAGCACAAAACCAGATCCTGAGATGACTAAGCCTAGGAAAGTCATACCAAACCAGAACCAGATTTTCTCACCGAAGTTAAAGAAGCCTGCAGGAGGATGTTTTCCACCAAACATGCCGCCAAATGACTTGATCCAAGTGAGATCACCCTCTCCAGGAATGTTTCTAGTTGCGAACAGCAAGAAGAAAATCACCACGCTCAAAGTAAAGAGTGGGCCGGAGTAGTTATGAATATTTTTGCAAATATTCAAGAAGGTGCCATAGGCAACACCGCCCATCATTGGCATCACAAAATATTTACCCCACAAAATCAACATACCAGTCAAAGCTAGTCCAATGAAACTGAAAGCCATTACCCAGTGAGTAAAGCGCTCAAAGCCGTTAAACCGTTTAATTTTTTGACCAGACATCGGGGCATGTAACTTGATTGGGCCCTTGATGATAAACACGGCAGCAATACCGAAGAAAGCAAGAGCTAGCAACCAACCACCGTAAACAGTGATCACGCCGTTACGGATAAAGCGCCATTGCTGACCAGCTCGCTGAATCAAAACGCTCGCCTCTTTGTCGGGGATGCTAACAAAGTTGTAAGGATCACTGTTCGCTGAGTTCCAAAGGAACTGCTCACCCACCTGAGCAGAATTCGCAGGCTGGGATTGAGCTTGAGTGCCATCAGAAACAGCGCCAAGGTTCTTTGGATAATCAATACCACTTGGAGATGGAAGCGGTGGCATTGGGGCACGTTCTGCCATGGATACACCGCTAAGCAAACTGAGCGATACGCCAAGGGCTAGCAACCAGGAGCGACTAACACTAGAGAATGATCGATTCATACAAATATCCTTAAACGTTTTCATTTTATTTATTGTTTAACTGATGACTTAAAGCGTGAATACTCAGACTGATTCTGATTACGCTTATCGACCGATTCGGTCCAGCTTTTTTCATCCTTTGGAGTCCAGCCCTTAGTCATGAAGCCGTTATCAGCTCCCATGTAAGGCGCAACGTCTGGACGCTTTGCAGCTTTAGCCGCAATCTCAGGAGGCTCGGAGCAAGCAGCCAAGGTGGCGCCTGCAACGAGACATAAACCAATGGTTTTCAGATTGAATCTCATGATTTAGCTCCTGGGATTTTGGCAGCAGGCGTTGGTTTTGGCGCAGGAGAATCCATTGGGCCGTAAGCAGTAGACCAACCGAAGATATCCTTACTTGGATACCTACCATTAGCTTCGCGTACAGAAACACGCTTGGCGTAAATAGAGGAGATCACTTCGCTATCACCACCGATCAATGCCTTGGTTGAGCACATCTCTGCGCACAAAGGCAACTTACCCTCTGCCAAACGATTGCGACCGTATTTCTCAAATTCCGCAACGCTTCCATTAGCTTCAGGACCACCGCTACAGAAAGTGCACTTATCCATCTTGCTACGGACACCAAAAGCGCCTGAGCTCAAGAACTGTGGCGCACCGAATGGGCAAGCGAATGAGCAGTAACCGCAACCGATACAGATATCTTTGTCATGTAAGACAACGCCTTCGTCCGTACGGTAGAAACAGTCGACCGGACAAACAGCCATACATGGTGCATCTGAGCAGTGCATACATGCCACTGAGATTGACTTTTCCTTGCCAATGATCCCGTCGTTCACCGTAACTACACGGCGACGGTTAACGCCCCAAGGTACTTCGTTATCGTTTTTACAAGCAGTGACGCAACCGTTACATTCAATACAACGCTCTGTATCACAAATAAATTTCATTCTTGCCATTGTGTTCTCCTGACTTTATTTTTTAACTTAGGCAAATTTTTCGATTTGGCACATGGTAGTTTTGGTCTCTTGCATCATCGTCACCTGGTCATATCCATAGGTAGTTGCAGTGTTAACCGACTCACCTAGAATGATTGGTGACGCACCTTCTGGATAGTATTTGCGCAAGTCATTGCCCTCCCACCAACCAGAGAAGTGGAACGGCACAAAAGCAGTTCCTTGATCAACACGCTCAGTAACCATCGCGCGAACTTTGATCTTGGCACCTGTTGGTGATTTAACCCACACATAGTCCCAGTTCTTGATGCCGCGAGCTGCTGCAGCTTTTGGATTAATTTCCACAAAGTTCTCTTGCTGCAACTCTGCCAACCAAGGGTTAGAACGAGTTTCCTCACCACCACCCTCATACTCAACCAGACGGCCAGAGGTCAGAATGATTGGGAATTTCTCGTACAACTTATCACTCAAGTTTTTATCTTGAACTGTTTTGTACAGAGTTGGCAAGCGCCAGAAATTCTTCTTATCCGCAGATGTTGGATATTTACGCATCATTGGCTCGTTAGTACTATACAAAGCCTCGCGGTGGACTGGAATCGGATCAGGGAAGTTCCAAACAACAGCACGCGCTTTAGCGTTACCGAATGGATGGCAGCCGTTTTTCATGACAACGCGCTGAATACCACCTGATAAGTCCGTCTTCCAGTTCTTACCTTCAGCAGCTTTTTGCTCATCCTCAGTCAATTGATTCCACCAACCTAGTTTTTTCACAAGTACGTGATCAAACTCTGGGTAGCCGGTCTTAATCGCAGAACCTTTTGAGTAAGAACCATCTTCAGCCAGCAAATTCTTACCGTCCTTCTCAACACCAAAGTTTGCGCGGAAGTTACCGCCACCCTCCATCACCGACTTACTGGTGTCATAGAGGTTCGGTGAACCTGGATGCTTGATCGCGGCAGTGCCATAGCAAGGCCAAGGCAAGCAATAGTAATCACCAGTTGTGTCGTAACCAGTGACAGGATCAACACCACCACGGGACTTCAATGTCTTTGGATCAAATACGCCTGCCATTCTCATGTGCGCTTTAATACGCTCAGGGGTTTGACCGGTATAACCAATAGTCCAAACAGAGCGGTTAATTTCTCTGAGGATGTCTTCAATCAGCGGCTCTTTCCATTGCTTACCAGCAAACTTGGAGCTCTGCATCTTGAAATTCTTGGAAAGCTCTTGACCAAAACCAAGGCGATCAGCAAAGGCTTGCATGATGACGTGGTCAGGTACGGATTCGAACAATGGATCGATGACTTTCTCGCGCCACTGAACTGAACGATTCGATGCAGTCGCTGATCCACAAGTTTCAAACTGGGTTGTAGCTGGCAAGAGGTATACGTTACGGTTCTTGTTAACTGAGTTACCTTCTGCAGGAGGCATTGCAGCCATCGCAGCTACTGCTGTTGGGTATGGATCAACTACAACTAGCAGATCTAACTTGTCCATCGCGCGCTTCATATCTAAGCCGCGAGTTTGAGAGTTTGCTGCGTGACCCCAGAAGAACAAACCTTTAACAGCGGTTTGCTGGTCAATCATGTCATTCTTCTCTAGCACAGCGTCGACCCAACGAGAAACAGTAGTACCTGATTTCTCCATCATGTCTGGTGCGTAGCGACCTTTAATCCACTCGTAGTCAACATCCCAAACAGTGGCAAAGTGCTTCCAAGAACCCGCTGCCAAACCATAGTAGCCAGGTAAAGAATCTGGGTTAGGACCTACGTCAGTAGCACCTTGAACGTTACAGTGACCACGGAAAATATTGGTTCCGCCGCCAGACTTGCCGACGTTGCCTAGTGCCAACTGCAAAATACAGGAGGCACGCACCATGGCATTACCGATGGTGTGCTGAGTTTGACCCATACACCAAACAACGGTACTTGGACGATTTTTTGCCAATGTCTCAGCAACTTTGTAAACTTCCGCCTCTGGAACGCCGCAAGCTTCTTCAACGTTCTTTGGAGTCCACTTTTCCATCACTTCTTTGCGAATCTCATCCATGCCGTATACGCGGTCATTGATGTACTTCTTATCTTCCCAGCCGTTATTGAAGATGTGATACAGGACACCAAACAAGAATGGAATGTCTGTACCTGAACGAATTCTGACAAATTGATCAGACTTAGCAGCTGTTCTGGTGTAGCGTGGATCAACTACAACAACCTTACAGCCGTTTTCCTTCGCATTCAGAAGACTCAACATCGATACTGGATGAGCCTCTGCTGCGTTGGAGCCAATGTACATGGCGGCCTTGGAGTTCATCATATCGTTGTAGCTATTGGTCATTGCGCCATAGCCCCAGGTGTTTGCAACACCAGCAACAGTGGTTGAGTGACAAATACGAGCTTGATGGTCTGTATTGTTTGTTCCAAAGAAAGAAACCCACTTACGCAATAAATAAGCTTGCTCGTTACTGTGCTTGGAAGATCCGATAAAGAACAGTGAATCAGGGCTGTATTTTGTGCGGAGATCTTTCATCTGCGCAGTGATTTCAGTTAAGGCCTGATCCCAAGAAATCTTTTGGTATTTGCCATCAACTAACTTCATTGGGTAACGGAGGCGGAATTCACCATGACCGTGCTCACGTAGTGATGCACCCTTGGCGCAATAAGCACCCATGTTGATTGGGGAATCAAAATTGGAATCTTGGCGAACCCAAACACCGTTTTCAACAGTCGCATCGGTTGAGCAACCTACTGAACAGTGTGAACAGACCGTTCTCTTGACTTCAATCTTGCCCTTACCATCTAACATAGCCCTATTCGGCTCAGCAACCGCTTTTTGTACGAAGCTCAGTTGGCTAGCTGCAATTCCTGCACCCACACCAACGCCAGAGCGCTTCAAAAAGGTTCGACGATCCATCGTTGGAACCGCAGACTGAAGTCCGCGTGAGAGGCTGCCAATGAGGCGCGATGCAGGCGTAGAGCGGCTGCTTTGTGAAGTATTAGATTTGCGAGTCAGACTCATATCTTGTCCCTGAGTAATATTTTTAATTAACTATTTCGAAATGACTAAATCAACAAATGGTTTAAAGCATGGTGGTCTCGTAATACTTACGAATGTGCGCAGTGAGTTGATAGCCATCATCTTTACCCTTCACTGTGCTGCCAATTTCTTGAATAACTGCTTTGCCAATAGGCGTTTGGGAGGCTATTGCTACGGCACCAACAGTGGCACCTGCCCCGATGAAAAACTTCCTGCGGGAAGGTTTGTTCTCTTCGTTTACTACGGCTGTAGATTTGGTGCTCATCTTATGCTCCTGTTTAGTGCTCATTTGATATCCATCAAGTTTAAATGGTAATTGCATTTCTGACATATTAGCGACACAAAATCTATATAAGAACGGGGGTAAACACTAGTCCCTTTTTTGATGCAATGCAACATCAAATCATGTCAAAGCCTTGACCCTCAATAGCAAGAAATTCCCTAGCCAGAGAGGCCACAGAGTGATAAAGACGCATCTCGGAGACCGCATCGATTGCATCGAATAAGTCGTCATGCCATGGTCGAATGTGGTCATTAAAAAAGACCCTTTGATTTGTAAGGTTGGAGATCTCAACGTCATCACCGGCAATCAGATAGCGCATCACTTCACAAAGTGCAGAGATATGGTCTTCAGTCTCAGAGATTTCCTCAGCAGATTCCAAACCAAAAGCATCCAAAGCGCGGCGGATTTCCACCAATGGCCTCTCGTTTAAATAACCGGCCATGTAAAAAGAGCCGTTCAGAATGATGATGGGGCGTCCAACACTGATGAAGTTCTGATCAAACTCATCCTGCCAAGCTTTAGCGGGATTGGCTTTAGCCATTTCGACCAGATTCTGCCAAACCCTAGCTAAAGGGGCAGCTTCAGACTGAGCCTCTTGACCCTCTGGAATGGAAGACACAATTTGATCCAACAACTCTTGATCAGGCGCCTCATGAAAGAGTCTAGCAATCAAGCCATACAAATCTGCTCTAGCCAAATCTTCCGGCAAGCCCACATCGCCCACTTCGGTCGCGGAGCTTTCTTTTATCTGTTCACTCATGTTTCTTTTTTCACCATATCGACAACACGACAATCACTGCACATTTTGAGTCTTTCTAAGGCTTCTCCAGCAAAGGCACTGTGAGCGCCTAGCTTCATCAGCATCAGATCGACCATTTTTGCTGTACCAAATACTTTTCCACAGCCGATGCAATGAAAAGGCTTAGTCTCATTAAGCTCTACCTTTTGCTTGCGCTGCTCCACCGTTTGTAAGCGAGGGGCTAAAGCCAAAGCCTGCTCTGGGCAAGTTTGAACGCAAATACCGCATTGAACACACTGTTTTTCAATAAAGGAAAGCTTGGGCTCATCTAAGTTATCGAGTAGAGCGCCTTCAGGACAGCTACCCACACAAGACATACAGAGCGTGCAAGCGTCCTTGTTAATTTTTATTCCTCCCAAGAAAGATGACTGCGGTAAAGCTGCTCCCTCAGGTGGTAACGGCACTTCCGCTTGCTTTTGCAAATGCTCTAAGACCGTTTCAATCGTTTCTCGTTTTTGATTGGACAAACCAAAGCTAGCGGGAGAACAAATAGCTGATAAAGCACCACGTTGACGAAGTTTGCCCATCGCCTGCGAAGCTGACTGAAGATCAGAGGTTGAACCCAGCTGTATTTGCGAGAGTCTGGCGTCAAATCCATAGGCAGCCAAAATGGCATTGCCTAAATCAATTTGAGTTTCTAGGGCGGCTCGATAGCTAGGATCCTCATCTCCCGTCAGCAACAAAACCACTTCACCAAAGCCGTAGCTAAGCGCACCAAGCCATAGATCCAAACCAGTAGAGGCTATATGCTCGATCCCGTAGGGCAGTACAAAGCACGGCAAGCCCTCAAATTGTTTTGGTCTGAGGTGAGCAGATCGCCCGAGAGAATCTAAGACCTGAGTCCCTGCCTTGAGTGTATGCAGCAACAGAGTTGGACTAGAAGATTGTTTAGCTTTGGCACTGTGGGCAGTAAACACCGTAGCCAGCGTTTTAATTTCTTTACCCTGATGCGGCACACTTGGATAGTTGTAACGCATTGCACCAGATGGACAAACTGTCGAGCAAGCCCCGCAACCCATACAAAGATTCGGATTTACCTCAACCGTGCCCTGCCCATTCTTAAACAATGAAGATATGGCGCCAGTAGAACAGACATCGATACAGGCATTGCATCCCACTTTGCCATTACGACCATGGGCGCAAACTTTCTCGTTGTAAGCAAAGTATTTGGGCTTCTCAAACTCACCAACTAATCCGAGTAATTGATTGGCTACTAAAGATTGCTCGAATGGATCCTGACCTGGGGCGAAGTAGCCTTGCGGAGTTTGACTCATAGGCATTTGAGGGTTAGCGCGCAGATCCATAATTAAGTCAAACTCAGAACTACGCTGACGTTCAACGCGATCAAAATTAATAGCACCAATACCAGCACAGGCTGTGATGCAATCACGGTGAGACTTACATTTGTTGAGGTCAATTTGGAAAGAGTCATCAATCGCACCTTCTGGGCAGACTTCAACACAGGCGCCGCAACGGGTGCACATCTCTGGATCAATTGGATTTTGTAAATTCCAGTCGACTGTAAAGTGGCCAAGATAACCATCTAGCTTAGTCACCTCACCTGTATAGGTCGGGAAATTTCTGGCGATCGGTAGTGCTCCTGGCTCGCTACACAACACTGAGACATCAAGAGAGTCGCTCAATTTTTCAGCCCAAGGCAAGGCCTGATTTCCAGGCCCAACAATGAGTAAGCGCCCCTGACTTTCGTAATTCACGACTGGAACGGGCTCGGCTTCCGGCATGTCCGCCAAGGCAAGTAGAGCCGCAATCTTGGGTCCAGAAGTTTTAGCCTCTTGAGTCCATCCAGCCACCTCACGAATATTGACAAAGCGTAGTGGCGATATCAATGGCTTCTCGGATTGCTCCGCTAGCTCGTTAAATAAGGCACCCTCTTGAGTACAAGCGATCACGAGTGAGTCATTGCCATTCATTGCCTGAATGGCGATACCCACCTCTTGCCTACACAAAGAGGTATGCATCGTTACACCCAGCGCCTTTGCATCCAAAGGCATGGTTCCGTTGCAATTACAAACTAGTTTTAGACTCATTGATTTCTTCTTAACTGGTTTTTTTATCCACGGGTACGGAGGCTTGATTCCCCACCTCCTGAATGGATGTTGGTGTGGATGTTAAATCAGTCTGGTCAGGAGCGGGCAAAGTTGGGTCTTGGAATCCCGAATTATCGATGCCGACAACAGTAGTAGCCTCAGACTCTCCATCATCATCCTTGCGGAAGATGTTCAACATATCGGACTGAACCATACGCTTAAGCATCTCTAAGGGAATCGGGTCTGGCTTTGAATAATCATCGATATAAATATCCAGACCATCCATGATATTAAAGTGCGGGTCTGAAAACATCTTCTTCATTGCCGCTTGCTGTACTGCTGGATCAACTCCGGGCTGCATAAAGGCTGAGAAATCTGGCGCAAAGCGATCTATCTTTTCAACATCATCTAATGAAGCGGGCGGCGGAGCATCTTCAATCTCGGTTGATTGCTGCATAGTCTGCGGACTGACAGCTAATTTCTCCTTAGCGAGCTCGCCTGATTTTTTCTCAGGCTCAATATCTTCACCTAACTTACGACGCGACCATCGACTTAAAAAACCATCAGCCATCAATCCTCCACTGGGCGGTTTGCACCCTTGAATGATTCAGGACGATGGCGTTTTTTCGGCTCAGGACGGTAATGTTCATTGACATACTCTTGCAACCAAGAGGCATGCTCTGCAGACAAAAGAACACTATCAACCGACTCGCCGCCATCCAATAGACGCCCTGCTTCGTTGTAGCTTACGCTGATCCGATGGGGAATGGCAAACGTAGGCTCTGTTTTAGCTAAGTCAATAGATTGTGTGTCAATATATCTCTCAACATCTTCCTCAAGACGCCACATGACAAACCAAGCAGGAAGAGTTGCCGATAAGTTGAGGTAGTAGCCTTCAGCTTCATCTGGATAAAGATTGAGTTCGTATCCAGTAAACAACCAGGACTCACCCTGCTCATCGCGCCCAAGAAATTGTCCAGAGATCTTATTGTCTGCTATAGATGTACTGGTAAATTGCCCAAAATCCGGCAATACCTCGTGCGGCGCCCACCGATATGAAATCCACGGATTATCAACAAACTGCTTGCGCATGATCACAGCAAAACGCATAAGGCCTTAAGTGTTTTGAACCACAATGTTCGGAAATTTATTGCTCATATCTTTAGAGAGCGCTGCCACTTTAATTGCAACTCGTCTTGCAATCGTTTTATAAATTTCGCTGATAGCGCCATCGGGATCCGCTACAACTGTTGGACGACCAGCATCCGCCTGCTCACGTATCGATAAGTTCAGAGGCAATGAACCCAAGAAGTCTGCACCATATTCTTGGCACATCTTTTGGCCACCACCAGTACCGAACACATGCTCTTCATGACCGCAACTTGGGCAGATATAAGTACTCATATTTTCGATGATGCCCACAATGGGTACGCCCACCTTTTCAAACATCTTCAGACCCTTACGCGCATCCAGCAAAGCAATATCTTGAGGCGTAGTCACAATTACCGCGCCCGTAACAGGCACCTTCTGAGCAAGTGTTAATTGGATATCGCCAGTGCCAGGAGGCATATCCACAATCAAATAGTCGAGATCACGCCAACGGGTTTGACGCAGTAGTTGCTCTAAAGCAGAGGTCACCATGGGGCCTCGCCAAACCATAGGGGCATCGTTATCAATCAAGAAACCAATCGAACTCGCTTGGAGGCCATGACCTTCCATAGGCTCCATCGTGTTTTCTTCAATGGATTCTGGTCTACCGGTAATACCCAACATCATTGGCTGGCTTGGGCCGTAGATATCTGCATCCAACATCCCTACTTGCGCACCTTCAGCAGCTAAAGCTAATGCGAGATTAACGGCGGTAGTGGACTTGCCTACCCCACCCTTACCGCTGGCTACTGCAATGATGTTTTTTACATTAGGTAATAGTTTGACACCGCGCTGAACAGAATGCGCAACGATTTGACTACTTACATTCACGCTGACGTTTTTAACTTCAGGCAATTCACGGAGAACGGCAATCACCGATTTACGAATAGCTTCAAATTGACTTTTTGCTGGATAGCCTAAAACAATATCCAAACTAACATCACCGCCATCAACGCGTAAGTTTTTAACACTCTTAGATGTTACAAAATCAATTTTAGTATTTGGGTCAATCAGACCCTTTAGTACTGCTTGCACAGCCTCTACAGTAAGCGACAAAACTCTCTCCTATTTGGAAGTGCAGGCTTTATAAAGCCTTTTCCACCTCTTTTATTAAGCCTGATGATGAAAAATCAAATAATGCGTAGATTAACCGCACATGCAAAAAATTGCTAAAACCAAAATTAATTGCTAATGTGCAACTGGGAATCCAGCCTCCCTTATGAGCCCGGAGGCTAGCTCTGGAGAAAGGCTTGTTTCTAGCGTGACCAACTGAGTCGCTAGGTCCACCTGAATCTGAGCCTGAGGATCTTGAGCTTGCACCGCCCGAGTAACTGCGTTGATGCAAGCACCACAAGTCATCCCTGAAACCTTGAGCGTAAACATGGCTAACCTTTCAAAACAGTCAAAATGCAGTTGTTAATGGCTTTTTTTCACCTTCAAGTAGATTATCTTCTACATGAGCCCTACAGAATCGTCTAATTCAGAGTTTTATACCCTCGACATTGATGGGATGACCTGTGCCTCCTGTGTTGGCCGGGTAGAAAAAGCTTTAGACAAGATTCCTGGGGTAGAGGCCGCTAGCGTCAATTTAGCCACTGAACAGGCAAGAATTCGTGTTCATCGAGGCTCATCAAGCCTTTCTGACATCATCGCACTCGTTAAAAAGACGGGTTACGAAGCTAAAGAAAGCTCCGCTCGGGGCAATCCGGATCAGAAGATTAGCAAGCCATTTTGGGCTGCCGACGGCTTAGGCCGAGTGATGCTGAGTTTTGCCCTGTCAGCCCCGCTCTTCTTGCCGATGTTCTTCATGCCTTTTGGCATTCATTGGTCCTTATCAGGGTGGTGGCAGCTCACCTTAGCCACACCAGTCCAGTTCATTTTGGGATGGCGCTTCTACGTAGCGGGCTATAAATCCATCATAGCTGGTGCGGGCAATATGGACCTACTCGTTGCCTTGGGTACCAGTGCTGCTTATGGACTCAGTCTCTATATCTTGCTCACTTCAAATCACCCGCATGAACTTTACTTCGAGGGATCAGCGGTCATCATCTGCATGGTCTTGTTAGGTAAATGGCTAGAGGCACGCGCCAAGCAACAAACCAGTGAAGCGATTCGCGCCCTGCAAAAACTCTGGCTAGAGCATGCCAAAGTTTTAAACGCTGACGTTGATGTTCAGGGAAATGCGGGTATTGGCGCCGATCAATATCGCGACTTACCTTTAGAGCAAGTGCTGCCTGGCGATAGCGTCTTCATACTTCCTGGTGAACGCATTCCGGTAGATGGTGTCATTATTTTTGGTGCTAGCCATGTTGATGAATCCCTACTCACCGGCGAAAGCAAGCCCGTTAAAAAATCCATTGAGTCAAAAGTCATTGGGGGCGCATTAAATGGTGAAGGTGCGCTAATAGTAAGAGCGCAGGCGGTTGGTGTTGAAAGCGTGCTTTCACAAATCATTAACTTGGTAGAGGAAGCGCAAACACAAAAAGCGCCGATTCAAAAGTTGGTTGATCAGGTGAGTGCAATCTTTGTGCCGACCGTCATTGTGCTTGCACTCATAACAGGCCTAGGCAACTGGCTTTACTTAGACTCCATCTCCATTGCCATCTTACGCGCCGTATCGGTCTTAGTGATTGCTTGTCCTTGCGCACTTGGCTTAGCTACTCCAGCTGCGATCATGGCCGGCACTGGCATAGCCGCACGCTTTGGTATTTTGATTAAGGATCCTCAAGTATTAGAGCTGGCTCATAAGCTCAATATCGTTGCCTTTGATAAGACTGGTACCTTAACGATAGGCAAGCCACGCATGCTCGCCCTACTGCCCTTAGATACATCACTTGCCGATGCCGATCAGATCCTTGCTACTGCTGCAGGCTTGCAATTAGGCAGTGAACATCCTTTAGCCAAAGCACTGCTAGCTTCATCAAAGGAAAAAGGCATCGCACCAATTGCCACCTCATTTAGCAAGAGCTTGCTTGGTATTGGAATTGAAGGCATTCCAAGTAGCGGTCCTTTTGCAGGACAAAAAATGCGTTTGCAGAGCGTAGCCTCTCTCGAGGACGGCAGCCAGCACAAACTCGTTTTGCAAAAAGCACAGCCTTATTTTGAACAAGGTCAAACTGTTTCCGTATTGATGAGCTCGGGTAGTGAAAGTAGTGGGTTGCCCTTACCAATTGCTGTAATTGCTTTTGGGGATGAACTGAAGCCCAATGCAAAATCAGCGGTCGATGCATTACATGCATTACATATTCGGACAGTAATGCTGTCTGGTGATAATTTAGCCGCTGCTACTCGCGTGGGAAAAATCATTGGCATTGATGAAGTTTTTGCACAAATCCTGCCAAGCGATAAAGCACACATGATTCAACAGCTGCAAAATCCGCCTGCACTTCAGAAACAATATGTCGCGATGATTGGTGATGGCGTGAATGATGCTCCGGCATTGGCGATGGCGGATGTGGGTATGGCGATGTCTACTGGAACTGATGTAGCAATGCAAGCGGCTGGTATCACCTTAATACGTGGCGATCCTACTTTGGTGGCTGATGCAATTGATATCTCTAAGAAAACTTGGAATAAGATTAGGCAAAATTTATTTTGGGCATTTGCATTTAATACGATTGGCATTCCAATGGCAGCTTTAGGTTATTTGTCGCCCATGCTAGCGGGCAGTGCAATGGCACTCTCCAGCTTTTGTGTATTGAGTAATGCTCTGCTCTTAAAGCGCTGGCGGCCTCAGAATTGATAGGCTATTTAGAATTCTTACGCAGTAATTCAATATCGCCGTAAAGAGCACGGGCCTCTGATTTTGTGTTGTCTGTATCAGTAAGCAGTGCGATACCAATAACATTACCTGGCGCTTCTCCATAGGCTAGCTTGTAGTCCGCCGCTAAATCTCGCTCGTGCTTGCGCCACTCACCCAAACTATCTGAACCAGAGTCCACCACAATCATCTTTACACGAGAAGTATGGGCATTGTTCAAAACTGTGTTGACTGAATTCTTACCTGACCAGATATACATTACTGTGGCGTAAGGCATTTCTTGACCGCTAATTAAGCTAGCCATCTCAAAGGTGAGTTTTTCCTTAAGGGGAAGTTTGGATTTATTACCATCAAAGGCTACCAAGATACGCAGTGGTGCATCGTCATGCTGACTATCTGCATTATCTGCTTGTGGTATTGCACCTATCGCCTTCCACTCCCATTGCAACCATAAGTTCTGCGCTGAGCGGGGGCGAAGTTTTACCGCGAGACCAGATGCTGAGGTTTTGGAATTGGCAGCAAGTACGGTACGACCTTGATAATTTTCAAGGCGGTAAAGCGTGTTCTTTTTATACGGTGCGATGCGATAGAAATGCCAACCATCCGGCATACCAGCATGCGGCTTTTCAGCAGAGAACTTAGGTAAATCCTCTTGAGCTTGTAACTGATCCGCATTGAATGGCTGCCCCGCCTCATTCTCAATCGAGTTTCCAGTCAAGCCTGCACAGCCCGCTAGGGAGATGGCTATCATAGGCACAAGTAACAGGGATCGAAAAGGAATTTTTATCAGCATTCGCTTGATTGTCCCAAAGAATGGCTTGCTTAAGTCTAAAATCATCAAATGCGTCACCAATCACCCTCAAGCTGGGCCGTCATCAGCATCTGCATTGCTGCACTAGTGCATTTTGCTCTGGGTTTCTCGATTGAGTTTTCTGTCGATGAAGCCCACTACGCTTTATATGCAAAACATCTTGCCTGGAGTTATTTTGATCACCCGCCACTAGTGGGCTGGATTCAGTGGCCGCTGGTTAACCTAACTTCATCCGAGGGAATTATTCGCTTAATTCCCGAACTGCTCTGGGTGCTCTCCGCTTTCTTGGTGTATCGAGTAAGCCTTGAAATTCATCACTTGATACAAGGGCGTAATGCAGGCTACCTCACTACCGCCCTTCCCTCCGCAAACCTGTGTGGGTTGATGGCTGTCTTGGCCATCATTGCCGCGCCATTGCCCCACGTTTTAGCAATCGGCCTTTTGCCTGACACCCTGCTTGCCCCCTTAAGTCTTGGCTTGATGTTGATGGCCTTACGTTGGACTCGTAAAGATCAGTTCACCATTGCGGACTGGATCATTACTGGCTTGTTACTGGGCTTGGCAGGTCTGAGTAAGTACACCGCTGCGTTTACTGCATTTGCTTTGCTCTTCGTATTGTTGGCCTCGCCCAAAAAAGTCTGGATTACTAAGACTGGTTTTTGGCTTGCAGTAGCGATTGCCTTGATCATGATTAGTCCTGTGCTCTATTGGAATTGGGTCAATGATTGGATCTCGTTCAAATATCAAATTGCTCATGGCAGTGGTGGCGCTTGGGCGTGGCGCAAAGTCGGCGCCTTTGTAGGCATCCAGATTGCCTGCTTTGGACTCCTCTTGCTTTTGGGTGCCTATACTTTTTTAAGGCATTGCCTCCACTCGCACAAGTGGGTTCTGATTGCTCTGCTGAGTTTCTTCATAATTCCTTTTGTAATTTTTGCCGCACTATCTGGTGGAGGTAGTCTGCCCCACTGGACTACGCCTGCCTGGTTTTGTCTTGCACCATTTGCCGGCATTGGTCTAGCTAAAGCATGGGCTGTGCAACGTCGCATGGCAATTCGGATATTGCTAGTTGGGCAGTTAGTGATTTGTTTGCTCAGTTTTGGCTTTGTGTTGGCTGGAGGCTTTACTAGCTCAGCAGTGAAATCCAACCCCATTGCTGATCTCTATGGCTGGAAGCTTGCTGGCCAGAAAGCAGCTCAATTAGCGCAAGCCACTAAGGCGAACGGAATTGCAGTGCAAAACTGGACTCTAGGCAGTCGTGCTGCCTGGTACGCGCAAGCTCTCCCAGTCTTTGTGCTGGACCAAAGACAGGATCAGTTTGACCTTTGGTTTGGGCAATTGCCGGCCGGTGCAAACGTCTTACTGATTAACTGGTCGGGAATGAGTTTTAGTCCACCTATCGGCCAAAATTTAGCCTTTGAAGTCTGTGAACCACTGGACCAGCTAGAAATTATTCGATTTGGGCAGGTTTTATCTAAATTTGACTACAGCCTCTGCCGGAACTGGCAGGATGCTGGTGTGGCACCTTAATTCCCCAAATTCAAGACCTTAGGAGCCGTAGGCATTATCCTTACGCCTATGAGTTCACAACCCCAAGCCACCCCCAAAGCCACATCTGGGTGGAAAGTAATCCTCAAGCGGGCTTGGCCCACAATTCGCATTTTGTTGTCGGTCGCTCTTCTTTGGAAGGCTACCAGCGGAATTGATTGGCACGCTCTCTTGGATTCCGATATTCAGATGCGACCTTGGTGGTTTTTAGCGGCCACATTAACCATGATCTCAGCGTTTGTTTGTGGTGGGCTACGCTGGGGATTTTTGATGCGCAAGGTTGGCTTTCAGGGAAGTCTCGCTAATTTTGTTTCACTCTACTTTGCTGGCGGACTCATCAATCAAGGCTTACCTAGTACGCTCGGGGGCGACAGTTATCGCGCCATTACTGCTACTCACTTAAATAGTAGCGGTAAGTTGACTGAGGCGAAGGAGCTTGATGAGGAGCTGCATCACTCAGTTGATCTAGAGCACGCAACTCCTAAGCTGCGTTTGAGTTTTTCCATGGTGTTAGTGGATCGCTTGCTGGGCTTAGCGGGAAATAATTTACTGGGCGGACTTGGTCTCATTTTGGGTGGCGCGACCTTAGCCGCCTGGGGCACTGATTTAGGATATGCAGTCACCGGCATCATGGTGGCGGCAGGTTTATTGCTCGCCGCTATTTTGGCATGGGGACCTAGCTGCAATTTATTGCAACAATTACTAGGCCGCATACAAATGAATCACGCACTACCTGGCATCAAGCTCGCTTTTTCTTGGCCCATGAATGTAGCTCAAGCCGCATTTGCAATTGGCATTCACTCTCTCACTATTCTGACGCTGCTCTTCTGCCTCAAAGCCTATGGAGTTGATGCACCGATTGAAGCCCTCATGATTGGCTTGCCTGCCTTGAGTCTTTTATTAATGCTGCCAATCAGTATCTCTGGCTGGGGCTTGCGTGAAGCTACACTCTCTTCTGTACTGGCACTATGGGGCGTTAGTCCATCTATGACAGTACTAGCGTCCATTAGTTATGGCGCCATTACCGTCTTATCAGTATTACCTGGCGCTTACTTTTTATTAAAACGGAAATAATTCTTTTTAGAGTCCCACTATGACTATTAGCGTCAACACCATGCGTGCGATTGACCACTGGGTCGGAGTGCCACTTTGCGCGATAGCAAGTCCAGTCGTTGCTCTGATCGATGGCATGAAGAATATTTTTTCTCGTAGCCCAGAAGTACCCCAAAAATTACTCTTTATTGAGTTATCCGAAATGGGTAGCGCAATCTTGGTTGATCCTGCCATGCGCAATGCACAAGCTCGTGGCGCTGAGTTATTTTTTCTGATCTTTAAAAGCAATCGAGCCAGCCTCACTCTATTGAATACCGTGAAGCCCGAGAACATCTTTACGATTGATTCTTCTAGCTTAGGCGGCTTAATTAAAGATACGCTGAAATTTTTACTATTAGCTCATCAGCATCGTATTGATACCGTGATTGATTTGGAGTTATTCTCTCGCTTTACCGCTTTACTTACCGGTCTGTGTGGCGCACGCCGTCGTGTGGGTTATCACATCTTTCATGGTGAAGGCTTGTGGCGTGGCTTTATGTTGACTCGTAAGGTTCATTACAACCCACACATCCACATTACCAAGAATTTCCTCTCCCTGATTCATGCGGCATTTGCTAAAGAGATTGAAGTGCCATTTAGCAAAATCCAGATTGCAGATTCAGAAGTTCACTTAGAGCAAGCGGTAATTGATCCAGTGGTATTGAGCAAAGTTCGTGAGCGCATTGAGAAACTGAGTGCGACTTTTGGTATTACGTTTAAGCAAGGTAAGCAACGCCTCATTTTGGTCAACCCCAATGCCAGTGATCTGTTGCCACAAAGGCGCTGGTCTCAACAGCGCTTTTCTGAGCTGATTCAGGGATTAAATCAACGCTATCCAAATGATCTCATTCTGATCACTGGCTCTCCAGCTGAATTTGACTATGTTGAAAAAGTCCGCGCAGTTGCCAATGTTAAAAATGCGCTGAACTTTGCAGGCCAAGTGAGCTTTGCAGAATTACCCCCGCTTTACACCCTGTCTGATGTGATGGTAACCAATGATTCTGGGCCTGGTCACTTCTCCGCCGTTACTTCATTGCGAACAGTTGTCCTTTTTGGACCAGAAACGCCGGCTTTGTACGGCTCCATTGGTAAATCGATTGCCATCACTGCTAATCTAGCATGTTCACCCTGCGTTAGTGCAGCCAATCATCGCAAAACACCGTGCCATGACAATGTCTGCATGCAAGCCATTACGGTTGCTCAGGTGCTAGAAAAGATGGCGCATCAATTAAATGAAGCCGATCAAGAGCGGGTGCATTAAGTCGCATGGCTGAGCAGCGCAAATCGGCTTTAGCAATTGCATCAATTGGAGTTTGGTGTGTTCCGCTTCTGCCACTGAGTCTAGCAATCGCCATTTACTTTGGTGAATTACAAACACCGACATTTTTATTTATTAATCGCTACACCCAATTACTTCCAGATACTTTTTGGACCTGGCTGACTTTTATCGGTAATGGCTGGGGCATCTTTGCATTGTGCTTTCCTCTCTTACTGTTAGCACCTCGATTGCTGGGTGCTGGACTGCTGGCATCCTTGATTGGTGGTGCCATCAGTCAAATCATTAAGCCTCTATTAGATCTTCCGCGTCCTGCTGGAGTATTGGCTTTAGAAGACTTTTATCGCATCGGTGAGCCTCTATTGCATAAAGCAATGCCCTCTGGTCATACGCTGACTGCTTTTGCGGTAGTTTCTGGAATCTACTTTGCTAGCGATCGAGATAAAAGAAGCTCTTTGTGGTGGATCTTCATCATTGCGGGTTTTTCAGGCATCTCTCGAAATGCGCTTGGCGCTCACTGGCTCACTGATGTTCTGGCGGGCTGCGCAATTGGACTGTGGTCAGGAATGCTGGGAGCAATATTGGCTGGGTTGATTCCAGAGAAGCAGATGGCACCTAATCAGATCGGGCCTCGCTTGCTTGCGCTGGGCGGAGTGGCAACCATCTATGTTCTCCTGACGCAAATCCTAGACTCAGAACTCAATCAGTCTTTGCAATATGCTTGTGTAGCATTAATTAGCATTACTTTAGCTCTGTTTATCAAAGCGCAAAAACCTAAGGCTATATAACGATGTTTAGTTATCGCCATGCTTTTCATGCGGGTAGTCATGCCGATATTCTGAAGCATCTGGTGATGATTCATTTAGTTGAATATTTACAAGAAAAGCCTGGCGCTTTGACTATTGTCGATACGCATGCTGGTGCTGGCATCTATAGCCTGATTGATGGCTTTGCAACCGTCAGCAAAGAAGCTGATCAAGGCATTTATCGCTTAGCTAAATTTGCAGAGAGTAATTCAGTTAGTCCTGGAATAGCTAATTATCTCGAACACGTGCGTTCCGAGAATACCGATCATGAGATAGCCGTCTATCCTGGCTCTCCATTTATCTTGGCACATCTACTGAGATCCCAAGATCGCCTGAAGCTCTTTGAGTTGCACCCTAAAGAGATTGATATCTTGCGCCACAATATCAGCCAACTCAAGCAGTCTAAGCAAGTCGATATTTATGCAGAAGATAGCTTTGCAAGACTGAAAGGCTTAATGCCGCCACCTAGTAGGCGCGGCCTCGTATTGATTGACCCCTCTTATGAGGATAAGCAGGACTATCGCTATCTCGATACTGCCATCGAAGAGGCTTTACATCGTTTCGCTACCGGCTGCTACGCAGTCTGGTATCCCTGCCTCTCCAGAAGAGAATCCGCTGCTCTGCCGGATCATATGAAAAAAATTGTGGCAGCCCACAAACGCTCCTGGTTACAAGCTGAGTTACGGGTTGAGAATGCCCCAAAAGAGCGCCGACTTCAGGCTAGCGGGATGTTCATCATCAATCCACCATGGACTCTTGAAAAGCAGCTTTTTGAAAGCCTGCCTATTCTTGTGAAGGCGCTGGGACAAGATAGTGGCGCTTCATTTTTGTTAAAGAGTTTTGAGGCCTGAGCGGAGCTGATCTAGGCTTCTAGTCATCATCAATTAAGGGGTTTTAAGCCTCTGAATCCGAAGTGCTCATAGCTTTTTTGATGATGATCGCTGAGAGAGCTAACAACAATACCGCCCCACTCTCATATATCAAGTCAATCGTACTAATTCCCTTACCCTGCAAAATAATAAGCCTACACAGCGCTGTGATGGCAATAAAGATGGGAATAGTAATTGGAATCTTGTTGTATTTATAGAAGGCTGCCACCATGCCCAGCACCTCGGCATAAATGAACATGAGCAACAGATCAGTTAAGGTGATTTTTCCATTGAGAAGAACGTTATACATCTCTATGCCAACACTAAAAATAGTAAAGAATGCAATGAGAATCAAAATTCCTTTTTCGGCTGCTGTAATCCATTCGTAAATTTTCATACTATGTGCACCTGAGTCATCGATATCGGAAAAATTTATCTACACTAAATTACAGTTAGCGCAATCGCTCAACATAGTAAGTTGCCTTCTCCAAGGCATCTGCTGCATCAAATCCAACCATATCAGCACCTAATTCATCTACTAACTCAGGATATTGATTAAAAACAGGGCTGCCAACAATCAAGCCAACACGTGGATTTTTTGATTTCAGCTTAATCTCTTGAATCAAGTCTTTTAATTGCGGGAACTGCTCTCGAAGGCTTGCGGATAGGCCGATGACGTCAAACCACTCTGTCTGCGCCATCGAAACAATGTCTTCTTGTGTGGCAGCCAATTCACCCCATATTCTCCAACCGGCTTTAGCGAAGAACTCAGAGACCATAAATAGACCTAAGTTGTGTTGCGAACCTGGCAGAGGAACGAGCATAATGCTCGATCCGGTTTTATTTTGCTCTGCATATTGCTGAAAGATGGGACTTAAGTCATACATGAGCTGCTTAATACGCCACAGTGCAATCGTGACATCCGTAAAGCTAGACTCATCACCCTCCCACATTTCACCAAGTCTTCTAGCGACAGGAGTCAATAAGAGCAGATAAATATTTTCGAGACTCACGCCAGAAGCATGAATGTCCTTGACGTACTTCACAGAGGTTTTCGCATCCTCTTGCAATACCAATTGCGTTAACTCAGCAATCGATTGTTGCGGAATGAGATCAACCGAAGGAGCCTTTAAAGCTAAGGAAATCGATGTTTCGAGGTGCTTCTCAACGATCAAGGGCAAAATATTATTTTCAATCGTCTTGACTAGCGACTCAAGATATTCCTCTTCCGTACAGGCTTTTTCTAATGGATGCGCAGTATTGTTTTTCTCAAATCTAGCCTTAGAGGGCGCATTTGAAACCAAGCAGTCCTCCCAAATGCTATTGGACTGATTTGATTGGGAATTCTGGTTAAGTTTGGAGTCGTCGTGGCTAGATCTCTTTTTAGATTTAGCGATGCTCACTAGCCTAGATAAATTCATGAACATCACTTGATCAGGTCACAGTCTCAAACCAAAACTTGAGATCGCTGTAGCTGTCTAAGAGCCTATAAATGGGAATGTTTACTTTATAGGCTCATTTTTGAAGATACTCAAATGAATTGTCTTAAGTACTTTCCCTAGACCCCTTTATTTCATCACTAGAAGGGCGTATCTCATATTTTTCAAGCAAAACCCAGGTAGATTTCGGCACCATATTTTTAATTTTGTGCGGTGCAATGCTGCGTAAATGAATCACCGATTCAATTGCTTTCATCTCTACCCTCGCTTTAGCAAACTCCAGCCCGCGAGGTCCAAATCTAGGCATTACCCAAGCAAAAATACTGCGCATAAAGTTTGGCATCCGCTGCAATGGCAAGCCACCTGCGGCGAGCTCCACATTCTTCATGAAACCCTTAACAGGGCCTAAACGATTGCCAGCGGAACTGACCGGCTCAAGTGATAGCTCGCTAGAAAGTAGATTCACAAGCCCTTGACCTTTTGGGTTTCGAACAATAATCCATTGCTCCCCTGTGCCTGCCATATACCCCACTGTGATGTCCGATAGGGAGTTGACATAATCAACGCAGGTTTTACAAGTCGTTGGGAAAAAATCTGCGGGTAAGGTGCTGAGGGGCAACTTTAAAAAAGGAATTTCTTGCACTTCACCATTTTTAAATCTCAATTCAACATGGTAGTCAGCTCTAAATTCTAGATACGTAATATCTTCAGGATTGGGACTCAACAAGCCTAAAAACTGATGGAAGTTTTCTGTTGTTGTGTTATCAGAACAAGGTGATCCAATAATGAGTAATTTCTCAAATCCAAGCTCTTTTTCTAAAGCTCTAGCAGCATAGACTTGGCAAGGTATGCCCACCATCGCTACTTTTTTATATCCCAAATCTTTAGCTTGTTCAAGGTACTGAATGATGGGTGCATAACCCATCTTCATGCCCCGACACTCGGCCATATCCTCTGCTTCAGTAACGATGACTGGACTCGGTTTCCAGCGATCTTCGGGATCAGAACGCATGGTAATAACAGCGTCTATCTCCCCCTTCTCCAGCAGAACCTCACATAGCCTACTAATAATTCCAGTCCATTGCGCACCAGGTAAAGGATTAATTAATCGGGCCCTAAACATGTGGAGGTAGGCCCCAAAAAATACTTCATCAGAATTTTCTAGCTTACGCTCTCTACCATGGACTGATAGTTCGTATTTTGGATAATCGGGTTGAATAAATTGGCAAGCAGTTGCGCAGCGCTTGGGGGCTGATGTGCGTGACACTCCACAATCAGTACATAAGTCCCGATAGGGAATCTCTTGAATTAAATCCTGCCCAACCAATGCTTTATCCAAATCGGGCAATAACACTCTGCTGTATCTTCTGAGCAGAAAGTCCATAGTGATCTAAGAGTAAATTGACATCGCCATGCTCTACATACTCATCCGGCAACCCAATTTGGAGGGTTTCTATTTGAATGTTTTTATTCGATAGCACCTCAAGGCAGGCGCTGCCAGCGCCGCCCTGAATTGCGCTATCTTCAATCAATACCAGGCCATCATGAGAGCGGGCAATAGTCAGGAGCAATTCCTCATCGAGCGGCTTAACAAAACGCATATCTACTACTGTAGCGTTGATCTCTTCCGCTACGGCTAAGGCGCTATATAAAATAGGTCCAAAGCAGATAAAAGCAATTTTTTTCGTTGGTGGCACTTCATTATTTAAAGTGCGCACTATGAGACCCTTACCCATCGCTAGGGTATCTAGCGAAGGCTCAGCTGGAGCTCCAATACCAGAACCGCGCGGGTAGCGGACAGCTGCCGGGCCATCATGTCTGAAAGCAGTGCTCAACATAGCACGGCATTCTTGCTCATTCGAGGGCGTCATCAAAATCAAGTTAGGCAGGCAACGTAAGAAGGCAATGTCAAAGGCACCAGCATGCGTTGCACCATCCGCACCAACAATACCGGCACGATCAATCGCGAAAACAATCGGGAGATTCTGTAAGGTAACATCGTGAATCAGCTGATCGTAGCCACGCTGTAAGAAAGTAGAGTAAATCGCAACTACTGGCTTTAAGCCTTCGCAGGCAATACCAGCAGCAAAGGTAACGGCATGTTGCTCAGCAATTCCAACGTCATAGTAACGATCCGGGAAGCGAGCTTCAAACTCGTTTAGTCCAGAGCCCTCACGCATGGCTGGTGTAATCGCAATGAGTCGCTCATCCGCAGCCCCCATATCGCACAACCATTCACCGAATACCTGGGTAAAGGTTTTCTTACTGGCTTTACCGGCTTGAATTCCGATGCTCGCATCAAATTTGCTTGGCCCATGATAAAGAATAGGGTCTGCTTCTGCCCGATCGTAGCCCTTGCCTTTCTTGGTAATGATGTGAAGAAACTGAGGCCCCTCAGTTTGTGCGAGATGTTTGATGTTTTCTAGGGTAGGAATTAATACATCTAAGTCATGCCCATCAATCGGCCCGTAGTAATCAAATCCAAACTCTTCAAAAATCGTAGCTGGGCCAACCATTCCTTTTGCATGACCCTCAAGCCTTTTTGCGAACTCGCGTATTGGCGGAGCAACCGATAAAACCTTGTCGATACCTCTTTTAGTGGCCGCATACATCGAGCCCGAGATGAGTTTCACTAAATATCGATTCAACGCACCAACTGCCGGTGAAATCGACATCTCGTTGTCATTCAGTATCACTATCAAAGGAACTTTTTTATTCACGCCAGCATTGTTCATGGCTTCGAATGCCATACCAGCACTCATAGCGCCATCACCAATAATGGCTACTACGCTGCGCTTTTCATTTTTGGTCTTGGCTGCTACGGCCATCCCCAAAGCAGCCGAGATACTCGTTGAAGAATGAGCAGTACCAAAAGCGTCGTATTCACTTTCACTTCGCTTTGGAAATCCTGAGATACCACCGTATTGACGAAGTGTGGACATTCCCTCACGCCGCCCTGTCAGTACCTTATGGGCATAACTTTGATGGCCTACATCCCAGATCATTCGGTCATGTGGGGTATCAAATACGTAATGTAGGGCAATAGCCAGTTCTACAGTACCTAGATTAGAAGATAAATGTCCACCAGTACTGGAGACTGAGTTGAGAATAAAGCTGCGTAATTCTTGAGCGATTTGAGGGAGTTGATTGGATTCATAATCCCTCAAATCAGCAGGGCTAGTGATGGTCTCGAGAAGATTGGTGATCTTTAACATGGCAATTTACTTTGTCGTATAGATTGTCGAAATAATCTTTTTAAAATCTTCCAAATTTTCATGGCTAGAATTCTGGAGCGCGCAAATTGGAGCGTGCATAAATTTATTAGCTAGCGCACTAGCCATTTGAGAAAGAACAATCATCGGATCCTCTCCTTTAGCAATTCTTCTGCCTGCTTTTTCCAGCTCAATTTTTTGATACCGCTCACCTTGATCCTGAATCGATTTGATGATGGGCACTACCGTTCTTTTTTCCAGGGCTTGATAAAACTCAATCACTCCCTTTTCAATGATTTTCTCTGCCTCATGAACAGACTCTGTTCGATTTGCTTTGCCCGCACTTACAATCTCACCAAGGTCATCGATTGAGTATAAGTAGGCATCCTTCACACTCTTAATCTCAGACTCAAAGTCTCTTGGCACAGCTAAGTCAATCAAGACCATGGGCCGATACTGTCTTGCTTTCAATGCAGTTTTGACCATCCCTAGACCAATAATTGGCAATGAACTCGCAGTGCAAGACACAACTACATCATATTCATGCAGATGCTGAGCTAACTCATGCAAGGGAAATACTTCGGTTACTAAATTTTGATCAGCAAAGGCCTTAATTAACTCACTGCCCCTATCTACCGTACGATTAGAAATTGTAATCTTCTTAGGCTTCTTACCAGCAAAATGACTTGCACAAAGGCCGATCATTTCACCTGCCCCAATAAACAGCACATTACATCCATTGATGTCGCCAAAAATACGCTGAACCAGTTTGATTGAGGCGCCCGCCATCGATACTGAATGAGCGCCAATTTGAGTGCTACCTCGAACCACTTTGGCTACAGAAAAAGTCTTATCAAATAATGGCTTTAGATAAGCGCCAACAGTTCCTACTTGATTGGCATAGTCAATCGCCTTCTTCATTTGCCCCAGAATCTGGGTCTCTCCGAGCACCATCGAATCTAGGCCACTGCCTACCCTGAAAGCATGCTTTACAGCATCTGCAGATGTCGCAGAATAAATATAGGGGCGTAGCTCATTACCCTGAACATTATTTTGCGCCGCCAACCAATCAAAGGCTCTTTTTTCAAAATCGTTATCTGCATACTCCACATCATTTGCAGCGCAGTAAATTTCCATTCGATTACAAGTCGACAGAATTGCTACCTCAGGGCTAGCACTTGAATTTTTACCTTGCAAGTACTTTCGCAGATCAATTAACGAGTCTTGCAAAATTTCAGGAGCTACAGCAACACTTTCCCGAATATCTATTGGAGCAGTGTGATGATTTACACCAAGGTTGAGTAGTTTCATGCTGGCCATTGTTTAATAAGCCCCCGGATTGAGAACCAGGGTCTCCCAGTTCAAACACATCGCGATCGTGACCCAGATCAAATAGGGCAACATTAAAAAGGCAGCCAATTTATGGATAGGCCACATGACCACCATAATTGCTAAGACTGATAACCATAAAAAACCCGCTTCAATCAGAGACCAATCGGGGTGGTGCATGCGAAAATAAAAGATGCTCCAAAGAATATTTAAGGCGCTATTAAGTACAAATAGGCCAACCAAAGAAATTCTTTGTGACCTTGTAGGGCGATTGTTAAAAGCAATCATCCAGGCCGCTGCCGATAGTATGAAAATAATCGTCCAGATCAAACCAAAGGCCCAATCTGGCGGTTTCCATTCCGGCTGCTTCAATGAAAAATACCAAGGACCGATTTCTGTCGCTAAGCCACCTGCGACAGAAGTAATGATCATCCATGCAGCGATCATTAATAGGTACTTGTGTTTAAAGAAAAGCATCATGCCTTAGCTAGCCCTAATAAATGCCCCATATCTTTGAAGAAGATCTTGACATGAGCCAAAGGCTTTTTGCGCACCAGTTTTTTATTCATATAAGACTCGAATGTCAGCTTCTGAACATCCTTGTCTTCGCACATCTTGACAAAACTCTCGCGTCGCTTATCAGTTGAGTACCAGAAATACTGCATGATTCCTAAAACCCAGAAAGTCATGCGATGCTCTTTCATAAAGCGCTTTCTGGCTAACTGTAACTTTGCAGGATCATTACTCTCTACAAATTCATATACAGCCTCACCAGCTAATTGACCACCTAGCATGGCGTAATAAATTCCCTCGCCAGAGGCCGGCGCGACAACACCAGCAGCATCACCAGCCAGCACAACTTGTTGTCCATCGTCCCATTTTTTTAGAGGCTTCATTGGTAACGGTGCACCTTCATGCCTGACCAATTCTGCACCCTCGAGACCCACATCTGCGCGCAGCTTAGCAACAGCATTCCTTAAGGAGAAGCCTTTGTCAGCACTGCCAGTACCAATACTGATCGTATCGCCGTGAGGAAATACCCAGCCATAAAAATCGGGGGAGATTGGCTTTTGATACACAACATCACAGCGAGTGGAATCGAAATGATGGGGCGTGTTTGGCGGAGTTTTAATGATTTCGTGATACGCGAAGACATAATTCGCCTCTGCACAACCCTGAACACCAGCGCTTCTGCCCACTTGAGACTTAGCGCCATCAGCACCAATGACTGCTTTGGTGAGAACGCTTTTCATGGCACCAGTATCGCCATCACGCGCACCTCTAGTGCGATAGTGAATTCTGGCGAGCGAACCTTCACGTGTCAGAGCTTCAAAAAGCCCGTCCTCTCGAGTCGCTCCCGCTTCAACAGCACGCATGCGTAACCATTCATCGAATTGAGCTCGATCGACCATGCCAACAAAACCATTCTCAATTGGAATATCAACCGCTTTGCCGACAGGAGAAACCATGCGCGCTGATTTTGCCTTGGCTACCAATAGCTCATCCGGAATCTCAAAGTCTTTAATCAAGCGCGGAGGTATTGCACCACCACAGGGCTTCACCCTACCTCGCTTATCCAGCAATAACACTTGCTTGCCTTTTTTAGCCAGTGTTTGGGCTGCAGTAGCGCCTGCTGGACCGCCACCAATCACCACCGCATCATAAATAAATTCTGTTCCCATTCGCTTTACCTCGCTTGACTCATAGTGCTATTTTTTCTCTCAACTAGAGAGGCCATATATGCTGAAACAACAAACAACAATGCTTCGATAAAAAAGACGCTGGAGTATGCAAAGGCAGGATTAGCAAAAATGGATCTGGCTAAATCACTAGCCCCAGCCCCAATCAGTCCACCCATGCCAAAGGCAATGGCTTGCGCACCGCCCCAAAGCCCAATGCGCACTCCCTCTTTACCCGCTCCGCCAACCACTGCTAATCTCATCATGGAGGCAATCGCCGCTATTGAAAAAGCGCCATTGGCTAAGCCCAGCAAAAATACATTGGGCTTCAATGGCCAGTCACCTTCTAGTAAACCAGCCAAAACCAATCCGAACATGGCTAATGCAGATGCAAGGCAGCCATAAATCATCCACGATCGTAGTGAGCCAAAATATTGACGCAATCTACTCGATCCACATACAGCCACCAATAACATTCCGGTCAATACACCAGCATGCTGGATACCCGATAGGCTGGTTGTCTCACCCAAGGTATAGTTAAAAATCATTCCCGCAAATGGTTCCAAAATTAAATCTTGAGCACTAAATGCCAGCATCGATAAAAAGATAAAGATCGTAAATCGCTTAGTATCTGGATCAGCCAAGATATCGCTCAGGGCTTTTTTAAAGGGGACTTTTTTATCTGCATGAGCTTTACTATTTTGCAGATCATGACCTTCTAGTTTGAACAGGGCTGCAAAAGAAAGCGCCATAGCAGACAAAGAGATGATTCCGGATATCAAGATCACTTTTTCTGGTTCATATGGATCTAAAAACTTTCCAGCAATCCCACTTGTCATTGCAAAGCCAAAAATCATCATGAGCCACACAGTCGTAGCGGCAGCCGCCCTGCGCTCATCGCTCACACCTTTCGCTAGTAGGGCTAGCAAGGATGTGCCGCTCATACTCACGCCTATACCAATTAAGAAGAAAGCAACAATGGCTGAGGCAATGCCTAAGAGAAGATGTACCCCCATTAATGTTGTCGCGATAGCAGCACCAAAACCACCAATGGCTAATAAAGTGATTCCGCCCAATATCCAAGGCGTTTTCTTAGCCCCGCTATCAGACTCAAAGCCCATTCTTGGGCGAATAACTTGCACAAAATAATGAATCGCTACTAAAAAACCTGGGAGACTTGCTGGCAAGGCTAGCTCAACCACCATGATTCGATTTAAGGTGGATGTGGTCATCACCACAATAGCGCCAATACAAGCTTGTACAAGTCCGATGCGAACGATACTCAACCATCCGAATGTCGAGAGATTTAATAGCGGTTGACTGATTGCGATACTCATGAGTTATTCATCCCCGTCACTGCAAAAGCAGAAACCATCATTCCAGCAACCAAGACAGGCACTCCAAAGCTGCTATAGAAAAGTGCTTTTTCTATAGGTCGCCTTAAAAAATCTTTTAATAAAATCACTTGGGCTACGATTAGAAGGCTAATGACTAAGGCGTACATTTCCTTGCCCCAAGATAGAAGCAGGCATAGCACCACTAGCTGTGGAATCAACATGAATGCTGCTGCAACTTGCGCTGCTCTTTTAGCTCCGAGCTGAACGGGTAAGGAGCGCACTCCCATTTGCCGATCACCTTCAATCGCTTTGAAGTCGTTCAAGGTCATGATGCCATGAGCACTTGCGCTGTAAAGGCCGGCAAGTATTAGTGATGGTTTGCTTGGCATTACGCCGCCTGAGATTAAGGTGGCGCCAGTAACCCACGCCAAACCTTCGTAGCTAATTCCGCACGCAAGATTTCCAAACCAGCCATTATTTTTAAAGCGGATTGGCGGCATGCTGTAGAGCCAAGCAAGCACCAAGGCTAATAAGGTTGCCGCGAATCCAATCGGACCCAGATAGCTTCCCACCCAGATAGAAATCAAAGACCATACAATCGCGATGTATAGACCCCAACGACCAGGTATGCGACCGGAGGGTATTGGACGCAAAGGTTCATTGATCGCATCGACGTGTCGATCAAACCAATCATTGACCGCCTGACTTGAAGCACAAACTAGTGGTCCAGTGAGAGCTAATCCAAGGAGAAAAATGGGTAGATTGTCAGCGATTGCCTCGCTACCAGTAATCGATCCACAGGCAAATGCCCACATTGGCGGGAACCAAGTAATAGGCTTTAAAAGCGTCAAAATTGCTTTCGGATCAGGCAGATTCATGTAAATGATTTTGTCATTGACATTTGAAAGTGTCAATTAAATTTGACACTTTTATTGCCTGTTTTTACAAGTGAAAACCCTTATAGATCAGCACTTAAACGAAAAAAGAGGGGGTTTAGGCTGCCCTGAGAAGCTCTTTTGGGAGGGAAAAATTCACTGTTTCTTCAATTCCCTGGAGTGGTGAAATAGTTCCACTAGAAAATATACTAATAGCCTCCACGATTTGGGCTGTCAATGCCTCTGGAGCGGAAGCCCCTGCAGTTACCCCAATATTTTGAACCCCATCAAACCACTCCCCCTGAAGTTGAGACGGATCATCCACTAAATAGGCAGGCACATGCATGCTTTGGGCCAACTCTTGAAGGCGCTTTGAGTTAGAGCTATTTGGACTACCGACTACCACCACTAAATCGACCTGAGGAACCATTGCTTTGACTGCATCCTGACGATTCTGCGTGGCGTAACAAATGTCCTGGCGTTTGGGGGCGTGAATGTTTGGGAATCTTTCCACCAATGCTTTGGTGATCTCCAATGTTTCATCGACCGATAAGGTCGTTTGAGTGACATAAGCTATGAGTGCGTTTTCTTCAAAGTGAAGTTTGGCAACATCTTGCACGTCCTCAATCAAATAGATCGAAGAATCCACCTGCCCCATCGTACCCTCAACTTCTGGATGACCACGATGTCCAATCATGATAATTTGATATCCACGCTCTTTTAAGCGCACCACTTCAGTATGTACCTTAGCCACCAAAGGACAGGTTGCATCAAATACCTTGAATTGACGGTTGTTCGCTTCAATTCTGACTGCTTGCGAGACACCATGCGCACTGAAAATTAGAATGGCGCCCTGCGGCACATGATCCAATTCATTGATGAAGATTACGCCACGAGATTCAAAATCTTTAACAACATAGGCGTTATGAATGATTTCGTGTCGCACATAAATCGGCGCACCATAGATTCTTAAGGCCTCCTCCACTATCAAAATAGCCCTTTCAACTCCAGCACAAAAACCGCGGGGTTGAGCTAAGAAAATCGTTTTATTAGCAAGCATATTCGAATCAGATTAATGATTTTTTTTGTAGCCCCACTTCCAAAGTAATTCACTTGGAAACGGCAGAATTAAAAAGAGGTGCTCCAATAAACCAAGAGCCAACAAGGTTCCCAGCAAAGCATATGAAGCTCTATCGAAGGGCGAAGAATCGACTCCCACACTTGACCAGATCGGGATCAACATCAGCACCGAAACTAAGATAGATAATGGCATCAGGTAATTCATTGCCCTGCGTCTGAAATAAGTAACCAAGTACTGTAAGTGCTGGGGCAAGAAAGATTCATTGAAATTGAGGACGCCCAAGAAGATATTGATCTTGGTGCTTTGGCGCATACCCCATAGAATCACAAAGGTCCAAAATCCAGTTTGATTGACTGAATCTAGACTAATAAAAAATAGAATCACTCCCAAGCTGAGCAATGCCAACTCGTGGTAATTGATTGTCTGAAATGCGTACCACGCTCTTGTCATGGGGCTCAATCCGTTAGGACATTCTGAGCGCCGTGATCCAGTGATATAGCCCAAAAGAAAGGCCAGCTCCTGCCAACCCCAAATAATGATTGCACAGGTAAATGAACAATAAGCTCCAGCAATTGTCGCCTGCTGACTAGAAATGGATAGGCCCCAAAAGGCAAGCAATAACACTGCAATTGAAGCCGCAAATATAGACTTGAAGAATCGTTTTGGAAGGCTATGCACCTTCAAAATAAGCCCTGTGCTAAACCACCATATAAAGATGGTGAATATCAGCGGGCTTATCCAGAAATACATAGTAAATTACCAAACAGGTGCCATGCGAATATCGCTTGGTAGTTCGTTCGGAACCACAGGCAGCATGTAAAGACGTAAGAAAGTAGCGGTAGCTACAACTACTAGGATGCCTCGTTTGATGGCTGAGAAAACACCACCCACCTGCTTCAAATGATCGACCTCATCTGAAACTTTTCTCAGCTTTTCAAAACACTCCCAAATTCTTGGGTCATCTAAGTTGATAGTAAAAGGAAAAACCTGCCTAGTAATGTCAGAAGTAATTTCCAGCACCTTACGGTCATAGTCTGTTGGTGATACTCCAAGCGCTTTATGAAACTCAGGTCTAGAGTGGTCGCGCACATACATCGTTGCATACACCGCCAATAAGAAGAAACGAATCCACAGTCGATTGCCGCCATTGAGTAACTTCGGCGTAGAGCGCATTAATAAAGCAAAGGCTTCGCCATGACGGAATTCATCATTACACCATTTCTCAAACCAGAGAAAAATCGGATGAAAGCGTAATTCGGGTTTGTTTTGAATGATGCGATAAATCGTGATGTAGCGTGCGTAGCCAATTTTTTCAGATAAGTAAGTTGCATAAAAAATAAACTTTGGCTTAAAGAAAGTATATTTTTTAGTTCTGGCTAAAAATCCTAGATCAACGCCAATCCCAAAATCTTTGAGCCATTGATTAATAAAGCCTGCGTGCCGACTCTCATCACGAGCCATATAGGAGAACAAGTCTTTCAAGTCAGGATTCTTAATTGACTTTTTAATCTCTGAATACAGCACACAACCTGAGAACTCTGAAGTAATGGAACTGATCAAGAAATCTAAAAATTCTTGGTACAGGCCCTCCGGTAAGTGGGAGTAGTCCTTAGACATATCTTCGGGACGCTGAAAGTGAGCCTGATTGATATCTGACTCAAATTCTTGCATGAGCTTATCCCACTCAGGCTTTACTGAGCTGATATCAAAACGATCCATCTCATCAAAATCAGTAGTGTAAAACCGAGGACTTAAGATCGTACTTTCTAGAGCGCGATCAGTTGATTCATTAATGGGGCGAACTGTATCCATGGTGGGGGCATTAGCGCTCATACTTTGATACCTTTAGTCACAATAAGGGGTTGGGCGTGCGCTACTGAGTGCACTCTTGGATATTTTTTTGCTTGACTGAATCGGGTAGTAGAAAAGCTCACTTCGTATAACAAGGTAATTTCGAGTCTTGCAGTGAGATATACCCATAAACGCGATAACCAGCCAGCTTTAGAAACTGTCGCTGTTCTTTGGTAACTCAAAACCTCACCAAATGAAATTTCTGTAATCGGGTCATGCACTAGCACCTCATCCCCTGGACCGACTTGAACGCCGTCAAGATCCACGTGGGCATATAAGTACTCTGAAGTATTGGACATATCCACAGAACATTTGACCAGCTGTTTAGACATTATTGCCCCGCGCTATTTAAAAATGCAGCAAACTGCGCCGCGTTATCTCGACCAAATGATTCCAAATCAATGCGATTGCCCGTTGCTAGATCTACTAAAGTCAACCTGCCATCAGACCGACTCATTAACTCAAATGCATCATCACTGGTAATTTGCTGAATACGACGTTCACGAGCCAAAGCTCGCAAAATTCCCCTTACAAAACCAGCCTGACCTTCTACTTGAGCAATCATTTTCCCACTAGAAGCCGATATAACCCCTACCGATCCATCAGGGAGATCCCTAAAATAAAGTGTTTTTTTCGCAATCACACTGGCATCCGCCTGTGTTTCTGATTTGCCAGACTGAACGGCATTGGCAACTAGCAAAATTATCCCCACCAAAACTGTCACCACAAAAAGTGCGATGTAGTTTTGGATGCGGATAGGATTCATACGCAAAATCATGCTGCTTCTACCCCTGAGTAAGGGGTATTCATCATCGATGGATTGTGTTGAGCAGCTTGAACGGAGCGAGCAATGACATTGTTCTGAATAGACCAAGCATCAACCAAAATTTTGGCCACTTCGGAACAGTTGTTAATGCACCTTAGGGTAGGCTGCGGACTGGCCCAATGAGATGGTCTTGAATGCGGCCATAAGTGAAATATCGCAATTTTTGTTTCTTTACTGAGCTTCAGAGAAATATCTCCCGTACCCTGCTTAGTGACACAGCAATCAGCCGACTCAATCATCTTAAGTGGGAAATTGAAAGTCATATTCAACACAATCCCAATCCGCATCACTACACGCTTATTGGTAATTGTGTAGACCGCAGTAGATGCCATGAGGTAAGCAAGTAAGGCAACTAGAGACAAGCCAATAGCTGAAAAAATTGCAATCCTTAGGGAGGAGAAAAATATCGCACTAAAGACTTCACCATCAGTAACACCTGTAACAATCTGATAGAGCAAGATCAGGCCAAAATAAATCAATAGCCCTTTGAAATGAAACACTCGCAGAAGCATCGCTTTTACATCAGGCGAGCCCTGCCACAAAATACGCTCACCCGCAGGTAACTTTTCAGGAAGTCCCAGCTCTGGCTCAAACTCATGCTCTGGACTACTAGGAATGTTCAGGCTCATAATATTGGCTCCTGGCGTTCAGGTGTCGCATATAAAGTACCTGCACCAAAGTACGCCATGATCTTATCTTCTTCCAGTAAGGTGATTTCCTCTGGATTCTTTGTTTTTGGCACAGCCGCAAACTGATCTGCAAGGATTGATGCCACTTGCACATCTTGCTTGCCAATACGTGAAAAATTGACCGGTAATAATACTGCCGCCCCTTTGACATCAATCTCCAAGTAACGGATCAACATTTCCATATGATCAACCCAGACGTCTTTCACAACGCCGGCTTTGTGACCATCAGCGCCGATAACACTTAAACCGATCGGATTGATGTCTTGCTTTGCAATTGCGAAATCATTCAACTTCCTCAGTGGACGAATGCGCGCATGGCCCTCTAGATCGTAATCAACATGATCAGCACGGTTGGCATAAGAACCTGGCCCTACTCCTGCTAATAATGGATTGCCAATTGGGGCAATTGGTGCGCCATTCCATGGATGAATTGGCTCTGCCGATAAACGCTCTGTGTCCGGCGGGGTTTCTAAAGGAGCGTAATAGGTTTTGCCGAATTCTGTGACATATTTCTTCGTCTTTGGCATACCTAAAATGCCATCTTCGCGTCGAACCTTACCGAAGCGTTCGGTTTCAAGAGGGAAACCCTCTCTCTTTCCTTCTAATGTTAGGTATATCACTAGACCAACAAAAAAAAGTAGAAATAGATAAAACGCTAATTGAGCGACATCTATATATTGTGTAATTGCACCAGTACCCATTTTTTCTCTCCCTCTTTAATAAACTAGCTTGGAAAATCCGCTAGGCCAAACTGACTCATTTTTGAAATATCCAGGTTTCGCTTTTTGGCTACTAGTGGACCTAAAGCTATCAACGTAATAAACAACAAATAAATTTCAATGTGATAAACAAAGCTATACCCGGTAGCAGGGTTCATTAAGGTAGAACCAATTGCACCGCCCATCGCCAAATCCGAAACGAGATCACGAATGACTCCTCCCAGTGACATGCCAATTCCAGAACAGCTTGCGGTTACTGCACCCCATGCACCAATTACCAATCCAGTTTTATTCTCCTGATCCATGCTCATGGCAATGGTGAGCGTACTGACTGCAAACAAGCCTCCACCAAAACCGATCAGAAGTGCACCGAATCTAAAGAGGTTTGCCGAACCTAAGGGCTCTGAAAATATCACCATGGTGAATGCAATTAACCCAAGTAGGAGACCAGATGCAGCAATTCTGTAGGCGTTATAGCCCTTGCTTAGCCACCGTGCTGATAGCGTAAATGCGAGTAAAGAACCGCAGGCAATCAATGCAGTCAAAAAGCTAGTAGCGGATACATCTAATAAGAGTATTTCTCCACCATAGGGCTCCAAGATAATGTCTTGCATGCTAAAGGCAGTGGTTCCAAGACCTAGCATGATGAGGAAGCGACGAACCTGTGGTGCCTTAATGAACTCGCTCCAACTTTGTGAGAATTTGGGCTGAACAATAGTTGGCGAGGTATTTTTAGGCTGTCTTGCCTCTTGCTTCCACAAAGCAAACAGATTCAGAAGCAAAGTAATAAGAGCAACTCCCTGAATCACCTTAATTAGTTGAATGGGGCTAAATGGATCCAGGAAGACACTAAACATGACACCACTTAAGACCATACCAACGAGCAGCATGACGTACATCATCGCCACAACACGGGGGCGATTTTTTGCATCTGCCAAGTCTGTGGCAAGAGCTAAGCCAGCAGTTTGAGTGGTTTGCATTCCTGCGCCGACCAGTAAAAAAGCCAACGCACTGCCAAGGTAACTAAACCAAGCCGGCCAATGCGTATCTCCAGATAAGATGATGAGCGCAAAAGGCATGATGGCTAAGCCACCAAATTGCAACCAAGTCCCGATCCAAATATAAGGAACTCTTCTCCAGCCCAATATGGATCGATGGGTATCTGACTTATGGCCAATCAAGGCCCTAAATGGAGCAAAGATGAGTGGGAGGGCAACCATTAAAGCCACCATCCAAGCATCCATGTGAAGCTCAACAATCATGACTCGGTTTAAGGTGCCAACCAATAAGGCCGTAGCCATACCTACTGAAACTTGAAACAAAGATAGTCTTAAGAGGCGGCTCAGAGGTAAATCTGGGGTGGCCACATCAGCAAAAGGCAGAAAGCGAGGATCAATCCTCGTCCATGTCTTAGCCATCTTAGACAGATTAATCATGATACTTTTTCAAGCTCCATGAGTTGTGACTTATAAAAACCACTGGAAACTAATTGGGTATAGGGAATCTTCCAATCCACAAACCAGGGTGATTGATTAATTAACTTACTTAACTTCACATGACTAATCGGCTCGATAAAAGGCGCCCGGTCTTTTCTAGGAAATAGACGACCAACACGAATCATCACTTCAAGCGCTAAGGTACTTGGTGCGAAAGTAAATACAATTTTGTTTGACACTCGGGGCGCCAACTTCTCAAGTACCACTAACATATCAGCCGCGCAATAATGGATCATCGAATCCATGCCCACAACGTAATCAAATTCTCCTAAGCCCTCATCGAGCATATCGCCAGATCTAAAGTCAATATTTTGACGATCAACAGAAGAAATTCTCTCTTTAGCTAGCTCAATGAGATTAGGTGATAAATCAATCGCAACAACGCTCGCTCCTTTTTTCGCTAACTCGAGAGCCAATGCACCAGTGCCACAGCCTGCATCCAGAATCCGCTTACCAGCTAATGACTCTGGCAAGCGTGCAATCAGATTTGCGCGCATTTGGTCACGCCCTGCTCTGACCGTTGCCCTAATACCACTCACTGGAACATCAGACGTTAATTTTGCCCAAGCATCGTTTGCAGTCCGATCAAAATAGTCCTGCAACTTACTCCGTCTATTTAAATAAGAGATTGCGTCCATAATTAATCAAATCCTAGCAAGTCAAATATTTCACGGTCTTTGAGCGACTCTGTAAGGATAGGATCGTCATCTAAAAGTAGGCTGGCAGCTAAACGCATGTATTCGTCTTTGACCTTTTCAATCTCTGGGGTCGATTCCATTTCAAAAACAGTACATTTTTTGAGACGGCTTTTACGAATCGCATCGAGGTCTGGAAAATGCGCCATTGTTTTTAACCCGACCCGCGTATTGAATTTATCAATCTGGTCTGTATCCGCGCTTCGATTAGCGATCACGCCACCTAAACGCACGTTATAGTTTTTTGCTTTGGCACTAATAGCCTGGACAATGCGGTTCATGGCAAAAATAGAATCAAAATCATTTGCCGCAACAATGAGGGCCCGGTCAGCGTGCTGCAATGGGGCTGCAAAGCCGCCGCACACCACATCGCCTAAGACGTCAAAAATAACAATGTCGGTATCTTCAAGTAAGTGGTGCTCTTTCAAGAGCTTTACGGTTTGACCAACGACGTAACCACCGCAGCCGGTTCCTGCTGGTGGGCCGCCAGCCTCTACGCACATCACGCCATTAAAGCCTTCGTAGACAAAGTCTTCTACTCTGAGCTCTTCCGAGTGGAAATCTACTGACTCTAGAATATCAATTACGGTAGGGACTAATTTTTTAGTCAGTGTAAAAGTGGAGTCATGCTTTGGATCGCAACCGATCTGAATAACTCTCTTACCCAGAAGTGAAAATGCTGCAGACAGGTTAGAAGAGGTTGTACTCTTACCAATCCCTCCTTTGCCATAAATCGCGAATACTTTGGCATTCCCAATTTTTTCATTGGGGTCCAGGTGAACCTGTAAGCTCCCCTCACCATCGGTTGGCTTGCTTCGAGTGTTAATTGAAGAAACTGGCACACTAACTGTATTCATTAAATAGGTACTCCCTCATAAACGCCTTCAAGTCGATCTTCAAAGTCATTAGCAACGCGACGCAAGGTCTCTAACACTGATGGCTCTGGCTTCCAATAATTTCTTTCTGATGCTTCCAATAGTCGACTTGCAACTTTTGCTGATGAAGCAGGATTGAGCTTCATCAATCGCTCCCGCATTTCTGGGTCTAATATGAATGTTTGTGTTAGATGTTGATAAACCCAGGGCTCTACTTGGCCGGTTGTAGCAGACCAGCCAACAGTATTAGTTAAGTGACTCTCTAGCTGACGAACGCCCTCGTAACCATGCTTGAGCATTCCCTCGTACCACTTTGGATTGAGCATGCGTGAACGGGTCTCTAGTGATACCTGCTCATTCAGGGTTCTGACTACTGCAGTGCCGCGAGTTTGATCACCGATATACACAGGCGCAGCTTTTCCACCCTTTGCTCTTCTCACAGCCCTACTAACGCCACCTAAAGTATCAAAATAAGTATCAATGGTTGTGACGCCAAGTTCAATGGAGTCTAGGTTTTGATAAGTGAGCTCCACATCAGCCAGGATATTGTTCAGAAGCTCGCTTTGTAGCATTGGGACACCGGTTCTTCCGTATGCAAAGCTTTTGCGACGGGTATAGGTTTCCGCTAATTCGTTTTCGTCTTTCCATAAGCCGTTATCAATCATCATGTTGACATTGGCACCGTATGCACTCTCAGCATTACCAAAGACCCGTAGAGCAGCAGTCTCAAGATCGCAGCCATTTTGTGCCTGATAGGCTAAGGTATGCTTTTTAATAAAGTTTTGATCAAGCGGCTCATCAGCACTAGCTGCTAAGAAGGCTGCCTCTGCAAGAATGCGGATTTGCAAGGGCATCAAATCTCTGAAGATCCCTGAAATCGACACCATGACATCAATTCTGGGTCGGCCCAATTCTTCCAGAGAAACTAGTTGAGCGCCAGCTAATCTACCGAAGCTATCAAAACGCGGCAGTGCACCCATCAGCGCCAAAATCTGGGCAATCGGTCCACCTTCAGTTTTTAAGTTGTCAGTACCCCACAAGACCATGGCGATGGATTCTGGTAGAGGATTGCCATCCAGCTTATATCTCTCCAACAGCATATTGGCCTGAATCAATCCATCCTTCATTGCAAATTTACTTGGGATACGGAAAGGATCGAAGCCATGAATATTGCGACCAGTTGGCAATACCTGTGGGTTGCGAAGAACATCACCACCTGGTGCAGGACGAATATAGCGCCCCTCTAAAGCCTTCATCACACCCTGCATTTCGCTATCAGCTTGTAACTCACTGAATACCGCAAGCAATTGTTCTAACTCAGTACGTAGCGCAGGAGTCAGATTCATTTTTTGGGCTTTTACAAACTGTTCCAAACTATCGCTATTAATGAGCTTTTCAATACTAGCTCGATCAATATTTTTGAGTTCGCCTTCTTGCACAGACAAAAAGCTCACCAACATATCTAAGCTCTGCTCCATGCTAAGCGGACTACCAAGCACATGCAGGCCATAAGGAATTAGCGTGTATTCCAGCTCTAATATCTGTTCACTCAGATGCATTACAGTCTGATTGACTTTGCTTGCACTTAAATTCTTCCAAACAGGCTCTGCAGCAGAGAATTCGAGTTCAACCGCTTGCGCTTGCATGGAATCAAGTAACTCTTTCTCAGTGTCGCTCCAAGCTTGGGCTGTCTCATTTGGAACTAACTTACGCCAGTGCTCTACCGCTTCCTTGAATTCCAACAAACCTTGATACAGACCTGCTTGCGAGACAGGTGGAGTTAAATAGCTAATTAAGGTTGCGCCAGCACGACGCTTGGCAATCGCACCTTCCGATGGATTGTTTGAGGCATATATGTATAGGTTCGGCAAATCATGAATCAAGCGATCTGGCCAGCATGCCCCTGACATGCCAGATTGCTTGCCTGGCATAAATTCGAGGGCACCATGGGTACCAAAATGCAATACCGCTGATGCTGCAAAATCTTCGCGAATGTAACGATAAAAGGCTGAGAAAGCATGAGTCGGTGCAAAACCTTTTTCATACAACAAGCGCATGGGATCGCCCTCGTAACCAAACCCAGGCTGAAGCGCTACAAATACATTTCCAAACTGTTTACCTAATACAAATAGTGATGAGCCATTACTCAGTAGATTTCCAGGTGCTGAGCCCCACTGCGCTTCAATCTCTTTTAACCAAGGTTCACGACGAATGTGATCCGCAGTACTAATGAGAGTATGCACATTGGCATCTGTGCCATGCTCTTTCGCATTACCAATCAGAATCATGTCCCGGAATTCATCGATAGATGCGGGTACATCGACGCTGTAACCCTCTGCTTTCAGGCTTTTAAGCGTGTTAAATACGGATTCAAAAACACTTAAGTGGGCAGCAGTACCAACTCTTCCCGCATTTGGGGGGAAGTTAAACATCACTAGAGCTACTTTGCGGTCTGCACGCTCAGCCTTGCGTAAGGCAATCAGTTTTGATACGCGCGCAGCTAACATTGCTGTACGTTCAATGCATGTATGCATGTCATGACGATTAATGCTGGCCTCAAATACGCAGCCCTTATGACAACCTTTGCACTGCACATCTGAATCACCGGCTCTACCACCAAACACCATTGGGACAATCGCACCATCGAGCTCTGGTATGGCAATCATCAGCGTGTTTTCTACTGGCAACAGTCCTCGATCAGAACTACCCCATTCATTGAGGGTCTGAAACTCTAAAGGCTGAGCTGCGAGATAAGGTACATCTAAAGAAGCAAGCACCTCTTCAGCTGCTTTTGCATCGTTATAAGCAGGTCCGCCCACCAAGGAGAAGCCAGTGAGCGATACAACCGCATCAACTATTTTTTCGCCATTCTGATAAAAGAATTGATCTATAGCAGGTCTTGCATCCAAACCTACCGCAAATATAGGCAACACTTGCAGTCCTTGCGCCTCGATTGCAGCGATGACTGAGTCATAGTGCAAAGTATTGCCAGCCAAAATATAGGATCTGAGCAGCAGCAATCCAACGCGACCTTTGGATTTCTTATCAGAAACCAATTTAGGCAAATCATGAATAGACTCACTCATACGGCCTTTGAGCCGCGGATGATAAATACCGTTATCAGGGTAAATGACTGGCTCAACCAGCTTTTCTTTGGTCTTTAAAACTTCTCTCTCACCAGCGGCATAGCGATTGACTAGATTAGTCACCATGTGGAAGAGGTTCTCCTCGGAGCCGCCCAACCAATATTGCAGAGTTAAGAAATAGGCTCTGACATCTTGTGCGTTACCTGGAATAAATCGAAGAATTTTTGGCAGGCGACGCAACATTCGCATTTGCGCTGCACCACCAGTTTGGGCTTTCTCTTTATTTCCACGCAAACGCTTTAACAAAGCCATCAAGCCGGTGGCTGGCTTACCCATATCAAACCCGCCCATACGAGTCAGGGAAACTACTTCACCTGCTGACATTGCGCAAATCATTGCATCACAGTGATCACGGCGCGCTTTTAAGGCCTCAATCACTGGTTTGTAGTGATCTTCCATGAATAGCATTGTCACAATCAGAATGTCTGCAGACTCAATATCGGTAATGCAGTTTTCTAGCGCCTTAGCATCAACAGTCCAACTAGAAGCCGCATGAATGCTTAACTCAAGACTTGGTAACTTTTTCTTCAGGGCATAACGAGCCCGCTCTGTCGCACTACTCAAGTGCGTGTCCATCGTAATAATGGAGACTCTCATGGGGATTTTCTTATCTGCCATAGTGAGCCTTTGCATCGTAGAGCGTTTCAATAGTGATATGGCTAATGCCATGCTCAACTGCAAACTTCTCGGTGTTGCGTCGTGCTTTGCCTCTAACAAAGAATGGAATTTTTCCCAATTCTTTTTCTGCCTCTGAATCCCATAAATTTCCTGGCTCTGTACCGCTAAATATTTCAGCGTTAACCTGAGTGTGACTGACTACTGGAGTAATTTCTTTTGATTGTGGTTCCGGTGAGTGCAGATTTTCTTTAACAGCTGCTGAATGACCTAGATGGGAAGGTGCTGCCTTGGCACTAAATTCAAAATCATCGCGGAACATCATAATGAGATGCTCTTCAAGACCCATCATGAGTGGATGAATCCAGGTGTCAAACAATACATTGGCACCCTCAAAGCCCATCTGTGGTGAGTAACGTGCTGGAAAATCCTGAACATGGACTGGCGCAGAAATTACGGCGCAAGGAACACCTAATCTTTTAGCAATATGGCGCTCCATCTGCGTACCCAAGACTAAGTCTGGGGTGAGCTCAGCAACTTTTTCCTCGACTTCTAAATAGTCATCGGTAATTAAAGCCTCTACTTCATACAATTTTGCAGCTTCACGAACTTCGCGGGCAAACTCACGGCTATAAGTTCCTAAGCCAACTACCTTAAATCCAATTTCTTCTGATGCGACTTTTGCAGCGGCAATGACATGACTTGCATCGCCAAATATAAATACACGCTTATCGGTGAGATAAGTAGAGTCAACTGATTTTGCGTACCAATGGGCCCGCTCATCTTGGGACTGTAAAAATACTTCTGGGTTGATATTTGCTAATGCGGCGACTTCTTGAACAAAGGCTCTCGTAGCTTTGGTACCAATTGGAATTGTCTTTGTGAAAGGCTGTCCAAATGTTTTCTGCAACCAAGTACATGTGAGTTGAGCAATTTCTGGATATAGCATGACATTAAAGTCAGCCTCAGGTAATTGGGTAATGTCTGCAACCGAAGCATTCAGAGGTGCAACTACTTTCACCTCAATACCCATCGCTTCCAATACAGACTTGATTTCTTGAATATCGTCGCGATTTCTAAATCCTAATGCAGTAGGTCCGAGAATATTGCAACTAGGCTTTTGATCTTGTTTTGCGTTAGCAGCACGCATCTCTTGATACTGCTGGGCACTGATGGATTTATCGAAAGCCACCAATCCACGAGTAATGTGATAAAAAGTTTCTGAAGCGCCCCAGTTTTCTTTTTTCTGATACGAAGGGAGTTCGAGTGCGATAACCGGAATTGGTAAAGTGAGTGCTCTTGCCAAACCACCTGGATCATCCTGAATTAACTCTGCTGTACATGAAGCACCAACGATCATCGCCTTTGGTTGGAAACGTTCATAAGCAGAATTAACAGAATCTTGGAATAGCTGCGCTGTATCCCCGCCCAAGTCTCTTGCCTGAAATGTCGTATAGGTGACTGGAGGACGGGTTTTAGCGCGTCCAATCATCGTAAACAAGAGATCAGCGTAGGTATCACCCTGGGGTGAGTGCAAGACATAGTGCAAATCAGTCATCGAGGTGGCAATGCGCATAGCACCTATGTGTGGCGGGCCTTCATATGTCCAGAGTGTCAGTTGCATATGAGTCCTTTAAGCCGCTAGTTTCAGGCTGCGATTTAAGGGTCGCGCAAAGAGCTCTGCTAAATCAGCAGCCTGCTCATATCCATGCACAGGGCTAAAGACCAACTCAATTGACCACTTAGTCGTAATGCCTTCAGATTCAAGGGGATTGGCTAAGCCAAGTCCACAAACTACGATGTCAGGTTTATCACTCCGACAACGATCTAATTGCTTCTCGACATCCTGACCCTCAACGATGCGAATATTTTCTGGCAATAAATCAAACTCGCATTCCAAATGTTGCTTATGAATATAGGGTGTGCCTATCTCCAGAACTTTCATGCCACATTCTTTGGACAAGAAGCGCGCTAAAGGAATTTCTAACTGAGAATCTGGAAAGAAAGAAATACTTTTATTTTCCAAAGCTGGTAGATAACGTGCGAGACTCTTTTTGGCACGATCAATTCTGACTTGGGTTACTTGATCAAATTTGCTTTCATCAATGCCCCAGGCTTTGGCAGCAGTCTTAAGCCATGCTGTAGTGCCTTCAACTCCAAACGGAAATGGTGCAGACAATCTTTTTGCGCCTCGCTCCTCAATGAGTCTGGCAGTTTCAGCCAAAAAAGGCTGTGCAAGTAGATATTGAGTATTACTATTTATCTCAACCACTTGTTTTGAGCTCTTTGGTGGGAAGAAGGACACATTAGTAATGCCCAGCTCATTAAAAATGCGTTGGAATTGATCTTCAACGATATCTGGCAAGCAACCAACGATGAGTAAATTTTTCTCAGCTGCAGGAGTTTGTTTTGGTGTATCGGTTATTAAGGATGCCAAACAAGCATCCTCACCTTGAGTAAAGGTTGTCTCAATGCCGCTGCCTGAGTAACTCAAAATGCGGCATTGATTGACCATTTCTTTATTCAGTCTTTGTGCTGCACGAGATAGGTCTAACTTAATGACTTCTGATGGGCAAGAGCCTACTAAAAATAGCATCTTGATGTCAGGACGCCTTGTCAGCAAGGCCTTAACAACCCGGTCAAGCTCATCATGAGCATCTGCAATTCCAGCCAGATCACGATCATCAATAATGGCTGTCGCAAACCTCGGCTCTGCAAAAATCATGACTCCAGCCGCTGATTGAATCAAATGCGCGCAGGTTCTGGAGCCAACAACCAAGAAGAAAGCATCCTGAATTTTTCGGTGCAGCCAAATGATCCCTGTAAGACCACAAAATACTTCTCTTTGGCCACGCTCTTTGTAGATGGGAATATTTTTACCAACATGGGACTGAGCCTCTTTTGGCAGATCAACGATAGCGTTCATGCTGTAACCCGGTCGTTAAACTGCAGCCTAGCCATCCGAAGCTTGTAAATAAACTGGCCTGCATTAATAAAGTAAGACGTATACGCAGCCAGTGCAAGATACATCAGACTGCGATCACTCATACCACCAGCTATGAGGAAATAGAGGTAAATCGTATGCAGGGAAATGACCAACATACTAAATACGTCTTCCCAGAAGAAGCTATCGGCAAAAAGGTATTTTCCAAAAACCACTTTCTCCCAAATGCTTCCGGTAAGCATGATGAGATATAAAAAGAAGGTTTTAACCACTACTGAGATAGTGGCTAATTCATAGTGATGGCCAGAAATGAGGTACTGCAAGACTAAATACAGGCTAACGAGGCAGACTAAAAATTGAACAGGCGCCAAAATCCCCTGAACCAGGGTCCATACAGTAGCATCGCGTTTTGCGCGTTGTTCCTGACTGTATAGAGGCTTATTAATCTTCATTTTTGGGCGTGATGTGTTTGGCTATGTGTAAACAAAACTTTACGCCAATTAGAACTTACTAATACTGGTACTTTCCCTAGTTATTACTAGTGTTTACCCTAGTTAATGGAAAATAATTGCCATTATTAGATCTCTAGTGTAATAATTATTTTACATATGTTTGCAAATAATACATCACATTAGATCAAGGGCCGATTGATGAATCCATCTTTTAAAAAAGAACTCATCATGGAAGTGTTCAGTACCCAACTACCCCGCTTAGTTGAGGAAATTGAACGCAAGGTTGAAAGGATCAATAAGCCCAAAGCCTCCAACGAGGGAGGCTGGCTTGAGACTCCTACAACCACCCCGAGCAAACAAGGGGACGTATTAGCTGATGAGGAGATTGATCGGATCACCCAATTACTGCTCTCTACCGAAGATGGGGCCTTTGAGCTGGCAATTACCGTGCTCAAGACTCATGGGGTATCGATTAATTACATCGTCTTAGATCTCATACCCACGATTGCGAGAAGACTGGGCAAACAATGGGAAGACGACACTCTTAGTTTTGCTGAGGTGTCGATTGGGACAAACAAGCTAGAGCGAGTGATACATAAGCTTGACTATCTTTTTCAAGTCACTCAATTAGAGAAGCGAGGCAACCATTCGATTCTCATCACGACTTTTCCAGAATCACAGCACTCTTTAGGTACGCTCATTCTCTCTAATTATTTTATTCATTCTGGTTGGCGTGTTTATCGCCCAGAAAACAATAGCCTGAAATCCATCAGCAAAGAGCTTGAGACCAATAGCCGTGATGCTATTGCTATTTCGATATCGTGCGATGAGCAATTGCAGCAGCTACCAAATATCATTAGCACTCTTAGGGAGAAATCTCAGAACCCAAAAATAATGGTTCTTATTGGGGGTCCGCTCTATAATAAGGCGCCTGCAAAATTTAGTCACATTCAGGCAGATATAACAGCATTTACCCCTGAAGAGTCTGTTCAAAAACTAGAACATATGCTCAGCCAAATATAAAAAATAATTATTAGAAAAATCGGTAAAAAAAATATAGTGACCAAAATTTTCAATCTAGATCCACAAGCAGTAGATGCTTTAGATGTGCATCAAGCAGCTGCAATGCTGTCGCTTTCAGTTGATCTTGTGCTTGTGATGAATAGCTCAGGCTTAATTGAGAATGTATTAAACGGCTCTAAGCCCGTTGCTAACAATACCCAGTCTTTAATTGGGAAAAATTGGCTCGATACTGTTGCTATTGATAGCCAACCTAAAGTGAATGCCCTGCTTAAAACAAGCGAGGATGAGTCTGAGCAAAAGTGGCGTCAAGTAAATCAATGGATAGAGGGATCACCCTCTCTTCCGATTCAATTTAGTACGATTTTTTTTCCAAAAGAAAATAAGCTAGTTGCTATTGGCAAAGATCTCAGCGGCATCTCTATGCTGCAGCAAAAGCTTGTAGAGTCTCAGCAAGAAATTGAGCGTGAATATGCCAATCTTCATGCAATACAAAATCGTTACGTTCAACTATTTAACAACATTGATCAAGCCTATTTGATAGTAGATAGCCAAACATTAAAGATTCTTGAAGTGAATAAATCTGCTGGATTTTTGGTAGGTGATCTAAAGAAAATTCAGGGGAAATTGTTTACGAATTTATTTCCTGTAAAAGATTATGAGACTATCCAAACTTATTTAGCAGATTCAAAATCTGGGATTATGCAATCTTCGATGCAATCGACGCTTGAGAACTTGAAAGAGAATGTAGAAATTTCTAGTGTCTTATTGCGCGAGGGCAATCAAAATATTTGCCTCGTATCTATCAAACCAAAATCAAACAGCACTCAGATCAGCAATCTGAATGAGCAAACTACTTTACTCACACAGGCTATTGAAGACTTTCAGGATGGTTTTATTGTTTGCAGTACTAGTGGCATTATTTTGACTGCCAATAGCACCTTTGTTTCTATGTCTCAATCTGCACAGAAAGAAAATATTCTCGGCAAGTCATTGGAAGTATGGCTCGGTAGGGCGGGAATTGATTTAAAAATTATCCTCGGCACTGTGCGCGAATATGGCTCGATCAAAGACTATGCAACAACGATTACTGCTGATGATGGTAGCTCACCAAGAGAAGCTCAAATTTCTGCAGTCAGCTTTATTAGCGGAAAACTGTCAGCGGTTGGTATCAGCATTCATCAAATCTCGAAATCAGTACAACAACCCAGTGCTAAGTCTGAAAACTTAGGTAAGAATGCAAAAGAACTAACTCAATTGGTTGGTAAGGTTCCTTTGAAGCAAATCGTTACTGAGACTACTGACATTATTGAAAAGTTATGTATTTTGGCTGCCTTAGACCTAACGATGTCTAACAGAGCTTCAGCAGCAGAATTGCTAGGCTTATCTCGACAGGGTCTGTATATCAAAATGAGACGTTTTAGTATTATTGACAGTAATGCTGTTGAAGATATTGATGCCTAATTTCTCATGACTAATCAGACAGCAGTATTAGCTTTAATCAATATTGCTGCTGGTTCTGGTGGATGGGGGCTATCTCGCTACATTCTGGGTAAATACCCTTTTGCCGGGCTGACAGGCCTTCAATTTTGTAAAGTACTGGGCTCTGGATTTAACGGGGGGTTTAGTACAAAACCAAGTCTTACCAAACAAGGCTTCTTTTGTGTATTCGATGAGCCTGAAAATGCAGGCACTTTCTTAAGAAATGCTCCTATCTTGCGAGCATATCAAGATCATTCCAATGAAATGTTTACCGCAACACTCCAGGCCTACTCTAGCCGTGGTTCGTGGTCTTCATTTTCAATGCAAGACTTAGCACAAAAACCGATTAAAGGCCCTATTGCATCACTCACTCGAGCTTCAATCAGACCCACTAAAGCAACACAGTTTTGGAGCAAAGCGAAGCCTGCTGAGGAATCGATTAATCAGGCATCTGGAAAAATACTGACCGCCGGACTTGGCGAGGCGCCCTATCTTCGCCAGGCAACCTTCACCATTTGGAATGATGAGCAGTCTCTAGATCGCTATGCGCAGGAAGGCGCTCATCTTGCTGCTATTAAAGCTGCGTACGGTAAAGACTATTTTTCAGAATCGATGTTTACACGCTTTGTAGTCAATTCTGCTCAAGGTGTATGGCAAGGTAAGCATGTTGAAATCACCTAAGGTTCTGATTGTTGGAGCGGGTATCGGCGGTCTTAGCGCTGCTTTGGCACTATCTCACCAAGGTCTCGATGTCACGGTAATCGAGAAGAACGCAGGGCCTGGTGGAAAGATTCGCCAAGTGCAAGCGGGAAATTCTTTTATCGACTCTGGACCTACGGTCTTTACGATGAAATGGATCTTTGATGAACTCTTTACAGATTGCGGAGAACATTTTGATTCAGAATTCGAGCTGGAAGCATTAGATATTCTTGCTAGGCATAGCTGGGGCGATACTTACCTAGATCTCTACGCAGATAGTCAAAAAAGTGCTGATGCCATCGGTCAATTTAGCGGGGCACAACAATCAAAACAGTTCTTAGGGTTTTGCAAAACAGCAAAAAAAGTTTATCAAGCACTGAAGACGCCTTTTATTGAATCCCCTCGCCCTAACATGATGGGAATGATGTCCTCTTTAGGGCTGGCTAAAAGTAAAGTGCTTTGGGATATCGGCCCTTTTAGTAGTTTATGGTCAGCATTGGAGCAATACTTTCCTGATCCTCGTCTACATCAGTTGTTTGGGCGTTATGCAACCTACTGTGGCTCATCACCCTATTTGGCTCCAGCAACCCTGATGTTGATCGCCCAAGTAGAAATGGAAGGTGTTTGGTCTATTAAGGGAGGAATGATAAAGATCCCCGAAGTCATTGCTCGCTTAGCCGCAAAGAAACAATGCAACTTTAAATACAACTCGGAAGTCCAGTCCTTGGATATCACTGGGGATAAAGTAAAAGGGGTACTACTCTCTTCCGGTGAATATCTTGAATGTGATTACCTGATTTTTAATGGCGACATTAACGCCTTGAAGTACGGCTTACTGGGCGAGCCAGCCAGTGAAGCGATTCCTAAAAATCTTCAGCAGGCAGACTCTCTATCTGCAGTTACTTGGTCAATGCAGGTAAAAGCATCTGGCTTTCCACTAGTCAGACATAACGTGTTCTTTAATCAATCCTACCGTGATGAGTTTTCGGATATTTTTACTAAGGGAAAAATTCCAGAAAATCCAACGGTGTATATTTGCGCTCAAGATAGAACGGATCATGCGATCGAGAGCGACTCACATGAGCGGCTACTTTGTCTGGTGAATGCGCCAGCAAATGGTGGCAGTTCATCTTACGACGTAAAGGAATTAGATCGATGCGAGCAAAAAATATTTTCACTCATGAACCAATATGGTCTACAGCTTCAAAATCTGGAAGTGATTCGAACGAGCCCTCAAGAATTCGCCAAACTCTTTCCGGGTCGCGGGGGAGCTCTTTATGGTCAAGCAACGCATGGATGGATGAGTTCATTCCAGAGGCTCGGCTCTCAATCGCAAATCAGCAATCTACTACTCACGGGGGGAAGTACACATCCGGGTCCGGGAGTTCCCATGGCAGCTATGTCCGGTCGCTTGGTGGCCGCAACCCTAATGGAACACCTCGGTTTGATCAAGCGGTAGATCCAGGAAATTATCTCTGGTGGTATGTTGATGGTCTGAGTGACGATGGTCTTTATGGCTTTAGCATCATTGCTTTTGTTGGCAGTGTGTTCTCACCCTATTACGCTTGGGCCAATAAAAAGCAGCCTGCCAATGCGAATGATTACTGCGCTATCAATGTTGCGCTTTACACACCAAATTCAAAACACTGGACTATGACTGAGCGAGCTCAGAATGCAATCCAAAGAACAGAACATACTTTCACGATTGGCCCCAGTCATTTGCATTGGGAGAATGATGTTTTAACCATTAAGATCAAAGAGCGCGTACCTTTGCTAGGGAATAAGGTAGAGGGCACCATCAAGGTTTATCCAGATCAACTCTTTAATCACGTTGTTGCCTTGGATGATCAGGGAAAGCATCGCTGGGGGCCGATCTCTCCGTCAGCGAGAGTTGAGGTATCTTTTGCCAAGCCCAATTTGCATTGGAAAGGCAGCGCCTATTTTGATTCGAATGAAGGCGATGAGGCAGTCAGCCAATCCTTCAGCGAATGGGACTGGTCCAGAGCGCATCTCAAGGATGGTAGTACAGCCGTTATTTATGATGTCCGTCAAAGTAATGGTGCCGAGCGCATCATTGCCTCTAAATTTAATCTCGATGGCACAGTTGAGCCGTTTACAGCGCCAGAGAGAGTCTCTCTAAGAAAAACTGGCTGGGGCATCAAAAGAAATATGCGCTCAGAAAAACCGACGGCAGTTGAACTCTTAAATACCTATGAAGATACCCCATTTTATGCACGCTCCCGAATCCAATCTCACTTATTGGGGGAAGAGGTCATTTCGATGCATGAGACTCTCAACGTCAATCGCTTAAAGTCCAATATCGTGCAACTCATGTTGCCCTGGAGAATGCCTAGAAACCCAACAATGATTTTTTAACTCAATAGAGTTTTAGGCTTGTTGCTGAGCCTTAGCGTAAAAGCTTGCTGTTTTTCGGAGTTCCACTTTTTCAAGTAGCCCTACAACCCAAATTAATCTTTCTTCGACACTACCGGTGTAATGAGCATAAGGCTCTTCTGGCCTGACGACATCAACCAAAAACTGAATAGAAGTAATCTGACTGAAGCTACGGTCTGGTTTAGCGGTAAAAATAGCGGTTCTAAATGCCTTCACGAGCAAGAGCAGCTTTCTCTTTTTTGAGACTACCGCACGTCGAGAAACTGAATCATAGGCTTGTCGCTCTACCTGACGACTGATTTCTGAGTAAATAAAACTAGCGGCAGCAATTGCTGACCTACAGTTACGCGGTAAGCCAGAGAATCCAAAGGAAGAGCGGCTATAAAGGTCGTCTGCATAAGTGATAAGCCTTTTAACTACTCTAGATAGTGCGGGACTGAATTGCGGATTGAGCAGCCACTGATCCGGATCAATGCCCTCCTCTTGAAGCCACTGCTTTGGCAAGTAGAGTCGTTGATTTTTTGCATCTTCGCCGACATCTCTAGCGATATTACTCAATTGCATTGCTAAGCCAAGCTCGCATGCCCTCTCTAAGACTGCGCGATCTCTGACTCCCATAATTAAAGTCATCATGACTCCTACGGTAGAGGCTACTCTTGCCGAATAATCACAAAGCTCTTCTATCGTGTCGTATTGCCTGCCATGACGATCCCATCTGAATCCCTCAATTAGAGCCTCTAGCAGCTCCCTAGGAATCAAGAATCGTTCAACCACTAAAGCCAGCGCTCTGTCTGCAGGAATATCAGCAGGATTCTGCGCATAAATACAATCGAGTCGATACTCAATTTGTTTGATGACATCATCTGGCGCATTGGGATCATCCACCATGTCATCTAGCAGACGGCAGAAAGCGTAAAGAGCAATTGCAGAATCCCGAATTTTGCTGGGCAATATTCGTGAGGCAGAGAAAAATGACTTGGAGCCTTCTTTCATGAGATCTTCGCAAATATGAAGATCTTGCTGAAATCCAAATTCAGCGGTAATCGCTCTATCGTGCACGGCTGCCTGTAAGCTTGACAGGTTCGATTAAGAAATCAAGCGCTTTTGCCGAAGATAGCACTCCAGGTATGCCGGCGCCAGGATGGGTACTTGCCCCAACCATGTAAAGACCCTCAATATCTTCACTACGATTGTGCGGTCTAAACCAAGCACTTTGAGTTAGGAGTGGCTCTAATCCAAATGCTGCACCCTTAAATGACAAAAGCCTATCTTTGAAATCCTCTGGAGTCATCACAAAGGACTCAACTAGATTTTCTTCTAAGCCAGGTAAAACTGTCTCTTCCAGCATGGTTGCAATGGCCTGCCTATAGGGCTCAGCCTCTTTTTTCCAATCTGTACCGCTATCTAAATGGGGTACTGGAGATAAAACATAAAATGTGTCACAGCCCTCTGGTGCCAGACTAGGGTCGGTAGCAGTTGGACGATGTAGATAAAGACTGAAATCTTTTGCTAAATGATGGCGTTTAAAAATATCCTCTAGCAATTCTTTATAACGCTTGCCAAGCAACATCATGTGATGCGGGATTTGTGGGTACTTTTTCTTAGTTCCAAAATACCAAACAAATAAACTCATGGAATACTTTCCATTGTTTACTTTTCTATCAGTCCAAATTTTTCTATGCTGCGGCTCAATCAGATTTTTGTAAGTCCATGCGGTATCTGCATTTGATACCACCTTGTCCGCGTAGATTACCTCACCATTTTCTAAGGTGACACCAGTGACCTTGCGATCGACTATATTGATTTTCTTGACTGTGCTGTTATAGCGAATAGGGACATCAAGCCCCTCTAATAAGCCTACCAATCCCTTGACAATCGCACCAGTGCCACCCATCGCTGAATGCACACCCCATTTACTCTCTAGGGAATTAATCAAGGCATATACAGCTGTTACTGAAAATGGATTGCCGCCAATCAGCAAAGGATGAAAGCTCATGACCTCTCGAAGCTGAGGATCTTTCATATGCTTAGCCACTAGACTGTAAAGAGTTTCCCATGCCCGCATTTTGATTAGACTTGGAAATGCCTTTGCAAGATCCGCCAGATTATCAAAGGCGACATCGCCTAACTCTTCAAAACCTAACTTATAACGATATTTGGCATCCTCTAGAAAGCGCAAATAACCCGGCAAATCCTTGGGATTAAATTTACTAACCTCCCGCTTCATTTGCTCCAAATCACCTGTGTAATTAAAGATCCGTCCATCAGCAAATCGTATTTGATAGAAGGGATCCATGGCACGAAGATCAACATCATCAGCCATTTTTTTACCGCACATCTCCCACAACTCTTCCAACAGAAATGGGGCAGTAATGATGGTAGGGCCAGCATCAAAGGTAAAGCCATTCTTTTTGTGAACGAATGCCCTACCCCCTGGACTTTCAAGCCGCTCTAATACTTGTACTTGATACCCTTTTTTTGCCATGCGAATGGCGGAAGCTAGACCCCCAAATCCTGAGCCAATGACTAAAACACGCTCAGCATGATTGCCGTCATGAAGGTTTGTGATTTGCCCTGGAATCTTAAATAGATCGACCTTTTGGTCCATCACACTTCCTTTAGTGAAATCCCCCTCTTGCTCTCAATGAGCAAGAGGGGGGGGTTTACATCAATTCTTAGAACTATGAATACTATCGGCCGGTTTAGTTTTGGCAGGAACAAGATATGGATAATCTTTGACCATGCTTTGTCCTAAGAGAGGCTTATTTACACCCTGATGGCAAGTGGCGCAATTGGCTTTGGCTACATCACCATCTGGTCCCTTACGGTTATCAGGGAAAGTAGATGCTAATGAATCTATATAGTTGGTATTGACATCTTTCAGCATCTGAATACCATGCCAAGCTTGTATACGTTGTGGCGTACTCTGCTCCCAACTACTAAAGGCGCGACTGTTATGACAGTACGTACAATTGACCCCGAGAGAGTTTGACATGTGCGACATCACGCCATAAACACTCTCGGTACTTTGTAGAGTTGCTTTATGTCCATTAGGCAATGCATCACTCCCAATAACACGCGCTGCACCGGCACCGGCCACGAAGTAGCTTCCAAAGGTGTTATTAGGTAAGGAGGCATAGGCACTACCTGCCGTTGGATCATTTTGACCATTCTTATTACCCAGCATATTACCGCCACGTTTTTCGACTGTATTGAACCAAACATTTTGCGGGATGTTATTACCACGGTGACAGGTATAGCAAGTTACACCTGTAGTTTTCACGTGATTATTCCAAGTGCCATTGATCTCTTGATTCATCAAGATCATTTTTCTAGCAACAGTCTTGGTGTACATAGAATCATCGGCAAAGTTTTGAACGTTATGACAGTAAGCACAACCTTCTTTTGGAGCAACCCAAGCTGTCATAGACACCATGAAAGCGCTGAACTGAGCAGCACTTAAGTTATTAAGCACCTTCACATTCTGGTAAACAGCCCCAGCCTTAGGTCCATCAGCCGATGCCGGAATACCCGCTGGCATTTCATTGAGCTTGGCCAGTTGAGCATCTGTTCTTGGATTATTAATCTCAGCCATACCAGTGCCTCGGAAGCCCGTTTGCTTTGATTCTATTGGCGGCCGCTCACATGCGGTCAGCATTAAGATACCCAGAATTCCGAATATGACTGTTAATTTATGACGTAGGTTCTTCATTTTTTCTCTCCTATAGCAATTGGAGCAACGGGCGCTGTAAGGGCAGGATCCGTCATCGTTCCATATATTGCTGGATAAGCGGGTGCTATGTCGTGCTTCACACCCCATAAATACCAGTTATCAACTACTGTTCCAGTTAATAGAATGCCGATACCACCGGTCAGCGGTGTCAGTATTGCAAACCACCAGGCCCAGCGGTGAATAGATTCCATAGTTGCATTGAAGCCCATGGTCCATCTCCAAAACAGTGCGGCCCGCTCTGAAGCTGTACCACGATCAACAATCTGTTCGATTTCACGCTCTCCACCAAACCGGCTCACCGCCAGAATGGTTGCACCGTGCATTGCGAATAACAGAACAGATCCATATAAGAAAACAATCGAGAGCATATGGAAAGGGTTATAAAACAAATTTCCGTAGCGAATCGAGAGAGCTGCCGTCCAGTCCAAGTGAGAAAAAATACCGAATGGCACTCCTTCACTCCAGCTACCCATTAATACAGGTCGAATCAGACCGAGCACTAAAAATAACCAGATTGCGGAAGCAAATGCCCAAGGTACATGGTTACCCATACCAAGTGCTTGTGCACGGCGGAAAGTTCTGAACCACCACAACATAATGGAAATCGTAGAAAAAAGACCCACAATCAGCCACCAGCCACCTTCATTTAAAGGCGGAAAGCTAAGGCCATATTTTGGCGAGGGAGCATCTAGGGAAAGCCAGAACAGTTTTCTGACAAACTGAAGTGGATTCCACCCTACTTGGGCCCACATATTCATACCAATGATGAAAAATGCCGTCATGCCGAACATGAGTGATGCGACACCAAGCCGTCCCAGATAAATCGGTCCAAGCTGAGCATTGCCTAGGCGACCCAGTAAATGGCTTACGCTAATTGAGCGAGTTCGCTCACGCATATCGTATGCGTTAATGGGCACGCCATGACTAGCAGGTCCAGTTACTTGAGTTTGAGTAAATAAGTTTTGATATTCCATAATGCTCTCCGCATATTTAATTCAGCTGAAAACTACCCCCAGATAGGCAAATTCAACCACCACGTCCACCACTCAGGCCATCCCTTTGTCCAGAAAGGCCCGCTGATCACGATACAAACTGCACTCCAAAAGACGGCTGCTAATGCCAGGAATAAACCGAGACGGTGAATTCCTAAGGTTCCTACTGAATAACCAATAATGTCTCTGAAGAAAGTATCTTCATGCTCTGGAGTTCTGACAGTCTTACCAGCAGCAGGATTGGTCGAAGATAGAACCAAAGCACCATGTAGAGCAAGCGCCAAGGTTGTGGTGAAAAATAAGGTCACCGCAATCATGTGAGCCGGGTTGTAATGAAAGTGTAGGTATTGATAACCCGTATTGGATACCCAATCTAGGTGACTCAATATTCCATACGGGAATCCATGCCCCCATGCGCCCATCAGTACTGGGCGAATTACCACTAAGCTAAAGTACGCAAAAATTGCCATACTAAAAGCCAGCGGCACATGCAGACCCATACCCAGTTTTCTGGAAATCTCTACCTCGCGCAAAGCCCATGATCCGAATGCACCCAAAGCACAAATCGTAATGATTTGCCAAAGTCCGCCCTCCATCATAGGGGCTGGCCCGAGACCATACTTCAGATCGGGCGGAGCAATATTAATTAGCCAGGGATTAAAAACCCCTACCTGAGAGGTTCCCCAAAAAATCATTGCAGTCCCTAGAAACGTAAAGAAGACTGTAGTGACACCAAAAAATCCCACGTAAAACGGGCCTACCCAGAAATCAAATAGATCTCCACCGATAAGTGTCCCGCCGCGTACGCGGTATTTCTTTTCAAAGTTGAGCATGGCCATTTTGCGCTCCTTGAACTATGAGATTTTTTCTCATAATTAATTAATATTGCGTAGACGAATCACTATTGCTAGAAATTCGTCTACGGTTTGTACATCTACTTACTTCTTCGCTGCAGAGATTGCTGCTTTGTACTGCTCTTGACTCATGCCATCCAACCATTTGTATTGAACGGTGCTCAATAAAATGAGATGAATCATCGCTGCCAAAGCAAAGAGAAAAACTCCTTGGGCAACCATTGCACGTAGTGGGTCGTATAACTTCCAAATTCTCCACATAATATTTCTCCTAATTTAAGTAAGACATAAAGCCGTAAACACCTGACTCCACTGATTTGAAGAATGATCCCCCATCAGATCCAGAAAATAACCACGCTTTCTGGGAGGCAGGTAACACAACCAAAAAGAGAGCTGCCATAAAGATCACTACATAGCTAATGACAAAAATGATCTTGAACGACACCGTGTCGGGTAGATGATTCTTATGGATTAAATCCGTATTGGTCTTCATATAAAACACTCCTTTTAGTTGAATCTATTTACTATGTACTTACTGCTGCATCAAAAGAACCATGGACGCCATGCCCATACAAGTATGTGCGCGACGACAGCGATGGCAGTAAATCCAAGTAGACCTTGCACATAAAATGCATGGAATTCTTGAGCTTCTGCATCGGTAAGCCCAGATATAGATCTGTTTTCACTCATGATGACTACTCCTTGAGACTGACCTTACGGTCTTTTCCACATCACCCCTGTAGATTTGGGGATACGGCTTTACTACGCCATATACGTTTAGCCTTTTATTAAGGCAATTTCTTTTATCGAAAGTCATACTGTCTCTCCACTCAGGTGGGATAGCGTGGACTTCTGAACACAATCGACTGTCACTCTTTCAATATTTTGTTTGCGAGCCTCAAACTCAGCTTCGTCACGGATTCTTTTGGCAGCTGAAATTTGTGTGAGCACAGGCTGATTACTAATTAATTTGTTCATTAATGCTTGGGCTTCTTCTTCCCAAGGAATAGAGGCGATCTGGCCTTGTATTCTTGCTGGGGTTGGATCCACCTTATCCATCTCTGTTCCCAAGGGGAGGATGTGAAAGAGCGCATCAAATAATGAGTTACACACTTCTTGAATCAGATAGACCGCTCCGGAATAACCCATAAACGGTGTACCGGTATGGCGACGAATAATCGCGCCAGGAAAGGAGGCCGGAATATATGAGAAACGTGCATTCACTTCGCTTCCGTACATCCGTTCGTTATAACTACCAAACATGACCAATGGTGTTTTCTTCTGCACTAGATCTCTTACTTCGACGTTATTCGTTTTATTACCAGGCAATCTAGAGACGGCAAAGTTACAAGGAAGGCCCATCTCATCTTCCAAGAAATTACGTACGCCACGGGTATAGGTTTCGTTAGCAACGATGGCAAAACTGGCTGTACCAAAGAAGTCTTGGGTTACAGAGCGCCATAAATCCCATGCTGGCTTGAGTGTGGTGTGCTTTTCTTTTTCAATAAAGCCTTCCACATCAATCTCGCAGAGTTCACCCAGCTTACGCAGGAATGCAGTGGTCGATTGCATACCAATCGGTGCCTGTAAATAAGGGCGCTCAAGAGTCTCACACAATAAGCGTCCGTATTCGCGATACATACAGATATTGACATCTGCATTGACTAACTTAGCCACATCGGCCAGATGGGAGCTCAATGGGAACACCATATTGACCTCTGCCCCTACACCCTCTACCAGGCGTCGAATTTCTGCAAGGTCGCTGTATAAATTAAAGCTGCCATAGGCTGGACCAATAATATTGACCCTAGGCTTTTCACCCTCCGCCCTCACGCGCTGTGGAATTTTCTTGAGTCCATACTCCGTCCATAACCAATTCATGGCACGGTTAGCGCACTGCCACTGATCTTCATCGATCGTTCTTGGTAAGAAACGCTTAATGCCGGTACCTTCAGGTGTTACACCGCCGCCAATCATTTCAGCAATAGAGCCTGTAACTACCACTGCTGGTAAATTGGGGTCGAGCACCTTGTGTGCCCGCTTCATTGATTCTTCTGTGCCTTCTCTACCCAGCTGTTCTTCCGCTAATCCTGTAACCACAATCGGTAACTCATGTGGCGGTAATGCATCGGTGTAATGCAGTACTGAGGTGACGGGTAAATTCTCACAGCCAACGGGCCCATCAATCACTACCTGCAGCCCCTTGATAGCTGTAAAGACATAGACAGCTCCCCAATAGCCGCCGGCGCGATCGTGGTCAATGACTAGCATTAGCCCATCTCCTCCGCTTTTTGCTTAGCGATTGCCTTTTCTAACTTGCGGCGAACTTCAGCTTTAAATTCAGGGCGATCTACGGGCATGTCTTCCCAAACACCAGTTGTATGCTCGGTACCGACGCCTTCAAAGAATTCAGTCATGTTATTGAATCGCTCTTTATTAGCCAGGGCGGCATTCACAACCTGAGCTAATGAACCTGCACCTGCAGCACCCATTAGCGGCCGTGCAGAAATTAAATTCGTGAAATACAAGGATGGTATTGCCAATTCTTTTGCTTTTTGAACCACTGGCGTAGTTCCAATCACCAAGTCTGGAGAAAACTCTTTCATTGCGGCAAGGTCTTGCTCGAGAGAAGCGCGGTATTGCACATGTATGCCTCTGGATTCGAGCCAATCTAAGTCCTTACTGCTCCAAACTGTTTTTGGACAAGCTGTGCCAACATAGCGAACATCTGCTCCACTCTCAACCAATAGCCTGGCAACTAACAACTCTGAACCCTCATAGCCGCTCACAGTGATTCGACCTTTAATAGGCTTAGCACTTAAGGCTGCCTTGATCATCGGTAAAAACTTGGTTTTTGCATTACCAATTTTTTCAGCACTGACACCACAAGCATTGCCTATCTCATCTAACCAGTCCGCTGTACCGTCATAGCCGATGGGTGCAGATCCGACAATTTGTCTACCAGCAGTCTGAAACTCACGAATACTCGCTGTATAAAAAGGATGAATGGCAGCAACTACTTTGGAATCCATTGCTTGATACAGTTCACGCCACTCTCTGGTGGGAACAACAGTTCCAACAGCTAAGCCCATGGGCTCAATCATCATCCCGATACTGATGGGATCTACCGGGAACATTTCACCAAGTAAGGTGATGGTTGGTTTTTCGGATACGCCATTACGAGGCGCTTGGACTGGGCCACTCTCGATTTCATTACGGGCATAGCGCAACATAGCGCTCGCTAAAACATCTTTTGCTTCGGCATGGGTAGGAACTCCAAAGCCAGGAACATCGATACCAATGATGCGGACACCATTAATTTCTTTTGGTAGTAATTGGAGTGGTACACCGCTAGCTGTTGGCACACATAAATTAATGATGACAATCGCATCGTAGAGCTCAGGGTTAGCCTCTTTGTAAACGGCATCACGGATATCTTCGAATAACTTACCGGTTACTAAAGATTCAGAATTAAATGGTACGTAACCTACGCTGCGGCGTGCGCCATAAAAATGTGAGGTAAAAGTTAAACCATACACACAGCACGCAGAGCCCGACAGAATGGTAGATGTGCGACGCATTCTTAAGCCAACTCGCAATGATCCAAATGCAGGACACATACTCTGCGGTTGATCATGCGGCCCTTTTGGATAATCTTGAGCATATTGACCCAAAATTTCACTCTTATTGGCGGTTTTTGCTGCGGCAAGCAATCCTTCTGCACCAGAGTGACAAGCAATCCCCGATACATCGGCAGATGCATTTTGAATTGGGATTACTTTGGATGATTTCATTTGGCTCTCAGTCTCTATGCTTTGTCATAAATGACTTCGAGGGTTGGCTTGATCACCTCATTTTTGCCAACCATGTCAAAAATAGTTGCAGGCTCTAGTACGACATTTCTACCGACTTGGCTTGCAGAAAATAGTCCCAGCAAATCATCTGGAGCCATTGGTTTTGGTCTAACAGGTGGGGCCTCAGCAACATTTTTAGCCAACTCTTCAAAGAGTGGGCCCCATTGCGAATCTGGTCTACCGATGATTTCGTAACTAGCACTCTTTCTTCTAATATCGTCATTCGCAGGAATAACAGAAAGAACGGGAATTCCAACGTTTTCAGCAAAGGCAGTCGCTTCACCAGTACCATCATCACGGTTGATGACCATACCAGCGACACCTACATTGCCACCGAGCTTCCTAAAATACTCCACTGCAGAACAAACATTGTTTGCTACATAGAGAGACTGCAAATCATTACTTGCTACAACGATGACTTTCTGGCACATATCGCGAGCAATTGGAAGGCCGAAGCCACCGCACACTACGTCGCCCAAGAAATCGAGTAGTACATAGTCAAAGCCCCAATCATGAAAGCCAAGCTTTTCTAGGGTTTCAAAGCCGTGAATGATTCCGCGTCCACCGCATCCCCTACCCACCTCAGGTCCACCCAATTCCATGGCGTATACACCATCGCGTTTAAAGCAGACATCGCCGATTTTGACTTCTTCACCAGCTAATTTTTTCTTAGAGGATGTCTCGATGATGGTTGGGCATGCCTTACCACCAAAGAGCAATGAAGTTGTATCACTTTTTGGATCACAACCAATTAGCAGTACTTTTTTACCTTGCTGCGCCATCATATAAGACAGATTGGCTAAGGTAAAACTTTTACCGATACCACCCTTGCCATAAATGGCAATGATTTGAGTTTCTTTTTTGATCTCGCCGGTATGAACCTGATCAGGTTCGATAGCGGCCTCTTTTTTTAATGCTGCGAATTGAATCGTAATTTCTTTTGGGACGCTTGGTGCGTTCATGATGCTTCTCTCCAGTCAACAATCATTTTGAGACAGTTTGGATCCTCAAATGCGGTGTGATAAGCCTCACCAATTGAACTTGGGGTTCTGTGATGCGTAATTAATCCCTGCAGATTGAGGTGTCCGCTGGAGATCATTTGTTTAACATCGGCTAAATCCTGTGGCGCCCACTGAGCGGCAATTCGAAATCTTGCCTCTTTCATGAAAGCCTGAGGAAAGTTAAATTGAATATCTTTGTTGTAAAAGCCAGCCAAGGTAATTTCTCCGCCTGGCAAGAGCTGCCCAACTAATGAATTTAAGACGTCTACCTGACCGCTAGCATCGCAAATATTTTTGTACTTACTTTCTTGATCTTCGCTTGGATGAACGACGGTATAACCATCAGCCTTTCCCATACGATCAGAGTTAATTTCCCAAACAACCGGGTGGCCACCTAACATCACTGCAATTCTGGCGATCAAGCGACCTAGTACGCCATGCCCAACAATCAGATCTGGCTGTAAAGCCTTCTTACCTTGGGTCACGTGATACGCAGTTGCTGCTAGAGCCAGCAATACACCCTCCTCACCAATTGTTTCTGGGAGGGCAATAATTCGTTCGCTTGGCACCACAACATGGGAAGAGGCTCCACCAAACAACCCCTTCACATCACCAAAGCATTTAGCACCAGGTACGAACACCCGTTGATTCAAGCTAAATTTGGATTTTTTGCCGACTTTAGTAATGCGGCCAACCGACTCATATCCAGGCACTAATGGGTAGCCCATACCGGGGAAATCAGGCATGGTTCCATTCCAAAGTAATTTTTCTGTCCCAGTGCTGATTCCGCTCCACTCAATCTGCACAACAACGTCCTCATCCCTTGGCTCATCAAGCAAAAGACGCTTCAAGCGAAGCTCGCCTGGAGACTCTAGTAAGACTGCTGTTGAATGAAGTTGACTGGGCATTTGTATATTTTTATTTACTTTGCTGTATGTAAACTAATTTATACATATTATAGGATGTGCGCATTAGTACTTACCCTAAATTAACGACTAATTAACAAAACTTGAGCATTAATTGGCATATGGGAAGGAAGAACCTCCACTTTTTTAAAGCCTGAATCGATTGCCAAGGCTGAAATCTCAGAAATACTCCTAGGTTTGCCTCGACCCATTGCCAGCAAATAAAACCCAAAATAAGCCCGTCCCATCGCAGGATGGCCCGGCGTATCAGCCATTGGCTCAGCAATTAGAAGCTTTCCATTGGGTGGAAGTGCTTCAAAAATCGAACACAAAAGAATTTTGACTCGCGCATCATCATGATCAAAGATCACTCGAATCAAAGTAATTAAATCAGCACCTTGAGGCAGTGGATCCTTAAAAAAATCCCCACCAAATACCTGAATATCTTTTTGTTGATGGTCTTTTAAAAAGCTATCTTGTGCAAGCTGAGCTACGCCTGGGAGATCAAATAATTTTCTCTGTAAGTGAGGCGCATTCAGATGTACACGCTTTAAAAAAGTTCCTTGACCACCACCAACGTCCAGAAGACATTGGTGGTTCGAGAAATCATATGCATCGACTACTTGATCAGCGACTAAGGGCAATGATGCTGACATTAAATCGGAATAATTTTTTACACGGTCTTTATCCAATAAAGATTCTTGTTCTTTTTCATCCTCAGAAACATAAGGCCAAAATTTTTCTAGACTTTTATTTTTAATTCCACCGGATAGCAATAGCAAAGGATCTTTAAGATCTTCATACAGCACGGTGTGATGCTCGATCATGGCGGACAATGCGGTGTTACCCACAATTGGAGCACCAAGTGTTCCTAGACCGTACCGTTGATGAGAGCGCAGCTCAAGTAGATTAATAGATACAGCGCCATCGAGTAGCTTCTGTAGTGCGCCCAACTCAAGACTGCAATTATTTTTAATGGAACCAATGCCTAGTGGGCCATTTTTTAAGAGATTGAATATATTTATGCGAACGCAAGCCAGCAGTATTTGTGTATAGACAAATCCAGCCATTAGATCAAAAAGTTGATTGGCTCTTTTCTTTGCAATTCGATTGAGAAACGGAATTTTTGAAACTGCATTTTGAAAGCGACTATTTGCAATCAACTGGTCTCTGTAGATGCAGAGCTTTTCCCAAAGACTATATTCGCTCTGACTTACATTGATCACGGCTGACTCTAGGGATGACATGCTTAGTATTGATTCAGTCTAAGCAAATTGCCTTTGAGCAACAACGGCAATATGTCTTTCATCATTCTGAAACCATGAAGATGGGAGAAGTCTCTCCGCCTCAAATGCCACCAGCCTTTTTAAAGCAACGTCTCCTTTGCAACTCGGTATTGAGGAGATGGCCTTTCCAACCAGAGTATCAAAATGCTCAACAGCGCCATTGAGTCCCAATTCTTTTGCAGAGCTTGGGCGATGATGTTCTTCATCTTGGCCTGATGGTTTGCCCAGAAACTGAGCATCTCCCAATACATCACGAATATCGTCAGCAATTTGATAGGCCTCACCTAGCCATTCGCCCAAGCCCATCCAGGTTTGTGCATCGGCCCCAGCAGCTTGTGCGCCGCTCGCTGTTGCGGCAGCAAACAGAGCTCCTGTTTTTGATCTTTGGTAGTCGCTCAGCACTGCCTGTGATTCACACTCCCACGATTGGCCGGCAATAATTCCGAAGGGTGCCCCTACTCCCTCAGAGATTGTTTTGATAATGGGAGCTAAACGCTGCGCAGATCTTCTAGAAGCAGCAGCAACTGTTTGGTATGCCATCACAATCAGGGCATCACCCGCTAGCACCGCCAGTCGCTCTCCAAACTCTTTATGAACCGAGGTTTGACCGCGACGCATTTCTGCATCGTCAAAGCAGGGCAAATCATCATGCACCAGGGATCCGCAGTGAATCATCTCAATAGCGATTGCGCTTGCCATGGATAGTTGCGGATCATCGTTACCGCAAGCGTGAGCCACCGCTAAAGTGAGTTGCGGTCTAATGCGCGCACCACCTGGAAACACAGCATGTCTGATGGCTTTGCTCAATAAAGCCGGGCCTTTTGCCGACTCATGTGATTTCAAAGCTTGCTCTAAGGCTCTATCTAAATGCTTGAGTGGTGACATGCTCTTGCCCCTAAAAGGAATAAATTACTTTGTCAAAATAGGAATACGATTTAATATGTAAAAAAATATAGACACTATTTGGAAAGCTGTCAAACCAATTTATTCGGGTAAACCCTTAATTTTTAAATGTAAGTTGCTGAGGATGATTAAAAGATTTCCAAAAGATTGGCCCAATAGCACCTATAGCCAGGAAGTTCAGGTCGGGGATTTGTTTTGGCACGTCCAAATTGCAGGAAACTCCCCTAGTCAGCTGCTTTTACTTCACGGCACTGGGTCATCAGCACATACTTGGGGGTCAATCTTCACGGAGCTATCAAAGCATTTCACTGTGATTGCAGTTGACCTACCGGGTCATGGCTACACAAAAAACTTAGGCAATAAAACGCTGAGCCTAGATCAATTGGCCGATAAGTTAACCGACCTGAGGAATGCTTTAAAGATTGATTATTTTGATAGCATTGTTGGTCACTCTGCTGGAGCAACACTGGCCTTAAGTTACGCACTAAAAAATAAGCAGCCTAAGACGATTATTGGACTAAACCCGTCGCTCATCAGCTTGCCCAATTTTTACAATAAGTTCGTAGCACCATTTCTTAATCCGATTGTGACCTCGTCATTTTTTTTAGCCGTGTTATCAGATTTGCTGCCAAGGACAAACATGATCGATAGCCTATTGGATTCGACCAAAACAGTTCTTCCAGCAGAAAAAAGGACTTACTATAAAACCCTCTTTGAAAGTGCTGATCACCTCAATGGGTCTATGAGTTTTATGGCTGGAGCGGATATTCCAAGCCTACTAAGTCAGTGTAAGGAAATCACTTCTCGATTGACATTTATTGTCTCGGAGGACGATGGATGGATTCCAATGAAGCCACTTTGCGAGGTGATTAGAAAAGACTTTATTAGTCCTCATATCGTAGAGGTCAAAGGGGGTCATTTATTCCATGAGAAATCAGAAAAGCTAGCACTTGAATTGATTATGAGTGCCTTAACAGAATAAGAGGTGAAGTATGATCACGCTAAGTAATGTCGCACTATGCCTAGGCCTTGTAGTTGGTCTAGGGCTTTTTATGAACGCTTACCTGAAAGGCAAGAAAGTCTTAAGCAAGCTTTCTCAAAAGAAAACTTATTGAACGCTAGCAAGCTGTATAGCGGCATGCGAGATCATCTTGCCAGAGCCGCTGTAGGGTAAAGCTAAATATTGCGCAGCCATCATATTGGAAAGTTCTTGCGCTAACACTTCGGGCTGAGGCGAAGTATCAACAAATAAAACGCAGTGATTTTTTAATCTCAGCTCTTTAGCCGCTAACAGGGCATCGCTGTGAGCCTCAGATCTACCACCCACCCCCTTGAGATTCACGTTTGCCTTGCCATCACTGAGGATGACAATGATGGGTGTTAAGCCTTTTCTCTTAAGCACTATAGCCATTTCATTTGCGGCTCTAAAACCTGTTGCCAGAGGAGTTCCTCCCCCACCTGGGAGTGTTGCGAGGTTCCTCTTTGCCCTAACAAGTGATCGAGTGGGCGGCAGAATGAGTTCAGCTTTAGAGCCCCTCATCGAAAGCATGGCTACTTCATCACGACGGATATAACACTGAGCCAACAGTTGCTCCAAAGCCCCTTTTGCCTCAGCTAGGCGCTGTGTCGCAGAAGATCCCGATGCATCCACCAAGAAAATAGTGACAGTTCCCCGTCTTTTTAAATACTGCTTGATATGTAAATCTTCAGACCGAAAATCAATTTTCTTTTTTCCAGAACTGAATTGCTGTGAGCCAGCATGACTCTCGCGCACACGCTGCCAAGGAATCGCAGCCCGAATACTTTTTAAAACATCTAAGCGCCGGCCGCCTCCTGGCTGACCCTTGCGTGAACTCATTGGCCTGCCGCTGATAAAACTGTTTTGAGACTCGCCAGATTTTCCAGAAGTATGCGATGCGGCATTAGTTGAGCGAGCGCCTTTTTTAGGTTGGGCTAGGAAGTCCTTAGGGATAGATGCTGCAGCCGCTGCAACCACGATATCTTCAAGCTCTTCCTGAGATGGTGGCTGGGGATTGGGCTGCTGATCTCCATCTTCTTGAGGTTGATTGTTTTCTGGGCTCTGATCTGGGTTCTGATCTGGACTCTGATCACTACCCTCTTCATCCTTGGAGTTTTCTCCATCATCTCGGTTTGGCTGCTCTGCTTCTGGTGGTGCATGTAATATTTTGGAGTAGGTGTAGACCAAGCGCGCCGCATCAAGTACTTCTTCTTGACCCACCTCTTGCAAGCCCCTTAATGCTGCTAAGGTCTTAGCAGTCTCAACTGCAAACTGATTAGCTCTAAAAGAACTAATGCCAATCTTGAGGGCTGATTTAGTTAATACCTCAATGTAATCAATACTGCAAACTACACTGGGTAATAGATCTTTGGCATCTCGAATATCATCTATATGAATCGCTAAATTTTCTTTCATGTCAGCGAGAGAAAATTGATCAAGATAGACTTCAAAAGCCAATCTATCCATCATTCTGGGACTGAAACTATCGCCTGCAGCCTCTGATTCATCTAAAGCGATTACACCAAATTCAATGCTATGCGTATTGCCGCTATCTAAGGCTTGTGAGATTAATGCCAGCACCTGAGTATCCATGCGCTCAGCCATCGATAGTAATAAGAAATTGCCTTTCGCCTTCTCTAAAAGCCCTTTACTAAGGACTAAGGAGCCTTGATTGAGCGTGGCTTCAATATCTAAGGAGCCCATTAATTGCTCTGCAACTAGGTTGGCTGGCGCCTTGATCAGACGCGCTGCTGGAGAACACAGAGCAGAGAAATAACTGAGCCATGAATCTCTCACAGGACCAAACTGGCCTTTGAGACAGACGCCTTTAAGCCCCCGAGGATTAATCGCTACTAGCGCAGCAACGGTATTTGCATCAAACCAGGCTACTTGATCTGAATTCACTTCGATGTATCGGCAAAGAATTCTTGCATCGCGCGTTCAATGCGCACATTGGAGCTACTGTCATCCAGTGGATTACGGCGTAGGCGATGGCCTAGAGCCATAGGGGCGATTTTCTTTAAGTGCCCCAAATTGGCTTTTTTCTTTCCCTCAAATGCAGCAAGCGCTCTTACCGCTCTTAATACAGTCAGCTCCCCTCTTAAGCCGTCTGTACCCAAGTGGGCGCAAAGCTTGGTTGCCAGCTCGAGAAGGCTGTCATCAACCTCAACTTTATCCAGCATTTTTTTTGATTTACTGATTTTTTTCTTGAGCTCTAATTCTTCTTGCTGGCATTGCGCGATAAATTGCTCGGGATTGCGTTCGAACTCATCACGCTTTTTAATAATGGACACCCGCTCTTTAAAGTCTGCAGGGGTTCGCACTTCGATTGATAGTCCAAAACGGTCCAGCATTTGGGGGCGAAGCTCTCCCTCTTCAGGGTTGCCGCTTCCAATCAAAACGAAGCGTGCTGGATGTCGAATGCTCAAACCCTCACGCTCAATAATATTTTCTCCAGAGGCAGCAACGTCAATCAGGAGGTCTACCAAGTGGTCCTCAAGCAAATTGACTTCATCAATATAAAGATAGCCACGATTTGCTTTAGCCAGCAGCCCCGGCTCAAATGACTTAATGCCTTGTGTCAGCGCTTTTTCAATATCTAAGGCGCCAACTACTCTATCTTCAGTCGCCCCCAGGGGTAAGTCAACGACGGGAACGGGAATTAGCTGTGATGACAGTTTTTGTCCACTCGCTTTTTTTGCCAAACAATCAGTGCAAAGATTGCTGGAATCTGGATCACAGTGATAGTGGCAAGCGGCAACCGACTTCATCTCAGGCAATAAGGAAGCTAAGGAGCGAATAGTGGTAGATTTTCCTGTACCGCGATCTCCAAAGATCAGCACTCCACCAATGGAGGGGTCGATCGTACAGAGTATGATGGCAAGCTTCATTTCAGCTTGTGAGACTATTGCTGTGAACGGAAAATTAAGGGCCATCGCTATCCTAAGACAGATTAATATGTAGTTTGAATTTTACTTAGGTTAGTGTAACTACATGTAAGTAATAGCCCTTAATATTCCTCAATTTCACCTATTGCAAGAGTTCAAATTCAAGTCTGATTAAGCTATTTTTATAAGTTATAGCCCAGTTTTTAGGGGCTCTACCGTTCCCATACCACTACCTAAAAGCACCCCTCCACCACAGCGCATCACATAGAAAAACCATCAATGTCTGAAAACGCAATACCAGCAAGTAAAAAGCTAAAAGCCTTAAAAATACTTTTGCCATTCATAAAGCCCTATAAAAGACAACTTTTCTTTGCAGGAATTAGCTTAGTGCTCGCTGCAGCAGCAACTCTAGTCATTCCACTTTGTTTTAGAACTATCATTGACCAGGGCTTTAGTGAAGCAAGCCAAGCTCAAATAAACCGTACCTTTATTAATTTATTCGGTGCGGCAGTCGTATTGGCATTTGCTAGCTCCCTGCGTTATTACCTCGTGTCATGGCTCGGAGAAAGAATTACGTCCGATATCCGCAAGAAGGTATACGCCCACATCATTTCTCAAAGTCCTGAGTTTTTTGAGACTCAGCAAAGTGGTGAGATCCTCTCTCGCATTAACAATGACACCACCATCATTCAAATCCTTTTAGGTACTAGTATTTCAATGGCGGTGAGGAATGCATTTCTATTGCTCGGTGGTATGGCAATGATGTTCATCACCAGCATTCAACTTTCCCTACTGATTGTATTAACCCTCTTGCTTACAGTTGTTCCCATCGTCTTGATGGGGAAGAAAGTTCGGCAACTTTCTAGAAACTCGCAAGACAAAATCGCTCTTACGTCCGCAATAGCTGGAGAAAAGATTAATGCGATCTTTACGGTGCAATCTTTTGCAAACGAAGAAAAAGAAATTAAAGTCTTTAATCAATCGATTGAGAAGTCATTTTTAGCATCAATCACTCGTAGTGCTGCAAGGGGAAAGCTGACTTTTGTTGCCATCCTACTAGGCTTTACTAGCATCATCTTGGTGCTATGGCTTGGTGCTTATGCGGTCAGCAATCAAGAGATATCTGGTGGCCAACTCACCCAGTTTTTTCTTTATGCAGTCATTGTTGCTGGTGCTATAGCGGCACTATCTGAAGTTCTTGGAGATACCCAAAGGGCGATGGGTGCAGGTGAGCGACTACTGGAGCTGTTGAGCTCTCAATCCAAGGTGGTGAGCCCATCAATGCCACATATCAGGACTCAGAGTGCTGATAAGGCTATACATGTTCAGATCGAGAATCTCAGCTTTGCTTATTCATCAAACCCCAACCTCGTTCTCTCTGACATCAATCTATCGATTGAGGCAGGCGAAAAAATTGCTCTAGTGGGTCCTTCAGGATCTGGAAAAACAACTCTCTTTAAATTAATACAACGCTTCTACGATCCCCAATCGGGATGCATCAAATTTGATCATGTCGATATTAGGCAATTCAAGCTAGAAGACTTGAGAAGATTAATTGGAGTTGTGCCGCAGGACATCAGCATATTCTCTGAAAATGCCCTAGAGAATATTCGCTATGGCAAAGAAGGTGCAACTGATGATGAGGTGTATGAGGCGGCTCAGCAGGCCGCTGTAGATGAATTCATTTCAAGACTTCCAGAGCGCTATGAATCTTTTTTAGGAGATCGGGGAGTCAGATTGTCTGGCGGACAGAAGCAGCGCATTGCGATAGCAAGAGCACTACTGAAAAATCCTCCATTACTACTTTTGGATGAGGCAACAAGCTCACTGGATGCGGAATCAGAAAGGCTTGTACAACAAGCTCTTGAAATTGCCATGAAAGGCAGAACCACGATTGTGATTGCGCATAGGCTCTCTACGGTTAAGCAGGCAGATCGAATTATTGTGATGGAACATGGTCGAATTATTGAGACTGGCAACCATGCAAGCTTGATAGCCCAATCCGGGCTGTACTCACAACTAGCCAAATTACAATTTACGGATAGGTAATATCAGAGCCCGTTAGAGGGCCACTCTTCACACTCAGAAATTGAGTTTAGATACGAACCAGACGCAAGCAGTGATGGTTGAAAAAATACCAGTAAAGATCAAGATACCAGTCAGGTAAATATTTCTTGATTTATCACGTATCAAGCTCATGCGTTTCTGTTCCTTTTATATATCCGAAATTCTATTGAATTGCGAATATTAATACATTTGGCTAAACAGCGCATGGCAGCTCAATAATGCCTCTATAAAAAAACTACTCACTTCAGCAGTTTCTTACCCCCACCCTTTAGGGCAGCTAGCAGGGGGTGGTCAACTGGAAAATTAATCTCCTCAATAGCAGCGCTCACCTCGGGCAAGCCTTTGAACAATTCCTTGTCGCCCTGAAAAACCATAGTCCACTTTTCAAAATTCCTGGCGCTAATGCTTTTCCTCTCTATCAACAGAATATTTTTATGGCGATCATCTTTTTGAATTTTCTCCCACAATGCATCAATCACATCCTCTGGTCCCTCAATCACTTGACCAAATTGATTGTTTTCAAAGATGAGTGCCCCGGTAATTTCTAATCTGAGGTTTCTCAAATAAGAGTGATAGAGAAGCCGCATAAGACCCAAAAAGGACATCCCTTGAACGGGTTCACTTACATAGGTTAATTCAATAAGTTTTGACATTTCTCCATATTATGGAGGAATAATGATAGTTTCTGTAGGCATATACCCTAAAGTAAGTGCCCAAAATATTTGTGTGCCTTCGCTCTCTATCTTCGATTAATCCCGTACTGTTATGAGGATTTCATTACGACGCATAAAGGGTATAGACCAAGGAGGGTTATAGCGTGCAAATTGAGGATTTCCAATTGCCTGCCATTGTTTACTTTTGATCCACTCTTCTAATGCCTTTGTTTTTTCAAGGACTTTAGCTTCATTATAAAAACCAGAAAAGGTAATTGCAGCACGTCTTTGCGCTGGCAACTCCCGAATAGTAACCAAAGGGTTTAATGGCTTTGGTAGTGTCGCCATGGTGTACTCAGAGGGCATTACGAAAGAAAATACCCATTGATTGACGCCTTTCCCAGAATCCTTACCCGCCTCAATACCTACCGGCACGGTCATCGCAATCTTAGTGCTTCGTGCTGTTTCAATTGCTACTGGCGCAGTCATAGAAATTTTTTCACTAACTTGGTTCTGCCCAAAAATGAAAGCTGCTATCAAGCGAAATCCTTGGCTAGAGGCTGTATCTAAATCCCCCTCTACTTTGACTTCAGCAACTAACTGAGGTGCATAAGCACGAAGCTCAAAAGCTTCTGATTTTTCAATGCTAGAGAATTGAGGTTCTTCGGTTGCCATCACAGTACTCGCAATCAATATGCTAGTTAGGAATACAAGAATGCGGGAGGGGGAAATTTTCATGATCAATACTTACCAGGCTGAGTGAATAGTAAATCCCGATGCATCATATTGAATATGAGCTTGCGCACCTACCGGCAAAGTGAGCTTTTCGGTTTGATGCCCAAACGGCAATCCTGTTAATACGGGAATATTCTCAGGAAGACGTTTGCTAATCGCTTCAATGGCAGTTTTCAGCTCGTAACCACGATCATTGTCATAAAGACGATAGGCCGAGAATCCACCCAAGAGAATAGCGCCTTGATTAGCCAATATGCCTGCATCTAGTAATTGCATCAACATCCGCTCAATCCGATAGGGATGCTCATTCACATCCTCTAAAAATAAAATCCCGCCTTGAGTTTGCTGCTGATTTGGCAAGTAAGGTGTTCCAACTAAACCTGCCAACACTGTTAAGTTTCCACCCCAGAGCATTCCTGATATTTGGCCTGAGGCAGGCTTTTTTAAAAAGGGTTGCGCAGCCTGGATGGTGCAATCTAACTTACGTTGTTCAATTGCCTTCTGAAAATGTGTCCACATAAAAGCATTAGGCGTAATGTCTCCACCCTGTTCACCTTGACAAGCAAAATCAAAATTGAGCATGGGTCCAGCTAAAGTGACTGCGCCAGTTTTAGCCAACAGACCTAACTGGAAGGTGATGAAATCACTGTGCCCACAAATTTGTAGGCCGCTCTTCACAGCCTTACTAATCGCACTCCACTCAATATCTGGGAGTAGGCGATGCAATCCATAACCACCGCGCATAGCGATAACGACACTATCAGGAGAGAGCATGGCGAGTTGATTGATTTCAGCTAAGCGCTCAGCATCTGAACCAGCAAAACGTTGCTCAACTCGGCTTACGCAAGCAGTATTGAGAACTTCAATACCCTGCTTCTGAAGCCATTCGATTCCAGCTAATGGGCTGCGTGTATCTGGGCTCGCTCCAGAAGGAGCAATTAAATGAATTGACTTCAACGTCGCTCCTTAAAAAAATTACGCAGTACTTGACCGCACTCTTCACTCATGATGCCACCTTCAACCTGAGTCTGGTGGTTAATCTGCTTTTCGGAGAATACATTGAGCACGCTTCCAGCAGCTCCTGTTTTAGGATCTGCAGCGCCAAATACCACCCGCTCCACTCTGGCATGTAGCATCGCTCCGGCACACATGGTGCAGGGTTCTAGTGTGACGTAAAGAGTTGTACCAGGCAGGCGATAGTTTGATTCATCTTGGGCTGCGGTACGCAAGGCTATCATCTCGGCATGGGCGCTTGGATCACTATTGCTAATCGGCTGATTGAATCCTGTTGAGATTATTTGACCATCCCGAACCAATACAGCGCCTACAGGCACCTCACCGGCTGCACCAGCCAGCATGGCTTGGTCCAAAGCTTGTTGCATAAATTGACGATCAAGCTCTGCTTGCATATTACTTTTTATGAGTGAGAAACGTCAGCCCAACAATTGGGGGTTTCATAAAGACGAATAGATGCTAGCTTCAGTCGGCCATCAAACGCTTTTTCAAAAACAGGCTGCAACACTCTAAAGGCTGCGCTGGCTAAGTTCTCTACAGTAGGTACATGCTCCATCACTACCGTCTTGTGATTTGGGATGGAGTTTAAATAATCCACTAAACCGGCATCTTCTTTAGCCACTAAAAATGCATGATCCCAAGGCTCCACTACATATTGGTTGGTGAGACGCTTGATATCTCCAAAGTCCAAGACCATGCCATCATCCGCTTTGCCAGGATGATCTGCAATTGCACCGGTGAGCGTGACTTCAATTGCATAGCGATGGCCATGTAGATGACGACATTGACCATCATGATTCGGAATACGATGGCCTGAATCAAACTCAAGTCGACGGGTAATAGAAATAGCTTCTTGCTTAGCGCTCATTTTATTTTTTCTTAGTACTTATAAATTACTTGATCAGGCTTTTATCGAATACCAATGATCTTATGGGTTTGAACACTCAAACGCCATAAGGGACGCTTCTGACAGAGATGAACTGCTAATGCGAGGTTTTCTTGGAGCTTGGGACCATCCATCGCTTGCAAGAAACGATTGCGATAATCCATTTTCTCAAAACGAGCCAATAAGGTTTCAATAGAAGTGTGTCCAGCTTGAGGTACTACTAACTTCATCTCATCAGCCTGCAACACAATGAGTTCAGACCCAGCTTTAGGACTAACGCAGACCCAATCAACCCCCTTAGGCACCTTGATTGTTCCGTTTGTCTCAATGGCAATAGCAAAACCCTTAGCATGCAAAGCATCAATCAGTGCAGTATCTAGTTGTAGTAATGGCTCGCCACCCGTAAAGACAACGTAGCGTTGTTGCGGTCCAGCAGAGGTGCTGATCCATACCTGTTCAATGGTATCCGCTAATAGCGAGGCAGTTTCAAACTTTCCACCACCAGCACCATCACTGCCAACAAAGTCGGTATCGCAAAATTGGCAAACTGCTGTTGCGCGATCTTCTTCACGACCACTCCACAGATTGCAGCCAGAAAATCGACAAAATACAGCCGCCCGACCAGCGTGGGCGCCCTCACCCTGAAGGGTTGGAAAGAGTTCTTTTACGGTATACATAGCTATGTCTCAATTTTAAGCGCTTTGCTCACTTCCAGGACACAAGCTCCCACTCTAAGTAGTCTTCCCATAGGGCATTACTCCAAAACATACCAGCCCATAAATAGCGTCCATAGCCTCGCCGAATAACCCACCGACCGATTTCCGGGGAAAACCAGACATCTTCTTGGCGATAGTTGGCTACTCGAGAGAGGTCATTGCTTGTGAAATAAGGCGCCTCACTGTGACACTTGAAGACCGGGAATTGCCCTGCAGGAGCGCTAATGCCCTCCCACCCTACTGCCGTTATATTGAGACCCCAGTAATAATCATTGTCCGGGTAGCCAAGCACCTGATAACGATTACGATAAAAGCCGGACCAACCCGGAACCAGTTGCTCGGACCATAAGGGGATCGGCTGTAAAAACCGCTGAGGGGGATTCCAATGGGGATCTTGAAGAATGTAACCCCAAGGCTCTTGAATCTCATCTGGGAGTGATCCCGCCTTCAGTCCACTACGCTCAATCCGAATCTGAGGTCCAACGGAAACCACCTTCTCCGTAACAATATCGACCAGCTCTTGGTTAAACACATTGCGCACGTTGTAGACCCACTGTTGACCGACTTGTGGCGGTCTCACCTTGGGGGGATTCATAGGCTGCGGCAAAGGTGTTGAAACTGGATAGGGCTGCGAAGCAATACAAGCCACCAGCAATGCTGGTGACAACAGTAAGAATAATCTCCGTACGGTATTTATTTGTAGGAGCTCAACTGCCATTGATAGCTGCCTTCTAAAATCACTGCACCAATTTGTCCTTGAATTTGATAAGAACCAGATGCCTCACGTGCCACCCAGCGACCAATCTGCGGAGCAAACCAAACTGTTTCCTTGCGAATGCAATCAACTTTATTAGGATCTTCACTCTCATAATTAATCAGAGTCTGAAAACGAAGTGCCACGAACTCTCCAGCAGGAACAGTCATTTTTTCCCAACCCTGAACAGTCATATATTCCTGCCAATTCATTCTCGAGTCAGAGTAGCCAGCAATACTGTACTTGGTATTGAACTGCTTCGCCCAAGTAGTGGACAGCTGTTCGGGCCAAAGCGGTAAAGATGGACTGAAGTTAAGTAAACGTGACCACTGTGTATCGGTGGCAACCATTCCCCAAGAAGTTTGGATCTCGCTAGGTAAGCGAGCACCATCAGCTGTGGATCGGTCAATCACAATAGTGGAACCAATGTTAGCAACACGCTCAGTAATCACATCAAGTGTTTTACCGTCAAAAATGTTTTTCTTAATATAAGTCCACTCTTGACCAACTTGTGGAGGACGAACCACAGGTAGTGGCTTTGGCTGAGCAACTGGAATGCCATGCTCATAGGAGAGACTTCCACAAGCCACGGGAGCTAGAGCAGCTGACACGATGAAAGTTCGACGAGATAAATTCATATTCCTACCCAAGTTGATTTAATGAGAGAGGTGAACAAAATAAATAACAAATAAAGTTTATACGTACCTCAGGGCTTTAGCTATTTTATTGCGCCCTAATGAGGTTTTTGGAATACCAGGCATATCAAACCACTGATGGGTTTCTTCCTCAAAACCTACGCCGTGCATAAAGTTATAGATCGCTTTTTTAAGGCCAAGACCGAGATGGTCATGATCTACACCTGTGGGGTCGATAAAGGCGACATCATTCTTAGCGAAGCTGATTGGGGGTAATGGTACGAGTTCGATGCCATAAGCTGCAGGATCAAGACCTACTGGGGAGTGGACCGTGCAAGTAAATCGATGGAAAAAACCACTCTGAATGCAGCCATTCTCAAAAAGCTGACGAACGTATTCAAGAGAGTCCACAGTTTCTTGAACGGTTTGTGTTGGGAAGCCATACATCAGATAAGCATGTACTAAGATGCCAGCATCTGAAAAGTCTTTTGTCACTTGGGCAACCTGCTCTACAGAAACTCCTTTTTTCATGAGATCAAGCAGTCTGTCAGAGGCCACTTCTAAGCCGCCAGACATCGCAATACAACCACTTTGAGCCAATAACTCAGACAGCTCTGGGGTAAAGGTCTTTTCAAAACGAATATTGCCCCACCAAGAAATCACTACCTTACGCGCAATGAGTTCTTCAGCAAGTGCTTTTAAGATCTTCGGTGGCGCAGCCTCATCTACAAAATGAAATCCCGTCTGACCAGTCTCAGCAACAATCGCTTCAATACGATCAACCAATAGACTTGCCGAAGCAGTTTCATAACGAGAGATGTAATCAAGGCTAACATCGCAAAAGCTACATTTTTTCCAATAGCAGCCATGGGCAACAGTGAGCTTATTCCAACGCCCATCACTCCATAGGCGATGCATGGGGTTGAGCATATCAAGCAAAGATAAATAAGAATTGAGTGGCAGGCCATCCCAAGTTGCAGTGCCTACCTCTTCAAAAGGGACATCAGGCTCTTGCCAGTTGATGTAACGCACTTCATTGCTAGCCGTTCGGATAAAGGTACGAACCAGTCTTTCTGCAGAGCGCTTGCCATTTAAATGCTCTAAGAGTGCAAGTAAAGGTCGCTCGCCAGAGTCAAGGGTAATGTAATCGACAAAATCAAATAGACGTGAATCGGCGAGTTCACGTAGCTCAGTATTCACGTAGCCACCACCAAGACCAATCTTGATGTTTGGGTAATGCTGTTTGATAGTTTGAGCGATTCGCAATGCAGCATACATGGCCCCAGGAAATGGTACCGATAACAACACTAAAGTGGGCTGATGTTTTTCGATGGAAGACTTTGTGAGCTCCTGTAAATGCAAATCCATTAATGTGGGACTTGCCGCCAAGGCATCTGCTAAGGGGGTAAAAGTAGGCTGACTACCTGCCAAGGCTTCCGCATAGCGAACAAACTCAAAGCGCTCATCCACTGCATCACGTAGAACGTCAGACAAATCATTGAGATAGAGGGTAGCCAAATGACGCGCACGATCCTGAGAGCCTAAGGCGCCAAAGGCCCATGCTAAAGAATCTCCACCCTCCTCTTCTTCATAAGAATCTAAGGGTATAAAGCGTGGGCCTTCAGGTAATAAAGTTCGACTGTTAATACGATGAGCAAGTGTGCTATCACGCCCTTGTAAAAATGCAATAGCCAATCCAATAGTGCTTTGATAATCGGCAAAATAATCGAGGAAGAAGTTCACGCTAGCACTGCGATTTTCTTCAGGAAGTTTTAAAGCCTGGTCTTGAATCTCCAGCAAACCTTGTGGAGTAAAGAAACCAAGAACTAAAGCTAAAGCTAAATCTTCTTGAATGGCCTCAAAACCACGTGAGCGCAAAAAACCAGTGAGATAAGCCGTGGATGGATACGGCGTATTGAGCTGTGTCATCGGCGGAATGAGGCTCAGAATTTTCATACTGCTTGCACCCGCTTATCACTCAGAGATTCTAGTAGCTCTAATTCTTCTGAAGTAAAACCAGCTTGCTCACGCGCTTCGAAATTAAACGGACCCCTCAAAGTAGGTGCACGGTATTTCTCGGCCAATTCTCGATAAGTCGCAATCGGGGATAAGTTCTCATTAGCGCATAAGAAATTAAACCAACGGTTGCCAACCAGCACATGACCGATTTCATCATGAAGAATTATTTCAAGAATCTCTACAGCGCGCTCATCCGCAATTTGCTTGAATCGATCCCGAATCTCTGGAACCGCATCAAGGCCTCTTGCTTCCATGGTTCTGGGGACTAAGGCCATGCGAGCGATCACTGAATCCGAGGTTCTCTCCACCATCTCCCACAGACTATTGTGGGCTGGGAAAACGCCATAGCTAAATCCAAATGACTGTAAGTGGGCATTGATCAAACTGAAATGGTATGACTCCTCCTTGGCAACTTTGAGCCAGTCCTCGTAATAGGATTTGGGCATATTTGGAAAACGCCAAATGGCATCTAAAGCCAGATTCATTGCATTAAATTCGATATGTGCCAGGGAGTGCCAAAGAATAGCCCTGCCCTCAACCGTATCCATTTTTCTTTTAGGAACAAACTTTGGCGCCACTAGCTCTGGTTTAGCAGGCCGGCCAGGAAGTTCGATATTTTGACTAGTGAAGTTACGAGCGAAGTTGTTAGAAGCATTGATAGCAATACACTGGGTCAAGTACTCATCGTACAAGCTGAATAGCTGGGCAACTTTAGATTGCGGGTCAGTATTTGCCAGTATTGCTAAGGCGGCTTCTCGTAACTCAAGCATGGATATAAACAAATCTATTGAGGGGCTAAGCCAAATCTACTAGTTTGAGCCCTATCCCAATACTGAACAAACTCCTGAGGTAAATCTTTTTGCAGAGAAGCGGCGGAGCCTGACAAAAGCGCTCCGGGAATCAGGGTTGTGAGCTGAGATGCTAAGGACGTTATCTTGCCAGAACCATCTCTACACAAAAGATAGTCCGGTGTAATTTCCTTAGGATGCATTAGACCTGCTGAGCCAATTAAATCTGCCAAAGAAGCGACAGTGTTCTGATGGAATGCAAATACTCGCTCAGCTTTATCGGGGACCACTAATGCCCTTTGACGTACCAAATCCTGAGTTGCAACACCTGTAGGACACTTATCTGTATGGCATGTTCGTGACTGAATGCAACCTAAGGCAAACATAAACCCTCTTGCAGAATTACACCAATCTGCCCCTAAAGAGAGAGCACGAATAATGTCATAGCCAGAAATAATTTTTCCCGAGGCCCCGATCGCAATCTCCTTGCGTTTATTAATTCCGACTAAGGTGTTATGTACCAATCTAAGGCCATCACGAAGTGGCATTCCCACATGATCTGTAAATTCAACAGGGGCGGCACCAGTACCACCCTCGCTGCCGTCAACCACAATGAAGTCTGGGCTAATGCCTGTCTCTAGCATGGCCTTAGCAATACCAAAAAATTCCCAGGGCTGGCCAACACATAATTTGAAGCCAACAGGCTTACCGCCACTCAATTTACGTAAACGAGCAATGAATTTCATGAGCTCTAATGGCGATGAAAATTCAGCATGATGAGCTGGGGAGATGCAATCCTCACTAATTGGTACACCTCTAGTAGTAGCAATTTCGGCTGTGACTTTAGCGCCAGGCAAAACACCGCCATGACCTGGCTTAGCGCCCTGTGATAGCTTAATTTCTACCATCTTAATTTGCGGATCGACTACTTGAGCGGTAAATTTTTCTTCTGAAAATCGACCATTCTCAGCACGACATCCAAAATATCCAGAGCCTATTTCCCAAATAATATCGCCGCCAAACTCGCGATGATATGAAGAGATTGAACCTTCGCCAGTATCGTGGGCAAATCCACCTAACTTGGCACCCCTATTAAGCGCTCTAATCGCATTTGGTGAAAGCGACCCAAAACTCATCGCAGAAATATTAAATATGGATAAAGAATAAGGCTGAAGACAGCTTGAGCCACCAACTTGAATACGAAATGTACTTGGGTCAGGATGGCATGGGGAATTTGAGTGTCCTAACCATTCGCCTTCAGCACCATACATCGACTTGATTGAACCAAATCCCCGCTTGTCATTATCTTTTTTGGAGCGACTATAAACCATGGCTCGTTGATTTCTTGAAAACGGAATTTTCTCCTCATCGTCCTCTAAGAAGTATTGACGTATCTCGGGGCGGATATATTCAAGCAAGAATCGACAATGTCCTATTAAAGGATAATTTCGTAATATTGAATGATGCTTTTGAATTGAATCTTTTAGACCAATCAAAAACAATCCCAAGAAGAATATAGCTAAATATGGGCTATACAAAAAAGATAGGGGGACAAGTATGCCCGTTGAGAGCCAAAAAAAGTATCTGGAATATTGCATTTAAAGACCTCCTGCCTAAGCTTTTGATAAGCAATATTAAAAAATTAAATATCTATTTAAATATACAGCGAGAAGTGCATTGATTGAGGCTTTGCTCCGAGAAAATAATACCTCAAATGCGGATAAAAAAATCTCTATAAATTAATGTTGATAGCTTTTCATTCCCACTCAATAGTTGCTGGCGGTTTTCCACTGATGTCATAGACTACGCGATTAATGCCGCGCACTTCATTGATGATACGGTTCGATACTTTGCCTAGCAATTCATGTGGCAAGTGAGCCCAGTGCGCAGTCATAAAGTCTTGTGTTTGCACTGCCCTGAGTGCAACGACATATTCATAAGTTCTACCATCACCCATGACGCCCACAGACTTCACTGGCAAGAACACAGCAAAGGCTTGGCTGGTAAGCTCATACCAAGATTTTTGACTAGCTTCATCAATCGTATTGCGTAACTCTTCAATGAAGATGGCATCAGCACGTTGAAGTAAGTCGGCAAATTCCGATTTCACTTCACCTAAAATACGCACACCAAGACCGGGTCCTGGGAATGGATGGCGATACACCATTTCGCGTGGCAAACCTAAAGCAACACCAAGTTCACGCACTTCATCTTTAAACAATTCACGTAATGGCTCAAGCAACTTGAGATGCATATCCTCAGGCAGGCCACCCACATTGTGATGACTCTTAATCGTATGCGTGCCCTTCTTGCCTTTACCGGCAGACTCAATGACGTCTGGATAAATCGTTCCTTGAGCAAGCCACTTGGCATTTTCGATCTTGCCGGACTCGACCTGGAAAATCTCCACGAATTCTTTACCAATAATTTTGCGCTTGGCTTCAGGATCTGCAACACCAGAAAGCTCAGACATAAATTTGTCTTTAGCATCAACGCGTATTACTTTGACACCAAGGTTACGGGCAAACATTTCCATCACCATGTCGCCTTCGTTTAAACGAAGTAGGCCATGATCAACAAATACACAAGTAAGCTGCTCACCAATCGCACGGTGAATTAATGCAGCCGCAACACTAGAATCAACACCGCCGGATAAGCCGAGAATGACTTCCTCATTACCTACTTGCTTGCGAATATGCTCAACCGCTTCGCTAATGTAGTCGCCCATGACCCAGTCAGCCTTGCACTGGCAAATCTCATGCACAAAGCGAGTTAGGATAGCCTCGCCTTGTAAGGTATGCGTTACCTCTGGGTGAAACTGGAACGCATAGAAACGGCGCTCTTCATCAGCCATGCCGGCAATGGGGCAAGACTCTGTTGATGCCATTAACTTAAATGCTGGTGGCATTGTTGTTACAGAGTCGCCATGACTCATCCATACCTTCAGAATGCCGTGGCCTTCACTAGTAGAAAAGTCTTGGATGCCTTTGAGCAGATTAGTATGACCATGGGCACGCACTTCTGAATAACCAAACTCACGGGCTTTACCTAGTGATTCAGCAGAAGCAACTGCGCCACCCAATTGGGTTGCCATAGTTTGCATACCGTAGCAAATACCTAAAACAGGAACGCCTAATTCAAAAACGATTTGCGGTGCACGAGGACTACCCGCTTCTGTTACCGAACTTGGTCCACCTGAAAGAATAATTCCCTTACCACCCTGCTCTTGAATGAACTTGCGAATGAACTCTGGATCGCAATCGTAGGGATGGATTTCAGAAAAGATGTGCGCATCGCGTACGCGCCGGGCAATCAATTGGGTGACTTGTGAACCAAAGTCGAGAATCAGTATTTTGTCGTGCACGAAAGGATTACCTTAAATTCAGCCTGCATTTCAGCTTTTGTTTACTTCTTAATCAATATGGTAATTCGGCGCTTCCTTGGTGATCTTCACATCATGAACATGCGACTCACGCACACCCGCTGAAGTGATTTCCACAAAATTTGCTTTCTCATGAAGTTCATCAATCGTCTTACAACCTAAGTAACCCATTGAAGAACGAATACCACCAGTCAGTTGATGCAAGATGGCCAGGACGCTACCTTTGTAAGGCACTTGACCTTCAATACCCTCTGGTACCAACTTCTCAGCATTCGCTGCACTGATGTCACTTTGGAAGTAACGATCTGCAGAGCCATCTGCCATCGCGCCCAGAGATCCCATGCCGCGATAACTCTTATATGAACGACCTTGATACAGGAACACTTCACCAGGAGCTTCTTCAGTACCGGCGAACATTCCGCCCATCATGACTGAACTTGCACCAGCAGCTAAGGCTTTAGCAACGTCACCGGAGTAACGCACACCACCGTCAGCAATTAACGGAATACCTGTGCCTTTGAGTGCAGCAGCCACATTCACAATGGCACTAATCTGAGGTACACCAACACCCGCAACAATCCGGGTGGTGCAAATAGAGCCAGGGCCAATGCCGACCTTAACGCCGTCAGCACCGTGATCAGCCAATGCTTTAGCAGCTTCGCCTGTAGCAATGTTTCCGCCGATCACTTGTACATGAGGGTAATTTTTCTTAACCCACTTCACGCGATCTAAAACACCTTGGCTATGACCGTGTGCGGTGTCCACCACAATCACATCGACACCTGCGCGAACTAAGAGCTCAATGCGCTCATCGTTATCAGGACCAACCCCGACAGCAGCACCAACACGCAATTTACCTTCGCTATCCTTACAAGCATTTGGATGCTCAGTAGCTTTCAAGATATCTTTAACAGTGATGAGGCCACGCAGTTCAAACTTATCGTTGACTACCAGTACGCGCTCTAAGCGATGCTGACTCATCAAGCGCTTTGCCTCTTCTAGCGAGCAACCTTCTTTGACTGTAATCAAGCGCTCACGTGGAGTCATTTTGGATTTTACGGGCGCATCTAAGTCTTCCTCAAAGCGCAAGTCGCGGTTGGTAATAATGCCCACCACCTCTTTGCCAGTCAGTACTGGGAATCCAGAGAAACCATGCTCACGAGAAAGTTGAATGACTTGGCGAAGCGTGGCATGTGGATCCACCGTAATAGGATCGCGCAAAATACCAGATTCGTAACGTTTAACTTTAGCTACTTCCCTAGCCTGTTCGGCAGGCTTGAGATTTTTATGAACAATACCAATGCCACCTTCACTGGCCATGGCAATTGCCAAGCGGCCTTCAGTGACGGTATCCATAGCAGCGGACACCAACGGTGTATTGAGTGAAATTTCTCGAGTTAACTTACTTGCCAAGCTGGCATCTCGAGGAAGTACCGAAGAATAAGCCGGTACGAGGAGCACATCGTCAAAAGTGAGTGCTTTTTGAATGAGTCGCATGCAAAACCCCTAGTCACAAAACAAGATTATAGCCTCCTCGCCTTTCTTTTAGCTGCGGCAGCCTGGAATTTAGCATCTTGGTTCTGATTAGCCTTCTTACGACGGACGGCCTTGGGGTCAACCAGGAGGGCAGAATATAGCTCTAGGCGATCACCCTCATAAATGGGGCTATCCCAATCCTTACGCTTGCCAAAGACGCCAAAACAGCCTTTTCTAGCTAAGACAGGATCATTAGGGCCTTGGGTGATTCCCGCTTTAATGAGGGCAAGTCCTACAGTGGGAGCCTCGGTGGGCAAGAAGTGCAGCGTAAAAGGGCTCAACACAGGCTCACCCAAGCGGGCATCACAAATCCAAATCTCCATGGACTGACTAGCCATAGAGGTCTTCAGCTCGCTTGACGAAGCAATCCACAAAGGTGCCTGCAATATGTCCAAAGACTGGGCCAATGATCTTATCTAGGATGACGCTTTTAAACTCCCAGTGGAGCTTAAATTCCACCTTACAAGCATCCTCTTTGAGGGGAATGAAGTTCCACTGCCCAGAAAAATGCTTGAATGGGCCATCCACAAAGACCATATCGATGCTTTCAGGTCGACGATTCGTGTTTCGAGTATGAAAGTACTGATTAATACCCTTAAAGTGGATATTGATTTTGGCATCCAAAACAGTCTCAGATTGCTCAAAAATTTCCACCCCGCCGCACCAGGGCAAGAACTCTGGGTAGCGCGCAACATCAGTCACCAAACCATACATACGGTCTGCGGATTGGCCAATTAAAACGGTCTTGTTGACGTCTGCCATAATCGATCTTGAGAAGCTAAATAAATATGAGTATCGTCGATAACAAAAAAGCCTTCTTCGATTATTTTATCGAGGAACGGTTCGAGGCAGGGCTGGTTCTGGAAGGCTGGGAAGTAAAAGCCATCCGCGCTGGTCGCGTGCACGTCAAAGAAGCGTATGTTGTCATCCGTCAGGCGGAGCTGTTCCTGATCGGCTGCCATATTACCCCCCTGCTATCAGCTTCCACTCATATAGTCCCAGACAGTACCCGCACCCGCAAACTCCTCCTCAATGCCATTGAGATTAAAAAACTCATTGGTAAGGTAGAACAAAAGGGCTATACCCTGGTCCCATTGAACCTGCATTTCTCTAAAGGGAATGTGAAGTGCGAGATTGGACTGGCCCGCGGTAAGAAACAGCATGACAAGCGCGCCGCCACCAAAGAGCGTGAATGGGAAGTCCAAAAGGGTCGTATTGCTCGGGGTGACCTCAACGCTTGATTTGGCAAGTGAGTGCCTAGCCATCCAAGCTAAGAATATTCAGCACAAAGCAAAATGCCTAGATTTTCATCTAGGCATTTTTTTATCTCACAAGTGATGAGTGGGTTTGGGAGGAACTGCTTACACCTCTTTCTTACCCAACATTTCCCAGGTAGCTACTATGCTATCCGGGTTGAGGGAGATAGAGGTAATGCCCTTAGCGACCAACCAACGCGCAAAGTCTGGATGATCTGAAGGGCCTTGGCCACAAATACCAACGTATTTGTTTTGCTTAAGGCAAGCTTCAATAGAGCGAGCGATCATGAACTCCACTGCAGGATCGCGCTCATCAAAGTCAATTGCCAACAATTCCATACCGGAGTCACGATCTAGGCCCAGGGTTAACTGAGTCATATCGTTTGAACCGATTGAGAATCCATCGAAATGCTCCAGGAACTGATCCGCCAAAATCGCATTGGAAGGAATCTCGCACATCATGATCAGGCGCAGACCATTCTCACCACGCTTGAGACCTAACTTTGCCATCATGTCGATAACACGCTCAGCTTGCTTGATGGTGCGAACAAAAGGCACCATAATCTCGACGTTATCCAGACCCATATCTTCACGAACACGCTTCATTGCAGCGCACTCCAAAGCAAAAGCTTCACCAAAATCGGCTGATACGTAACGGGATGCGCCACGGAAACCGAGCATTGGGTTCTCTTCATCCGGCTCGTAGCGTGAACCGCCGATGAGCTTCTTGTACTCGTTTGACTTAAAGTCAGATAAACGCACAATCACGGGTTTTGGATAGAAAGCAGCGGCAATCGTTGCCACACCTTCAACCAATTTATCTTCATAAAACTGACGCGGGCTTGCATAGCCACGAGCAACGCTTTCAACAGCGCGCTTGAGATCAGGATCAATGTTTGGATATTCCAATACAGCGCGTGGGTGCACACCAATGTAGTTATTGATGATGAACTCGAGGCGAGCTAAGCCGACACCAGCATTGGGGATTTGACAAAAGTCAAAGGCCAACTGAGGATTACCGATATTCATGGTGATCTTGACTGGGATCTCTGGCAATACACCACGAGAAACTTCAGTTACTTCAGTTTCAATCAAGCCATCGTAAATATGACCCTCATCACCTTCTGCACAAGATACCGTAACCATCATGCCGTCTTGCAAATGCTCAGTTGCATCACCACAACCTACTACCGCAGGGACACCTAACTCGCGAGCAATAATCGCTGCGTGACAAGTACGACCACCACGATTAGTGACGATCGCCGAGGCACGCTTCATCACCGGCTCCCAGTTAGGATCAGTCATATCAGCAACCAATACATCGCCTGGCTGTACACGGTCCATCTCACTTGGGTCACGAATGATACGAACTGGGCCTGCGCCAATCTTTTGACCAATCGCACGACCTTTAGCTAATACCTTCGAACTACCTTTTAACTTGTAGCGCATCTCCACTTGACCAGCGGCTTGGCTCTTCACTGTCTCTGGGCGTGCTTGCAGGATATAAATACGGCCATCTTGACCGTCCTTACCCCACTCGATATCCATCGGACGACCATAGTGCTTTTCAATAATGACAGCATATTTTGCTAATTCGGTAATGTCAGCATCTTCCAATGAAAAACGATTGCGTTTTTCTGGAGCAACATCCACAGTCATCACCTTCTCAGTAGAACCTGCTGGGGCAAATTGCATCTGAATTAACTTGGAACCTAAGGAGCGACGAATAATCGCCTTCTTATCTTTTGCTAAAGTAGTTTTGAATACATAGAACTCATCTGGGTTCACTGCACCCTGCACTACTGTCTCGCCTAAGCCATAGCTAGAAGTGATGAACACGACATCTTCGAAGCCAGACTCCGTATCCAAGGTAAACATCACACCAGCAGCACCCAGGTCAGAGCGCACCATACGCTGAATACCAGCCGATAGCGCTACTTCGGCATGGGCAAAGCCCTTATGAACTCGATAAGAAATCGCACGGTCGTTATACAAGGAAGCAAATACTTCACGAATCTTTTTCAGAACATCATCGATGCCTTCAACGTTCAAAAAAGTTTCTTGCTGCCCTGCAAATGAAGCGTCAGGCAAGTCTTCTGCGGTAGCAGAGGAGCGCACCGCAAAGGAGCCTTTACCAGAATCATCTAATGTTTTAAATGCTATACGGATTTCTGCATCAAGACGTGCCTGAAACGGAGCGGTCTCAATCCAGCCGCGGATTTCTTTTCCGGCCTCAGCTAGCGCGCGCACATCATCAATGTTCAGATTTTTCAAACGCTTCTGAATGCGCTCGGTTAAGTTGTTGTGTTCTAAGAAATCACGAAACGCCAATGAGGTCGTTGCAAATCCAGTAGGCACACGTACACCAGTGGAAGACAACTGAGAAATCATTTCGCCAAGTGAGGCATTTTTACCGCCGACTGACTCAACATCGGTCATGCGGAGTTGCTCAAAAGGCAAAACATAGGCATTTGCTACATCGTTACTTTGTTGTTGGTTGGACATAAAATACTCTCTAAGGATAAGGAAACTGGTCGAGCGGCCGGATAAAATACGGCATACTTCATTAACTACATATTGTAGTGCTGACCAAGACCCCTAAGCCAATCTCATGTCTACCCAAGCTCGTATTGTTTTTATTGTTTCTGATGGCACCGGCATTACTGCCGAGAACTTCAGCCAATCGATTTTGGCCCAATTTGAGGCCACTTTTAAGCACATTCGGGTACCTTTTGTGGATAGCCCTGATAAAGCCCATGATGCAGTCTCTAGTATCAATCAGGCAGCCTCTAAATATGAAGTCCAGCCGATTGTTTTCACCACTTTAGTGAATCCCGAACTGAACGCCATTGTCAGCAAAGCCAATGGCCTAATTTTGGATATGTTCCAAACTTTTGTGGCACCTTTGGAGCAGGCTCTCGGGGTTAAATCAACCCATGCAATGAACCGCCTCCATCACAATGCGGATACCGAGGCCTACAAAAACCGGATTGAGGCCATTAACTACTCCTTGGCCCACGATGACGGTCAATCTAATAAAAATCTAGCTGAGGCTGATGTCATTTTGGTGGGTATATCGCGGGTGGGCAAAACGCCAACTAGCCTCTACCTAGCGATGCAATATGGCATGAAGGCAGCAAACTACCCTCTTATTCCAGAAGACTTCGAGCGTGGGCAACTACCCAAAGATTTAATCCCGTTTCGCAGTAAGATCTTTGGCTTGATGATTGATGCCGAGCGTTTGTCAGAGATTCGTAATGAGCGGCGTCCTGGCAGTAATTACGCTAAGTTAGAAAACTGTCGCTACGAGATTAATGAAGCCACCGCCATGATGAAGAAGGAGTCTATTCCTTGGGTAGCTACAACCAGCAAATCGATTGAAGAGATTGCGACTACGGTATTGCAATCTATGAAGTCGGATAAAACAATTCTGGGCTAATGGATTAGCTAGTTTTAGTTGCGTCGAATTCGTACTGTTTCAAATAGACAGATTGCTGCAGCAGTAGATACATTGAGCGATTCGACTCTGGGATCAATCGGAATAGAGACGCCTTTGGCTTGAGCCATTAGATCTTCAGAAACGCCCTGACCCTCACTTCCCATTACCCAGGCAACGGGATGAATCAAGACCTTGGGCATGTTGTAGAGATCGAGCTCGCCATCGGCAGTAGCAGCTAACAAAGGTGCAGTGACTGCACTCAGTACTTGCTGTGATGACCAGCCTTCGTAAAGATCTAGTAAGCGATGGGCGCCCATACCGGCACGCAATACCTTGCTTGACCAGAGGTGGGCACAACCAGATATTGCAATGACTTGAGTGAAACCAGCAGCTGCTACAGTACGCAAAATAGAGCCCACATTCCCAGCATCCTGAATACGATCCAAAATAATGACATCACCAGTAATTGTGGCAACTGACTTTTGGGGATGTAATGCAGATTGCGGAAGGTCTAGCAAGCCTGCAATCTGGGGTGCATTGACTAAATCAGACAGTAAATCCCAGAGACCTTTATCCAGTTGATAAATGCGAGTCTCAGGACAAATTTCTACATGATCGTAAACGGCCTGAGCAATTTCTGGATTTTGCAAACCCAACTCGGAGGTAATTAATGTCTTGAGCGCCGGATCACCCATCCAAGTTTGTACTAAATGAATGCCTTCTAACAAAGCCTGCCCGCAAGCAAATCTGGCCTTTTGACCTTTAGGGCCGGTCGCTTGCAATTGACGAATCTCCTTAAACAAGGAATTGTCTTTTGAGCTGATAAATTCCATTTTCATATTTGGGATTATCGACTATGCAGAGTCATTACATTGCGGACTGGAGAAAAGCTACGGCGGTGTTGATCGCACGCACCAAATGCCTTCAGTGCAGCAAAATGCGCTTCGGTTGGATATCCCATATGTTGAGCAAAGCCGTACTGGGGATGTAGTTCATGTAAGGCCATCATTTGACGATCGCGTGTGACCTTTGCAAGGATAGAGGCGGCTGAGATTGCAGGCTCTTTAGTATCACCCTTCACAATAGCTTCTGCGGCGATTGGCAACTCAGGACAGCGATTGCCGTCAATCAAGGCTTTATCTGGCCAGCTACCTAAACGGGTAGTGAGATCTTCAATTGCACGGCGCATTGCCAACATCGTCGCTTGCAAAATATTGATCTCATCAATCTCGACTGGGCTCGCCTCACCAATACCCCAGGCCTTAGCCTTGAGCTGAATTTGCTCAAACAAAAACTCGCGTCTTGCTGGTGATAGCTTCTTAGAATCTTTTAATCCGCTGATGGGGTTCTCAGGATCGAGCACGACAGCACCAGCAACCACCGCTCCAGCCAATGGGCCACGCCCTGCTTCATCAACACCACATACCCAAATCAGGCTCACACAGTAACCCGATGTTTTGTAGCTGCAATGGTTTGCGCTACGGCCTGTGCCACCAATAAACCAGTAGGTCTGCGCAAGGTCTCATGCATTTCTGCAAAACGGGTTTTTAATTGAATGACTTTACTAGGGCTGTTTAACCAGGCTAGCAAAGCATCGGCCAACTTATTCGGGGTAGCTTCGTCTTGTAGAAGCTCAGGAACAACAAACTCACCGCAGAGAATATTCGGTAAACCAACATACGGCAGATAGCCCTGTCGTTTCATGATCTGCGCAGTCAACCAGGGTACTTTATAAGAAATCACCATCGGCTTTTTCCAGAGTGCCGCCTGTAATGTCGCTGTACCACTAGCAATCAACACCACATCAGCAGCCTCAAGTACTGCATCGGCCTCGCCATCAATCAGATCAATTTTTAGATCAGGATTAATTGCTATTGTACTTTTAAGTAAAAGCTCAAGCGGTTCACGCAAGCGTGGCGTTGCCACTGGGATTACAAAATGCAGAGGCTGTCCTGGCATACGATTTACAAGCTCTAACATCGTCTCAAAAAAGACTGGCGCAATCAGCTCAATCTCTGAACCGCGACTACCCGGCAAAACGGCAACCACAACTCCATCTAAGGTATTGGCTGGCAGGCTTAGGACTTCTTCTAATCTTTGCTTGGCGTATGCTGAATTGGGCTCAAGAGGTATTTCACTGGCAAGCGGATGCCCAACATAAGTTGCACTAATACCAGCACGCTCATAGATCTCCGCCTCAAAAGGGAAGATACAGAGCATACGTTCAACTGCTTGCTTGATTTTTTTGATGCGCCCCGCTCTCCAAGCCCAGATCGATGGCGAAACAAAATGCAGCGTCGGAATGCCTGCTTTGCGCAAAGCCAACTCAACGCCTAAATTAAAATCTGGTGCATCAATCCCTAGATATACATTGGGGCGACCTTCGCCCGTGAGATTGGCAATCAACTCTTTACGTAGTTTCAGAATAGCGGGTAACTGTTTAATTGCCTCTACGTAACCACGAACACTCAATGTCTCCATTGGCCAATCTGAGCGCAGGCCCTCGGCCTGCATACGAGGACCACCAATACCATAGACCTCTAGATCAGAGGTGTCGGGGATCTGCTTTAGTGCACTCAATACTGGCGCTGCCAGCAAGTCACCCGAAGGCTCTCCGGCAACACAAGCAAGTTTAGACACTAGATTTGCTCTATCGAATAATGCCGCGCGTAGAGGCGGCAATAAAGTCATGGAACTCGGTTAGCTTTTCTGCAGTTTGGGCATCAAATGCACTAGCAATCACCATCTTCTGAATCTCTACCTTAGCTTCCTCAAAGCTGAGGCCATCTTTATAGAGAACCTTGTATGCCTGACGCAGTGCAGAAATCGTTTCGCTTGAGAAACCACGTCGCTTAAGACCTTCCACATTAATGCCATGAGGAGAAGCTTTATCTCCAGCTGCAATCACAAACGGTGGTATGTCTTGCACTAATGCAGAGGCGCCACCTAACATCGCATGTTGACCGATGCGGACAAATTGATGGACTCCAGACATGCCACCCATGATCGCCCAGTCACTTACTTTTACATGACCCGCGATTTGTGCGTTACTCGAAAAAATCGTGTGATTACCGATTTGGCAGTCATGTGCAATGTGTACATAAGCCATGATCCAGTTGTCATCACCGATTCTGGTGATGCCCTCATCCTGCGATGTACCCGTATGAATGGTCGTGAACTCACGAATGGTGTTGCGATCGCCAATAATCAACTCGGTAGGTTCGCCGCGGTATTTCATATCCTGGGGAGCGCCACCAATAGCGGCGAAGTGGGCAAAGTTGTTTTCTTTGCCGATCGTGGTGTAACCCTCGATCACAGCGTGAGAACCAATCTTGCAAGCAGCACCAATTTTGACGTTTGGTCCAATTACGGAGTACGGACCAATCTCTACGTCGCTGGCAATCTCCGCCTTACTATCAACTACAGCAGTCGCATGAATCCGAGTCATTACGCACCTTTCGTACGAACGGCACAAGTGATATTCGCTTCGGCGGCTAACTCGCCATCCACGGTCGCTTGCACTTGGAACTTATAGATACCAGCACGTTCACGCTCTAACTTAGCCGTCATGATCAGTTGATCGCCAGGTAATACCGGCTTCTTAAAACGAGCACCATCAATACCGGCGAAGTAATAAACTGCATTTTCTTCACGCACTTCAGAAAAGGTCAGAAGTGCTGCTGTTTGGGCAAGCGCCTCAATAATCAACACCCCCGGCATGACCGGAAAATCGGGGAAGTGACCCTGAAAGAAGGGTTCGTTCATGGTGACATTCTTCAGCGCAGTAATACTTTGACGAGGCTCAAGCTCCAATACGCGATCAACTAACAGAAATGGATAGCGATGTGGCAGCAACTTCAAAATTTGATTGATGTCGATGGCGATGGGTTTGCTCATGTAATTACCTGCTGAATAAAGTTTTTAGATTTTTTTGTAATGGGGAGATTTAGCTATTTAGTTTTTATCTAATAATCGTAAGCGTTGACGGATTTTATCGAGACCCCGCAGAATTGCCGCATTTTTCTCCCAAGCGCTGTGGAGCATTGAAGGGTAAACACCCGTGTAATGCTGCCCTGGCTCAGTAATTGAACGAATAATTGAGGTATTACCGGACACGGTTGTTCTATCTGCAATCGTGAGGTGACCGGCAAAATTGGCTGCGCCACCAATAATACAAAAGTTGCCAATCTTAGTACTTCCCGAAATGGCAGCACAACCAGCAATCACACAACAATTACCTACTTCAACGTTGTGAGCAATTTGAACTTGATTATCGATCTTAGTGCCGTTACCGATGATGGTGTCACTCATAGCGCCACGATCGATTGTGCTTGACGCGCCCACCTCGACATCATTACCGATTACAACAGCACCCGTTTGCGGTATCTTGATCCACTCAGCACCGGTAGCCGAAAAGTCAGGGGCAAAACCAAAACCATCCGCTCCAATGACCGCTCCACTATGAATAATGCAGCGCTCACCAAGCTTAGTTTCTGAATAAATAGATACATTGGGATAAATCAAGGTATCACTACCGATAGTGGAATTTCTGGCGACAGAAGTGTTTCCCAGCAAGACAACCCGCTCACCTAATTTAACGCCAGAACCGATTTGCACAAACGGTCCGATATGACATGTTGCTGGAATGCTGACGCTAGGATCAATGGCGGCACTAGCATGCACTCCAGGCTCATAAATAGGTGCAGCAGCCTTAGCAAAGTGCTGCGCCATTCTGGCAAATGTAGCGTAGGGATTTTTAGAGACAAAAAATACTCGGCCTGCTGAGTGACTGCCAGGAATCGCTTGGAGAAAATCTAAGTCCGCCTGACTGACAATCAGGCAACCTGCCGCACTATCACTAGCCTGTTGGCGGTAGAGCGGATTAGAAAGAAAGGAGATTTGACTGGATTGAGCTCGCTCGAGCGGAGCGAGGCCGTGAAGCGAGAGGGAGCCATCCCCCACCAAGCTTACTTGAAACTGTTCGGCCAGCTCGATGGCGGTGGGCATAAAACTTACTTAAGACTATTCAAAGCCTTGATGACATCATCAGTAACGTCAACCTTGGGATTGGCATAGGCTGGATCTTGAATAATGACATCAATTTTTCTTTGTTCAGCAATTTGTTTGAGCGCTTGATTGGCTTTTTCAGCAATCTTGGCACGCTCTTCAAAGTTACGCTGATTCAGATCCTCGGTGTACTCACGCTGTTTGCGCTGCAATTCACGATCCTGATCGGCTAACTCGCGTTGACGACGTGAACGCTCAGCCTCAGACATGACTGCTGAATCACGATCTAACTTCTCTGCAGCAGATTTGATTTTTTGGGCGCTGTCACGAATTTCGTTTTGGCGTTTTGTAAATTCATTCTGCAACTTAGTTTGACTAGCTTTAGCCATATTAGATTCATTGAATACTTTTTCAACGTTCACGGCCCCAACTCGAGTTCCAGCATCCTGAGCAAATGCCGATGGCATAGCAATAAATGATGAAACAGCAATTAAGCCGTACTGAATCCATTTGGAAGATTGATGGAGCTTCATAAAACTTTCCTTAAACAATTAAAACGCTGTACCCACTTGGAACTGCAAACGTTGGATGTTATCAGTCGGTAATGATTTGATCGGAATACCGTAACTAAACTTAAGCGGACCCAATGGTGATATCCATGATAAACCCAAGCCATAAGAATATCGCAAGACCAGATTGATATTCTCCGCATAGACATTACCGCCGTCTACGAAACCAAATACCCGCAAGGTTTTGTCCACCCCGGACCCAGGAACGGGTACGGTGTACTCTACGTTACTGACGATCTTGGACTGGCCACCAGTAGGCTGATTCAAGCCTGTAATTGGATTATAGAAAGTGGGGCCTAGTGAACCTGGAGCGTAGCCACGAACCGAGCCAATACCACCAACATAATAGTTTTTGGTGATCGGGAATGGGTATTTGCCGTAAGCTTCGCCATAACCCACTTCGCCATTAAAGGATAAGATATTTCCTTTGGAGAAAGAGTGATACTTCTGATACTGGCCAAATATTCGGTAGAACATCATATTTCCCAGTGGGGTTCCAGCTTCAGCGCTCAACTGCTGCAATGAACCAGAAGATGGAATTAAAGCGCTATCGCGACCGTCACGTGACCAGCCCACAGTAACCGGTACGTTATAGGTAGTTAATGTGGCAGGGTACCCAGGTGAGGCTATGCCATAGCTCTGAGCATAATTTAAATATGGGATTGGAGTATTCACCGTAGTTTGAATCTGAAATGCTTCTACACCCGTTCCAAAGAAGACCCGGTCAACCTCTGTGTACGGAACTCCAAATTTAATATTGCTACCAACATTCTTAATTTGATAATCAGGATCGCCGATGTAATACAAAGGCTTGGATGATCGGTAGTACAGATCGGTATAACGGCTAATACCATCCTCGGTGAAATAAGGATCATAGTTTGACAGAGCCAAGCTCTGATTGATCTTACCCAAAGACATATTCAAACCTACTGCAGTACCTGTACCAAATGCATTCTCCTGATTAATACCAGCAGATAAGATCAGTTTCTCAGTTGAAGAAAAACCAGCACCAATAGTCACGGCACCAGTCGGCTTCTCGGTCACCTTCACATTAACGTCAACCTGATCAGCGGATCCAGGAACATCTTGTGTAGAAATATCGGTCTCGGTAAAATAACCCAAGCGGCCTAAACGTTTTTTAGATAAATCAATCTTTTCGGTGTCGAACCAAGAGCTCTCGAACTGGCGTATCTCACGACGAATCACCATGTCTCTTGTCTTGGCATTACCGGTAACGTTCACTTGACGAACATAAACACGTCGACCTGGATCGACCACTAAGGTCAAATCTACCTCACTTAATTCGCGACGAATATCCGGCTGTGGGTTGATGGTTGCAAACGCATAGCCATACGAACCCAGAATTTCAGCAATTGCCTTGGTGCTCTCAGTCAACTTAGCCGATGAGAAGGTATCGCCTGCCTTAAGACTTACTAACTGAATTAGCTCAGCCTCTTTGCCTAATAAATCCCCAGCTAAACGCACATTCTTGACTGTGAACTTATTACCCTCACGAATACTCACCGTAAGAAAGATACCTTTTTTATCCGGAGTGATAGAAACCTGAGTGGATTCGATGACAAACTCGAGGTAACCACGATTGAGGTAATAAGAGCGAATGTTCTCTAGGTCGGCAGTGAGCTTTTGCTTAGAGTACAAATTATCTTTGCTATACCAAGAAAGCCATCCACCTGTCTTTAATTGCATCTCACTTTTGAGAGTGCTTTCGCTAAAGACGCTATTACCAATAAAGTTAATCTCCTGAATCTTAGCTACAGGACCTTCATCAATATTGAAATACACTGCAACCTGATTTCTCTCTAGCGGAGTAACGGTTGCAACCACCTCGGCGGCATACATACCCTTACCAACGTAAGCGCGTTTTAACTCTTGTTCAGCTTTGTCAATTAAGGCTTTATCGTAGAAGCGGGCCTCAGCAACGCCAACTGCCTTCAGCGACTTACGAATATTTTCCTGGTCAAACTCTTTCATCCCAGTAAATTCAATACGAGAGATCGTGGGACGCTCCTCAATGATCATAATCAAAACATTGCCTTGGGCCTGAATCTGTACATCTCGGAAAAAACCAGTGCTATACAAAGCCTTAATAGCTTCGGCACTCTTCTCATCTGTAAAGGTGTCGCCCACTTGAACAGGCAAATAGCTAAATACAGTTCCTGGCTCTACTCGTTGCAAGCCCTCGATTCGAATATCTTTAATCACAAATGAGTCAGCTGCTTGTGCGTTTACACAAACACTAGCAGCAAGGATCAGGGCTAACTGAGCAAGAAGTCGAGTCACAGAGCGAATAGAGGGGATCAGAAAATTCAAGATGAAAGGTAGCGTTGCAAATCGTTAAACAAGGCTAGCAAGGAAAGAGATATCAGAAGCAAAAAACCCACTTTTTGGAGCTTTTCCTGCAGTGATAAAGACATTCGCTTACCAGCAACCAACTCCCATGCATCATACAGGAGCTGACCCCCATCGAGCATTGGTAAAGGCACTAAATTCAAGAGTCCAATGCTGATACTCATGAGGGCTAAAAAGGCTAAAAATGGTTGCCAGCAGACCTGAGCAGACTTACCCGCCATATCCGCAATACTCAAGGGTCCACCAAGCTGCTTTAAAGTCGTTTGACCCGTAAATAAACCCAACATTAGCCTTACAGAGACCTTGGTTATCAGACAAACCCGCTGATACGCAAAACTGATGGCATCTATCGGCCCTAACTTAAGCTCTATCCACTCCGAGGGTGGACTCACTTGGGGAAACAAGCCCAGCGCCTGAAATGGATCGGATTCGGGTGCAATCGGCGGTAAATCACCCTGCCTAAAGGATTTGACCTGACGGGTGCCAGCAGCATCCCGGATCTCTAGGGCAAAACCTTGCTCCCCGGTAATGGCATCTAAGAGAAGCCAGCGCAATGCATTCCAACTCGGAACTGGGTCAAATTCTTCAAGAATGGGGGCACCACTGTAGTCAGATGACAGGGATTGCCAACCCACAACTTGATCACCTGCCGCCACTCCCAGTTTTGCAGCGATCGATTGCTCGGGTGGAGCTTGAAGTCGAGCGGGGAGTTGGGGCACGCCTGAGACATAAATCACTGAAAACAAAATAACTGCCAGCAGGAAATTAGCGAAGGGGCCTGCCGCCACGATTGTGGAGCGTTGCCACAGAGGCTTTACATCGAAGGATTGAGAGCGCTCTTGCGCTGAAATGATTTGCTCGCGATCACGGCCGTCCAGTAATTTGACATAACCACCCAAAGGAATAGAAGCAAGAACCCACTCAGTGCCGTTACTAGCGTGATAAGTGAATAGCGGCTTACCAAATCCTAGGGCAAAGCGAAGTACTTTGACTCCACACAAACGAGCCGCTAGAAAATGGCCATACTCATGGAAGCTCACCAACACACCAAGCGTGACTAAGAATGCAGCAAGTGTGATTAAGGCCTGCATCAAAAGACCAATCTATTTCTGAATGTTGCGAATGAATTGATTGGCAGCTTGACGAGCCTGAGCATCAGCGCCAAGGATTGCTTCTAAAGAATCCGCAGGAGCCGATGGCAGCGCATTTAAACAGTGTTCCACTACCTTCGGAATGCTTAAGTAAGGCAATCCAGCCTCCAAGAAAGCTGCAACGGCAACTTCATTGGCAGCATTGAGAACGGCAGGTGAAGTTCCCCCTGCTTTTGCTGCTGCAAAGGCCAAGCTTAAGCAAGGAAATTGAGCAAAATTAGGCTCTGTAAAACTGAGGCTGCTCAACTGCGTCAGATTTAAAGGAGCAACACCAGCAGCAATCCGTTCAGGCCAAGCCAGTCCATAGGCAATCGGCGTGCGCATATCCGGTTGACCCATTTGCGCTAAAACTGAACCATCGCGATAACGCACCATCGAGTGCACTACGCTCTGCGGATGAATCAAAACTTTAATTTTTTCTAGTGGCAAACCAAATAACCAAAAAGCCTCAATGACTTCAAGACCTTTATTCATCATCGTCGCAGAGTCCACCGAAATCTTACGACCCATCACCCAATTCGGATGGGCGCAGGCTTGATCAGGAGTAATACTCGCCAAGTCTGCAATAGGTCTATCCCTAAACGGTCCACCAGAAGCGGTTAACCAGAGCTCTTCAACACCTAAATGGACGGATGGGTTTGTTGTAAAGCGATCAGGTAGGCATTGAAAAATCGCATTGTGCTCACTATCAATCGGCAGCAATTCGCCACCGCCCGCTTTCATTGCCTGCATAAATAAATTACCCGACATGACCAGCGCTTCTTTATTGGCGAGCAAAACCCTCTTGCCTGCGTTTGCAGCTGCTAAAGTTGGGACTAGGCCGGCGGCTCCCACAATCGCTGCCATCACCGTATCGCACCCAGATTCAGTTACTGCACTGACCAAAGCCTCTGGTCCATAGAGAACGTGAGTAGGAATCTTTTTTTCTTGCAACAGTTGGCTCAGTTGAGCAGCGCCATTCGCATCAGCCACCGCTGCAATAGCAGGCTTGAACTCGATACATTGCTCGGCTAAGCGCTCAATTTGTTTTGCGGCCGTCAGAGCGACTACCTTAAAGCGATCAGGATGGGCACGGATGACATCTAGGGTGTTAACACCAATCGATCCAGTAGATCCCAAGATGGCAAGCTGCTTAAGAATCATTAAATCCACCCTGCCAGTAATGCGGCAATCGGCATTGTTGGAATGAGTGCATCAACACGATCTAGAACACCACCATGGCCTGGCAGTAAATGACTGCTATCTTTGACGCCAGCCAAACGCTTTAACTGAGACTCAAATAAATCCCCAAAGATGCTGAACGCGGTTAATACTGTCACCATCAGGAACATTGGCACCCAACCAAATTGAATAGCCCAAGCACCAAATAAAGTATCGCCTAACGGTAAATACGTGACGCATAAAAATGCATAGAGATAGCAAAGCAGTAAACCACCCAGCGCGCCCTCAATTGATTTTCCTGGGCTGATGTTCAAAGCCAGTTTGTGTTTACCAAAAGCTTTACCAACAAAATAGGCGCCGATATCAGCAACCCAAACCAAGGCCATCGTTGTTAATAAAAATACTAAGCCTAATTCACGCAAGAAGACTAATGCAAACCAAGTTGCCGGCAGAATGATCAAGCCGACAATACTGTAGAAAGGTTTGAATTTTTGAAGTGAGAGGTCCATTCCTTGGGCTAAGATGAATGGCGCCAAAAAGAACCAAAATAAAACCGTCATCATGAGCAAAGAAAACTGCCATGTGATTGCTTGCATGCCCAGTAACAATGAAATGATCACTAGACAAAAAACAGCGTAGAGCCATGCTGCCTTTTTCGCTTCTGGAGCAATCATACGACTCCATTCCCAAGCGGCAACAACTAGGGCAATCAGGAAAAATATGCCCAAGTAAATTGGTGGCAAGAAAAATAAGATGGGTAATAGCACTGCCATCAGGATTGTGGCAGTAATGATTCGGGTTTTTAGCATGGGGAAATAAGGGGAGTTTTAGACTGCGTCAATCAATGACTCAGATGCTAATTGAGCGCTAGTCCGCCCAAAGCGACGCTCGCGCTGACTAAACCAATCAAAAGCTTTATGTAACTGAACTTCATCAAAATCAGGCCAGAGGGTATCCGTGAAATACAACTCGGTATAGGCCAGTTGCCATAGCAGGAAGTTACTGACACGCTGCTCGCCACCAGTTCGAATAAACAAATCTGGTTCTGGCGCATAAGCCATAGAAAGATAGGGTTGTAATAATTCTTCAGACACTTGGTCTGGTTTCAGGCTTGGGTTGGCAGCCAAAGCTTGGCGCATCGCCTGCAAGATATCCCAACGTCCACCATAGTTAGCAGCAATGGTGAGCGTAAGCCCTTTGCAAGCCGCTGTTTTTTCTTCGGAGAACTGGACCATCTCCTGAATCCCAGAATCAAAGCGGCTTAAATCCCCAATGAGGCGAAGACGGATATCGTTTTCAGCTAAACGAGAGACCTCACCCTTCAAGGATTTCAGGAATAGCTTCATTAAAAAGCTGACTTCTTCGGGAGGGCGGCGCCAATTTTCAGAGCTGAATGCAAACAAAGTGAGATATTCCACACCTAGCTGGCGACACTCTTGAACAATCTTACGAACAGTACCCAAACCCTCTGAGTGTCCTGCTACCCGTGGCATGAAACGCTTACCAGCCCAGCGCCCGTTGCCGTCCATGATGATGGCGACATGACGAGGAATAGCGCTAACCTCTGGGATAACTAAAGTTGAGCTAGTGTGCTGAGTCATAAGTCGAATAATAAGAATGGATCTGACGATTAAACCGTCATGATCTCTTTTTCTTTTTCAGAAACGATCTTGTCGATATCAATCACCGCACGGTCAGTCATCTTCTGAATATCATCGGTTGCACGACGCTCATCGTCCTCAGAAATTTCTTTATCTTTGGTGAGGCGCTTTAAATGCTCATTGGCATCACGACGTAAATTTCGTACAGCAATTTTCGTATCTTCACCTTCGTTTTTGACAACCTTAGTCAAATCACGGCGACGCTCTTCAGTTAATGCAGGCATGGGCACACGAATTACGGTGCCTTGCGAAGCTGGGTTGAGACCCAAGTCTGAGTCACGAATGGCTTTCTCAATTGCACCAACCATCGTTTTTTCAAATGGCTGTACGTTGATTGTTCTGGCATCAGCCAAGCCTAAGCTAGCCACTTGGCTTAGTGGCGTTGGATTACCGTAGTAATCCACTTGGATGTGCTCCAAGATTCCAGGATTTGCACGACCAGAGCGAATCTTCGCCAAATTGGTTTTCAGAGCCTCAAGAGACTTCTGCATCTTTTGATCGGTAGTGGTTTTAATTTCTGCTGCGGACATCAAGCCTCCTATTAAACGTGTACTAAGGTACCTTCAGACTCACCTTGAACCACACGCATCAATGCGCCTGGCTTGAGAATTGAAAACACTTTAATGGGTAATTTGCGATCACGGCACAATGCAAAAGCAGTTGCGTCCATGACCTGTAAGTTTTTAATGATCGCCTCATCAAAAGTCATTGTTTTATACAAAGTAGCCGTTGGGTCTTTCATCGGATCAGCGCTGTAAATACCGTCTACCTTAGTCGCCTTGAGCATGATTTCAACACCCATCTCTGCACCACGCAAAGCGGCTGCAGTATCGGTAGTAAAGAATGGATTTCCCGTACCCGCAGCAAAGATCACGACCTTACCTTCACTCAGAGCACGAATCGCACGAGGACGAATGTAGGGCTCCACCACTTGATCCATTCTCAAAGCAGACTGCACGCGAGCTTCAACCCCTTTTTGGCGCAAAGCATCTTGTAGTGCAAGTGAATTCATCATGGTGGCGAGCATTCCCATGTAGTCTGCCGTTGCGCGATCCATGCCGGCCGCGCCACCTGCTACACCTCGGAAAATATTTCCGCCACCAATTACGATAGCCAATTGAACGCCGCTATTGACTACTTCCGCTATTTCTTTCACTATGGAATCAATCGTAATTGGATTAATTCCAAAAGCATCATCCCCCATGAGGGCTTCACCAGAGAGTTTTAAGAGAACACGTTTGTAGACTGGCATCGTTTAATTTTCCGTAATTTGCTGAGCAATTTATCTGCTTAGCTTATTGATCTTTAAGTACTTTTAATATCTTGCCTAAATTATAAAGGGCTTGGCACCGATCAAAGAAAAGGGCATAGAAACCGAGGTTTCTATGCCCTTTTGGGTATTACAGTCGTACTGGAAGATCCCAAGAAGCTTGGAGCTAACTAAGCGCCTTTAGCAGCGGCAACCTGAGCAGCCACTTCAGCCGCAAAGTCGTCTTGACGCTTCTCAATGCCCTCACCCACAATAAACATAGTGAAACTCTTGATTGTGGTGTTAGCGGCTTTGAGCATTTGCTCAACCGATTGCTTGTCGTTTTTAACGAACGTTTGGTTCAACAAAGAAACCTCTTTGAGGTACTTCTGAATAGAACCTTCAACCATCTTCTCAACGATTTCTGGTGGTTTACCAGATTCAGCAGCCTTTTGAACAGCAACACTACGCTCAACAGCAATAGCTTCAGCAGGAACATCAGCCATCGACAAAGCCACTGGCTTCATTGCAGCAATATGCATTGCTACGTCTTTAGCAGCAGTCTCATCACCTTCGAACTCCACCATCACGCCGATACGAGTGCCGTGGAGGTAAGAGACTAACTTGTTGCTACCAGCGAAATGCTTGAAGCGACGTGGCATGATGTTCTCACCGATCTTACCGATCAAGGCGCTACGAACTTCATCCACAGTTTGGCCATGCATTGGCAATGCAAGTAAGGCAGCAACGTCAGCTGGATTCTTTTCAGCAACTAAGTTGACGCATTCAGCAGTAAAAGCCAAGAAGTCATCGTTCTTAGAAACAAAGTCAGTTTCGCAGTTCACTTCCAACAAAGCACCAGTAGTGCCATTGATAAATGAAACCACAATACCTTCAGCAGTAACACGGGATGCGGCTTTGCCAGCTTTGCTACCGAGCTTTACACGCAGAATTTCTTCTGCACGAGCCATATCGCCATCAGCCTCAGTCAATGCCTTTTTGCACTCCATCATCGGAGCATCAGTCTTGGCGCGTAACTCGCCAACCATTGCAGCGGTAATAGCGGCCATTATTCAGCTTTCCCATCTTCAACAAACTCTTCTTCGCCTTCTTTAACGGCAGTCAAGATTTCTTGAACGGAGTTTGATTTACCTTCGAGGATTGCGTCAGCAATGCCACGAGCGTAGAGCAGAACAGCCTTGCTGGAGTCATCGTTACCAGGGATGATGTAATCAACACCTTCTGGTGAGTGGTTGGTATCCACTACAGCGATAACTGGAATACCAAGCTTGTTAGCTTCAGTAATAGCAATCTTGTGATAGCCAACGTCCACTACGAAAATCGCATCAGGAACGCCGTTCAAATCTTGAATACCGCCAAGCGCTTTTTGCAACTTGTCGAGATCGCGATCATTAGTCAAGGCCTCTTTCTTGGAAAGCTTTTCCCAGTCGCCCGCTTCTTTAGCAACTGCCATGTCCTTCAAACGCTTGAGGGAACCTTTAACAGTTTTGAAGTTCGTGAGCGTACCGCCCAACCAACGGCTGTCGATGTAAGGCATACCAGCACGAGCAGCTTCTTCAGCAATGATCTCGCGCGATTGACGCTTAGTACCTACGAATAAGATAGTTCCACGGTTAGCAGCAACTTGTTTTGCAAATTTCAGGGCGTCCTGAAACATTGGCAATGTTTTTTCTAAGTTGATGATGTGAATTTTGTTGCGATGGCCGAAAATATAAGGGGCCATTCTTGGGGACCAGAAACGGGTTTGGTGACCAAAATGGCAACCGGCTTCCAGCATTTGACGCATAGTTACTGACATAACTTCTCCTAAGGGTTGGTTTCTGAGATTGAGTCCTAGCTGCGCTAAAAAACGCCACCCTGGAAGACTCAACCCGCTATTTCAGATCAAAATTGACTTGAGAACAAAATTATAGCTTAAATATCAATGGTCTAGACGCCCCACCCCGAGCGCCTCAGTAGAAAACCTACTCATAAATGCCGTTAAATGGTGAATCTGCCTAATATTTAGGCATCTTCCCACTAGCAAAAAGCCCCAAGTCGTTGATAATCAAGGCATGAATAGTGTATTCACCGCCGAAAAAGACATCCAAGGGATGCGCGAAGCTGGCCGCTTAGCCAGTGAAGTTCTTGACCACGTTGCCCCCCACGTCAAACCTGGTGTGAGCACAGCTGAATTGGACCGCATTTGTCATGAGTACATGCGCGATGTCCAAAAGACTATTCCAGCCCCACTGAACTACCAGCCACCAGGCTATCCACCCTTTCCGGCGTCGATCTGCACTTCAGTCAATGATGTTATCTGCCATGGTATTCCTGGCGAGAAGATTTTAAAAAGCGGTGATGTTGTCAACCTCGACATCACTGTGATTACGCCTGATGGCTACTACGGCGATACCAGCCGTATGTTCATGGTTGGTGAAGTGTCAGTATTAGCTAAACGCCTCACCCAAATTACTTTTGAATGTATGTGGCTTGGAATTGCGCAAGTCAAACCTGGTGCATCACTGGGCGATATTGGCCACGTCATTCAGACTCACGCTGAAAAAGCCGGTTATTCAGTGGTTCGTGAATACTGCGGTCATGGTATTGGCAAAGTGTTTCATCAAGACCCACAGATTCTTCACTACGGCCGTCCTGGCACTGGTGAAAAGTTAACTGAAGGTATGACCTTCACTATTGAGCCGATGATCAATGCCGGCAAGCGCGATATTCGGACAATGCCTGATCAATGGACGGTGAAGACCAAAGACCGCAGCCTCTCTGCACAATGGGAGCACACGCTTTTAGTGACATCAACTGGCGTTGAGGTATTAACTTGGTCAGAGGGTAGCAATCCAATTCCTGATTGCGTTAAAGGTCTGTCATTTAGACCAAATCTGGCTAACGCTTAATTATTAAATTAGCTCAAGCGCAATGGGTCACACTCTCGCGGCGATGAAACCTATTGCAGATATTGCCAGCTTAAGGGCTGCGCGAGAACTAGCCTATGAGGATTTTCGCGAGCATCAAATTGTTGGGCGATTAACCAAGCAACTCAGCAAGCTCAGCGATGAACTTCTCATTAGCCTATGGAATTCCTGTGATTTAAATGCGGAAGCTGCTTTGGTAGCGGTAGGTGGATTTGGAAGGGGCGCACTCTTTCCCTACTCCGATATTGATATCCTGATTTTGCTACCCGCAGATAAGCAATACTTTGAAGAGGTGCTTGCCAGCAGAATTGAAAAGTTTATAGCGCAATGCTGGGATACCGGATTAGAAATTGGCTCCTCAGTTCGAACTGTTGCCGAGTGCGCATCTGAGGCAGAGCAAGATATTACGGTTCGCACCTCCCTGCTTGAATCCAGACTCATCTGCGGCAAGAAAGCCCTCTTCAAAGAATTTGAATCTGTTTATGAGAAGACCTTAGATCCCAAGTCATTCTTCCAGGCCAAGCTAGCAGAACAAATTCAGCGTCATTATAAATATCAAGACACACCTTACTCATTAGAGCCTAACTGTAAAGAGAGTCCCGGCGGCTTGCGTGACTTACAGGTGATTTCCTGGGTCAGCAAAGCAGCGCGCTTAGGTAATACATTTAAGGATCTCAGTTTTACCGGCCTCATTACACAACGCGAGTTAACCGAGCTCAATCGCAACCAGCGTTTTTTAGAAACTCTGCGTGCAAACTTACATCTACTAGCTAAGCGTAGGCAAGATGTTTTAGTATTTGACTTACAGACACCATTAGCAGCAGCGATGGGCATCACAGAAGAATCCTCAAGGCTGGCCAGTGAGGCCATCATGCGCCGCTACTATTGGGCAGCCAAAGCAGTCAGTCAATTAAATGATGTGCTACTTCAAAACATTGAAGCACTCCTTTTTCCCCAAGAATCTAAAACAACCCATGCTATTGCGGGGGAAGGCAATGAATGCTTTATTGAGCGTCAAGGCGTCCTAGACATTACTGACCCGCAGTTATTCCAGAAGCATCCAGAACAGATCCTGCGGACCTTCTTAGTATTTGCGCAAACAGCGAACGTCAAGAGCCTATCGGCAACAATCTTTAGAGCCCTCTATAACGCTCGTCAAAAAATGGACAGTCAATGGCGTAAAGATCCGGTCAACCGCGCGCTCTTTATGGAAATCCTCAAAGAGCCCGAGGGAGTCAGTCGCGCTTTTCAACTCATGAACCGTACCAGCGTCCTCGGTCGCTATCTGCCCGCCTTCAGAAGAATCGTTGGTCAGATGCAGCATGACTTGTTTCATGTCTACACAGTCGATCAACATATCTTGATGGTGCTGCGTAATGTACGCCGCTTTATGGTGGTTGAGCATACGCATGAATTTCCTTTTTGCAGCAGCCTGATTGCCCATTTTGAAAAGCCGTGGCTATTAGTCATAGCCGCACTCTTTCATGACATTGCCAAGGGGCGTGGTGGTGATCACTCTGAACTGGGTAAGGCAGACATGCGCAAGTTTGCCAAAGATCATGGCTTAGATAAAGCAGATACCGAGCTCTTAATTTGGCTAGTTGCAGAACACTTGAACATGAGTCAAGTTGCTCAGAAACAAGATATTACCGACCCCGATGTGGTGCAAGCATTTGCAAAAAAGGTAGGTGATGAGCGTCACCTTACTGCCCTGTATTTATTAACTGTTGCTGATGTCCGTGGCACGAGCCCTAAAGTATGGAATGCCTGGAAAGGCAAGCTATTAGAAGACCTCTATCGCGTAACATTGCGCGTATTAGGTGGAGCAAAGCCAGATGCCTCCTCCGAACTCGCACAACATCAAGAAGAATCCCGCGCCATGTTGCGCCTCAATGCAATTGAGGACTCTGCTTATGACAATCTCTGGAAGCAATTAGATGTTGCCTTCTTTTTGCGCCAAGATGCCGCTGATATTGCTTGGTTGACTCGCCATCTATTTGACAGAGTGGATAGCGAAACGCCGGTCGTACGGGCTCGACTCTCTCCAGTTGGTGAAGGCCTGCAGATTGCTGTCTATGTCAAAGACCAAGAAGATCTATTTGCCAGAATTTGCGCCTACTTTGAACGCCATGGCTTCTCAATTTGGGATGCCCGCATTCATACAACAAAGCATGGCTATGCACTTGATACATTCCAAATCTCAGGCAGCAATTTGGTAGATGAGGGTGGCAGTTACCGCGATCTTATTCAACTGGTGGAATATGAGCTCACAGCAGCACTGCAAATCAATGATCCACTACCATCACCCAGCATGGGTAGGCTCTCGAGACAGTCTCGCACCTTCCCTATTCAGCCACGCGTGCACATGACTCCAGATGAGCGTGGTCATTACTACGCTCTATCCCTCTCAACGAGTGACCGCACCGGCTTACTGTATGCAATCTCCAGAATATTAGCCAAGCATCAAGTTTCCTTACATACTGCACGCATTAATACATTGGGTGAGCGAGTCGAAGACGTATTCTTATTAGATGCGGCTAACTTGAGCAAGAATCCTAAGCTGCAGATCTTGTTGGAGACGGATTTGTTAGAGGCCTTAGGAGCTTAAGCCAAGAGTAGAAGCATGCTTGCCTCATCAATTACCGGAACGCCTAACTCCTCTGCTTTAGTGAGCTTACTACCGGCGTCTGATCCTGCCACTACGTAGTCGGTTTTCTTAGAGACTGAGCCTGCTACTTTGGCACCTGCTTTTTCGAGAAGATCTTTTGCCTCATCTCTGGTCATGGTTGGGAATGTGCCTGTCAGTACAAAAGTTTTACCTGCTACCGCTGCACTAATAACTTTTTCTTCCACAGAGAGCTGCATTCCTGAGGCTAAGAGTTGCTCAATCACTTCACGGTTGTGGGCTTCTTCCATAAAGCTAGTGATGGAGTCTGCTACTACTGGGCCAACGTCTTTTACTGTCAACAAGTCTTCGAGCTTGGCATCCATGAGGGCATGCATAGATTGGTAGTGATTGGCCAAGTCTTTGGCAGTGGTCTCACCTACGTGGCGTATACCGAGCGCAAAGATAAATCTGGCTAAGGTGGTATTTCTGGACTGGTTAATAGATTGAATGAGATTGTCAGCTGACTTCTCACCCATGCGCTCCAAGTTCGCAATAGCTGTGAAGCCAAGGCGATAGAGATCAGCCGGCGTTCTAACTAGATTGTGATCAACTAACTGATCCACAATCTTCTCGCCCAATCCTTCAATATCTAATGCACGTCTATGCGCAAAATGAATTAATGCCTGCTTACGCTGTGCGCCACAGAATAAGCCACCACTGCAACGGGCAATTGCTTCGTCAGCCAATCGTTCTATATGTGAATCGCACACTGGGCAATTTGTTGGCATGACAAATTCTGATGTGTTGGCTGGTCTACGCTCCTTAATAACCGACACCACCTCAGGAATGACATCCCCCGCTCTTCTGACGGAGACGGTATCGCCAATGCGCACATCCTTGCGCTTGACTTCGTCTTCATTGTGCAGAGTAGCGTTGGTGACGGTGACGCCACCCACTTCAACTGGAGCAAGTCTTGCAACAGGAGTGATTGCACCAGTACGCCCAACTTGCACATCAATTCCGAGTACGGTAGTTAAAGCTTCTTGAGCTGGGAATTTATGGGCCAAGGCAAAGCGTGGAGCTCTGGATACAAAACCCAGCTTAGCCTGCTCGGCAAAGGAGTTAACCTTGTAGACCACACCATCAATGTCATAAGGTAAAGCATCGCGCTTTGCTCCAACTTGATTGTAGAAGGCCAAAATATCTTCAACAGATTTGAGAACACGGCGCTCAGCGCAAACTGGTAAACCCAGTTTGATATAGGCGTCAAGAAGTTGTTCGTGAGTGACTGGTAGCCAGGATTGTGGCTCCAATGCACCTAAGCCATAAGCAAAGAATGATAGCGGTCGCTTTGCAGTGATCTTTGAATCTAACTGACGCAAGCTACCAGCTGCAGCATTACGGGGATTGGCAAACTCTTTCTCACCCTGAGCAGCGGCTTGTGTATTCATTTTCTGGAAATCTTCCAGATACATAAAGACCTCACCGCGCACCTCTAATACTGCTGGGATATTGTCACCTATCAGCTTGAGTGGAATGGCCCGAATAGTTTTGATGTTAGCAGTGACATCTTCACCACTGGCGCCATCACCTCGGGTAGCAGCCCTTACCAAAGAGCCATGCTCGTAGCGCAAGGAGATTGCTAGGCCATCAAATTTAAGTTCACCTGCGTAATCCACTTGTTCAGCATGCAGACCTTCACGACAGCGACGATCAAAGGCAATTAACTCAGAGTCTTCAAACGCGTTGTTTAAAGAAAGCATCGGCACTGCGTGAGTTACCGAATCAAATTCCTTCAGTGCAGCACCGCCCACCCTTTGCGATAATGAGTCCTTTGTAATCCATTCAGGGTGCAAAGCCTCTATCTCAAGTAACTCACGATATAGGCGGTCGTACTCACCATCAGGGACTATTGGGTTATCTAGAGTATAGTAGGCATGCTCAAAGCGTGCTAGATCGATTTGTAATAGTGCATAGCGATCCGCTAATTTTGTCGGATTAGAGGACGACAAGTGATTCCTCAGCTAAAAAGTCTGCTGGCTGCAGAAGATCCAGCGGGAACACCGTTTCTCTCGAGGTTTTCATATAAACCATCAAGGTGTTTACGAATGCTTTGAATAGAAATTTCAGATAAATTGATGCCGTTGTCATCGACTAAACGACCATGAGCAACTTGTGCAATTTCAAGGCCCTCTGCCAACATGCGCTCGAATGCTCTCTCCTCAGAAGAAACTATGGGCAGTTCTAGAAGTAAGGTAAGTTGCTGCACAGGCTTGCCAGGATTAAGATCGCTGCTGCTAAAAATAGGCGCTCGATTACTGAAGTATTCATAAGTGCGGCCACTGCGCGACATGATAAATCCACGTTGGCGCATCAAGGAATCAAGACTGTTCCAAGGATACGCTTCATCAAATAGTACATTAATGCTCAATTGAATATCGCTTTCGGCAGCCATGAAATCCAAATCTTTAGCCTTATCCAACATCGTAGTTACGCTTGGCATATCAATCTGAGAACCAAGTGTTAAGGCAAGCGCCTGAGCTCTAGAACAAAAGTCGGATAACTCCAACACGCCTATGGGACCACGACGACTTGCTAATTGAATAGCAAGCTGAAGCTCTGAATAAGAAGAGTCAGGCATAAGCAAACCCCATGCCTCAGAAGGGTCATGATCCACATTAAAACCCTCGCACATCCAACGGGCAGATGATGGAGCAGATAAATCTTCCCAGGAATGCATTTCCTTTAGGATCTCTGATCCCATAATTGGCTGGGAAAAACGCAAAGCAATAACGCAATCTATTCTTGGATCAATCGTAAAGACTGGCAAGGCGCCTTGTTTAAAAACTGGTTCAATCTCTTCGCCAGGAGTGGGATCCGCAAAACCGGCTCCAAAAGTTGGTTCACGCGCACTTCGCTCAGTGGCGAAATACTCAACGCTCGCTTTTGCTTTACGCAGTGCGCGAGCATATTTAACATTCAGAATAGCCACTAAAATCAGAATCAGCAGGCCAATAACAGCCAAAGCGAACTGCAAGTCAGACAAACCCAATGCTGTCATGATTTGCTCTAGATCCACTTAAGCTGCCTCCACCATCGATACCGCAGAAGAGATATCGACCGCCACAATACGAGATACACCCTGCTCTTGCATGGTGACACCAATCAACTGATGAGCGATTTCCATAGTGATCTTGTTGTGTGAGATGAATACAAATTGAGTCTTACTAGACATTTTGGCAACCATCTGCGCATAACGCAAGGTATTCGCGTCATCCAATGGCGCATCAACCTCATCAAGCAAGCAGAACGGTGCTGGATTGAGTAGGAAGAGAGAAAAGACTAGGGCAATTGCGGTTAGCGCTTTTTCGCCGCCGGATAATAAATAGATGGAACTAAGCTTCTTGCCTGGAGGCTGAGCCATTACTTGCACACCAGAATCCAAAATCTCTTCACCAGTCATCACCAGCTCTGCATGACCACCACCGAACAACTCAGGGAATAACTTACCGAAATGTATATTGACCTGATCAAAAGTACCCTGCAAGAGATCGCGGGTCTCTGCATCAATCTTGGCAATTGCATCTGTCAAAGTCTGCATGGCTTCATTCAAGTCAGCCGATTGGGCATCTAAGAACTGTTTACGCTCACGTGAACTGGAGAGTTCATCTAAGGCAGCCATGTTGACTGGGCCCAAAGATTGAATCTCTGTATTGAGGCGATTTACTTCAGTTTGCAGCGCGCCTACCTTCAGATCTGGGCTAAAACTCACTTCAAGTGCAGATAGATCGGCTTCAGCCTCAGACAGCAAGGTTGCAAACTGTTCAAAGTTCAAACGGGCAGCCTGTTCGCGCAACTGTAAGTCGACCACTTTATCGCGCATGGGCTGAAGACTGCGCTCAATCTGCAAGCGCACTTCATCAGCTTCACGCAATTGATGCAACAGGGCGTCTTGTTCTGTGCGTGCGTTAGCCAATGCTGCCTCACGAGCACTGCGAGCCAGTAGCAATCCTTGTAATTTATCTTGAGCTTCTTCATCGCTGAGAGTTTCTAGCTCTTCCTCAGAAGTGGCCTGCTTATCCTGAATCTCCATGATCTGCACACGCGCAGTACTTTGGTCACGTTGCAAGTCTGAAATACGCTGCTGTAAAGAACGGGTTGAAAATGCTGCTTCTTGGGCAGACATTTCTGAAGAGCGTAAGGATTCGCGAAGGCGATCGCGCTCTTGGGTAGCTAGCTCTAGTTTTTCTTGAGCAATGACTAAGTTCTCTTGCAAGCCCTGTTTGGATTCTTCTGACTGAGCGAGCTCTTGTACAGATTGCTCTTGTGTTTGAATCAGTTGCTCTATTTGCTGACGCAACTCACTTAACTCACCCTGGATCTGTTCAGCGCGTTGGCTGTACTTTTCTTCAGCCTGAGTTAATTGCATTCTTTCAACTTCGAAGCTATGCACCTCTTGTACGGCTTGCTCTGCAGCAACACGGGCTTGCTCTGCAGCTTGATGGGCAGCTTGGTAATTAGCAGCGCATTGATCTAACTCACCTTGCAACTCACTCTGAATTAACTTCTGTGCGCGCAATTGCTTCTCGAGACCTTCCATTTCTTGAGCACGTGCCAACATGCCGGCCTGCTCAGAGTCTGCTGCGTACAGCTGCACACCCACACGACTCACTAAGTGGCCTTGTTGAGTAACAAAAGCACCGCCAGCAGGTAACTTCTCACGGCGATGCAATGCATCTTCTATGCTATTGGCAATATAGATGTTGTCTAACCACTCTTGCAATACAGCAGCTACGTGTGGTGCGCCTGCGCTTTGAACGCGAGTTAATAACGGTGAGAAATCTGCTGGCACAGTAGTGTGCGCAGGAGAAATATCTTCTGTAAGCAAAATTGCTAAACGACTTGGAGGAGCATCTTTGGCTAAAGCTAACGTTTCTTGAACACTCTTAGCGGTAACCGCAGCTAAGCGCTCGCGCAATACAGACTCCAAGGCAGATTCCCAACCACTCTCCACCTTGAGTTCTTGCCACAAACGCTTACTCTTTTTTAGGCCCTTGCTCTCAAGCCATGGACCAATTTTGCCTTGAGCTTGAACGCTGGCTTGCAAGGCAGTTAATGCAGTGAGTTTGGCTTCGGTTTGTGCCAACTCTTGGTTAGCCGATTGAATCTGTTGTTGTGCGGTATTACGAGCTTCATCAGCTGCAGGAACACGTTGTTGCGCCTCGCCTGCTTTTTGTCTCGCTTCATCTAACTTACGCTGTGCCATTGCATGACGATCAATGGCCATTTGCAATGCTTCGGCATCGGGCCTACGCATACCAGCAAGCTCAGCCTCAAGACGGGTATCGCGCCCCTTGAGCTCTTCTACTTGTGAGGTAATAGCTTTAACGCGCTCACCTAAACTAGCTAAGCGCTGATCAATCGAAGCTAAGTTCTCACGCGCATCATTGAGTTCGCGCGCATGAATTTGATAAGCCTCTTCACGGGCTGGCATCTGCTCTTGTAAGCCAGATAAGTCCGCGATTAATGTTTGCTCTTTTTCTGCAGCTAGGCTGAGCTCATGCTCAGCAGTGCGCTGCGCTTGTGCTGCATCGGTTTCTTGAACAGTCCAACGCTGCAGCTGAGCTAGTAAATCTTGAGATTGCTGCTGCAAACGCTGGCGTGCTTCTTGCACGTAACGAATTTGTGACTCTACTTGGCTGACATCAGCATTTGTTTGATACAAATCGCCTTGAGCTTGAGAAACTTTATCTTGTAGAGCGTACTGCTCAGTACGCATGGTCTCGAGTTCAGTCTCCACATGACGCATTTTGGCAGTCTGTTCTTCCAAACTCACTTGCGTGTCACGAATACCGTTAGCATGACGCTCTTGCTCCTTGCCAGCTTCAGTCTGACGTACAAACCAGAGTAACTGCTGTTGCGACTTCATTGCAGCAGATAATTCAGCATGGCGCTCAGCAACAGTAGCCTGCTTCTCTAAACGAGTGACCTGTTGATCGAGCTCACGCAGAATATCTTCTACGCGTACTAAGTTTTCTTTTGTATCTTCAAGGCGGGATGCAGTTTCTTTACGGCGCTCTTTGTATTTAGAAACACCAGCTGCTTCCTCTAAGAACACACGCAACTCTTCTGGCTTTGCTTCCAAGATGCGGTTAATAGTGCCCTGCCCAATGATCGCGTAGCCTCTTGGACCCATACCGGTACCCAAGAAAATATCTTGAATATCTTTACGGCGCACGACTTGATTGTTGACGTAATAACTAGAATTACCATCACGCGTCAAAACGCGTTTGATGCCCAATTCTGTAAAAGCACTCCACTGACCTTGAGCGCGTCCTTCTGAATTATCAAAAATGAGTTCGACGCTGGCACGACCCGAAGGTTTACGTAAACCAGAGCCATTAAAGATCACGTCTTGCATTGATTCACCACGCAATTCACTGGCGCGAGACTCACCCAAAACCCAGCGCACGGCGTCAATAATGTTTGACTTTCCGCAACCGTTAGGGCCCACAACACCGATCAATTGACCTGGCATTTCAAAATGGGTTGGATCGACGAAGGACTTAAAGCCGGAAAGTTTGATGGATTTCAGTTGCACGGCGTACTTTGTAGGGAAAAAAGGGGTTCAAATGAGGGGGTAAAAAATTATTACTAAAGTGGGAAGATGATAGCAAGCTTAAGGCTCCCCACAGGGTTTTTGCCTCACCGATATAATGATCAATCTATATCCAGGGGACAAAACCCCTTAACAATCTGATAGTTAACTGAAAAGCATGAGCAAATCACCACAAAGCATCATCGATCAAGCCTGGGAAAACCGTGCAAACCTGTCTCCTGAGGCCGTTTCCGGGGAAATCCGTAACGCCGTGAACGCCGTACTCGAGGGCCTCAATACAGGCAGTATTCGCGTGGCTGAGCGCCTTAGCGTTGGTAAATGGGAAGTAAACCAGTGGGTTAAAAAGGCAGTTTTGCTGTCTTTCCGCCTGGAAGACAACAAGCCTATGGGCGCTGGTGGCTATACCCAGTTTTACGACAAGGTACCGAGCAAGTTTGAGAACTACACTGCCGAAGACTTCGCCAATGGCGGTTTCCGCGTGGTTCCCCCAGCAATGGCTCGTCGTGGCTCATTTATCGGTAAGAATGCCGTTTTGATGCCTTCCTATGTCAATATCGGCGCTTATGTCGGCGAAGGCACCATGGTCGATACCTGGGCAACCGTAGGCTCATGTGCCCAAATCGGTAAAAACGTACATCTCTCTGGCGGTGTTGGTATTGGTGGCGTTTTGGAGCCAATTCAAGCTGGTCCAGTGATTATTGAAGATAACTGCTTTATTGGCGCCCGCTCTGAGGTTGTTGAAGGTGTAGTTATTGAAGAAAATGCTGTTCTCTCTATGGGTGTCTATATTGGTCAAAGTACCAAGATCTACGATCGTGAAACCGGTGAAATCCATTACGGCCGTGTTCCAGCAGGTTCTGTTGTTGTTCCAGGCTCCCTTCCTTCTGCTTGTGGCAAGTACAGCCTGTACGCCGCCATCATCGTGAAGAAGGTGGATGCTCAAACTAGAGCTAAGACTGCGATTAACGAACTCTTACGTGATTAAGTTTTAAATCTAAATATATGAGTGCCACCCTAGAGTTAACTGAAGCCCTCATCTCCTGCCACTCGGTCACCCCGGCGGACGGAGGCTGTCAAGAACTCATCGCTAAACGCCTTCAAGCCATTGGCTTTCATACAGAGAGCGTTGTGAGTGGTCCTGATAATTTTCAGGTTACTAATCTATGGGCAATCAAAAAGGGTGCGTCTGGAGATCAGGGTAAAGTCTTGGTATTTGCTGGCCACACTGATGTTGTGCCTACTGGCCCATTAGAAAAATGGACCAATGATCCGTTTACTCCAACTATTAGAGATGGTGTACTTTACGGTCGTGGCGCTGCGGATATGAAAACCTCTCTCGCGGGATTTGTAGTCGCCACCGAAGAATTTGTCATCACCCACCCAGATCACAAAGGCACTATTGCCTTTTTGATTACTAGCGATGAAGAAGGTCCAGCCAACGACGGCACTGTCGTCATGTGCGAGCGTCTGCAAAAACAAGGTCAGCGTTTAGATTACTGCGTAATTGGTGAGCCAACGTCAGTTGATCAACTCGGCGACATGATTAAGAATGGTCGCCGTGGATCACTCTCGGGTAAGCTTCGAGTTAAAGGTATTCAGGCGCATATCGCCTACCCTCACCTGGGTAAAAATCCTATCCATCTTTCAGCGCCTGCAATTCAAGCGCTCGTTGAAACTGAGTGGGATAAAGGTAATCAGTATTTCCAACCTACGAGCTTTCAGATTTCGAATATTCATGCAGGTACTGGTGCGAATAACGTCATTCCTGGGGAGTTAGCAATTGATTTCAATTTCCGCTTCTCTACCGAGAGCAAACCAGAAGAGCTACGTAGTCGCCTAGAGGGAATTCTCACTGCCGCAGGTCTCGATTTTGAAATTGATTGGGTCTTAGGTGGTAGTCCATTCATTACCGGCGATGGCGCCCTCGCTGGTGCCCTACGCAAAGCCATTAAAGCTGAAACGAAGATCGATACAGAACTCTCGACTACCGGCGGCACAAGTGATGGTCGATTTATTGCAAAGATCTGCAAAGAAGTAGTCGAGTTTGGACCACTTAATGCGACCAGCCACAAGATTGATGAGTGCGTGATTGTGGATGATGTGGTGCCACTCAAAAATATCTATCGCAAGACACTTGAGCAACTCGTTGCTTAAGACTGCTTCGTCAATTACCTTCTTTATAAATATTCCTCATGGACCCTGCGCCCCAGCAATCTCTGACGCTTGATCAATGTATTAATCACATTGCACAAGAATTAGAAACAGCAGATTTACATTATGGTCATGGCGCCATTGATGCGCAAAGTGAAGCCCTTTGGATTGTCAGCAAACAACTGGACTTAAGCCCTACGGATGCGCTGGATCACTTAGAGCAAGTGATGAGTGCCGAGCAAGTTGCGCAGGCGTTTGAAGTGGCAAAAACCCGCATCTTCACACGTAAGCCATTAGCTTATATCTTGGGCGAAGCCTGGTTAATGGGGGTACCTTTTTTCTCTAGCGAGCAGAGTATTGTTCCCCGCTCCTGGATAGCTGAGCTCATCGTAGATGGCTCTCTAGAACCTTGGTTGCCGGCTGATGGCAAAGCGCTTGATCTTTGCACTGGCAATGGCTCTCTAGCGATTTTGTTAGCCTTAACTTGCCCCGATATTCATGTAAGTGCTTGTGACATTAGTTTACCTGCATTAGCAGTGGCGTCACGTAATCTTGATCGTCATAGTCTGACTTCACAGGTAGAACTTTTTGAGGGCGATCTCTGGGATGCGCTACCAGAACCCCATGAAGATAATCTCTTTGATCTCATCATTTGTAATCCGCCTTACGTCAACGCCAACTCGATGAGCGCCCTACCCGCTGAATATCATGCGGAGCCTGCTCTTGCATTAGCAGGTGGTGATGATGGCATGGATCTGATTCGGAAGATCATTGCTGGCGCGCGTCACTACCTATCTGAGCGTGGTGCCATTCTGATTGAAATTGGTAACGAGTATGAGCACTTTAAAAGAGCGTTTCCTCAAATCCCGGTCATTTGGATGGAGGTATCCGCAGGCGAAGAACAGGTGCTACTGATACAAGCGGAAGACTTGCGCTAAATTCAATCCTGAGATTTAACTCAACTCTGCCGCTGCAGAGATCGCTTGATCAATACGCTCTACTGGTATCACCCTTAATCCCGGGATCTTGGTCTTCGGCATATTAGCCTTGGGAATAATAGCTACAGTAAATCCGAGTTTAGCGGCCTCTTTCAGGCGCTCCTGACCCCGTGGGCAGGGACGAATCTCACCTGCCAAACCAACCTCACCAAACACAATCAACTCCTTAGGTAAGGCCTTGTTGCGAATCGAAGACTGAATTGCCAATAGCACTGCTAAGTCTGCTGCTGGCTCTGAGATCTTCACACCACCTACTGCATTTAAGAAGACGTCTTGATCAAAGCAGGCAACACCGGCATGACGATGCAGTACCGCTAAGAGCATCGCTAAGCGAGCTTGCTCTAAACCAACGGCCAGGCGACGGGGATTAGGAATGTGCGCGGTATCGACTAGCGCCTGAATTTCAACCAAGAGCGGTCGACTACCTTCTTGTGTAACCAATACACAGGCACCCGGCACCATCTCCGCATGCTGGGAAAGAAAAATTGCTGAAGGGTTTGCAACACCACGCAGACCTTTTTCAGTCATCGCAAATACACCGAGTTCATTGACTGCGCCAAAACGATTTTTAATCGAGCGTACTAATCTAAATGAGGAATGCGTATCACCCTCGAAATACAAGACGGTATCAACAATATGCTCAAGTACACGGGGGCCAGCTAAGTGACCATCTTTAGTGACGTGCCCCACCATCAAGACGCAGATACCACTAGATTTGGCAGCTCTGGTTAATTGTGCAGCGCACTCCCTTACTTGGGCAACCGAGCCTGGAGCCGAGCTGAGCACCTCTGAATACAAGGTCTGAATGGAATCAACCACTAAGACCTGTAGCTTTACCGTATCCATAATAGATAGGAGCTTTTCTAACTGAATCTCTGCCAATACCTCTAATTGCGGCGCATCGAGCGCAATACGTTTGGCACGTAATGCAATTTGCGCTGCAGATTCTTCACCACTGCTATAGAGCACGTTCATGCCAGCAGCGCTCATCTCAGCAAGGGCTTGGAGCAAGAGAGTGGATTTACCAATGCCAGGATCACCGCCCAACAGAACAACGCCACCAGGAACTAATCCACCGCCTAGTACGCGGTCAAACTCTTCTACACCAGTACTAAAGCGCGGCAGGTCTTCAGCCGAAATAGCAGAAAGCTTTTGACGGGGGAGCGACTGCGCTAATCCCTGAAAACGGGTATTTGAGCTGACCTCAGGAACACCTTCTTCCAGGGTATTCCATGCCTGGCATGAGGGGCACTGACCTTGCCATTTGGCAGAGGTTCCGCCGCATGACTGACAGATATAGATTGTTTTTATTTTAGCCAAAGGATTAATCGAGCTGAGTGCCCGCTTTGTTTTCTTGAGCACGCTTAGGTGCATCTTTGCGACGTTGCTCTAGGTCTGCCGCACGAGCAGCAGCAGCTTTTTGCTTCTCTTCAAACTCTTTTTGATTGGCTACACGTTCAGCAGCTTTTTCAGCAGAAGCGCGTTCAGCAATCTTGGTGGCATCGCGTTGATCTTTAATACTAGCCCGTAACTTACGCTGCACCTCATGTAACTCTACCTCTTGCACACGAATAGGATCGATTTCTTTACGATAAAGCGCACGTGAATCCTTTAAGCAGTCGTTAACCCAATACTTTTGATAACACTCTGAGTTGGTTTTATCCCAGCGATACTTAGCCCAATCACGTTGCAGTTCGAGATCACGCTCAATCTTATCCAACTGTTCCAACTGCGCTTCCTCGGCAGGGGTCGCTAGCGAAAGAGTGCTGAAAGAGCAAGCCAACAGCAAAACCCAGAACGAGCATAAGGAGCTTAAAGAAAACAGCTTGCTCAAATCTCTACCTTTGCACCAAGCTCAACTAAGCGATTAGTAGGAATCTTGAAGAAGTCCGATGGCTTGGCTGCATTTTGCATCATCCAACCAAACAGTTTCTCTCTCCATAAGGCCATCCCAGGATTTGCCGATGGAACGATAGTGTCACGTGCAACAAAGAATGAGGTATCCATTAAATTAAATTCAATATTTTTCTGCTCACTAAGTAATGACAATACCTTATTGATGTCGGGCGATTCTTTAAAGCCGTATACTGCTCTAACTAAGAATATATTGCCGCCCAAATCGTTAATACTCAAACGCTCCTGATCATTGACGTAAGGCACATCCCAGGTGCTGAGCTTCACAAAAAAGATACGCTCATGCATTACTCGGTTATGTTTTAAGTTATGCAACATCGCTATCGGCACATAGTCGATGTGCGCGGTTAAAAAGATAGCTGTTCCCTCAACACGGTGTGGGGGGTGAGCCAATAAACTGGCCACAAACTCTTTCAAATGGATCGATCCCTCAACTAATTTATCGCGTAAGAGTTTGCGTCCTCGATACCAAGTGATCAAACAGGTAAAAATGATGAGGCCTAAAAATAAAGGATACCAACCGCCATCTTTAATTTTAATTAAGTTAGCACTCCAAAAAGCAAAGTCTACAGTAAAGAAAATAGCCGTCAATGCTAGTACTAAAAAGAGATTCATCTTCCACTCACGATACATGACCACGCCCAATAAAATTGCTGTAATCATCATGGTAGATGTCACAGAAATTCCATAAGCGGCTGCTAAATTTACAGATTCCCTAAATTCAATAATAGTGACAACTACCATAAATAAGAGAGCCCAATTCACTACTGGAATATAAATCTGTCCCTGCTCAGAGTCAGAGGTGTGCATGATAGTCATACGCGGCATAAAACCAAGCAATATAGCTTGGCTCACCAATGAGTAAGCACCTGAAATCACCGCTTGGGATGCAATGACAGTAGCTGCAGTAGCAAGACCAACAACAGGCCACAAAGCCCAATCTGGAACCATTAAATAAAATGGATTTGAGGCGGCCCCTGGATTGGACAACAAGAGTGCGCCTTGTCCTAGGTAGTTAATCAAAAGGCTAGGCAAGACAACAATGAGCCAAGCATATCGGACAGGGTTTCTTCCAAAATGTCCCATGTCTAAGTAGAGCGCCTCAACTCCAGTAACGACCAGGACGACAGCGCCCATCACAATATAGGCAGTGGTTGGGTGATCTATTACAAACTGCACCGCATACATCGGATTAATTGCGCCGATGATTTGCGGCGCCGCGCCGATATTAATAACACCTAATGCCGCAAGAGTAATAAACCAAGTGAGGGTCACTGGGCCAAAAAGATTACCAACTGCTGCCGTGCCATATTTCTGAATCATAAATAAGGCTACCAAAATGACTAGGGAAATAGGGATAATGAATTTATGCAAGCCAGGCGCCGCAATTTCAATACCTTCAACAGCAGATAAAACAGAAATTGCTGGGGTAATGACAGACTCACCGAGTAGCATGCAAGCACCGAGCATGCCTAGAATCATTAAGAAGAAATAGCTTTTTGATTTGCTATCAAACGATCTGAGCGCTAAAGCCATCAAAGATAAAACACCACCCTCACCTTTATTGTCAGCACGCATCACAAATAAAACGTATTTAAAGGTCACGATCAATATCAAAGACCAGATCATCATAGCTATCACGCCAAATAATGCCTCTGGAGAAAATGGGATGCCGTGCTGTGGATCAAAGCACTCTTTGAGGGCATACAAAGGACTGGTACCAATATCGCCAAACACTACACCAATAGCAGCCAACATCATCGTCCCCAAGCCTTTTTTATGGCTATCGTGATCACCATGCAGATCAACGGGCTTTAATAAATCAGAACTTGAAAACTCAGGATTACTAATAGACATCTCATCACCTTTGAGCAATATTGCGTTGCGGTATGTTACACCTTATGCAGACTGACTCTCAAGTCATATTTCTGTTTAAAAACCGCTTTTTTAAGCACCAAATTAAGGATTATCTCGACAGAGGTGGTCAAAAAATGTTAGAATCACAGCTTCAGACGCGGGGTGGAGCAGTCTGGCAGCTCGTCGGGCTCATAACCCGAAGGTCGTAGGTTCAAATCCTGCCCCCGCAACCAAACAGTAGAAGGCTTCTAAGTCAATTGACTCAGAAGCCTTTTTGCTTTCTTGGAATCATGTAGTTGCCATGCATAGGATGCATGGCAAATTTAGACCTAATGCGTGTGATTTTTTGGATTTATGGGCATCTTATTGGGATTGCTATTGGACATATTCCCACTATTCATCATCTGCTGATGCGCCCCCTTCATCCCTTCATGCATTTCAGGGTGACAAAACTCATGGTCAGCACTACTTGTAGCACCACTCATCTGATGCGTATTGGCACCTTTGTAACCCAATAAAGCAGGATCAAGCATCCCTGCAATCATGGCAATGTGTCCAAAGACCAAAAACAATGCAACGCAGGTCGCATGAATTTTCAGCTTACCCGTGTGGTCTAAGGCTTTGTTCACAAAACCAAACTCTTGCAGGGCAATCCAAATCAAAGGTAAGCCACTAATCAGATAACTAGCAACCGCAATCACATCGATAGCGGTGCGCCATTCATTATTCTTAGTGATGGGTAGCACCGCAGTAGTCATTAAATATGCAATAACGCCAATGAAATACAGCCCCACCGTCGTACCCGCAAATCGATTGAGGTGATAAACAAATCCATCGAACTTTCGGGTAAATAAGATATATAGCTCAGTGATTGCTAAAGTTTCAGCAAGCACTATCGGTATAGCCATAAAGATGAATAGATTCCAAGGCTGATTGTCAGCCAATAACTCCATGTAGTGAGTCATGTTCATTACGATTCTCCAAAACGAAAATTATCAAAAGGCATCTCAATGCCACAATCAAAAGTGATTACAGATAATTTCTGGGAGGCTTGTAAATGGATTCGGCAATATTGGATGCGGGTGTTGAAGCATCCCTGTGTAAGTGCACATCGACCTGCTGTGATGCAAAAAACTCAGGAGAAACACTCAGAATGGCAACTACTGCGCAGCAATAGTGGGTGGCGCTGGCATTGGCACTAGACTTACCATCCTCAGTAAGGCTGGCAGATCCCGCCTCTTGGCAGTGATCATGACTCGATGCTACAACAATACTACTAGCTACATTTAAATCAACAGGCATCATCGCAGCGTTAATTTGGCTAACGAAAAAACTGAGGAAGAGAAATGTAATGAATTTCTTCATACTTTTAGTTTACGCTGAATATTAATATTAGGATGCCAAAAGATCGGGCACATCAAGCAGTTAGTGCCAAATGTGCAATAAATGCAGATCTGTTTTCTCCAGCCTTTTTTGCTTTTGCATCTAATCTTGCCAATACTCTTTTTGGAAGAGTGATATTTATTCGCTCAATTTCATCCGAAAGCAATGCTGGATCAATTTCCACAATCGCCCAAGCCCAACCCTTATATTCTTTTTTCTTCTGTAGTTCTCTTAGGGAGCTAGGCTTTGGTATTGCTTGACCTCCATCTAAAGCCATCTCAATCCAAAGCTCTATAGCCTCCTTGGCCTGATCTATTGCTTCATCAAGGCCGCTATCAGCAGCAGAAAAACAACCAGGCAAATCTGGGACAACAACTCCCCATGCATTTTTCTCGCTTCCTGGCTCAATCGCTATTGGATATTTCATCTAAGACTCCTCCTTTAATCTGGCTTGTTTCAGTATTTTTTCTACCAACCCCAAACCCAAGTCTTTTTTTGGATGCGGGATACAGACATGTCCAGACTTTGTTTTATGAGTAAATATGTGATGCGATCCTTGTGTTCTGCTCAACAACCACCCATCAACCTTTAAAAGCTCAATTAGCTTTTTGCTATGCATTGATCTCCCTTATATTATACACATCATACACACAACATAATTCATTTGCTCTAGCTTGGCTCTCGATGCCATAGTCGCCTGCTATCCTGCCGCCAAAATAGCAACTCACCTTGCCTACGCTCTGATTTGGCCGGAAATTTCCAAACCTGTGCACCAGTAGTTGGTGTTTGATAAAAAGGAATATTCATACTTTGGTATCGGGCAGTAACTGTTGGGTGAGGATGCCCATAACGATTACAATACCCGTTTTGCGCAAAGGCTTTATCTGGACTGAGTGCCATTAAGAGCTCATTCGATGAGGATGTTTTGCTACCGTGGTGTGGTGCCATGAATATCAAATTCTTATTCTTTAGGTGATTGAGAGCTATTTGGGTTAAGCGTTCTGTGATTTCTGCTTCACCCTGCTTTTCTACATCACCCGTTAACCAAAATGAAGTTGTTTGATTGCGAACTTCTAGAACGCAACTGACTTCATTAGGCTTTCTGGGGTGTTGATCCTCAAAAACTGTCTGCTCATGCGGATGCCATATATGAAACTCCACCCCATCCCATGACCATTGCTGACCAAAGCGACAGGGAATAGCAGGAATCTTTCTCTTTTCTAAGTTGGCGAGCAAGGGGTTGGTGCTAGGCAAGGATCCCATCATGGAATCAAAGTTAACTTCTTTAAGTAGAGTTGCGGCACCTCCTATGTGGTCGCTATCACTATGGCTAATCACCATGCGATCAATGTGATCAATTCCTCTCCCTCTCAAATACGGCAGGATAATTCTTTGACCAGCATTGTCTTTCCCCTGAATAGGTCCAGTGTCATATAGCAGTCGTTTTGTTTTGGTTTCGATCAAGACTGCCGTGCCTTGGCCGATATCCAGTACCGTTGCACGAAACTCACCCCTTCCCAAATGGGTTTTAGTCAGCGGTTGAATAAATAGGGTCGCGCACAACACGAGTCCCATGCATCTTGACACCCAAGCCTCTTGTATAGGCCCAGGACGAATCGCTATGATGATTCCGATAGTGGATAAGGCTATCGCCCACCAAGCAGGCTGGCTAGACCAAGCAATTGACCATTTCCAGTTCGCCATCCAAGCAAGCATGATGGCCAAGTAGTCCATCGTGGCATGAGCTGGTATCAACAAACATTTGCCAATGAAGTCAGGCAACAAAGCGCCGGCGATAGCCAGAGGTGTGACGATGTAACTCACTACAGGAATGGCAATCGCATTTGCCAGTGGCGAAACAATCGAGACTTGATAAAACCAATACAAGGTCAATGGTAAAAGTGCAATAGTGACAACCGCCTGCACCCGGCAAGCTTCACGGAGCGCATGAATTAATCTATCTTTCCAATGCACTTCCAACTCTCTACCGGTAGGCAAGCCCAACAAACCATCAGAATCTTGCATTGCATACAAGATCGCCGCTACCGCTCCAAACGAAAGCCAGAAACCCGGTGTATAGGGTGCCATCGGATCAATGACTAGTACAAAAAATAGGGCCCACCACCAGATATCAAATGAGCGCGGATTTCTGCCGGACCATAAAGCAAAAGCAACCACCCCAACCATATACATCGTTCGCTGCGCCGGAATCTGAAAGCCTGCTAACCACGCATAGACGAAGGCCGTCAAAAAACCTACTGCAGCAGCAACCTTGCCAACTGGGACTAGTAGTGGCAGTGTGTTGCGACGCCAGAAAAATGTAGCGAGCATGGCACCAAATCCAGCCAACATCGTGACATGAAGACCGGATATGGAGATCAAATGGCCTATACCAGTAGCATTAAATACACGCCAATCTTCCTGGTCAATTGCATTTTGATCGCCCATCACCAAAGCTGCAATTACTCCACCATAGCGAGCATCTCTGGGTAATAGACGCTGAATTTTTTGCCTTAACTTCCAGCGCTGATACTCCATTGCCAGTGTAAATTCTGTAAAGGCAATCTCTTTTTCAAGAATTAACTTTCCTGACCTGACTGATCCACTGGCACCAAAGTCTTGATGGAAGGACCAGCGCTCAAAATCAAAAGTATGGGGATTGAGAGACCCGTAAGGTCTTTTGATTTTGACTTTGAATTCCCAACGCTGACCTGGAATAACTTCTGGCACATCCTGAGGATTTCGCCATGCGGGCTGCCAACTCAAATAGATCTGCGGAGGAAATGATTCAATCAACTCCTTACCTAAAAATGCCTGATCTACCTCAAAAGAAAACTTAGCACCACTGGGAGAGCTCTGTGGCAAGGCATTGACTCTGCCCTCGATCACAAGGTCTTTACCCTCATACTCGATTGAGAGGATATTACTTAAACGACCTTGCGCATAGTCTGCATTCCAAGCAAACCCCAAGCTGCAACAACAGACCGCTAGTAATACGCTACTAGTATTGCGATATCGAATCGATTGGCGATTGAGGTAAACGCCTAAAAGGGAAACGATGATAGTCGCCGCACACATCCAGCCCCAATACTCTGGCACGGCAGGTAAAAATAGAAGTAGCGATCCCCCGGCAATAAACGCCGCAATATTGGTGCGCAAGTTTTTAAGAGGCGGATTGTAAGTTTGGATTGTCAGTCATGAGGGATGACCAACGGGGTAATGCTTGCATGGCATTTTGCCAAACTGCTTTTGAAAATACATCCTCACTAATTCCACGAATGTCTGCTAATTGGCTAGCAATCCTAGGAAGCAAAGCAGGTTCATTGAACCTGCCACTCTCCTCTTTCAACCAGGCCGGCGGAATGTCAGGAGAATCGGTTTCAGTAACGATGCAATCTAATGGCATCTCTTGCAGAAGTCGTCGAATTTGCAACGCTCGATCGTAGGTAGCCGCGCCACCGAAGCCTAACTTAAATCCGAGCTCAATAAATTGCTCGGCTTGCTGATGGCTACCATTAAAAGCATGTGCGATACCGCTAGGAATGTTTCTTTTACGCAGCGCTTTAAGAATGGCATCCTGTGAACGGCGTACATGCAAAATCACTGGCAACTGAAATTGCTGTGCCAAATCCAATTGCTTGTGGAAGAAAAATTCTTGACGCTGGGGGTCAAGTCCTTCGACAAAATAATCCAATCCAATCTCACCAATACCCACAAATCGAGGATCATCCAATGATTGCTCAACGTGATTTTTGAGAGTGTCGATATCGCTCTCTTGAGCGCGATTGATATAAAGAGGGTGAATGCCTAGGGTATAGACCAACCCCGGGATTTGATTACCATACTGATTTGCTAAATTTTTAGCTGGTACCCAATCAGAAGCTTGAACCGTAGGCATCAGAATGGCTTTAACGCCTTTATCCGCCGCACCTGAAATAATCTCTGGAAGAGTATCTTTAAACTCCGGAGCATCTACATGGCAATGGGTATCTACCCATGCAAGTTCTTTATTCACTTCGCTCATTGTGCGAAAGTCTTTAATACTCCGCGCTCTAAATGCAAAATCCGGTCACAACGTTTTGCGCGAATAGGATCATGAGTGACGATCACAAAAGCTGTGCCCTGCTCACGGGCAATATCTAACATCAAATCAAATACGCCGTCAGCAGTTTCGGTATCGAGATTACCTGTCGGCTCATCCGCTAAAACACAAGAGGGATTACCAACTAGCGCACGAGCCACTGCAACACGCTGACGCTCGCCACCAGACAGTTCGCCCGGCGTGTGCTGAACACGCTTTGCTAGGCCAACTGCATGCAACATTGTGCTTGCTCGCTCCATGGACTCTTCATTACTTAAGCCGCGAATACGCAAAGGTAGCGCCACATTCTCAACGGCACTAAATTCATCTAGGAGATGGTGGAACTGATAAATAAAACCCAGATTGTGATTGCGTAGTTGATCTAATTTGCTGATCGGCAATTTATGGAGATTCTCACCAGCAAGCATCACAGTGCCAGCGCTGGGTGTGTCTAAGCCACCCAATAGATGTAATAAGGTGCTTTTACCTGAGCCAGAAGATCCTACGATGGCGACCTTCTCAGAAGCGCTTACCTGTAAATCAATTTCTTTCAGGACATCAACTGCAGTCGGTCCTTTGCCATAGGTCTTTGCTAGACCCGTTGCACTCAGAATAATTTGATCGGAATTACTCATAGCGCAATGCCTCCGCAGGCTGAACTTGGGCGGCTCGTCGACTTGGATATAGGGTGGCCAATACGGATAGACCAAAGGCCATCAGACCCACGGTGACTACATCAGATAAACGAACATCTGAGGGAAGCTCGCTAATAAAGTACACATCGCGCGGCAAGAAACGCACGCGGAAGATAGCTTCAATTGCAGGCACAATCACATCGATGTTTAAAGCTATGAGAAGACCTAAGCCAACACCGGCCAAAGAACCCAGCAAGCCAATCGCTAAACCTTGTACCAAGAAAATTCTCTGAATGAGTCCTGGGCTCGCGCCCATCGTTCTTAAAATTGCAATATCAGCCTGCTTCTCATTGACCGTCATCACCAAGGTGGATACTAAATTAAAAGCAGCAACCGCAATAATCAAAGTCAGAATGATGAACATCATCTTGCGTTCAGTTTGAACAGCAGCAAACCAGTTGCGATTGGAACGTGACCAGTCGCTTACCCACAAAGCTTGTGGCACAACTTGGGCTAATTCAGATGCTATCTCTGGTGCACGCTGCATATCATCGACCTTCACGCGCAAGCCAGATGGGTCTTGCAAGCGCAGTAGAGCTGCGGCATCTTTCCAATGCATGATGGCTAGAGAGCTGTCGTATTCATAATGCCCGCTATCTACAATGCCAACTACTTGTAACGTTCGCATTCTAGGCATAGCGCCTGCCGGAGTCAGATCACTCTCTGGCACGATCAAATTAATACGATCACCAAGGCGAGCACCAACCATATTGGCAAGCTGTGCGCCTAAGGCAACACTAAAAGCCCCTGGCTTGAGATCCTCGATGCTGCCAGTAACAAACTGCTTAGGTAAATCAGAGACTTTGCCCTCTTCACTTGGCAATACTCCCCGAATAGACACGCCACGCATCACATTCTCACGACTGAGTAGGCCTTGCGAACTGACCATCGGAGCAACACCTACCACGTGGGGTTGGGCAGATACCTTGAGTGCAATAGACTCCCAATTGACTAAACCATCTGGAGCAGTAATCTCAACATGAGAAAGGACGGATAACATGCGATCACGTACTTCTTTCTGGAAGCCATTCATCACAGAAAGCACCACAATTAGTGCGGCAACGCCTAAGGCGATACCTGCGGTGGAGATTCCAGAAATAAAGGATAGAAAGCCATCACGCTTACCCACTGTCTTGCGACGCTTAGATCGGGTATAGCGCAGGCCAATTTCAAGCTCAATAGGTAGTCTCAACATGCTTACAGTTTAGTGAATTAAACGCACAAACCGATGGATTCTGTAAATGCCACCTAAAATCAGGGGAATGACTGCCAATTTGACCTCCCATACAAGTTCTTTACGACGCTTTACCCTGATGGTGTCGGGGGAAGACGCTATTGACGCGGGATTAGAACGGGATATCCCGCCCAGCGGACTTCCGCAAGAGCGCTTTCTACTAGGTGACCGACTGCCGATTGCCCCAGTCTTACTCATGGGTCAAAGCGAGTTAGCCGTGAACCCAAATGAAGTTATTGCCTGCCTTCAGCCAGTCCACCTTCATGCTACCCGGGATCATTTAATCCTAATGGCGCAAAGTCAGATTGATCTGACAGCAAGTGAATCTGCCAACCTATTACAAGTTGCCCTCCCCTTTATCGAAGAGGATTTTAGAAACAAGGTGTTATTCCAAGGTCAGCGTGATTGGTTTATTTCGGCTGGTCCATTTACTAGCCTTGCAACGCACTCGATTGATCAAGCGCATGGTCGCAATATTGATTGGTGGATGCCGCGCGATACCAGCGAGTTTGGTGTTGCTAAGCTTTGGCGCAAACTCCAAAATGAAATTCAGATGCTCTGGCACATTGACCTAGTTAATCAGGAGCGCGATCAACGCGGATACCCAAGTATCAACTCCTTATGGATTAGCGGTATTGGCAAACTGGCCGATATTCAGACTCCTTCATTGCTTAAGAATGTAAATCAAATTTATGGAGATCATCCTCTTTTGGCCGGTTTAGCTAAATACCTGGCGATCCCCCATCAAGGTGAAATTGATTTCTCAAGGCTACAAAATGCATTTGCGTGGATTGATCATCCCGAGAGTATTTGGGATAAGCTGAGAAGAGCACTTTTGAGTAATGAGTTAGATGAAATCGAAGTGATCGATTTTCCTAAGGGTCAAACTCGCCACAGGATCTTCACAGCTAAAGACTTAAACAAAAAGTCATGGGCTTTCTGGAAAAAATCAGAGCTCTTAACTTGGCAAGAAATCATTTCTTCATGAGCCTATTCTCTCAGCGCCCCTTCTCCGATCGCACGGCTAGCTGGTTACAACAAAGTGGTCTGCACCCACTATTAGCAAGACTGTATGCAGCTCGCGGCATTAATAAGCCAGATGAACTCTCTTTAGATCTAAAGCAACTAATCTCACCAGTAGAGCTCAAGAACTGCATCAGCACTGCCGCTCTGCTGGCGGATATTTTGGAGCGTAAAGAGTCTATGCTGGTAGTAGCAGACTACGACTGTGATGGCGCTACTGCATGTGCTGTTGCTCTGCGTGGATTGAAAATGCTGGGTGGGCCAGATACCCCGATTCAGTTTTTAGTACCCAATCGCTTTACGATGGGCTACGGACTCACTCCAGAGGTGGTTGATCTTGCTGCTCAGCAAAACCCCAAACCTAAATATCTCATCACTGTTGATAACGGCATTGCTAGCGAAGCTGGGGTAGACCGAGCTCGTGAGCTAGGAATGGAAGTCATCGTGACTGACCACCACCTACCAGGTGATCGACTGCCCAAAGCCACTGCAATCGTCAATCCAAATCAACCAGGCTGTAGCTTCCCAAGCAAAGCACTTGCTGGTGTGGGTGTGATGTTCTATTTATTAGTTGCCCTAAGAGCAGAACTTCGCAGGCGTGGAAAATTTACTGCTGAGACTCAACCTAAGATTGAGGGCCTATTGGATCTCGTGGCCTTAGGTACCGTAGCGGATGTGGCACAGCTTGATCGTAATAATCGCATCTTGGTTTCCAATGGCTTAAAACGTATTCGTGCGGGAGTCTCGCAAGCCGGTATTCAGGCACTATTCCAGGCGGCTGTACGCGATCCTCGCAAGGCCAATACTTTTGACTTGGGTTTTGCTATAGGGCCTCGCTTAAACGCAGCAGGACGCCTGGCGGACATGACTTTAGGCATTCGCATATTGATTTGCGATAAGCCCGAAGAAGCCATTGAGTTAGCTTACGAACTTGATCGCATTAATCGCGAGCGGCGTGTCATTGAAGGCGGTATGCAAGAAGCTGCTCTCGCCCATCTCGCTGAGGATCAATTAGCAGGCACCATGGCTGAGCGCTCCAGCATCTGCCTTTGGAATCAACAATGGCATCAAGGCGTGGTTGGTATTGTGGCCTCACGTCTCAAAGAGCGCTTTAACCGTCCTGTCATTGTGTTTGCTCCTGCAGATGGTGCTGGTAGTGAAGAGTTGCGCGGGTCCGGAAGATCGATTAATGGCTTTCATCTTCGGGATGCCTTAGATGTAGTTTCTAAACGCGAACCTGGTTTGATTCTCAAATTTGGTGGCCATGCGATGGCGGCAGGACTATCTATTAGAAAAGCAGATTTTGAGCAATTCGATACACTCTTTCAGCAGGTTGCATCCGATCTATTGAATGACGAGTTATTAGAGCGTCGTCACATACATGATGGCGTCCTCGATCCGTCTGAATTCACAACAGAAACTGGCGACCTCCTTGCTGAAGAAATCTGGGGTCAGGGCTTTCCTCAGCCCATTTTTTATGGTGAATTTGAGATTGGTCAACAAAGCCTTATGAAAGAAAAACATCTGCGTTTGCAGCTACGCCCTATTGGAGATGGTCAACTGGCCAGCAAACCATTTACTGGGGTCTGGTTTAACCACACCCAATCCTTACCCGCTAAGGCCAAGCTGGCCTATCGCCTAGTTACCGACCGTTTTCAAGGGCAAGCACGCGTTCAACTCATGATTGAGGCACATGATGAGGCTTAGGCTGTAATAACCCCCTTATAATCAGGGGATGGAAGCCGAACAACTCAATATTATTTCAAATACTCTGTCTGATCTGCTCACTCGTGAGCAAGCACTTCGGGGGTATCTTTGACTTCGAAGTAAAGTCACGACGCCTTACTGAAGTTAACTCTATTCTGGAAGATCCCACCATTTGGGATGATCAAAAGAAAGCGCAAGCCCTCGGCAAAGAAAAGAAATTGCTCGATGGTGTCGTTGCTACCCTCACCGATTTAAATAGCAATATCACTGGCGCCCTCGAATTATTCGATATGGCTAAAGAAGAAAGTGATTTTGAAACTATTGGTGCTATCGAACAAGATGTTGAGAGCTATAGCAAGATCATTCATGATCTTGAGTTCCGCCGTATGTTCCATAACGAAATGGATTCCTGCAATTGCTTTATTGATGTTCAGGCAGGCGCTGGCGGAACAGAGGCTTGCGACTGGGCCAGCATACTTCTTCGTCAATACCTTAAATATTGCGAGCGCAAAGGCTACAAGACAGAAATCCTCGAAGAATCTGATGGCGATGTTGCCGGCATCAAGAGTGCCACCATCAAAGTGGATGGTGAATACGCTTACGGGCACCTGCGCTCAGAGACTGGTGTACACCGTTTAGTACGCAAGTCGCCCTTTGATTCCTCCAATGGTCGCCATACTTCTTTTGCCAGTATCTACGTATACCCAGAGATTGATGACTCGATTGAGATTGACGTTAATCCAGCAGATATTCGTACTGATACCTATCGCGCCTCTGGTGCGGGTGGTCAGCACATTAACAAGACCGACTCTGCCGTTCGCTTAACTCACCTTCCCACTGGCATTGTGGTGCAGTGTCAGAATGATCGAAGCCAGCACCGTAATAGAGCTGAAGCGATGACGATGCTCAAATCACGCCTATATGAGCATGAGATGCAAAAGCGTCGTGCTGAACAGGATAAGCTTGAAGCCAGTAAAACCGATGTGGGCTGGGGTCATCAAATCCGCTCCTACGTACTGGACCAGAGTCGCATCAAAGACTTGCGTACTAACGTTGAGATCTCGAATACACAAAAAGTATTAGATGGTGATCTTGATGCCTTTATTGAAGCCAGCCTGAAGCAAGGCGTTTGATTCATTACCCCCATTTCAGTTATTAATATTCCATATGAACGATCCAGTGAATTCAACTCCCAACCAAGCTGCAGCTACTGAAGCTGTAGATGAAAACCACATCATCGCTGAGCGTCGTGAGAAATTAGCCAAGCTTCGTGAAGGCGGGATCGCATTTCCGAACGACTTCGTACCGACCCACTTAGCAGTAGACCTTCATACTCACTACGACAGCCTCACTAAAGAGGAATTGGTCGCCAAAAAAGTCCATGTCAAAGTAGCTGGCCGTATGGTGCTCAAGCGGGTGATGGGTAAGGCTAGCTTTGCCACCATTCAAGATCGTAGTGGGCAGATTCAGTTCTACATTAATGATGAAATCAGCGGTACCGATATTCATGGCGCATTTAAGCACTGGGATATGGGTGACTTTATCTCCGCTGAGGGTCATTTATTCAAGACCAATAAGGGTGAGCTCTCCGTTGAATGCAGCAAGCTGCGCCTGCTGAGCAAGTCTTTACGTCCACTACCAGATAAGTTCCATGGTTTATCAGACCTAGAGACCAAGTATCGCCAACGCTATGTTGACTTGATCGTCAATCCAGAAAGTCGCAACACTTTCAGAGCGCGCAGCAATACGATTGCCTCCTTGCGTCGCCATATGCTCGACGCAGACTTCATGGAAGTGGAAACACCAATGCTGCACCCGATTCCTGGTGGCGCAACTGCTAAGCCCTTCATTACGCACCACAATGCTTTGGATATGCAGATGTTCTTGCGTATTGCACCAGAGTTGTACTTGAAGCGCCTTGTGGTTGGCGGCTTTGAGCGTGTATTTGAAATCAACCGTAACTTCCGTAACGAGGGTGTTAGCCCACGTCACAATCCAGAATTCACGATGATGGAATTCTATGCAGCCTATACGGATTACCGCTGGTTGATGGATTTTACGGAGAGCTTAATTAGTGCCGCCGCAATGGATGCACAAGGTACCGCTGTTCTGACCCACCAAGGTCGTGAACTGGATCTGAGCAAACCTTTCCAGCGCCTTACGATTACTGAAGCCATCCTGAAATACTGTGGCCAGTCAAACAAGAGTTATGAAGCTGCTCAATTGGATGACATTGAATTCATACGCGCTGAATTGAAAAAAGGTGGCGAGAATCCAGACTCTCCTACGCTCAAAAACGCCGGCATTGGCGCTCTTCAATTAGCTTTATTTGAATTGGTTGCCGAGTCACACCTATGGGAGCCAACCTACATCATCGATTACCCAATAGAGGTAAGCCCTCTTGCCCGCGAATCGGATACCCGCCCTGGCATTACCGAGCGCTTTGAATTATTCATTACCGGTCGTGAAATCGCTAATGGCTTCTCAGAGTTAAATGATGCGGAAGATCAAGCCAATCGCTTCCGTAAACAAGTAGAGCAAAAAGAAGCTGGTGATGAAGAGGCGATGTACTTTGACCATGACTTCATTCGCGCACTGGAATACGGCATGCCGCCGACTGGTGGTTGCGGTATTGGCATTGACCGCTTAGTTATGCTGCTAACTGACGTACCCAATATTCGTGATGTGATTTTGTTCCCACACTTGCGTCGCGAAGAAGAGTAAGTAGTCTGATCAGCACTGTGTAGGAATACAAAAGCCGCAGAATTAAACTTCTGCGGCTTTTTTCTTATCTACATCACAAGAAATTAAATGGCTGGATATAACTTCGTACCCTCGCTGTCAATGACGGTCACATTAACTGGAATGCCTAGGCTCACACTAGAAGATACAGTGCAAAAATCCTGAAACTGTGCCAATACACGCTCGAGGTTTTCAAGGGTATTACCTGGAACACCAATCCGAATCTCTACATGGATCGCCAGAATTCGTAAACGGTTTTCTGCATTTCTACCGATTTCGCAACTCGCTTTCGTTTCGATTGGCTCAGGATTTTGCTTAAACTTTCTTAGCGCAAAAAGGAGTGAATCAGATAAGCAATTAGCCACGCCTGCCAGCAAGAACTGAGATGGGGTTGCACCTTGAGATCCACCTAATGGTGGCGGCTCATCCCCATAAATAGGGTCGCGCTCCTCGTTGTAATAAATCGCAAAATGGTAATCAGCTTGCTGAACTAGCCTTACAGAAGGTTCGCTACTCATAAAAACTCCAATAACTTAAAACACCATATTAATAGATAGCAGGAATCAACTTTTTGACTCTACGCTGGTAGTCTCGATAATCTGGAAAACGTTCCACCAGCCAGAGCTCTTCCCGCCTTGCTTTGATGTCAAATAAGAAAAATAGGCTAATGGCATAGATCAATATATAGAGTCCAGGGAAGATGAGAAGCCAAGCAAGTGCTGCTAAGAGCACTCCAAAGTAGATCGGATGCCTCACAAATTGATATAAGCCATTCTGAATCAGAACAGCATTGTCTTTTGGGCAAGGTAGAGGGGTGAGATTTTTACCCAGATTAATGACGGCAATCACCATAATTACAGTGGCTAGCAAGCCGATGGCAATGCCACAGGATTGGAGAATCGAGGCAATTGATTCTGAGCTAACTAGAGGAGAACCTTGAGGGCCGAATAAGATCAAGCCAATCAGAATTCCCTGAACCACCACATACCATGCGCCCCTCTCAAAGATCGATTGATGTGGCAATGAAGTCATAGTGTGGCCTTGTTAAGATAAGACCACAGTCTAGCTTGATTTAGAAGTTTAGAGCTTTATTAAAGTGCTCATCAACGCTAGCCTCGTCTTGGGTCAACACATGTTGTGCAATCAAGAAAACGCCTGAAATGAAACTCAGGCAAACCAGCACTCCGAAAGCATGATATTGATTTAGGCCACTCTGATTCAGGGCATCAAGATAAAGAGCACTTTCTAAGGCTAGGTGGGTGGATAAGCTCAGTAGAGCCAAACCCAAAAATATCTGGATGATGGTTAAAAATATGGGGTTTTGAACTTTGGGCTTAGCGGACATAGGATTCTCTCGATTAGGCATAAAAGAATAATAGGGGGCAAGCCGGCATAAGTAAAAGACTGCCTTTTTATATGCTAAATACTTTTTTATCTATAGAACCATCCCTAGAATGAGGATAATTAGAATTTACACCTTAACAATTCGCATTTATGGCTGCCTACAACACTGAAACCGTCCTTACCGTTCATCACTGGAACGACACCCTTTTTAGCTTCACAACCACTAGAAACAAAGGTTTACGCTTCCGTAGCGGCCATTTTTTGATGATTGGCTTGGAAGTCGAAGGTAAGCCATTGGTTCGCGCCTACAGTGTGGCGAGCCCGAATTATGAAGAGCATTTAGAGTTTTTAAGTATCAAGGTTCAAGATGGCCCCCTCACCTCCCGTCTTCAGAAGATTCAGATTGGCGACCCTATTTTGGTGAGCGAAAAATCTGTTGGCACGCTAGTTATTGATGACTTAAATCCAGGCAAGCATCTTTACCTTTTTAGTACCGGCACTGGGTTAGCCCCTTTCATGAGCATTATTCGTGATCCGGATACTTATGAGAAGTTTGAGAAAGTAATTTTGATCCATGGTGTTCGCTTGGTAAGTGAACTGGCTTATGGTGATTACATTAAATATGAGCTCACTCAAGACGAATACATTGGTGAAATCATTCGCGAGAAATTAATCTACTACCCAACAGTAACGCGCGAGGCTTTTAAGCACACTGGTCGCTTAACTACTGCGATTGAATCAGGTCAACTATTTAAAGATATTGGCTTACCCCCATTAGATCCAGCAGTCGATCGCGCCATGATCTGCGGTAGCCCATCTATGCTAAAAGAAACTGCTGAGATGCTCGATTCCAAAGGCTTCAAGGTATCTCCTAGCCTTGGTCAATTAGGTGACTACGTATTCGAACGCGCATTCGTAGAAAAGTAAATAAGCTATATACCCAAAAGTAATTTAGTTATCGCTATATGTTTCTTGTGGATATGTAAACAACTTAGTAAATTAGTTCTCAGAAGAAATTTACCAAGGAATTGAGATGTCACCCGTACGAGAGCACTACAACCCAATCATTACGCAGTTATTGCGGGAACATGACAGCTTGCCGCATGAGAATGTGGCTGAACGAAAAAACTTCCAACGCAGAATTCTGTTCTTGATGACTACTATCAAGATGGAAGAGTTTGAGGATTCTTACGCTTAAAAATCTTCCTTACAAAGAACTGCTAATGAAGATTAATCCGATTGCAGCAATAAATACAGTCTCAACAACCAACATAACTACTGGCTGCCAACCCAACTTTGCCAACTCCTGAAAGTTTGTTTTCAGACCAGCCGCGCCAATAGCAATCACCAGCATCCAGCGGGATATTTCACCAATAGATTGGGTAACGGGGCTTGGTAAAATCTGCATAGATGCAACGACTGATAGCGCCACAAATCCCAGCAAGAATGTCGGTATCAGACGTAGGCTGCCCCAACCTAGACGCTGAGATGATTTTTTAGCACCAAAGAAAATAGAGATAAATAAAACGACAGGTAACAAAAGAGCGACTCGGAAAAGCTTCACGACAGTTGCTACATCACCCGCCTCAGAGCCAAACAACATACCCGCAGCAACTACCTGCGCCACATCATGAATGGTGGCTCCGAGAAAGATGCCTGCAGGTAAGGCAGTAATATTGAGCAACTGTAATGCGAAGGGATACACCACCATGGCAATAGTGGAGAGGACAGTTACCCCAATCACTACAAGCAGAGTAAATCGCTCATTCTCTTTTGTTTTTGGCAGAACTGAAGCAACCGCTAAAGCTGCTGAAGCTCCGCAAATACCAACGGATCCTCCCGCAATCAATCCAAAATCTGAGGACAGCTTTAAGAGTTTAGCTAGGAAAAATCCCAGGGCTACCGTAGCAGCAACTGCAAAGATCACCATTAATCCGGTATTCAAACCAATTGCGCCAATATCAGCAAATGTAATCCGAATACCCAGAAATGCAACACCCAAACGCAGAACCGTTTTGGCGCAAAAATCAATTCCTGGCTTTACTGCCTCATTGAGATATAAAAAATGGAGTGATAAACCAATCAGTAATGCGTATAACAACTGTGGGCCACCATAGTTCTCAGAAAGAAAACTGGTAGACATGGCAATGACCAAGCAAACCAACAGCCCTGGAATATTCTTCCGAATGGTAGTCAACATCAAACTAAGCCACTAACTCACTGAAATACTCATGTTGGGAAGTATTTAAAGTGGAGACACGCCACTCTAGAGGCTCATCCTGAATGCCCAGTGCCACCCTTCTGATAATTAGCACAGGAGACTCTGGATTTAATCCAAGCCATTCAGCATGCTGCTTCCCCGCTAGGCCAGCACGCAAACGCTCGCTACTCCGCACAACAGTTTGGCCATATTCTATTTGATACATCTGATAAATGCTGCCCTTGCGCTCAATAAAGTCTGCTCGGCTTAAATTTTTAAACCTTTGTTTATCTAGCGTGATCTGATCGATCATGACGCACTGCCCTTCCAATGATAGGCGATTGGTAATTCTCCAAACGGGTGCACCCTCTTTTATCTCCAGCTTACTTGCCTCTTCTTTATTGGCAGTAGCGCTATTTAAGGAGACTAGCTCAACTTTAGGGTAAACCTTCTTTTCAGCATCGTGTTTAACAATGTGGAAAAAATAATATAGAAGTCTTTTGAGATCATGCTCAACAACATAGGTGCCCCTGCCTTGGCGTCGGACTACAATACCTTCCGCAACCAACTCGTCCACCGCTTTGCGCAGGGTACCTATAGATACATCTAACTCTTTTGATAAATCCTTTTCGGCAGGCAATGCCTGCCCCATAGGATATCGACCCCTAACCAAATCCTCGGTGATCTTTTGCTTGACTTCCTCGTAAGCGGTCAGGTTTCTCATGCTGCAGTCTTATGCTGATTCGTATAAACGAGTCAATACAAACTCACGGTGACCAAGAATTTCAGAAGCAGTCAATTCACCATCAGCTGTACGCTTCAAGCAATCCAACAACTTATCTCCCGCCTGATCCATATTCTCCTCGCGACGCAATAAGCCAGACACATCAACGTCGATATGCTCACCCATAGTACGAACAGTCTTTGGGTTAGCACAAATCTTAATCACCGGAAGAATTGCATTGCCGATCACATTACCCTGACCTGTTGGGAAGAAGTGAGCAGTAAAGCCGGCAGCTGCGCATAAGGTCACCATTTCAGCCGCAGCTGATGATGAGTCCATGAAATGCAGTCCAGGAATCTTTGGCTCTTCACCCTTATCCAGCACGCTATCCACAATACATTTCTTACCAATTTTCTGGATATTACCCAAAGCCTTCTCTTCAATTGTTGTTAATCCACCTGCAATATTGCCTTTGGTTGGCTGAGAGTCAGAGAGATCACTCGTCTTATGACGCTCAATCACATCCTGGTAGCGATCAAACATCTCGCGGAACTTTTTCTTAACTTCAGGAGTGCGGCAACGCGCTTCAACCAAATGTTCGCCACCAGTTAACTCGGTAGTTTCACCAAACACCATGGTTGAGCCAATGGCATACAACTTATCAAAAGCATCGCCTACGGTTGGGTTTGCACCACATCCAGAAGTAGTATCGGATTCGCCGCATTTGGTAGAAACCCATAACTCAGATAATGGAGCGGAAACACGTTTTTGCTTAGATGCATGCTTCATCATGTTGTAGGCGGCTTTACTAGCGGAAGCAATGGTTGCTGTGTCGCCATTACCTTCAATCCAGAATCCCTCAACTGGCTTGCCTGATGCCTTGATACCATCAACGATAATTTTTGTCCACTGCGGCTCAATACCGATAACCACTACAGCGGCTACGTTTGGATTGGAGCCTGTACCGATTAAGGTGCGAAAGTGTAAATCCAAGTCAGCTCCGAACTGTAAACGACCATAGGAGTGAGGGATTGCCATCGTTCCCTTGATGTTGTTTGCAACTGCTTCACAGGCAGCATTGGATAAGTCATCCAAAGGCAAAATCAATACGTGATTACGAATACCCATGCGGCCGTTTTCACGGCGATAACCTAAAAAGGTCGCGTCTTTCAAATTAGTCATTTTTTATATCTCTCTCAATGAGTAGGTAGGTAAGGTGCCGGATTACCAGCGCTTAGTTTTTACGTTTTGGACGTGAAGGTGCTCGCCCTTTTTGATTGGGGCTACTACCTTGCCAATATCAACGCCGTATTTCATGACCGTGTCACCTGGTTTGAAATCGTTCAATGAAATTTTGTGTCCAATCGGAATATCACTTTCAGACTTGATATTCAGAGTAAGGTCGCCATCCATAACCCAACCAATTAAGTCAGTTCCAGCCTTGACACCCTCGACTACTACTACACCTACGCCATCTGCTGGCTCATGCACGACAAAGTGGATCATTACTATCTCCTCAATAATCTCGTTTATAAAAAACTACTCAGTCCATGACTGGCGGATGCCAGTCTGAATTTCTTCCACAACCACATCTGAAACTGTGACGCCATTACTAAATCCTGTAGCACGCTGCTGAAAGCGGCGCTGTCCAGGAAGACGAGTACCAGCATCGGCACTTAAGACATTGATAAAGTCTTGGATGCGATTGGCAAAAATAGATGCGCCCGCTAAACCAGGATCAATAGTCAATATCAGTTGACCAATACGCGGGCGATTGCCTTTAGGGTCAAAAAAGGAATCCGCTTCATATGAAAAGCGGCTACCTGAGAGCCCAACTACTAGCAATTCAACGATGAGGGCAAGTAAAGCTCCTTTATCGCCACCCAAAGGCAGCATTAAGCCCTTTAATCCCTCTTGCGGATCAGTAGTTGGCTTGCCATCGATGGTCAAAGCCCACCCTTCCGGAATCGCTTGACCATTTTTTGCCGCAACTAAGAGTTTTCCGCGAGCTACTGCAGAAAGTGACATATCTATAACTAAAGGGTCGCCGCTGCCGGTAGGAAAAGCTGCAGCCAGTGGATTGGTTCCAAAGATTGCTTTTGTACCACCAACCATAGGCATCGCAGCTGGAGTATTTCCAAATAGCAAGGAGACATAGCCTGCTCGTGCTGCAGCCTCAACATAATGCCCCGCGACACCAAAATGATGGCTATTGGTAACCGCAACTAAACCAAGACCATTTTTAGAGGCTAGATTCACTGACAGATCAGTTGCAAATCGAAGTGCAGGAAAAGCCAGGCCATCACGTGCATCAACCAAAGCGGCTGCCGATTTAAATAGCCGAACCCTTAACTTAGGATCAAGCTCAATTCGGCCATTTTTTGCATGTGCAGCATATTGGGGAACTCTTGCCAAACCATGTGAGGCTAAACCATCTAACTCAGCTAGCGCCAGAAACTGCGCAGTCTCATAAGCCGCCTTTGAAGTGATCCCAGCGGCCTGAAGGCCTGAATTTGCCAGTGCAAGAATCTCTGAATAGCTTAGGTTCATGCATGCTCCACACGAATGAAGTCGCCTAAATACAGGGTTTTCAGGGCTTGACTAGATCTAGCTTTAGGGATCAAAATAGATAACATATCTGAATCATATAGATGATTTAGATATCTTGCAATACCCAATTCTTAGTGCAGCGCAGAGAGTGTCTTGAAATGCTGCAGGATTGATGGGGGAGACAGCAACAATGAATAAGCATATAACTATTAAATAGCAGTTGAGTATATTTTTTTCATAGTGAAGTAGCTAAGATATAAAGATCAAATTACCACTGGAGGTCATCGATGTTTGAGAATAAAAAATATAAATTCAGTAGACGTTTAGTTTTACTTGCAGGAGCGCTTACCCTTGCATTGCCTCAATTAGCAATAGCGCAATCCTGGCCAACAAAGCCGATTAAATTAATTATTCCTTTTGCAGCCGGTGGCACTACCGATATTCTTGGTCGACTCTTAGCTCAGCAATTAACAAAAGATCTGGGACAGAACGTCATCGTTGAAAATAAAGGTGGCGCCGGTGGTAATATCGCCGCTGAATTTGTAGCCCAATCACCCGCAGATGGCTACACCATCATGCTTGCCTCTGGAAGTATGCTTACCGTAAATCCTAGTTTGTATAAAAAATTGCCAGTTAATTACAGCAAAGATTTTGTGAACATTACCAATGTTGCTAGCGGACCAATGCTGCTATCTGTTAGCAACAAAATTCCAGTCAAGAATTTAAATGAATTTATTACCTATGCAAAAACTAAAGATCTCAATTTTGGATCTGCGGGTATTGGTAGCCAAGTTCATATGGCTGCTGAAAACTTAACCTACTCTGCCAACATTCCGGCGACCCATGTACCTTATAAGGGTGAGTCTGCTGCCATCAATGACTTAGTGTCAGGACAAATAGACTTTATGGTTGGCAACCTCACTGCCGCAACAGGTTTTGCAAAAGGTGGTCAGATTAAGCCGATTGCCGTTACTAGCTCTAAACGCGTCAAACAACTTCCCGATGTTCCAACAGTTGCCGAAAGTGGCATCCCTGGATTTGAGAGCACTGGTTGGTTTGGCTTGGTCGCACCGGCCAATACTCCTAAGGTCATTACAGACAAAATCTATGATGCTACTGTTAAGGCAGTGAAGTCAGATGCTATGCAAAAAAGCTTAGAACTGAATGGCTTAAGCCCGGTGGTGAATTCTCAGAAAGACTTTGATGCTCAGATTAAAGCAGAGCTTGCTAACTGGGAGAAAGTCATTAAGGGTCGTAATATTAGCGCCCAGTAATGATTGCTGGCGAGGTATAAAAAGCGAGGATTTATCCTCGCTTTTTCTTTTCCAATAAATTATTTTTATGTAATCTGCCTAATTAATAACATCGAACCAGCAAACACCAATATTGACCCATAGGCGATACGCATGGAGGCATTGCTCAGCCTAGTATGAACATTGGTGCCTGCCCAAATTCCCAAGAAAGTCACAGGCAATAAGCAAACTGCAAGGCCGATTACCTCCCAACTCAAGATGAGTCCCGTCACCAGCATTAAGGTGAGTCGCAAAAATGTCAGCATAAAAATAGCGAATGCCATCGTTGCGCGAAGTACCTTGGGATTATTAATTCTTAAACCGAGATAAGAGACGTATACCGGCCCGCCAGTCGCAAAAAGAGCTGTAAATACACCGCCAAAGAATCCAAATGGCATTGCCCACCATTTATTAATTGGATCTCGAGACTCGACATTTCGCTGTACTAAAAGACGGATACCGTTAATGGCTGCAAATGTCCCAAGAATTAGCAGCAAGGGTTCGCTTGGCGCCTTTATCAATAAAAAGATACCCAAGACCATGCCGATTAAGCTAAAAGGAAATAGCCATTTCAACTCTTGGATATTCGCATCGCTGGAGGACTTTCTGCCGATATACAGTGAAGCACAGATATCAATAATGACCATCATGGGAACTACAACCTTGAGGGGGTATATCTGGACCAGCAAAGGGACGGCTACTATTGACGAGCCGAATCCAGAAACCCCAAAGATGAAGAATCCACAAAGAACTATTAAAGCTGCTAGCGCAAATGAGGCTGGCTCGATCAATTCAAAAATATTAAGCCTCTACCAAAATAGTCTCGCCCGGCTTGACCATCGTAAATTGAACGGGTCTATTTTCAATTTCTAAACCTCGAGATTGCAGATGGACTGCCGTGAAATAAGAATCCTCCAAAGATCCTGCATCAGGAAAATCCTCGCGATAGTGCGCCCCTCTGGAGTTTTCACGAGAAAGAGCAGCCTCTGTGACGGACTTACTCACCAAAATGAGATTGTTTAGATTCATCCAATCCTGCCATGTAACACTGTACTGCCTTTGGATATCACCCACTCCCATTTGGTCTAACTGCTGACCTAACTGATCTAACTTAGTACGGGCACGCAATAAACTGTCTTTAGTTCTAGATATACCTACGTCATCCCACATGCACTCTGCAAGAGCATCTCGAATCGATTCAATATCGCCTGCCGGCCTCTCTAATGGAGCCTCATGCGCCTTGATGCTAGCAAGCACCTCTTCCATATTGCACTCTTGCAAATTCTGAGATACAACCCACTTCGCCATCTCCTCACCAGCAATACCCCCAAATACAGTGGAGTTAGCCACACCATTTCCACCTAAACGATTGGCACCATGAACTCCTCCGGTATCTTCACCTGCAGCAAATAAGCCTGGCAATTCTGTGCTGCAGTCCGCCTTGAAGATTAATCCACCCATCATGTAATGCGCAGTTGGAACAACCTCTACTAGATCTCCTGCCAAATCAAAGCCGCTGTCTGCACATCGCTCGACCATGCCTTTAAATAGCTTGCGCACATTATCAGGGCCAAGGTGACTCATCTGGATATAGACGCCGCCATTAGGAGTTGCTCTACCGGCTCTTATTTCAGAATTAATAGAGCGAGAAACAATATCTCGAGTAGCGCGTTCATTGCGTGGATCATAGTTACCCATGAAGCGCTCTTTATTGCCATTCAAGAGATAGCCGCCAGCGCCACGTAAACCCTCCTCTAAAACTGTACCTGTCATACGTGTGTCTGAGCCAGCGAGAAGTCCAGTAGGATGAAATTGCACCATCTCCATGTCACGCAAAGTCAGGCCTGCACGAAGCGCCATGGCTAAGCCATCACAACTCTTATCACCCGAAGGCGTGTGGTACTTGTACATAGTGGGTCCGCCACCTGTAGCCAACAGAACCGCTTTAGCTCGCACTAGGGTGAACTGACCAGTCGTCATATTGAGCATCAATACGCCAGCAAGCGACTTTCCATTAGCGCTATGAATTAACTCAACCGCCCTATGCTCCTCAAGACGATGAATTCCTCTAGCCCATACCTGCTCAGCCAGTCGACTGATAATTTCAATTCCGGTTAAATCGCCTTTGTGGACTGTGCGGTCAAAAGTTTGCCCAGCGAACGCTTTTTGATGAACCGTGCCATCTGGATTGCGATCAAAGAAACAGCCAAGCTCATTCTCAAGCTCACGAATGCGTTCAACCGCCTTGTTTACCAATGTCCAAGCTAACTCTTGGTCCGATAGCCATTTGCCACCTTCGATTGTGTCCATGAAATGACGTTCAACAGAGTCGCCCTCTGCCAGCGCCACGTTATAACCACCCTGCACCATGCGAGTACAGCCGCATTTGCCCAGCAAGCCCTTTACGGCAATGGTGATGTGTAGATTGGGGTTAGTTTGGTGTGCGTGCAGAGCGGCAAAAAGTCCTGCACCACCAGAACCAAGAATAAGAATGTCTGTCTCAAGTGTGGCGATATTCATAAGGAAATTCCTAAGCTCTTTAATACGGCCTCTTTATTACGTGCAACATCACTTTTCACTTCTTGATAAATGCTGCCGCCATGACTATCCATTGCCACTAGCAAGGGGCCAAAGTCTTTGATCTTGAAACGCCAGAGGGACTCTGGGTTGAGATCATCCATATCCACATCTTCAATCTGCTCAATCCATGTTGTCTCTAACGCTGCTGTACCGCCAATAATTGCTAGGTACACGCCGCCAATTTCCTGAAAGGCTGCTGCAGAGTCATCGCGCATACCGCCCTTACCTACAATCATTCGAACGCCATTTTCAGTCATCAATGGACGAGTAAAACGCTCCATACGATCTGAGGTGGTGGTGCCAATGCAGATTGGCTGATACCCGGCTGGGAATTCTTCACTCACCGCTACCTTGCGTACATTAGGAGCCGTATGAATCACTGCATGGCCATTCAGATCAAAGCGAGTTTTTCGACCCTTATCAAACATATGAATTTGCGTAGCATCCCGAATACCAAATAAGGTGCTTTGCAGGGTCACTGTGTCATTAATGCGCAGCTTACGAATATCTGATTCGCTAACAGGAGTTGGAAGCTTGTAATGAGCCATCTTTTTCCTAGAATCCGTAAGTCACACCATCAGGCGTGAAGGTTGCCCGCGCTCTACGAGCTGAGTGGCACTGCATATTGACGGCTACTGGATTTAAAGTGATATGAGTATGAGCGAGCTCCACATGAACAGCAAATGCTGTGCCGTCACCGCCCAAACCTTGGGGACCGATACCTAATTTGTTCACGGCAGCAGTTAATTCTTGCTCTAACTTGGCACCTTCTTCATCGCTGCATACGCTACCCAATGCCCTTGTAGCAGCGCGCTTAGCCATCGTGACACATTGCTCAGAGGTGCCGCCGATGCCAACACCAACAATCGTTGGTGGGCAAGTCTTGCCTCCCGCAGACACAACGCTCTCAATCACAAAGGCTTTAACGCCATTAATTCCATCAGCAGGAATGGCCATCTTCAAAAAAGAATTGTTTTCTGAACCGCTTCCTTTGGGAACCATCTCGATTTCAATCATCTCATCATCATCACAAAAATCGATGCTGATTGCAGGCATATCAATACCGCAGGATGTGTGATTGTTCTTGCGTGTGATCGGATGCACTACAGAGGATCTCAATGGGTATTCAGTAGTTGCACGCTCGCAACCTTTACGAATCGCCGCCTTGAGCTCCATGCCATCTAGCTGGACATTACGGCCAATTTTGACCTTGTAGATAGGTAAACCAGTATCTTGGCAAAGTAGATTGTCTTCGCGCTCTGCAACAGCAATATTGGTGATCATCGTTTTGAGGACCACCTGTGCACGTGCATCTGATTCGCCCTGATTTAAGCGCTCAATACCAGCCTTAACATCGTCTGGAAGCACCTTTAAGGCGCGAATATAGAGCTCCTTGCAAGCCTCTTCAACTACTTTCATTTGCAACTGCATAAATTACCCAATCAATCTGCCAAATACAAAAATAGAAGGCCGCAAGCAATGCCAAACAAAACAGCTACTTGAGTCCAAGCCTTACGTAATCCGCGCCATGGACCAAACTCAATCATGATGAGTCGAATTCCACCTACTAAATGGATCGCTAGCAAAATAACCAGCGCCCACTCACCGAATTTAAAAACCCAAAAGTCTGTTAAGCCCAAATAGCGCTCAAACTCGCTAGCGCCTCGCAATGACTGAGAGAGCATTAAGAAATGTAAGGGGATGAAGCAAGCCAACAGTAATCCAGAAAAGCGATGGCATGCATATGCAAAGTAAGAGAGATGAGACTTAGCACGTAGATCGAGCTTTGGCCTTGGGCTCATAACGTACCTCCGGTATAGACACCAATTACTGCAGTGGTTCCCAGAATGAGTATGAGAAATGCAAGTAAAGAAGATAGGGTCTTAGAAATGAATCCTTTAGAAAACGTTTCTTCAAGAATATTCGCCAAGCCAATCGGCGCATGTACAAAGCAGGCTAAAACAAAAATCTCATAAAAAATAGCAAAAGCAATATTGCCTTGAGTACGTCCCAGAATCTCTTCAGCAGTTAAGCCACCGCGTATTGCATAGAAAATAATGACGAGGTGGATGCTGACGCAGAGACCTAAAACCATAGCGCTGATTCTTTGGGCATACCAGAGTTTTGCCTGAAGTACAGCTTGACTCATAACTTGCCCCACTTGCTTCCTCGCACAGCGGCTCTTGCTACTAACTTTTTTAACCCAGCAATACTGGCTGTAGGTTCAAGCTTCTTAGGGCAACGCTCCGTACAGGATCCTTGTGTATGACACGCGTGGCAACCTTCATCGCCAGCAACGGCACGTAGACGATCTAATTGCTGCACATCACGCACATCATTCGTTAAGGTCCAAGCACGATTTAGAGCAGCTGGCCCGAGATAGTTGGGACGACTCTGAACAACCTCACAAGAGGAATAGCAAACTCCACAACCAATACATTCAATTCCGGCATTAGCTAATTGACGTTCAGGTGACTGCGGCTCAACTCTTGCAAAATCATCATGACGGGTTTTATCTCCCTTGAAAAAACCAACCGCACCCTTCCACTTATCAAAGAACTCTCGCATATCGGTAGCAAGGTCTTTAATGACTGGCAGATTATTCAGAGGGGCAATCTCTAGAGAATCCCCCTCAAGAATTTGGGAAACGTGAGTTCGACAGGTCCAGCGAGCAACCCCGTTGACTGTCATGGCGCAAGAGCCACACATACCCACCCGACAAGCGAATCGGTAGCTAAGAGTTGGATCCAACTTACGCTGAATAAAGGTAACAACATCCAGTACCGTTTGATTTGGATTGCGAGGCACCAAATACTCAACAAACTCACCCTCTTGAGCACCGCGCCAAACTTTGACTTTGAGATCTGTATTAGACATGGACTCATTATATCGATAGATAGTAAAAAATAAATCGAATATAATTTTCTTTGAGATAAATAAATACTTTATATTAAATTCCATGTCCAGCATAAAAGTACTCAAGAATTTTTTAGCCATTTCTCGCCATAAGAGCGTGGCAGCTGCTGCACGCGAAATAGGCCTTACCGCTGCTGCCGCAGGACAACAATTGCAGCAACTAGAGGCAGATATTGGAGTGGAGCTATTTGATAGAACCAAACGCTCTATGACCCTCAATCACCATGGCAGATCCTTGGTTGAGCCCATTCAAGAAATCATCGCTCGCTACGAGGCCCTGGGATCCGACTTTAAATCTGAACTCAGTGGCACCATTGTTCTAGGGGCACTGGTCTCAACCTTAATGGGCGCCTTTGGAAATACCTTAAATGAGCTCAAGCAGAACTACCCAGAACTTGAAATTAAACTTATTGCTGGTCTTTCTAGTAACTTTCTAGAGCAAGTAATCGAAGGCAGCCTGGATGCAGCAATAGTGACTGAGTCACCCTATACCTTACCCCAAAATGTTCAGTGGACGGAACTGTATACAGAGCCCATGATTGTGATCCACCCAGCAAGCAAAAATAAAAAGGGATTTACACCAAAAGAGTTGGCCGCTCAATTTCCATTTATCCGTTTTGAGCGAAACACATGGACTGGCCACCTCGTAGATCAAACCATTCGGGCAAATAAATTAAATATTAAAGAAGGTATGGAGCTCAATTCAGTAGAGGCGATCATTGAACTTGTAAGACAGGGTCTTGGATATTCGATTATTCCCAAGCTTGCCAACGTCTCTTGGGAAAACGACCGTCAACTGAAGATATCTGAATTGCCTGGAAAAACAATTTATCGCAAAGTTGGCTTACTAGAAAAACGCAAACACTCTCGTGAAAATATCACCCAAGAAATTAAGAAATACTTCTTAGATGAGGTTATTTCTAAAAGAAAAACCACCCCTTAGGGTGGTTTGAAAAAAAATCTATGGAGATAAACCTAAGAATGAACAAAAAGTTTATCGCAGTCAATTGAAAGTCTGGGGTGTAATACCAAGCCAGCAATCAGTGATTTTCTTTAGCGTGATTAATAGAGTACTTCGGGATCTCAATAACTAAGTCTTGGCGCGCCACAATAGCCTGGCAAGATAAGCGAGACTGAGGATTAAGTCCCCATGCACGATCTAACAAATCTTCTTCATTTTCATCGGGCTCATTCAGGCTCTGATAACCCTCTTTCACAATCACGTGACAGGTAGTGCAAGCGCAGACCATATCGCAGGCATGCTCAATTGGAATATGGTTTTCTAGCAAGGCTTCGCAAACGGAGGTGCCTGGAGTCACTTCAAGTACAGCGCCTTCAGGGCAATACTCGCTATGAGGGAGAACAACGATCTGAGTCATTTGGGTAATTTTCTTTTCTTAAATTTCTGCCACATTCTTACCAGCCAATGCCCTCTTAATGCTGGCATTCATACGCTTTTGAGCAAACTCGTCGGTAGCCTTGGCAGCATGATCGACTGCTTTTCTGAGAATGGCGCTATCAGTTTCTTCTGTAAGTATCTTTTGCAAGACGGCCATTTCTTGATCAACCTCAGCCTGTTCTTGAGAGTCCAATAATTCACGATCAGCATCTAAAGCGGTTTGCACGGCATCCAATAAACGTTGTGCATTTACCTGTTCTTCACGCAGAGATCTGGATAGCAGATCTACTTTGGCCGAAGCAAAGCCATCTTGCAGCATGCGGGCAATCTCGGCATCCGTCAAACCATATGATGGCTTAATATCAATTGAGGCTTGCACACCCGAGCCCTGCTCCATAGCACCTACAGAGAGCAATCCATCCGCATCTACTTGATAGGTCACCCGAATACGGGCAGCACCAGCAGCCATTGGTGGGATGCCACGCAATTCAAACTTACCTAAAGAGCGACAGTCTTGTGCCAACTCTCTCTCGCCCTGCACTACCTGAATCGCTAAAGCAGTTTGGCCATCTTTGAAGGTCGTGAAATCCTGAGCGCGCGCTACCGGAATGGGTGTATTGCGAGGAATGATTTTTTCCACCAAGCCGCCCATGGTTTCAATACCGAGAGACAGTGGAATGACATCTAATAAGAGCCACTCATCATCCTTACTTTGATTACCAGCAAGCAAGTCTGCCTGCATTGCAGCGCCTAAGGCAACAACCTGATCTGGATTGAGATTGTTTAAGGGTTTAGTACCGAAAAGTTCGCCAACCGCACGTTGCACATGAGGCATGCGAGTTGCGCCACCAACCATGACAACGCCTTTGACTTCATCCGCCTTAAGGCCTGCATCACGCAAAGCCTTCTTCACGGCAACTAAGGTCTTGTTGATTAAGTTTTGTGTGATTTCAAAAAACTGGGCTTGGCTAACGCCCACATTAATCGCAGTGCCATCTGCAAGGGTTTCATGAACGCGTGCTAACGGGTTGTGACTTAACTGCTCTTTAACGTGTTTACAAGAGAGTAAGAGCTTACGGTGATCCTGAATCGACAATGGTGGAAGCTTAGCCTGCTCAATCACCCAGCAATAGAGGCGATGGTCAAAATCATCGCCACCTAAAGCAGAGTCACCACCAGTAGAGAGCACTTCAAATACACCCCTACTCATTTTCAAAATAGAGATGTCAAAGGTACCGCCACCCAAATCGTAAACCGCGTAGATTCCCTCGGAGGCATTATCTAGACCATAAGCAATTGCAGCGGCAGTAGGCTCGTTGAGCAAACGCAAGACTTCAATACCAGCTAACTTCGCAGCATCTTTAGTTGCTTGACGTTGAGCATCATCAAAATAAGCGGGCACAGTAATCACTGCACCAACGATGTCGTCATTTACCGAGTCTTCCGCCAACTGGCGCAAGCGTGCCAAAATTTCTGCTGAAACTTCAATGGGGCTCTTGTCACCTGCCACTGTTTTGATCTTCAACATCCCAGGCTCATCGACGAAGTCGTAGGGAGTGCTTTCGATATTCTCCATATCCACAATACCCCGACCCATGAAACGCTTCACGGAGACAATTGTATTTTTAGGATCAGAGACAATACTTTCAGCAGCCTCGAAGCCCGCTTGGGTTCTGCCATTTGGGAGATAACGCACCACTGAAGGATGCAATTCGCGCCCTTCTGAATCAGGGAGAACCTTAGGTAAAGCATCCCGAACAATAGCAACCAAGGAGTTAGTGGTACCTAAATCAATACCTACCGCAATCCGACGCTGATGCGGAGCAAGTGATTTACCAGGTTCGGAGATTTGTAATAAGGCCATGGGGTCTAGAGTGTAAAGCTATACCAAAGCTGAGATGGCATCATCTAGCTCTAGCGCAAACTTATCAATAAAAAGCAGACCCCTGAGTAACTCCGCTGCGCGCTCATAGTTCTTAGCGCCATCGATAGCCTGTGTAATTTCTACCAAGACATCTCGTTTAGCTTGATCAACCTCTTCAGCTAAAGCCTCTAAAGCACCGAGATCCTCATCTTGGTCTTCGAGACTTTCACGCCATTCCATTTGCTTCATCAGAAAAGCAGCTGGCATGGCTGTATTAGTCTCGAGACGCGCATCCACTTTGTGGAGTTGGCAAAGATAGAGTCCACGCTGAATGGGATTTTTCAAAGTCTGAAGCGCAGTGTTTGCTAAGGTAGCCATTTGCATGGCTAGTCTCTGCTCGGTATCGCTACCGCGAGCATGGCGATCAGGATGTACCTCTTTTTGGATCGCCAAATAGGCTTGATCCAATGCAGACAAATCCAGGTTGAATTGTTGCTCTAAGCCAAAGAAACGAAAGTAATTGTCAGACGCGGAAGGATTCACCACAACCACACTCATCTTTTACATTCGGGTTTTGGAACTTAAAGCCTTCGTTCAAACCTTCACGTACAAAGTCTAATTCAGTGCCATCTAAATAGGCCAAGCTCTTAGGGTCAATAAAGATGGTGATGCCATTAGATTCAAATTTCGCATCTTCAGGGGCAGCCTCATCCACATATTCCAGTTGATAGGCTAAGCCCGAGCAACCAGTAGTACGAACACCCAAACGTAAGCCGCAACCTTTTCCGCGCTTATCTAAATTGCGCTGAACATGTTTTGCTGCTTTGTCGGTTAAGGTAATTGCCATGATGAGAGCCTCTTTATCCTTACAGGACCGGATGCTTTTCTTTGTAATCGGCCACAGCTGCCTTGATGGCATCTTCAGCCAAGATAGAGCAGTGGATTTTTACTGGTGGCAAAGCTAACTCTGCAGCAATCAAGGAGTTCTTAATCTCTAGAGCCTGGTCTAAGGTTTTGCCTTTAACCCACTCAGTAACTAATGAGGAAGATGCAATCGCAGAACCACAACCGTAGGTCTTGAACTTGGCATCTTCAATCACGCCCTGATCGTTTACACGAATCTGCAACTTCATCACGTCACCACACGCAGGTGCGCCGACCATACCAGTACCTACTTGGTCATCGCCTTTTTCAAAAGAACCCACATTGCGGGGATTTTCATAATGATCAATTACTTTATCGCTATATGCCATGGTATTTTCTCGCTATCTCTTTTGTCTTTTATCTTTTATCTTGCTTCAATATATTCAATGCTTATTCAATACTTTTTAGTGCGCTGCCCACTGGATGGTGCTGAGATCAATACCATCCTTAAACATTTCCCACAAAGGTGAAAGTTCGCGTAACTTTGCAATCTTCTCTTTAACTAATTTGATCGTGAAATCTACTTCTTCTTCAGTAGTAAAGCGTCCCAAGGTAAAACGAATAGAGCTATGTGCCAATTCATCATTACGACCAAGAGCGCGTAATACATAAGAAGGCTCTAAGGATGCTGAAGTACATGCAGAGCCAGAGGAAATGGCTAGATCTTTCAAGGCCATTAACATCGACTCACCCTCAACATAGTTAAAGCTGATGTTGAGGTTATGGGGAACACGGTGGTCCATATCCCCGTTAACGTAAACCTCTTCAATATCCTTCAAACCATTGAGCAAGCGATCGCGCAAAGAACGAATACGGGCATTGCCCGAAGCCATCTCAAGGCGTGCGATGCGGAAAGCTTCGCCTAGACCAACGATTTGATGAACAGCTAATGTGCCTGAACGCATACCGCGCTCATGACCGCCACCATGAATCTGCGCCTCAATACGAATACGGGGCTTACGACGCACAAACAAGGCACCGATACCCTTAGGACCATAGGACTTGTGAGCAGAAAAGCTCATTAAATCTACTTTAGTTTTCTCTAAATCAATTTCAACTTTGCCAGTAGCTTGTGCTGCATCAACGTGAAAAATTACACCACGTGAGCGACATAACTCTCCAATACCTGGAATATCTTGGATCACGCCAATCTCATTGTTAACGTACATCACTGACAACAAAATAGTGCCTGGCTTCATTGCTGCTTCTAGCTGAGCAAAATCAATCAAGCCATTTGGCAGGACATCTAGGTAGGTCACTTCAAAACCTTCGCGCTCGAGCTCACGACAAGTATCTAAAGTAGCCTTGTGCTCTGTTTTCACGGTAATGATGTGCTTGCCACGGTCTTTATAAAAATGCGCTGCACCCTTGAGTGCCAAATTAATACTTTCAGTTGCGCCACTGGTAAACACAATCTCTCTTGGGTCAGCATGCACTAACTGGGCTACTTCTGAACGCGCCCACTCAACAGCTTCCTCTGCAGCCCAACCGTAGGCATGACTACGAGATGCGGCATTACCAAACTGCTCACGCAAGTACGGCAACATCTTGTCCACCACGCGCGGATCAATCGGAGTAGTGGCCGAATAGTCCATATAAACCGGAAAATGCTTAGGACTAAACATCGGTATTGACTGTTGGGGAATGTCTTGTGGTGCGTTCATTTTTTGCTTATCGATTAATAGGTAAAGAGATTGATCTCTTGGACTAACTTTGCCGAGCTAGATTAAAAACGGAATTCACGAGAGGACGCTTCGGAGCATCTTCTTTCTTTGCTGCAACTGCTGGTGCTGACTTTTCAGCCTTAACACTGTCAGCCTTAATTTTCTTGGGTCGCAAATCATGCAATACGATCCCACGTCCAGATTGCTGGTGCACCAAGTCTCGTAATGACACAGAACTCAGGTACTCCACCATCTTGGTGTTCAGATTCGACCAAAGATCATGCGTCATGCAATGGCCTTGGGTTTCTTCGTCGGTATGACAGTTGCCTTTACCGCCACATTGGGTTGCGTCTAATGGCTCATCTACGGCTACGATGATGTCAGCCACGCTAATTTCCTCAGATTTACGGGCTAGGGTGTAACCACCACCAGGACCGCGAGTACTTTCAACGATGTTGAAACGGCGTAGCTTGCCAAACAGTTGCTCTAAATAAGAGAGGGAAATCTTCTGTCTTTGGCTAATTCCGGCCAAAGTTACAGGCCCGTGCGTCTCACGCAGGGCTAAATCGATCATTGCGGTTACTGCAAAACGGCCTTTAGTTGTAAGTCTCATATGTCACCTTGGTAATGGATTGTTATGGACAGCTAACAGTCGGGCGGGTAATACCCGACCATTCCACTCAACTTTACCATATACCCCACTAAATTGCTCGGGCATTAACCCCTCAACTTAAATGGCGTCCCGGGAACGTGCACCAAAGGCCATTTCCTTCACTTTGGTCAATCTATCGCGGGTAGAGGCAGCCTTTTCAAACTCCAGATTCTTGGCCTCAGAGTTCATTTGCTTCTCTAAACGCTTGATTTCGCTCGCTAAATCCTTCTCACTCATATCCTCATAGCGTGCCCGCTCCTGCTCAACCTGCATCTCAGAGCGTTTCTCTTTGACGTCATAGACCCCGTCAATGATGTCTTTAATCCGCTTTTTAACGCCGCGCGGCTCAATACCATTGGCCTTGTTGAAGGCAATCTGTTTGGTGCGGCGGCGCTCAGTTTCACCCATCGCCCGCTTCATGGAATCGGTAATGCGGTCAGCATACAAAATCGCCTTACCTTTGACGTTTCGTGCCGCCCTGCCAATGGTTTGAATTAAGCTGCGCTCAGAACGCAAGAAGCCTTCTTTATCTGCATCCAAGATGGCAACCAGAGAGACCTCTGGAATATCTAAGCCCTCGCGTAATAAATTAATACCCACCAATACGTCAAAAACCCCCAAACGTAAGTCACGCAGAATTTCTACACGCTCCACCGTATCAATATCGGAGTGCACGTAGCGCACCTTTACTCCGTTATCTGACAAGTAATCTGTGAGTTGCTCAGCCATGCGCTTTGTTAATACTGTGACTAAAACGCGTTCGTGAACTTTGACGCGTTCATGAATCTGATTCAGTAAATCATCTACTTGTGTACTTGCTGGCAACACTTCAATTTCTGGATCAACCAATCCAGTTGGTCTAGCAACTTGCTCTACCACTTGTCCAGTGTGCGTATTTTCGTAATCAGCTGGTGTTGCAGAAACAAAGACGGTTTGACGCATCTTGGTTTCAAACTCAGTAAATTTGAGTGGGCGGTTATCCATGGCTGAAGGTAAGCGGAATCCAAACTCCACTAAGGTATGTTTGCGAGACTTATCGCCGTTGTACATCGCATTGAGCTGACCGATGAGGACATGACTCTCATCTAAGAACATCAGTGCATCATTTGGCAAGTAGTCCACCAAGGTAGGTGGCGCCTCACCAGGCATAGCGCCAGAGAGGTGACGAGAGTAGTTCTCAATACCCTTACAAAAGCCCAATTCATTAAGCATTTCTAGATCAAAGCGGGTACGCTGCTCTAAGCGCTGTGCCTCGACCAGCTTGCTGTCTTTTACAAACTCATCCAAACGAATCCGTAATTCTGCCTTGATAGTTTCAATCGCCTTGAGAACGGTGTCACGCGGCGTTACGTAGTGCGAGCTTGGATAGACGGTAAAGCGCGGAATCTTCTGACGAATCTTTCCAGTAAGTGGATCGAAGAATTGCAAGCTCTCTATCACATCATCAAAGAGTTCAACTCGCACAGCTAATTCATTATGCTCTGCTGGAAAAATATCAATCGTGTCACCCCTGACTCGGAATACGCCGCGCTTGAAATCAGTTTCATTGCGATCGTATTGCATCGCAATTAAGCGCATCAAAATATCGCGCTGACTCATCTTGTCACCCGGACGTAAAGTCATCACCATACTGTGATAGTCACCCGGGTTACCGATACCGTAAATGGCGGATACAGTGGCTACGATGATGACATCGCGTCTCTCTAACAAACTCTTAGTGGCAGACAGTCGCATTTGCTCGATATGCTCATTGATGGATGAATCCTTTTCAATAAACAAATCACGGGTCGGAACGTAAGCCTCTGGCTGGTAGTAATCGTAGTAGCTAACAAAATACTCGACCGCATTTTTAGGGAAAAACTCCCGAAACTCACTATAGAGCTGGGCAGCTAAGGTCTTATTTGGGGCAAAAATGATGGCGGGACGTCCTGTCCTGGCAATGACATTGGCCATGGTGAAGGTCTTACCCGAGCCAGTAACCCCCAATAGCGTCTGAAAGGTCAATCCATCCTCAATGCCAGCGACTAAAGCATCGATTGCAGTCGGCTGATCGCCAGCAGGCGGAAAGGGCTGATAAAGATGAAATGGGGAATCTGGGAAGGAAACGAATTTACTTGGGTCTAAATCATGACCCACCTCGCCCAAAGGATCAGCTACAGGGGTTTTCTTGCTTTCGGCAACTGGGGAATTCGAGGAAGTTTTAGGCAACTTGGGAGGCATCTCAGATATCATTTCAACTGTAAGTTTTAGTTCACAGCGAATTTTGTACAAACATCGATTTTGCCGTTTTTATTAGGAAATAGTTCAATCCAGCCTCAAAAACAGCCATTCAAAGCAAATTTAACTGAAATATCCTCTTATCCACCCTTTCTGATCATCAAATGAACCTTTTTTCTTCAGTCCAGCTAGCCCCTAAAGACCCTATTTTTGGCCTCACAGAAGCCTATGTCGCCGATCAACGTGCAGACAAGGTCAACCTAGGTGTTGGCGTGTATTACACCGACGAAGGTAAAGTACCTCTTTTGAAAGCAGTCATTCAGGCTGAAGAGGCGATTGTTGCGAAGCACTCACCGCGCAGCTACATTCCGATTGAAGGTCCAAATCCATACAACAGTGCAGTTCAGAACCTATTGTTCGGCGCTGACTCGTCGCTCATCAAAGATGGTCGCATTGTTACTGCAGAGTGCCTTGGTGGGACTGGCGCATTGCGCGTTGGCGCTGACTTCATTAAGCGCCTCAACTTAAATGCGCCTTGCGCAATTAGCAACCCCACTTGGGAAAACCACCGTGGCATTTTTGAATCCGCTGGCTTTGAAGTAGTTGAGTACACCTACTTCGATGGCAAAACCCGTGGCGTAGATTTTGATGGCATGGTGAAATCTTTAGAGTCTTTCCCAAAATACACCACCGTATTACTGCATGCTTGCTGCCACAATCCAACCGGTGCTGACATTACTGAAGCGCAATGGCATCAAGTAATTGATATCTGTAAAGCGAAAGATCTCATTCCATTTTTAGACGTAGCTTATCAAGGCTTTGCTGCTGGTATTGAGCAAGATGGTGTTGCAGTTCGCCTGTTTGCCGAGTCTGGCGTGTCCTTCTTTGTATCAAGCTCTTTCTCCAAATCGTTCTCACTCTATGGTGAGCGCGTTGGCGCTTTATCTATCGTGACCCAAAGTAAAGATGAATCCACTCGCGTACTCTCTCAATTGAAGCGCGTGATTCGTACAAATTACTCCAATCCCCCAACTCACGGCGCTGCGATTGCCGCTGCTGTTTTGAATTCACCAGAACTCAGAAAGCTCTGGGAAGATGAGCTAGCTGAAATGCGTGATCGCATCAAAGCAATGCGTCATGGATTGGTTGAAAAATTAGCTGCTGCTGGCGTTAAGCAGGACTTTGCTTTCATTAAAGCTCAGCGTGGCATGTTTTCTTACTCTGGATTGAGCGCTGAGCAAGTAGAGCGCCTACAAAAGGAAGACGGTATTTATGCCCTCTCTACAGGCCGTATTTGTGTAGCCGCCCTTAATACCAAAAATATTGATAAGGTAGCTCAAGCAATCGCCCGTGTATTGGCATAACAACACGTCATAAGCGGTTACACTGAATTATCAGGAGGCATCATGCTATATCAGTTACACGAATTTCAAAAAGCCTTACTTCAACCAATGAGCTCTTGGGCTCGCGCTGCATCTGAAGCTTTTATCAATGCTTCTAATCCAGCATCAAAGGTTCCTGGGTCTGAACGTCTAGCTGCAAGTTATGAACTTCTCCATCGTCTTGGTAAAGACTATAAAAAACCAGAGTTTGGTATCCGATCAGTACAGGCACATGGTCGCGAAGTAGCGATTCATGAAAGAACGATTGTTGCTAAACCATTTTGCAACCTGATTCGTTTTAAGCGCTTCTCTGATGATCTCGATGCCATCAAGAAACTGAAGGATGATCCAGTGGTATTGGTTGTTGCGCCTTTATCTGGGCATCACTCCACCTTATTGCGCGATACAGTCCGCACCCTCTTGCAAGATCACAAGGTCTATATCACCGACTGGATCGATGCGCGTATTGTTCCTGCCGACGCTGAGGATTTTGGTCTCGATGATTATGTTCACTACATTCAAGATTTCATTCGCGCTATTGGTGCAGATGATTTACATGTGATCTCTGTATGCCAGCCAACCGTTCCTACCTTGGGCGCAATCTCATTGATGGCCTCTGCTGGTGAAAAAACACCAGCCTCCATGATCATGATGGGTGGGCCAATAGATGCACGCAAATCACCAACCGCCGTTAACAACTTAGCGGATCAAAAGTCTTATGACTGGTTCGAAAGTCATGTGATTTACAGAGTGCCTCCAAGCTATCCTGGTGCGGGCCGTAAAGTCTATCCAGGCTTCTTGCAGCACACTGGCTTTATTGCCATGAACCCACAGAACCATATGCAGTCGCATTGGGATTTCTTCCAAAACTTAGTCCGCGGCGATGAGCAGGACGTTGAAGCGCATATTCGTTTTTATGATGAGTACAACGCTGTTCTCGATATGGATGCGAAGTTCTACTTAGACACCATCAAAACTGTATTCCAAGACTATTCCCTGCCGAATGGGACATGGGCAGTGTCTGGCGATCTAGTGAAGCCACAAGATATTCAGAAAACTGCTCTTCTAACTGTTGAAGGTGAGCTAGACGATATCTCCGGCAGTGGACAAACTCGTGCAGCGCATGCATTGTGTGCAGGAATTCCGAAAGCCGATAAGGATCACTACGAAGTTGCCGGTGCTGGTCACTATGGCATCTTCTCAGGTCGTCGTTGGCGCGAAAAGGTGTATCCAAAGATCAAATCGTTTATTCGTGAGCACCAAGGTGCTCAGAAGAAAACCCGCGCCAGACCCCCAAAACTAGAGGGTTCAAAGTCCGCATAAAACAATAGCGTGACTCCAGGGTCGCGCTACTCGCTTTAGGGATTCCAATTGCAATGAATAAGCAGCAGACGAAAGAATTAGCAGATCGTCTCGAGGATATCCTTCCTCAAACCCAATGTACTAAATGCAGCTACCCAGATTGCCGAGCCTATGCAGAAGCAATGTCAACTGGTGAGGCGCTACCCAATCGTTGCCCTCCTGGCGGAGTAGCAGGCATTGAGCGGCTGAGCGCAATTCTGACGCCCATCTTTCCTGAAGATGCCTTTGAACTACATCCCACCATAGATCCTACATGCGGCTTAGAGCGCCCTAGACCTGTTGCGTTCATCGACCCTAAAGCTTGCATTGGTTGCACGCTTTGCATTCAGGCTTGTCCTGTGGATGCAATTGTAGGCGCTTCTAAGCAGATGCATGTGGTCTTAAGCGATTGGTGTACGGGTTGTGATCTTTGTATTCCCCCTTGCCCTGTAGACTGCATCACCATGCTGGATATAACTGATAAAAAAACTGGGTGGGATGCCTGGTCTCCAGAATTAGCTGATGCAGCGCGCGCAAGATATGCTGCTCGTGATATTCGATTGAATCGTGAGCAACGTGACAATGATGAGCGACTTGCAAAGAAAGCGGCGGCCAAACTCGTTGCTGTGAATGCAGAGACCCCCGATTCAGAAGCAGCTCTAAAAGAGCAGGAAAGAAAGCGAGCCATCATCGCCGCTGCGATCGCTCGAGCTCAGCTGCAAAAATGATGAATCTCGAAAAGCGTCAAGCTTTCTTTGAGCTACTCAGGGAAAACAATCCCCATCCAGAAACCGAGTTGGAATATAGCTCTCCATTTGAACTGCTGATTGCTGTATTACTCTCGGCACAAGCAACTGATATTTCGGTAAACAAAGGTACGCGTCAGTTATTTAAGATTGCCAATACGCCTCAAGCCCTTCTGGATTTGGGTGAGCAAGGTGTAAAGCCCTTCATCCAACACATTGGATTATTCAACTCCAAAGGCAAGCATATTCAAGAGACTTGTCGACTGCTGCTGGAAAAGTATGGTGGCGAAGTACCTCAACATCGTGAAGAGCTAGAGTTGTTACCCGGTGTTGGCAGAAAGACTGCCAACGTGATTCTCAATACCGCCTTTGGTCAACCCACTATGGCAGTCGATACCCATATTTTTAGAGTCTCAAACCGAACTGGTTTAGCGCCTGGCAAAGATGTTGTGAAAGTTGAAGAGCAATTGCTCAAACGCATCCCGAAAGAGTTTTTAATGGATGCACATCACTGGCTCATCCTACATGGTAGATATACCTGCAAAGCCCGGACACCTGATTGCGAGCAATGTATTGTTGAGCCTCTCTGTGGCTTCAAACAGAAAACTGGTAAAGGAAAAGTTCGTGGCAATATTTAATCCGACCCGCGAAGAAGTGAGACGATTTTTCTGCGATACCTGGAAGAAGAAAACTGGGGATCACATTCTCACACCAATGGAGACGATTGCTAGCGACTGGATGGTGGAGCACCCGGAATATCATGCGCTCCTAGCAGATCCAGAAGGCGCAGTTGCACAAGACTATACGCCAGAGCGTGGTGAGACTAATCCCTTCTTACACCTCTCCATGCACCTATCGATTAGCGAGCAAATCTCGATTGATCAACCACCAGGCATTAAAGCGATCTCAGAAAAGTTAGCTAAGAAACTAGGGTCTGAACATGAAGCTCAGCACGCCATCATGGAATGCTTAGGACAAGTGATGTGGGAGGCACAACGTGAAGGCCGCGCACTGAGCCCCGAAAAATATCTTGAGGCACTACAGAAACTGATCTAGTGACTGCGCCTTACAAGCATTCGCTTACTCAGGATTACGGTAGAGACAACCAAAAAAGCAAAGACCATATTCATTAAGGTGATGCGATCATCCAAGAAAAAACTTGAGGCCAGTAGCGTACAAAAAGGTTGGATCAATTGCACTTGACTAACCCTGGCGATTCCACCGATAGCAAGACCTTCGTACCAAAAGAAAAATCCTAAATACATCGGAAATATACTTAGGTATACAAAGCTTGTCCAAGCAACTACATCAGCACCCCAATATGATGAAGAAAATGTGAAATACGTTGCCACGATGTTAATCGGTAATGAAATCACTAGCGCCCAAGAAATGACTACCCGCGGGTTCATCTTTCGAGATAACTCTCCACCCTCTACATATCCTACGCAAGCACAAATGCCACCTAGTACAAGCAGGATATCGATATAGGTAAAACTTCCAGAATTTTTCAGGAGGGCATACATCATCACCAGTGATGCGCCCAAGATGGATACAAGCCAAAAACCGATCGAGGGGCGCTCCTTGAAGCGGATGACTCCAATCACTGTAGTAGCTAAGGGCATCATCCCCAAAATGACGGCACCATGAGAGGATGAGCCCTCTTTCATGGCCAGTGTAGTAAAAATTGGAAACCCAAAAACTACACCCAGTGCAATTACAGCAAACTTCACTAAGTCAGTTTTGCTGGGAAGTGGCACTTGCTTATACGCAAGATAGCTTAAAGCAACTAAACCGGCTAAAGAAGCCCTACCAAATGCAATGAAGTAAGGATTAAAACTTTGAACGGTAATTTTGCTTACCGGTAAGGTTAGGCTAAAAACAAGAATGCCAATAAAGCCAATGAGCATTCCCTTAGTTTCTTTATTCACTATCAACCTTGGGAGAAAAAACGCTACTAAACAATCTTTAAGACAGTGTGGCGATGGCAGCTTTAATTGCTGTGGGCAATTGATCTTCAAGCTCCTGACGTTCTGCTAATTTACCGAAGGGTAATTCTTGAACCCTTTTTGACCACGCAGATCCTGGAAAGAAAGCATCGTCTTGATACCTCGGGATGACATGCCAATGTATGTGAGGAACTATATTACCCAAGGCTGCAATATTGACCTTATCCGGGTGCATCACATGCCTTACCGCTTCCTCTACTGCAAAGACTAGGGACATCAGATGTTCGCGCTCACCATGGCTTAGGTCTGTCATTTCAGCGACATGGTGATTCCAAATCACACGGCAAAAACCAGGCAGATCAGGGTCATTTGCAAGGATGACTCGGCAATCATCTCCACGCCAAATCAATTGACCCTCTTCAGGTTGAAGCTCTTCTTTACAGAGTGCGCAATTAGTCATGGAAAGAATGTAAACGAAAACGGCATCTAAGTCACCCTTATGGGGTAATTTAGATGCCGCGACAGTAAGGGTAGATTCTTTTACTGTTTTATTACGAACTACCTAGAGATTACTTAGTGGAACTGCTCTTCTTCTGTAGAACCAGTCAACGCAGTGACTGAAGACTTACCACCTTGAATTACTGTGGTGACATCATCGAAGTAACCAGTGCCTACTTCCTGCTGATGCGATACAAATGTATAACCACGATCACGAGCAGCGAATTCTGGCTCCTGTACTTTCTCAATGTAGGCTGTCATGCCACGCTTCATGTAGTCCTGCGCCAAGTCGAACATGTTGTACCACATCGAGTGAATTCCAGCCAAAGTGATGAACTGATACTTGTAACCCATTGCACCTAATTCGCGCTGGAACTTCGCAATCGTTGCGTCATCCAAGTTCTTCTTCCAATTGAAAGAAGGTGAACAGTTATAGGCCAACATCTTGCCTGGGAACTTTGCACGAATTGCTTCAGCAAACTTACGAGCAAAATCTAAGTCCGGTGTACCGGTTTCGCACCAAACCATATCAGCGTAAGCGGCGTATGCCAGACCACGGGAGATCGCTTGATCCAAGCCCTTACGTGTTTTGTAAAAGCCCTCTGGAGTGCGCTCGCCAGTTAAGAATGGCTTATCGTTTGCGTCATAATCCGATGTCAGCAAGTCAGCAGCTTCAGCATCAGTACGAGCCAAAATGATGGTTGAAACACCCATTACGTCTGCAGCCAAACGGGCAGAAATCAATTTCTGTACCGACTCAGCCGTAGGCAATAATACTTTGCCACCCAAATGACCGCACTTCTTAACAGAAGACAACTGATCTTCGAAGTGAACGCCAGCAGCGCCCTGCTTAATTAATGCCTTGCTTAATTCAAATGCATTCAATACACCACCGAAACCAGCTTCAGCATCAGCAACGATAGGTGCGAAATACTCGATGTAACCAGCATCACCTTTGTTGATGCCTTTAGCAGTTTGGATCTCATCTGCACGTTGGAATGAGTTATTAATACGCTCCACCATCTTTGGAACTGAATCTACTGGGTATAAGGATTGGTCTGGATACATCGCTGCAGAAGAGTTACCGTCAGCAGCAACTTGCCAACCTGACAAGTAGATGGCTTGAACGCCAGCTTTAACCTGCTGCATTGCTTGACCACCAGTCAAGGCACCTAAACAGTTAACGTACGCTTCGTTATTCACCAATTCCCAGAGACGCTCTGCGCCATGCTTAGCCAAGGTGTGCTCAATCTTTAATGAACCACGGAGACGTACAACGTCTTCAGCCGTGTAACCACGAGTAATACCCTTCCAGCGTGGATTGGTATCCCAGTCTTTTTGTAGTGCTGCGACTTCTGCTTTGCGATCTGCCATGTTTTTCTCCCTAAGTTAAACCAGTACATCGAATATTGAGACATTCAGTACCGACAATGAAGTCTTATGTCTTATATAAGAGTTTAAATACCTTAAGAAAGTACGCAAGAACTATTTCAGTATTAATTAAAAATAATTAATTCAATAAATTCAATTACTTAAAACTAATTTTTTATATTATGAAATATGAAACCAGTTGACAAAATAATGCCTAGCTTGAAATGTTGCACTGCATTTTGCGTATGGGAATGACTTTTCACATTGTGAAAAGAATTAAATCTTTTAGCTAGCTTTGGGGGTGCTGATGCTTGCCACCTTAAATCCAGTCAAAATAATCATGAGCTGAAGAAGAGCTACGCCAATAAATAAGAGCTTTGGTAAGCCCACATCCAAGAAGATTCCAAAGATTAGCGGGCTTAGAGCAGCACCTAAATCAATACCTGAATAAACAATGCCGTACACCCTGCCTGATGAGCCAGAGGGTGTTGCAGAGCGAATCATCAAGTCACGGGATGGCGCCGCTATGCCCAAGCCAAGTCCAATCACAACGAAAGCCATGATGATTAATTCGACGGGCACTAAACCTGTAGCCATTAAAAGGCCCATAACGATGTTCACTGTAAAGCAGATCGTAATGATGCGCTCAGGCACTTTTAATTTGGTGGCTAAGTAGCCGCCCAATAACATTCCTCCAGCACCGCCTAAAGACATGAGTGTTAAATAATAGTTACCAGAGCTCACGGTAATGTCGTAGATTTTAAAAAGTGCAGTTGGAGCAAAGGATTGCAAGCCAGTAGTGGCAGCCATGCTAAAGAAAAAGAAAATCCAGCAAAGCCAAACGACAGGCAACTTCAGAAAACCAAAAGTGCTCATGGGCGCACCACCGGGATTGTTCGCAATATGGGTAGCCTCTGATTCATCTCGCCTTGCCTGCACATCGTCTACTAAACGAGCCCTACTCAGCCAAAGAGTCGCCAGAATCAGCACCTCTAATACTGCGGCAGACAAAAACGCGATGCGCCAATCTGCAATGGTGGTTATAGCCACCATGAATGCTGGGGCAGCAGCCCAGCCGATATAACCCGTTACGCCATGAATGGAATAAGCGTAAGGCAAATTTGGTGGTGAAATTTTGTGATTAATCAGCGTGTAATCTACTGGATGGAAAACGCCATTGCCACATCCCGCAATTACCGCTCCCAGCACCAACATGGCGTAGCCATTACTTTGTGAGTAAATCAGTGCAGCCAATCCAAGTAAAGCGACGCCAGCAAATAAAACGGGGCGAGAGCCAATACGATCAACCAAAAATCCAGATGCTGCCTGAACAATACAAGAAACCACAAAGAAGATGGTCATGAGCAAGCCAAGTTCGGCATAGTTAAAGCCGAACTCTGCTTTCAACCATGGGAACATGGGCGGCAGAATTAAATGAAAGAAATGGGAGCTACCGTGAGCCAGGCTAATGAGACCAACAACCCGAACATCACTGGCGCGCCTCATTTTGAGGACGTAAGTCATATATCGAGTTTACTGGTGCAGGCCTATTCCTGCCAATTTTTGATGAATTACTTGCTAAAGCTTAAATCGCCGTTCTGATCAACGCCCACAGGAACGGTGTCCTTAGGGCCAAACTTACCTTCCAAGATCATTTTGGAAACTGGGTTCTCGATATATTGCTGAATCGCACGCTTGAGTGGTCTCGCTCCATATACAGGATCAAAGCCGACTTCCGCAATCTTGCTTAAAGCAGCATCGCTCACATCCATCTGCATATCGATCTTAGCCAAACGATCTGACAAGTTCTTGAGCAAGATCTTTGCGATATTAGCGATATTGCCTTTATCTAAACCATGGAAAACGACGATCTCATCAATTCGGTTTAAGAACTCAGGGCGGAAATGACTCTTTAGTTCTTCAAATACCGCTTCTTTAATTTCCAACTGTTTCTTACCCACCATCGACTGAATCAGATGTGAGCCAATATTGCTGGTCATCACAATCACGGTGTTCTTAAAGTCTACGGTACGACCTTGACCATCCGTTAAGCGGCCATCGTCCAATACCTGCAAGAGTACATTGAAGACATCCGGATGCGCTTTTTCAATCTCATCAAATAAGATGACGCTGTATGGATGGCGACGCACTTGCTCAGTGAGGTAACCACCTTCTTCGTAGCCTACATAGCCTGGAGGGGCGCCGATTAAACGGGCAACGCTATGCTTCTCCATAAACTCGCTCATATCAATACGAATGAGGTGCTCTTCACTATCAAATAAGAAACCAGCCAAGGCTTTACAAAGCTCAGTCTTACCAACACCAGTAGGCCCTAAGAATAAGAATGAGCCATAAGGGCGATTTTCTTCAGAAAGACCTGCACGGGAACGACGAATAGCATCAGATACTGCACGTATAGCCTCTTCTTGGCCCACTACGCGCTGATGTAATAGCTCCTCCATCTTGAGTAACTTATCGCGCTCACCCTGCATCATCTTCGATACCGGTATGCCTGTAGCGCGTGACACCACCTCGGCAATTTCTTCTGCGCCGACTTGTGTTCGTAAGAGCTTGTTCTTTACTACGCCATCTTTATCGCCTTTTGCTTCAGCAGCGGCAGCAGATTTGAGCTTCGCTTCAAGCTCAGGTAATTTTCCGTATTGCAATTCCGCAACTTGCTCTAGTTTTCCCTCACGCTGCAGCTTATTGATATCTGCGCGAACTTTTTCGATCTCCTCTTTGAGATGAGCGGCACCTAATACAGCGCCCTTTTCTGCTTTCCAAATTTCCTCTAAATCAGCATACTCAGCACCTAGGCGCTTGATCTCATCTTCAATCAAGCTAAGACGTTTTTGCGAGGCCTCATCTTTTTCTTTCTTAACTGCTTCACGCTCAATCTTGAGCTGAATCAGACGACGCTCTAGCTTATCCATGACCTCTGGCTTAGAGTCAATTTCCATCCGAATACGTGAGCCAGCCTCATCAATGAGGTCGATAGCCTTGTCTGGTAAGAAACGGTCGGTGATGTAGCGATGAGACAACTCTGCGGCAGCCACGATGGCAGGGTCAGTGATCTCAATACCATGGTGAAGCTCATAACGTTCTTGTAAACCGCGCAAGATAGCAATAGTAGCTTCAACACTAGGCTCCTCCACCATCACTTTTTGAAAGCGGCGCTCGAGTGCAGCATCCTTCTCGATGTACTTGCGGTACTCATCCAGAGTGGTTGCGCCGATGCAATGCAGTTCACCACGTGCCAGAGCAGGCTTGAGCATATTACCGGCATCCATTGCGCCATCACCTTTACCTGCACCCACCATCGTATGAATCTCATCAATAAAGATGATGGTTTGACCCTCGTCCTTAGCAACATCGCTCAGAACCGCCTTAAGACGCTCCTCGAATTCACCACGGTACTTAGCGCCCGCCAGCAACAAAGCCATATCCAATACAAGGACACGCTTGTTCTTAAGAGTCTCAGGAACTTCACCGTTGACAATACGTTGGGCCAAGCCCTCAACAATCGCAGTCTTACCAACACCTGGTTCACCAATCAGAACCGGATTGTTCTTGCCACGACGTTGCAGAATCTGAATAGTGCGACGAATCTCATCATCACGACCAATCACAGGATCGAGCTTACCCATACGAGCCCGCTCAGTTAAATCAATGGTGTATTTTTTTAAGGCTTCACGCTGACCTTCAGCATCTGCACTATTCACTGACTCTCCTCCGCGCACTAAATCAATAGCCGCTTCTAACGATTTACGATTTAAACCATTCTCACGAGCAATTTTGCCGAGCTCGCTTCTGTCATCCGCCACAACTAATAAAAACAATTCGCCCGCAATAAACTGGTCATTACGCTTATTGGCTTCTTTTTCACATAAATTGAGCCAATTACTTAAATCACGGCCCACCTGAACCTCACCACTAGTGCCCTGCACTTCTGGGAGATTAGCAATCAGCTTCTCGGTTGCCTTCTCAAGACCCGGTACGTTAACGCCAGCGCGCGTCAATAAACTCTTAGCACCACCATCTGAATCACGCAGCATTGCTAGCAGCAAATGGGCTGGTTCGATATATTGATTATCTTTTGATAAAGCAAGGCTTTGCGCCTCACTGAGCGCCTCTTGAAACTTCGTAGTTAATTTATCTATTCTCATTTTTAACCCTATTCACTCTGAATATTTTTTATTGGTATCTATCTATAGAATATAGGGGCATTCTTGGTAATTTCAAGTGTGCTAAGCCCATTTTTAAGCGAACTGACCCCTATTTTGACCTGGCTTGTTTACCTCTTAGAGTGCTCTGATGGCAGCTATTACGCTGGTATTACAAACCGCCTAGAACATCGTTTAGCAGCCCATAATTCAGGGGAAGGGGCTCGTTATACGAGGGCTCGCAGACCAGTAATCCTTTTGGCAAGCCAAGAGCACCCAGATCGATCTGAGGCATCCAAAGCTGAGGCTAGATTAAAGAAACTACCAAGATCAGAAAAACTGGGATTTTTTAAAGCCTAGGCTTTTAGTGATGGCTATGCAGCATCTTTGATTGTCAAAGGAATCACCTGATTCTTAAAGCTTCCAGCCAGTGCTTTTTTCAAGATCTTATAAATATCCAGATCGAACTCAGCCTCTCCTGAGTCAGCTAACTCATAGAGCTCTTCTTCGTTGATTGCCGTACCTAAATAACGCCAACGATCGACCACATGCATATGGCCCGCCTCTTTTACCGCCACTGGCCCAGGATATGGCCAGACTTGAACCTGAAATAATTCCAGAGCAGTTTTGAGTTGAAGATTGTGCAAGTCGATAGGTGAGCCTCCCATACAGGCGCCACTGCATTGCTTTACTTGATAAGCAAAGCAAGCCTTACTTTCAATGCGTTTCTCTAAACCCAACAGCGCTTCACAGAGGCGATATTTTTTCGCAATCGCTTGAAGGTAGGCGTTAGCCTCTCGCTTGCTATAAAACAAGCCAAATAAGTTTTCTTGAATACCGGGATCCAATTTACGATGACCTACTAGATGCGGAGTCAGCACACCATCCTCACCAAGCTCCAATTTCCAGGCGCAGAGATCCTTTGAACGGCGTAGTTTGATGTTCATGCTGGGCATGCGCTCTTTAATGAGGCGAGATTCTAAAATTAATGCGCCCAACTCTCCGCTAGTCTCAATCCAATCGATATCTCTGACTTGCATCGAAAGCTTCATTTCCTTACGCTGGGTGAGCGCCCCTTGAAAATGACCCATCACTCTGCTGCGTAGTGAAATACTTTTGCCGATATACAGCGGGATTTGGTTCTCACCATAAAATATGTAGCAACCCGGCTTTTCTGGAATCGAGTCCACCAGTGCTTTATCAATATTAGGTGGCAAGCTTGGATTACCGATGAGTTGATTTACCGCCTTGAGAAGCGCTTCACGCCCCAGCTTTTCCTCACAAACCCGCCAAAACTGAAGCAACAAATCAGCGTCACCCAATGCACGGTGCCGTGCGCTGATTTTGAGGCGGTGAGCGCTAATGATGGTGTCGAGATTGTGTCTTGCCTGCTCAGGAAATAACAGACGAGAAAGTTTGACAGTACACAGTACTTTGGGATTGAAGTCGATCCCCACCCGCTTGAATGATGCCTTCAAAAATCCATGATCAAAACGGGCGTTGTGGGCTACAAAAATCTTGCCCTCGAGCTCGCGAGCGATCTCTGTAGCTAGGCCCTCAAAGGCAGGCTGCTGACGAACCATCTCAGGTTTAATGCCCGTCAAACTTTGAATATTCTGCGGAATAAATGTTTGGGGATTAATGAGACTTTCCCAAGTCTCCACCTGATCATGGATCAGTGATTTGATGCCAACTTCTGTAATACGATCGCGCTCAAAGTTTGAGCCCGTAGTCTCAATGTCAACAAATGCTAATGGAGGATACTCACAAGCACTTGATGGCATGAGATCTGAAGAATTACTTTTTACCTTGATACTTGGCGATACTCTCTTTGAGATCACTGTACTCTTCGCAACCAAAGCGGCAGGCCTTATCAAGTCTTGCTAATATCGCCTCTGCTCCAGGCAAGTCTTTCTTCATCAAAAGCAGCTCACCGTAATACTCCAAAGCCGATCTGTGGCTTGGATCGATCTTCAATGCTGCCTGGTAATACTTTTCAGATGAAGCCAAATCTGGTGCTTGCTTTTTACGCAGACTGTATCCCATCAGGTTATTCCAGTCTGCAGAGTTAACTTCATTTGCAGCCTGCAACTGCTTTAATGCTTGTTCGTAATTATTGGATTTGATGCTGGCTCGGGTATCCGTTAGCCAAGCAGGATCAGATTTAGTTGGGGGGCTATCAGCAGCCACAGAAACCATCCATGGTGCTGTTACCAGCAAAATAGATGCCAATAGCTTGCTAGCGAGATTCCATTTCATTGCCTGCATCATAAAGATCCTTGTTGTTATCCTGCTTTGTGTAGGTAGTCACCAAAACTAAAAATGGAGTTTGGTCCTAAAGGTACATCCTCCACCTTCTTAAATGGCGCCTTGATTACTCTCTGTACTTCGCCTTTGGAGGGCTTCTCAACTCTGAAGTCGGGGTAAACAAAAGCCTGACGCTCGGGAGCGGTTTTAGCTTCGCTAAATCGCGGTACGTAATCTTTTATGGCATCGGATAGGTTCACGTTGGCCATACAGCTGAGCATATACGTCTCCAAAGATTGGTATAGCTCACTAGCGATATCACACGCCTCAACTTTGCGTTTTTTAATGTAATTCATCGCTAGGACTACATCTTTGATAGTGACCATGCGGGGATCCTGCAACAGCGTGTAACCCCCGTTACGACCTTTAGTGCCTTTAACAATGCCTGCGGCACGCAATGCGCTGAGCAAGAGTTCTATTCTGCTCACCGACAGTTTTTGGCGCTGCGCCAGCTCTTGGCCAGTAACTGGCTGAACACCGTTGGAGTGAGATGCAATATCAACCAGGGTATTGAGGGCGGCTTTGACTGCTGTATTAACGTTCATGGTGGATTTAACAAATATGTTGAATTAGATAAAGTATCGAGTTGAATCCATATTTCTGCAGAGTGCCAAGCTTTAACCCTTTTGAAATTATGGTTGTAGTCAACCTAGGTAAGACCGTAGCTCAGCGATCAGACCTTGCAATTGCTCACGCCTCAGAAACTGGCCAACCTCAACCCGCTGATCCGTCTGCTCAATAAAAAATACCTTTTGGTGCTCCTCTGGGTGCGAGAGTCTGACCCAGTGAGTATTAAATTCAGTTACTGACTCTTTGTAGGCAATGAATTTCCTGACCAATAAGCGAGTACCGCTGATTTCTATCTCCTCAAAATCTAAGGCGTGTCGACAGTAAACCAAAAAACCGACGGTGACTGCAGTTAACTCTATTGCAGTAAAGATGAGAATAATTTTTACGCCAACCAATAAAAAACCAGTGGCTACGGTTAAGGAAAGACAAACCAGAGCGATATAAAACTTGAGCAATTGACTGGGAGTCAATGCACAATTTCGTCTCATCTTCCAGATTTTCATTATCGGATGTAAGTCCCAGGAGGGCTTGCTGACTAGTGCTTAGTAGATTGCGCTTGTTTAGCTTTTTCCAACTGATCTGCACTACGCTGCTGAAAATCAACCATGGAGTGGTAGCCCATTTGGTAGCAAGGACAATGTTTACCCAAAATCCAGCGTGCGAGCTTAACCCGTAACTTTTGCATCATGTTAATTCTCCTGTGAATAGATCTATTTTGGCCGAAATTCAGGATTACTGCTGAACACGTTGCCTTTTCTGCTGTTCAGCAAACTAAACATAAATCCTTTAAATTAAGCGCATGACAACACCCTCTTTGACAGCCCGCTGGATCCCACTTTTTCCACTCGGAACCACCCTATTTCCGGGCGGAGTGATTGCCCTCAAAATCTTTGAAGCGCGCTACCTAGATATGATGAAGCGTTGCCTACGTGAAGACACGCCTTTTGGGGTTATCAGCATTCTCGAAAACAATCCAATTGAATCAAATGCCGACGCAGTGGCCAACTTTTCAAATATTGGCACACTGGCGAAATTGGAAGAGTTTGATGCGATTCAGCCTGCGCTTTACATGACTAAGTCCTATGGAACGCAACGCTTCAAAGTGCTGAACATGAAACAAGAGGCTGATGGCCTCTGGATGGGTCAAGTTGAGCTGATCGATGCCGACCCAGAAATACCACTAGCAAAAGAACATGAAAAGGTAGCCGCGCTTTTGAATGAGATTATCTCCGTGATCAAAAGTGAAGATTTACTGGGTGAAGATGCGTTCAAAATGCCGATGAACCAAGATGACTGTGGCTGGGTATCCAACCGATTGGCTGAGCTCTTGCCACTCCCCCAGGCCCAGAAGAACCACTTACTTGCTCAAAGCAATCCCAGAATCCGACTCGATTTAATTTCAGAAATCATTGAGGATGACGGCTTACGCAATATTGTGATTCATTGACAAGATGATTGAGGAACACATTCGTCAGTCAATTCGAGAAATGGTGGGCGGTAGTGGTCCACCTGTCGCATTTCTGGAGCCCGCTGGTGATAGAGGTTTGTTTGGCCCAGAGTCTATTGCCTGGAAGGTGCACGCGGATTTCATTTCCATGATGATCGGTGGCATTAGCTCGCTAGTACTGCAAGCTCTTCACCCAAAAGCGCTCGCTGGCGTGTGGGATCATTCCAGCTTTAGACAAGACCTGAAAGGCAGACTAGGAAGAACGGCGTTCTTCATTGCTGCAACTACCTATGGCTCGCAGGACATGGCGGATAAGGCTATCCATCGTGTTAATCAAATTCACCAAAAGGTCACCGGGTTTGATGAATTCAATCAACCCTATAGAGCGGATGATCCAGACCTACTCGCATGGGTTCACTTAACAGAAACTCGTAGTTTTATGTGCTCTTATGAGCCATACCGAAGTGAAGCCTTGAGTACAAAGCAAAAAGACCAGTACTTTACAGAAATGAAAATGCTCGGGGAAAGATTGGGGGCGATTGATCTACCCGACACCTATGCTGGTACTGAGCAAGCTATCAGGCAATACATCCCCCAACTTCACTTCGGGGAGAGAGCCAAAAGCATTATTGGGATGCTAGACAACTTTCCCAGTAATCTCAGCGCCAAACCTTTCGTAAGAATGATCAGTCGGGCAGGCTTTCTGAATTTGCCTGATTGGGCATATCCAATTATTCAACGGCCTCAGCCTAGTCGGCTAGAGCGCCTGGCCGTGCAATCTGCTATTCGAGTAATGGCAATTCCTGTAAGGGAGGCGCTCAAAGATGGTGTAGCTGCCCACTCCCTCCGCAGAGTTTACGGATCAACTAAATAAGAGGGTCCTGAGACTCAGGTTTAGGATTTGTAGATTCAGAGTCGCTAGACTGGATTTTTGCTGACATGAGCGGTGGCGCACTCATTTTCTCGCCATCCCACACTTGGCCACACCAGCATTCTCCTGCTTCATTAATAATGCAAACCCCTGAGCCGCAGCAACGTTTATCGGGTGCTTTCATAATCAACCTCTTAGTCCTGAACAATCCATAATGAAGTCTATTCTAGGGTTTTTATTGCAATAACGTGCAACCCTAGCTTTATTAGTAAAAAATGCAAAGTCCCTTATTCGACCCCCTAGAATCGTCTGACCCAATCTGCCTATTGGAGAGGGATGGTCGGGCTGAGTACATCAGCCATTTTTACAAAGCAGATGAATCTGATCATTTTTTTGAAAGCCTGCTGCACTCACTTGCTTGGGAAGCAGATCAGATCAATATGTTTGGTAAGTTAGTTTCAACCGCGAGAAAAGTTGCTTGGGTGGGAGATCCCCAATACCGCTATACCTACTCGGGTGTCGAAAAAATTCCTCAGGCCTGGACGAAAGAGTTACTTCAAATCAGGCATCAACTTGAAGCAGTGACTGGCTATAGCTATAACTCTTGCTTACTCAATCTGTATCACAATGGCGATGAAGGTATGGGTTGGCATAGTGATAATGAAAAAGAATTGGATAGCACAAGCCCTATCGCATCAATCAGCTTGGGTGCTACACGTAAATTTGCATTTCGTCATAAGCAGGATAAAACGACTGTGTCGGTATTTCTTGAGCACGGTAGCCTTCTTATCATGCACGCCCCTGTTCAAGATTGCTGGCATCACAGTCTTCTCAAAACCAAGACAGTCGCGAGTCCTCGAATCAATCTCACCTTTCGGAAAATACTTCCCAGAGCATGAACAGCAGCAAAGCAATCAATCAGGTAGCGGTCATTGGCGCAGGAATTGCAGGTCTTGCTTGTGCGAGAGAGCTTCAGTCGCACGGTTTATCCGTAGATGTTTTTGAAAAGAGTCGTGGTCCTAGCGGGCGCATGAGTACGCGTCGCACGCAAGAATGGTCTGCTGATCATGGTGCCCAGTACTTTACTGCTAGAGACCCACGATTTATTGAAGAAGTACAAAGCTGGGTACAAGCCGGTACTGCTGCGGTCTGGAAGCCCAAACTCAAAATTTACGAAGCCAAGACATGGCGTGAAAGCCACTCGCAAGATATTCGCTATGTTGGTACTCCTTATATGAATTCACCAGGTCAGCATCTTGCTGAGAGTCTCTCCATTCAATACGAGAGAACCATTTCCCAGTTGGAGCGTAGGGATGATCAGTGGCATCTGCAATGCAGTGAAGCCAATGAAATTACAACACCATATGACTTTGTAGTCTTGGCTATACCCGCTCCTCAGGCAAGCGCCCTGCTTAGGGATTTGGATAGTGGAGCCGCTCATATCACTGACTCGGCGCAGATGAAGGCCTGCTGGACCATGATGGCCAATTTTCCGCATCAGTTCAATGTGGATTTTGATGCTGCTTTCATTAATGAGGAAATCATTAGCTGGATTTGTCAAAACGGATCAAAGCCAATGCGTCAGGGAAGCACTTGGACTATCCATGGTAGCCCTGACTGGAGCCAAGACCATGTTGAGTTGAGTAAAGAGGATGCTCAAGACCAAATGCTGCAGTGCCTGACAGCACTGGATTTTAATTGTGAGGATGCTGAGATCAGCATGCACCGCTGGCGCTATGCCAGTGGAGGCCTAGAACATGGGGTTGAATTTTTATTGCTGCCTAATATTGATATAGGGCTCTGTGGAGACTGGCTCAATGGCGGCAGAGTCGAGGGTGCCTGGCTCAGCGGCTTTAATCTAGCTTTAGCACTCAAGCAGATACAAAACTAAATTAACTCCAGCGTGCCATTGCGGTATCGTCAGTCACGCGGGCGTCTACCCATTTACTACCTTCTGGTGTTTCTTCTTTTTTCCAAAATGGTGCCGCTGTTTTGAGGTAATCCATAATAAACTCACAAGCAGCAAATGCTTCACCTCTATGGGCACTAGTAACTACCACTAGAACAATTTGATCTTCAGGCAGAAGTGGTCCTACCCGATGAATGACTAGCGTCTTATACAGATCCCAGCGGCCTCTAGCTTGCGTGATGATTTCTTCTAAGGATTTTTCGGTCATACCAGGGTAGTGCTCTAGTGTCATACCCTGAACTTGGCTACCGTCATTCATGTCTCGGACTGTGCCTAGAAAAGTCACCACTGCACCTACTCGGGGGTCATCCTTGCGCAGGGCCTTCACCTCGGTAGTTAGATCGAAGTCAGCCTCCTGAATGCGGATGAAATCATTCTGCATCTTAGCCGCCAGTAACCGGAGGAAAGAAAGCCACCTCAGCTCCCTCCACTAGCACAGTAGAGTCACTCACCATCTCTTGATTTAAGGCGCAACGAATCACTTTGCCACTTGCCAATACTTCAGCCCAAGGATTACCTCGTTGAGCAAGGTAGCCCCTTAAGTCGGCAATGGTTTTTACTTCTGATGGAGTAGCAATACTCTCACCAGAAAGTCCAAGGCCTTCTCTTAAAGAAGCAAAGAATCGTAATTCGAGTTTCATATCAGAATCGTAATACGACTAGGAAAGAAGTGCACTAAATGGAATGTACTTCACCATATCGCCAGCTTTTAAAGCTTGGCCCGGCGGGCAATCTACTAAGCCATCCCCCCAAGAGGCGCTAGTCAGGATGCCCGAGCTTTGATTAGGGAATAGATCCAAACCGCCCTGCGCATTGATCTTGACCCTCAAAAACTCGTTACGGCGATCAGCCTTAAGCCAATCAAAGTCGGCGCGCATAGGGTAAGACTGCGGTAAACCTGCATCTCGCCCTTGTAACTTAAGAATAAATGGGCGCACAAATAATAAGAAGGTCACAAAACTGGATACCGGGTTACCAGGTAAACCAATAAACCAAGTTTCCGCATTAGCTTTTGAATTATCTGATTTGCGTACAGCACCAAAAGCTAAGGGCTTGCCAGGCTTCATCGCAATCTGCCAGAGATCTAGCCTGCCTTCAGCGGTAACTGCAGGCTTGATGTGATCTTCCTCGCCAACGGAGACGCCGCCTGATGTAATGATTAAGTCGTGGTCTTTGCTAGCCTTGCGAAGCGTTTCTTTCGTAGCCTCAAGACTATCAGGAACAATTCCAAAGTCAGTGGCATCGCAGCCCAAAGATTTGATGCATGCCAATAGTGTGTCGCGATTGGAGTTATAGATACCGCCTGGTTTAAGTGGCTCACCTGGTAGAGACAGCTCATCACCAGTAAAAAAAGCAGCAACTCTCACTTTACGTTTTACAGTTAAATGCGTTAAGCCAGCAGAGGCAGCAACTCCAAGCTCTTGCGGTCGCAGAAAAGTACCCGCTGTAAGAGCTGTTTTGCCAGCAGTCAGGTCTTCACCTCTGCGACGAATCCATTGACCTGATGTTGGTGCGATATTGACTTGGACTTGCTTGCTTGCTCCCTCTGAAATAGAGCAATCCTCTTGCATAACAACAGCATCAGCGCCAGGTGGCACAGGGGCGCCAGTAAAGATTCTGGCAGCAGTACCAGGGTCAAGCTGAGTTCCCATGGAGCCCGCCGGAATCCGTTGTGCAATTGTGAGTGTTTGACCTGGAGAGCTAGTATCCGCTGTGCGCACTGCATAACCATCCATCGAGGTGTTATCGAGTGGAGGTACATCTACAAGACTATTTACATTCTCCGCAAGTACACGGCCCAGAGCAACTTGCATTGCAAGTGTTTCAGTTTCATGCACGGGCTTTGCGTGAGACAGTAAGTGATCTAAAGCCTGCTGAGCAGTCAACATCGGAGGCTTAGTCATAGCAATTGATTTCTGATTTAGTTGGTGTGGGCGGTAATGAAGTTTTTGACTTGATCGACATCGGCATCGATATTTTCAACGCGCTGTGGCTTTGACTTGATATCTTTAAATGCTGGTGGGCATTCTGCTGGACGCCCCAATGCTATTTCAATCGTTTCTTCGAACTTAATAGGCAAAGCAGTTTCCAACACAATCATAGGAATGCCTGCCTGTAAGTGTTCGCGTGCAACCTTCACGCCATCTGCTGTATGCGTATCAATCATCACGCCATACTGCGCATCAACATTACGAATCGTTTCTAGGCGATTTTCATGGGTACTGCGGCCAGATTGAAATCCATACTGCGCAAGGTCTTTAAAGACAGTGTCTTTAGAAATATCAAAGCCACCGGCTTGATCGACCTGCTTAAACATAGCTGCAGTAGCTTTACCATCCTTACCCATGAAATCAAAGACAAAGCGCTCAAAGTTACTCGCCTTAGAAATATCCATAGACGGGCTCGAGGTATGCAGGGTTTCAGCGGACTTTCGTGCACGATAAACGCCGGTGCGGAAGAACTCGTCGAGAACATCGTTCTCATTTGTGGCGGCAATCAAATGGGCGATTGGCAAACCCATCATGCGGGCAATATGACCAGCACAGATATTGCCAAAGTTACCAGAGGGTACAGTGAATGACACTTGCTCATCACTAGATTTTGTAGCCAGCAGATAGCCCTGGAAATAATAGACCACCTGAGCAACCACACGACCCCAATTAATGGAGTTGACCGTACCAATTTGGTGATTTGCTTTAAAGCTGTGGTCATTACTCACTGCTTTAACAATATCTTGGCAATCGTCAAATACACCAGCAACTGCCAAGTTAAAGATATTGGGGTCTTGCAGAGAATACATTTGGGCAGACTGGAATGAGCTCATCTTGCCACGTGGTGAAAGCATAAATACCTTTACACCCTCTTTGCCACGCATTGCGTATTCAGCAGCACTTCCAGTATCACCGGATGTCGCGCCCAAAATATTGAGCTCCTGCCCATTCTTCTTTAAGGCGTATTCAAAGAGATTACCGAGCAACTGCATCGCCATATCTTTAAATGCCAATGTAGGTCCATTAGACAAGCTAAGCAAACCAATACGTGTGCCCTGCTCTTCACCCAACCAATGTAATGGCGTGATGTCTTTAGCGTTATCTTCTTTACGGCCATTGCAGTAGACCTGCTCCGTGTAGGTCTTGCGTAATAGAGTACGCAGATCCGCCTCAGGAATGTCGTCGCAATACAGACTTAAAACCTCATAAGCAAGATCGGCATAAGGCATGCCACGCCAAGCGTCTAACTGCGCTTTAGTGACTTGCGGATACTCTGTCGGCAGATATAAGCCGCCATCTGGCGCTAATCCACCAAGGAGAATTTCTAAAAAGGATTGTTGTGGGCTATTGCCCCGAGTGGATTGGTAACGCATGTATTTGTATTAGGACAGATTTTCTAAGCGGATCTTCACTACTTCACCAGCAACAGTTTTCAGATTCTGAATTTCTCCAATTGCTGCCAGCATGTGCTTTTCTTTAGTCTCGTGGGTGAGAGCAACCAAGTCGGTTTGACTTTCACCTTCATCAGCTTCTTTTTGTAAGAGAGCGTCGATCGAGATGCTATGAGCTGCCAAGATCTTAGTAATGTCAGCTAGAACACCAGCTTGATCCGCTACGCGCAAACGCAAGTAATAGCTGGTGGTAATTTCACCCATGGGTAATACAGCGATGTCACGCACTGCATCCGGCTGAAACCCTAAGTAAGGAATCCGACTCTCTGGACTTGCACCCAGTAAACGCGTGATATCTACTAAGTCTGCAATCACAGCAGAGGCGGTTGGCTCTGAGCCTGCGCCTTTACCGTAGTACAGCGTAGTACCTACAGCATCACCAAATACTTGAACGGCATTCATGGCGCCTTCCACGTTTGCAATTAAACGCTTAGTCGGAATCAAGGTTGGGTGCACACGCAACTCAACGCCAGTAATTGTCTTCTTAGCAATACCAAGCAACTTGATGCGATAACCCAACTGCTCGGCATATTTAATATCGATGGCATCTAACTTAGTAATACCCTCAACGTGCGCTTTCTCAAATTGCATAGGAATACCAAATGCAATTGCGCTCATGATGGTTGCCTTGTGGGCAGCATCTACCCCTTCAATATCAAATGTAGGGTCTGCTTCTGCGTACCCCAAACGCTGCGCTTCTTTCAAAACGGTCCCAAAGTCTAAACCTTTGTCGCGCATCTCAGAAAGAATGAAATTGGTTGTGCCATTGATGATGCCGGCGATCCACTCAATACGATTTGCAGTCAAACCTTCACGAAGTGCTTTGATAATGGGAATACCGCCAGCAACAGCCGCTTCAAACGCGACCATCACGCCCTTTTCGTGGGCAGCTTTAAAAATCTCATTGCCATGCACAGCAATCAAAGCCTTATTGGCTGTGACTACATGCTTACCAGCGGCAATTGCTTCAAGAACCAAGTCCTTAGCAATACCGTAACCGCCAATCAATTCAACAACGATATCAATCTCAGGGTTGTTAATCACAGCACGTGCATCACTCATAACTTGTGCACGGTCTTTTACTAATTCTTTGGCACGCTCTACATTGAGATCGGCAACCGTATTAATGCGAATGCCACGACCAGCACGACGGGTAATTTCATCTTGGTTGCGCTCGAGAACAGTAAATACACCACCACCTACAGTGCCAATACCTAATAGACCAACTTGAATCGGTTTCATGATGCCTTTACTACTGTTGAATTAGCCGAATTATTTACTTTACGACTGTGTTTTTGACGATAACGCTCTAAGAAGCGTGCCAGACGACCAATGGCTTCTTTCAGCACATCTTCATGAGGTAAGAACACTACTCTGAAGTGATCTGACTTGATCCAGTTAAAACCAGAGCCTTGCACCAACAATACTTTTTCTTCTTTAAGAAGATCGGCAACAAATTGCTGATCATCTTCAATCGGGTACATCTCAGAATCGAGTTTTGGAAATAAGTACAAAGCAGATTTTGGCTTCACACAAGTCACACCGGGAATTTCAGTAATGAGTTTCCAGGCAAGGTCACGCTGTTTCGCCAAGCGGCCACCTTCAGCCACTAGGTCATTAATACTTTGATAGCCGCCCAAAGCTGTCTGAATAGCGTACTGGCCTGGCACGTTGGCGCACAGGCGCATTGAGGACAACATATTGAGACCCTCGATGTAATCGCGAATCATCTCTTTATCCCCAGAAACTACCATCCAGCCAGCACGGTAGCCGCAAGAGCGATAGTTTTTGGATAAACCATTGAAGGTGATAGTGACTACATCAGTAGATAAGGATGCCAAAGAGACATGCTTCTCTTGGTCGTATAGCATCTTGTCGTAAATCTCATCAGCAAACAAAATTAAGTCATGCTCACGCGCAATTGAAATTAACTCAGTCAATACTTCTTTGGAATAAATAGCCCCTGTTGGATTATTCGGGTTGATTACTACGATCGCTTTGGTGCGCGGTGTAATCTTTTTACGCAGATCGGCCAAATCTGGCGCCCACTCCTTGGACTCATCACACAAGTAATGAATTGGTGTGCCGCCAGATAGACTCACCGCAGCAGTCCATAAAGGGTAATCTGGGGCCGGTACTAATACTTCATCGCCATTGTTAAGCAATGCATTCATCGCCAGAACAATTAATTCAGAAACCCCATTACCGGTATAGATGTCATCCAAAGTAACACCCTGAATACCTTTTTCCTGGCAATATTGCATGATGGCTTTACGGGCCGCAAAAATTCCCTTGGAATCAGAGTACGCTGAGGCATTACCCAAATTACGGATAATGTCCAACTGAATCTCTTCTGGAGGATCAAAACCAAAAATACCCACATTACCGATGTTTAATTTGATGATTTTGTGACCCTCTTCTTCCATGCGCTGAGCGAGCTCCAGCACGGGTCCACGGATGTCATAACAGACGTGATTGAGTTTTTCAGACTTTAGGATCGGTTTCACAATAAATTAATAGTTAAGTTCTTTAAATAAGAGATAAAACAGGCGACTATAATCTATACAATTATGACAGAGAGTCCACTTGAAGCTTAAATCTGACCCCCATTTTGGAGTCAACATGATCACTGGCTACGGCGATGGCTACGTGGAGATCAATAAGGCACCTTACACTCATGCCGTCTTGCTCAGTTCAGACGGCGCCATTTCTAATTGGCCAGTCCAGACATTCGACGACTTAGAAGATGGTCATTTCGTGAAAATCGTTGATTTAAAGCCAGAATTAGTCCTGATTGGTACTGGTCAGCGTCAGCGTTTTCCTAAACTTGAACTTCTGAAAACTCTGATTCAAGCAAAAGTTGGCTATGAAATCATGGACTCCCAAGCAGCTTGTAGAACTTACAACATTTTGGTGAGTGAAGGACGGAAAGTAGTGCTAGCGTTGGTCCTATAAATAAAATTAATTTTTTACAAGTTGTAAATAAGATCCATAGAAATAAAATATTTCTTTAATTTCAGCTCTTTATTTAGATGAATTTGTTAAAGGCTTCAGATTCTTGTAAATTCTTTTAAAAATAATTGGTAAAAGCCCTAGAGTGATCAACAAGCCAATTAACTCTAAAGAAAAAATATTTGACAGACTCTCCACTTCAGATAATTTAGTTCCAATACTGACAAGAACAATTGTTTCAGTCAGCATCCCTAGCTGAATCGCCAAATAAAAAGTCGAGGTGCGCATCGAACTTATACCCATAAGAGCATTGATGACTGCATAGGGGAAAATTGGAGTCATACATATCGAAATAAGATATAAAGCACCGTCTTCATTGATGCCATTATTGATTGTTTTAAATTGACTTTGAAAATGCTGTTGAACCCAATTACGAAAAAAAAATCTGGAAATACAAAAAGCAAGGGTTGCTCCAATAGCAGAGGAAAAGGAGGCAAGAACTAGCCCCCCATAAAATCCAAAAATCGATCCAAATGCAATGCTAAAAAAAGCTGTCCCTGGCAAGAAAAAAGCAACTGCCAATACATACACGAAGCAAAAACCAAGCATAAAAATTAGTGGCTGATTTTTGAAGTAATCCTCGGCTGATGCCCTATGACCCCTGATAAACTGCAAATAATTATCAGGGTCTAGGGTGCCAAAAAAATAAAAGTAGCTTACTAAAAAGCTAACTAAGATAAATAATAAAAATATTCTTACAAAATTAGAACTGATGGCCATTGGCTATAAGTAAGATTGAAGCGAGCCACGTCTACGGATATCTAAAGTTGCACAGTGAAATCCACCGCCAAACATTTTATAGTTCATAAAAGGGAGGGGGATTGGATCAAAACCCCATGACTTTAAGGATGCGATCATGGAAACTTGGGAAGCTTCACAGATAACTCTTTTTTCATCAAGCTTGAGCATATTCAAGCTAATCCATTTACTCACTAAGGACAAATAAAAACGCCAACTTGAATTGATCGGGTCAGGTTGAGGTGCAATTAATATTTGCCAATCTTTCAAAACTTTTGGCAAGTCAGCGACATTGACAAACTCTGGATTAATTAAAACTTTGCCAGGAGCTAACGGCACAAATGTTGTGTCAATATGCATTGGCTGAGTGCAGAGTGTTTTAATCTGATGAAAGTGATAACCTTCTCCCAAATGTCGACTTAGCCAATCAACGCCTTTTTTGTTTGTAACGTTACTTAGGGTGTAAAAAATATCACGGCCACAACGCGTAAAGTCTGCAGCGTCAAACAAAGGCTCATGCTCTGTGATCATGTAACGCATCGCTTCACCAGGTAATGGGGGGATATAAGCATAATCAAATGACTCGTCGCTCAACATTGGTTTTGGAGCAGAAGTCCATTTAGCACCCTGATCAAAATATTCATTCATTAACTTGCGGTATGCATAAACTTCAAAATACCTTGAGCGCCAAGCCATTGGTGTCTCAATCATCTCATTACCAATGATCAAGATTCCATCTCGTGGGCTAGCTGTGCAAAACCCTTTAGAACTCCAAAATGGGGTTTTAGAGTTAAAGTGAAAATCAACTGGATCTGGACGCCTGACCTTTACGCCTTCTTGTTCAAGAAGTTTCGCTAAACCTTCTAACTCCCGTTTAGCAGGATCAGTAATGATGCTTGGGTAACGCATACCCGCTAGAGGTCTATAAAGTCTAGCCGCTGTTTTGGGTAAGTTACCGGTAAAAGTAATGTGGTTGACGGGAATAGTTGCATTTTCAAGACTGCCAACAATGACCTCTTCGAGCGGATCCCACTCGTTATGAGAATTGACTGGGCATTCATTACTGCTGCCATTAGAATTGGACACGCTAGACATTTTTTCCTTTTTTTATAATTTTTTTTATGAATAACAACGAAAGCAATTTTATCATAAGTCCTCAAATGTTTGTTTTAATTGCACTTTTTACTCTTATTTGGTTTGGTAGTCTCGACTTTAGACCATTGATTCCGAGTGATGAAGCTCGCTATGCTGAAATTGCAAGAGAAATTTTTGTTACAGGCGATTGGATTACTCCCCGCTACAACGGTTATAAATACTTTGAAAAACCACCCCTACAGATGTGGGCAACGAGTACGATTTTCGAGATTTTTGGTGTAGGAAATTGGCAAGCTCGTTTATGGTCCGCACTCACCGGATTTTTGACAATCATTTTTGTTGGAGTGACATCAGCAAAGATATTTAATCCTCGGGTTGGTTGGTTATCTTCGATTGTCCTGGCCTCTAGCCCAATGTGGATTGTTGCTGGGCACTTAAGCTCTCTTGACATAGCGCTTTCCTCGTTTTTATCTGCTGCACTTTGCAGCCTCCTTTTGTCACAGCATTCGGAGAATGCCAATACACGAAGAAATTGGATCTGGTTGTGCTGGGCTTTTATGGCATTAGCAGTTCTTTCTAAGGGATTAATTGGCATTGTTCTCCCTTCCCTGGTGTTAATTTTTTACTGCATCAGTATTTGGGATTGGAAGATTCTCAATCAAATCCGAATCGTCAGTGGAAGTTTAATTTTCTTAGCCATTGCAGCGCCATGGTTTGTGTTAGTTTCCATAAAAAATCCCGAGTTTCTGGAATTTTTCTTTATCCATGAGCACTTTCAACGCTTTGCTCAAAACAGTCATAACAGGAACGCCCCTATTTATTTTTTCATCCCGCTATTACTAGTAGGGATTCTGCCCTGGGTACCACAATTACCAATGGCGTTCATGAAAGCCATAAAAAGAAATCAAAATTCTCATTTAGCTACTCGGCTTCTAGTATGTTGGGCTGTAGTTATCTTTGTTTTTTTTAGTATCTCTAGCTCTAAGTTACCAGGCTATATTATTCCCATCTTTCCTGCTGTAGCGATTCTGATTGCCAAGTATCTAGACTCGATAAAATACGAATCGTTTAGAACTTCATGGAAATTTCAAACTATTTTTTTTGCCGTCTTAGGACTTGCTGGATTTTATTTTTTACCTGATATTGACAATCAAGCCAGGCCAGATGAGTTCGATGCCTACAATGAATATGCATACTGGATTGCTGCTGCACTAATAACAATTATAGCTTTTTCTTTAATAGCCTTACTGAAAAAAACCTCATCCTTCCAAGAAAAAATTACTACTTATGCTTGCGGTTTTTTTCTCTGCAGTATGATTACTGGCATGGGTCACGAAACGCTGGATAGAGCTTCATCGGGCATTGATTTAGCAAAACAAATAAGGCAAACCATACCTAAGGGTATTAATTTCTATTCAATACAGACGATGGATAATACGCTTCCGTTTTATTTAGGAGTAACCATGACGATGGTTCAAAATCCGTATGAATTCGAATTCGGTATTAAGCAAGAGCCTCACTTGTGGGTCCCCACAATTGAAGATTTCATTATCAGATGGGGTAAAGACTCTAGCGCCTTTGCGGTGATGTTACCGGAGCAATTTTCTGAGTTTCAAAAGAAGGGGCTTCCTATGCAAGAGGTTGGTAGGGATGCTCGAAGAGTAGTAATCAAGCACCCTGACATTCAAGCGCAATAGAACATTAACTTTATATATGTCAGCAGAACCATTTCTCCCTTTTACCCGCCCTAGCTTTGATCAAGAAACCATTGATGCTGTTACAGCGGTACTGCGATCAGGTTGGGTAACCTCAGGGCCAAAGTTATTAGAGTTTGAAGCAGCCCTCAGCGAGTATTTTGGTGGCCGTCCTGTGCGCTGCTTTGCCAATGGCACAGCAACCATGAGGATCGCATTACAAATTGCTGGTATTGGCATCGGTGACGAAGTCATTACAACGCCGATATCTTGGGTAGCTACTTCGAATGTGATTTTGGGTGTAGGCGCGAAACCAATCTTTGTAGATATTGATCCTGTGACACGCAATATTGATCTCAATAAAGTAAGTGCTGCGATCACCCCTAAAACTCGCGCTATCATGCCGGTACATTTAGCTGGCTTACCAGTAGATATGGATCACCTTTACGCTTTATCTAAGCAAAATAATCTTCGGATTATTGAAGATGCTGCTCAGGCCTTTGGTTCACAATGGAAAGGGAAAAAGATTGGTAGCTTTGGTGACCTCGTGAGCTTTAGTTTCCAGGCCAACAAAAATCTGACTACCATTGAGGGTGGTTGCCTTGTATTAAATAATATAAATGAGGCCAAGCTCGCTGAAAAATTACGGCTACAAGGTCTAACTCGACAGGGTATGGACGGCATGGATGTAGATATCTTAGGTGGCAAAGATAATTTGACTGATGTCAATGCGGTTATTGGCCTGCAACAACTAAAAAAATTACCCTCTTTTCAAGCAAGACGAGTTGTGCTTGCTGGACAATATTTTGATGTGATCCGCGAAAAACTCAAATCTGCTGGATTGCACAACCTTCATTTAGAACTTCCTGTTGAGAATTTTATTGGTAGTAATTGGCATATGTTTCAGGTGGTGCTGCCACTCGATCAATTAAATTGTGATCGTGCGCAAGTGATGGCCGAACTTAAAGACCTTGGTATTGGAACGGGGGTTCACTACCCCGCTATCACTGGTTTTACTCTATACAAAAATCAGGGCTATAAAACACTAGACACGCCAGTGGCTGAACGGATTGGCCGCTCTATTCTTACTCTCCCTTTATTTCCTGATATGGATGATGAGGATATTGACCGCATAGCAAGCGGAATTGTAGGAATCCTCAAGAAATACCGCAAAATCTAGCTTTTATTAAGTTTGATCCACAGAATCAGGCAAAATTGCAGCATGATTGCAAATTCAGCCCCCACTCCAACACTAAGTGTTGTCATTCCCGTTTACAACGAGGAAGATGGGCTCCAAGCCCTATTCGATCGTCTCTATCCAGCCTTGGATCGCCTTGTCGCTCAACGCAATATTACCTATGAGATCGTTTTAGTAAACGACGGTAGTAAGGATCGTTCGGCAGGTATTCTTGCCAGTCAAGTGGACAAGCGGCCTGACGTTACACGTGCAATTCTATTTCATAGCAATTTTGGTCAGCATATGGCAATTATGGCTGGATTTGAATACGCCAAAGGTGAATACATCATTACTTTGGATGCGGATTTACAAAATCCACCTGAAGAAATCGATTTACTTGCTGAACAGCTGATGAAAGGTTATGACTATGTTGGCACAGTCCGCGCTAATCGCCGCGATAGCTTTTTCAGAAAGCTTGCGTCACGCGCCATGAATCGTTTGCGTGAGAGCGTTACTCACATTACGATGACCGATCAAGGGTGCATGTTGCGTGGCTATAGCCGTCACATTGTTGATCTCGTTCGTCAGTGTGATGAGAGCAATACTTTCATACCTGCATTGGCCTATACCTTTGCTGCTAACCCAATTGAAATTAGCGTTAAACATGAAGAGCGATTTGCTGGTGAATCAAAATACAGCCTTTATCAACTGATTCGTTTAAATTTTGATTTAGTTACCGGCTTTTCCATCATGCCTTTGCAGATTTTCTCGATTCTGGGAATGTTGCTATCTATTGCAGCGGGCAGCTTGTTTGTTTACTTATTAATCCGTCGCTTTGTCCTGGGTGCTGAGTCTGAGGGACTCTTTACCCTATTTGCGCTGACCTTTTTTCTAATTGGCGTAATCCTTTTTGGTCTTGGCCTACTAGGAGAATACATTGGTCGTATTTATCAGCAGATCCGCAATCGCCCTCGTTACATCGTAAAAACCGTTTTAGAGAAAAAATAATTGCGCGCAGTCGTATTCGCTTATCACGATGTTGGGGTTCATTGCCTCGAAGCATTGATGGATGCCGGCATACAGATTGATCTGGTGATCACGCATCAGGATGACCCCAATGAGAATATTTGGTTTGCGAGTGTTATCAAGCTCTGTGAAAATCAAAGGATTCCTTACGTCACACCGAATTCCAATCAGTTGATGGATCTGGTGCCGCGGATCCAAAAACTAGCACCTGATTACCTGTTCTCTTTTTACTATCGCCACATGATTCCGGCAGAGCTCTTGGCTTGCGCCAAGGTTGCCGCTCTTAATATGCATGGCTCGCTACTGCCAAAGTACCGAGGTCGTGCCCCAGTCAATTGGGCCATCCTACATGGAGAAACGCAAACTGGTGCCACATTGCACATCATGGAAACCAAACCAGATGCAGGCGATATTGTTGGGCAGTCGACTGTCTCTATTGGCGCCAATGAAACTGCTACGGATGTCTTTGACAAAGTAAGCCAAGCAGCCATCTCGGTAATAAACCAGGTTCTACCCGAACTTCTTAAAGGCCACATCCCCAGAAAACTTAATAATCTGACTCAAGGAAGCTATTTTGGGGGCCGCAAGCCTGCTGATGGGCAAATCCTGTGGCATCAAACTGCTCAGCAGGTTCATAACCTCGTGAGAGCCGTTGCGCCCCCCTATCCCGGCGCTTTTACAGACTGGCAAGGTGAGCGCAGGATCGTGGCTCGCACCAGCCTAGAAGGCCCATTTCCGAGAGAGCTAGATCTTCAGGTTTCTGGTATCCAAGTGGTTGATAATCAGGTATTCGGCGTTTGTGGGGACCAAAAAGCGGTAGTGATACTGGACTGGTTCCCTGCAAATAGCTAAAAAAATTAAAAGTGGCACTCTTTAGATTAAAAAACGAGGCAGTAAAGATGAAAAAAGTACTCATTCTTGGCGTAAACGGCTTTATTGGCCATCACCTTTCAAAGCGTATCTTGGAGACAACCGATTGGCATGTCTATGGTATGGATATGCAAAACGATCGCCTGGGTGATTTAGTAAGCCATCCTAGCATGCACTTTTTTGAAGGTGACATCACTATCAATAAAGAATGGGTTGAATATCACATCCGTAAATGCGATGTCATCTTGCCCTTAGTAGCCATTGCAACACCAGCAACTTATGTTCAGCAACCATTAAAAGTATTTGAGCTCGACTTTGAAGCCAATTTACCAATTGTGCGCTCAGCAGTTAAATACAAAAAACATTTAGTGTTTCCATCTACATCCGAAGTCTATGGCATGTGTGAAGATGGTGAGTTTGATCCCGCTAAGTCGAATATGGTTTATGGCCCAATCAACAAACCACGCTGGATCTATGCTTGCTCCAAGCAATTGATGGATCGCGTGATCTGGGGTTACGGCATGGAAGGTTTGCGCTTCACTCTTTTCCGCCCATTTAACTGGATTGGCCCGGGACTAGATAGTATCTACACACCAAAGGAAGGCTCTTCCCGTGTCGTTACTCAGTTCTTGGGTCATATCGTTCGCGGCGAGCCAATCAACGTGGTTGATGGTGGCGCGCAAAAACGTGCCTTTACTTATATTGATGATGGCATCGACGCCTTAATGCGCATCATCGGCAACAAAGATGGTGTTGCTGACGGCAAGATCTACAACATTGGTAATCCAAAAAACAATCACTCTATTCGCGAGCTAGCCAATCAGATGCTCGATATCGCTCGTAGTATTCCTGAGTACGCAAAGTCAGCAAATGAAGTGAAGATAGTAGAAACTACCTCTGGCGCTTACTACGGTGAAGGCTATCAGGATGTTCAGAACCGTGTTCCTGCAATTGATAACACGATGACTGAATTGGGCTGGAAGCCAACGATCAATATGAGCGATGCGCTGAAGAATATTTTTGAAGCCTATCGCCATGACGTAGAAAACGCACGGCATTTAGTTGATAAAGAATAGGTGAAAGTACATTTAAGGCTTTATGGCTAAGATTGCACTCAAAGTAGATGTTGATACTCTGCGCGGGACCAAAGAAGGTGTGCCCAACCTAGCGCGCACGCTTGAACGCTTTGGCCTGAAAGCCACCTTCCTATTTAGCCTAGGCCCTGACCACACTGGCTGGGCACTGAAGCGAGTCTTTAAGCCAGGTTTTCTAAAGAAAGTAAGTCGCACTTCCGTTGTTGAACACTACGGCATTAAGACTTTGCTCTACGGCGTCCTTCTTCCTGGCCCCGATATTGGCAAACAAGCTGCTAGTGAAATGCGTGCCATAGATATGGCTGGTCATGAGACTGGTATTCACACCTGGGATCACGTAGCTTGGCAAGATGCTGTGCGTCATCGCGATGCCCAGTGGACTAAAGCACAGATGCAAAAAAGTTGGGATCGTTTTGTAGAGATCTTTGGTCACCCACCAGTCACTTATGGTGCCGCTGGTTGGCAAATGAATGAAGCAGCCTTTGAGCAACTTGATCAATGGGGCATTCAATACTCTTCCGATGGGCGGGCTGAGCCTAATCTTATGCCTTACCGCTTTATGCTCCCCTCCGGGAAAGCAAAGCACGTGCAATACCCTACAACCTTACCCACCTTTGATGAGCTGATCGGGATTGAGGATAACGATGAGTTTGGTGCAGTAAAAAAACTCCTCGAAATTACCCAAAGCAATCCAAATGATCAAGTATTTACCCTGCATGCAGAACTTGAAGGCCAGAAGCTTCTACCCGCCTTTGAGCAACTATTGGCGGGCTGGCTGAACCAAGGGCACGACCTGGTTACCATGGGGGAGCTGCATCAATCCTGGGCAGCCACTAAGCAACTGGATAAAATAGCCGTACAGCCAGTCTCCTGGGGGGAAATACCCAATAGAAGCGGCGAGCTCATTTTGCAAACGGTATGAGTTAGCTCAGAATACGTAATACATTAAGTTAAATAAGAGAGCCCCATCATGACAGTAGAAATTGGTAAATCAATGCCCCAATGTGCAATCCCGGCAACATCAGGATTGACCTTTACCCCAGACTCAGCCAAAGGCAAAAAACTGGTTGTCTACTTTTATCCAAAAGATATGACTCCAGGTTGCACCGCGGAGTCTGGTGAATTTCGGGACAACATAGACGCCTTCACTAAAGCAAATACTTTGATCGTTGGCGTATCTCGAGATAGCCTCAAATCTCACGATAACTTCCGAAGCAAACTAGAGCTGCCATTTGAACTCGTTGCCGATACCGAAGAAACCCTATGCCAGCTTTTTGGCGTCATGAAAATGAAGAACATGTATGGCAAGCAAGTTCGTGGCGTAGAGCGCAGTACCTTCCTCTTTGACTCTTCGGGCACGCTGGTAAAAGAGTGGCGCGGCCTTAAAATTCCCGGACATGTGACAGAGGTATTACAAGCAGCCCAAGCCACTAAATAATTTTTAAATTAATTTAATCTGGGGCACTTGCAAAGCCTAAAATTTGGGGTAAAGTAGTCTCTATGCACCGTAAACGACGGGAAAGTCTCACAATCCGTTTGACTCATCAGCCTGAATACTTAAGATCAGGCTCGGTAAACAACCCCCGCTGTTTTACAGATCGTTTTACACTCAGTTTCGTTATAAGCCGTCAATGCAACCCGCTTGACGGTTTTTTCTTTTAGGAGAGTCTGCATGCCATTGCCCCCAATCCCAACTCAAATTGCCGGCCAAGTCAAAATTAGTAGCAAGGACACCCCGAATTTAAATAAACGTCCTGCGCCAGCAAAAACTGTTGTGATGGAGAGTCATGCCCCAGATTGGGCAACAGATGCAGATGAAGATCTTTCTGCTGCTGAAGTAGTGCTTGAGAAAATTAAAAGCGATCACAACCCAGTAGTTGTGCGTAGTGGGCGTAGTGATAACAAGATAGCGAATGTACCTGAAAAACCAAAGCGTATTAATCGCACCGGCCCTCCGAGTCTATTCGTTCTAGACACCAATGTATTAATGCACGATCCAAGTTCTCTGTTCCGCTTCTCTGAGCATGATCTCTTCTTGCCAATGACTACTCTTGAGGAGCTGGACAACCATAAAAAGGGTATGACGGAGGTTGCTCGTAACGCCCGTACAGTAAGCCGCTCTTTAGATCAATTAGTAGCCGGTACCAGCGGCACATTAGACGATGGCATTCCCCTGAATAAGCTTGGCAATCAAGATGTATCTGGTCGACTCTTTTTCCAGACAAAGCTGACTACCCAAGCGCTCCCCGAAGGTTTGCCTGAAGGTAAGGGCGATAACCTGATCTTGGCAGTAGTGAGTGAGCTGCAAAAGACACGTAAAGGCCAGGAAGTTGTGCTGGTATCTAAAGATATCAATATGCGCATTAAAGCGCGCGCGCTTGGCTTGCCTGCTGAAGATTACTTCAACGACCAGGTCTTAGAAGATCGCGACTTAATGTATTCCGGAGTGATGGCACTACCTGCAGACTTTTGGCCAAAGCATGGCAAAGATATGGAGAGTTGGGCTGACGGTAAATCTGGCACGATGTTTTATCGTGTAACCGGTCCTTCAGTTCTCGGCATGTTAGTAAATCAGTTTGTCTATCAAGAAAACCCTGATGGCTCAACACCCTTCTATGCCCAAGTCAAAGAGATTAACGGCAAGACCGCCCTACTACAAACCTTGAGGGACTTCTCTCATCAGAAAAATAATGTCTGGAGCGTGACCGCACGCAATCGCGAGCAGAACTTTGCCATGAACCTACTCATGAACCCGGATGTGGATTTCGTCACATTATTGGGGCAAGCGGGCACTGGTAAAACTCTGCTGGCCTTGGCTGCAGGCTTGGAGCAAGTGTTGGACAGCAAACGCTATAACGAGATCATCATCACTCGAGCCACTGTTCCAGTAGGTGAAGATATTGGCTTTTTACCTGGCACTGAAGAAGAGAAGATGCAGCCTTGGATGGGTGCATTTGATGACAACCTTGAAGTACTACAACGTAATGAGGACGGTAGCGCTGGAGAATGGGGCCGTGCTGCGACACAAGAATTGATTCGTTCACGCATTAAGGTAAAGAGCATGAACTTCATGCGCGGTAGAACCTTTGTCAGTAAGTTTGTGATTATTGATGAGGCGCAGAATTTAACTCCAAAGCAAATGAAAACCCTGGTGACTCGTGCGGGCCCAGGAACCAAGATTATTTGCTTAGGTAATATTGCCCAGATCGACACACCTTACTTAACCGAAGGCTCTTCAGGCCTCACTTATGTGGTGGATCGCTTCAAAGGCTGGCGTCATGGTGGACATGTGACTCTGGCTCGCGGTGAGCGCTCCCGTCTTGCGGATCATGCTGCTGACGCGCTCTAAGCAAACTTTCTCATGCCGCACTCTGATAGGGTGCGGCATTTTTATTTGCGCCCTAGCAATACTGTCGGGTTGCAGCAGCTTTGGCTCAAAGAGTAATGCGACCAAGGTAGCTCAATTTAAACAAGATACGAGTGTAGGTACAGAAGACATCTCCATTGCAGCAGTAGGTTTGGTTGGCGTACCCTATCGCTATGGCGGCAATAATCCTAGCGGGGGGTTTGATTGCAGTGGCTTAATTGCTTATGTCTATAACAAGTCTGCGAACATCAAGTTACCAAGGACCATTCAGGAGATGAGTAATCGAGGTCAAAGCGTAGACAGTGGTCCACCCGCACCAGGAGACCTCGTCTTCTTCAACACTACTGGTACAAAGTACTCGCATGCAGGCATCTATGTCGGTCAAGGCAGATTTGTGCATGCGCCAAGCGCTGGTGGAACTGTGCGCTTGGAATACATCACTACACCCTACTGGGCAGCCAGATTTACTGAAGCTAGAAGATTGACGCCTTAATTATTAGCCTTTGAGCTGATAGCATTACACCGTATTCCCAAAATCCTAAATATTGTTTACATTTCAGATAGAACAATTGGTTCTTTAAATTACTCATTTGGGAGTGGCTCGTATGAAGAAAATCATCATCGCTTTAACTATTGCATTTAGCTTTGCAATTCCATCTTTTGCTTTTGCAGATCAAGCAGCCTGTGAAGCCAAAGCAGTTAGCAAAGACGGTAAGCCGCTCTATGGTGCTGCTAAAGATGCATCTATTAAGAAATGTATGGGCGATGCCAAGCCCAATGATTGCGAAGCTAAAGCACTAAGCAAAGACGGTAAGCCGCTCTATGGTGCTGCTAAAGCTGCATCCATCAAGAAGTGTGAAGGCGGCAAGTAAATACCTTTTCCATCAAGTTAAAAAGCCTCGCAATGCGAGGCTTTTTTTATTCTTAATTACTGTTTATATATTACTACTGCTTATTATTTTTCTTCTGTATTAGAACGGCTCATAGCCACCAGAAGAATAACCCACCGATCCCATCGCCAAATTATCAAACTTGGTATACGGACCTTGCCAGCTTAAGCGCACTGTACCAATTGGTCCATTACGCTGCTTACCAATAATGATCTCCGCCATGCCTTTATCCTGAGTGGTATCTGGGTGATACACCTCATCACGGTAGATGAACATAATTAAGTCGGCATCTTGCTCGATCGCGCCGGACTCACGTAAATCAGACATGATTGGGCGCTTATTAGGGCGTTGCTCAAGACCGCGATTTAACTGTGAGAGGGCAACAACTGGGCACTGTAACTCTTTTGCAAGTGATTTGAGTGAGCGTGAGATCTCAGAAATCTCAGTAGCACGATTCTCAGAACCAGAGCCGCTCATCAACTGCAAGTAATCAATCACAACCAGGCCAAGTGTTCCACCAAAGTTACGCGCAATACGACGTGCGCGTGCACGCAACTCTAGACTGGAAAGAGCACCAGTCTCATCAATCAAAATTTGGGTATTACTCAAGCGGGCAATGGCATCAGTAACACGCGGCCACTCGTCATCTTGCAGCTTACCGGTACGCATACGACTTTGGTCCACGCGACCTACCGAACCTAATAAACGGGATGCCAATTGCTCACCTGACATCTCCATTGAGAAAACAACGACTGGTAAGCCTTCGGCTAATGCAACGTTCTCTGCGATATTGAGGGCAAATGCAGTGTTGTGGGTCACTACGTAATCATTTGTTATGTAGGTTCTGTCTGGGTGGCTAACAGAGATACATTGGGCCTCAGTCACTCTGGATGGCTCAATACTTTTAAAGGTAAGTCTGCGTTGGCGATCCCACGTTGATCTGAGTCTTTCTTTCTTCTCAGGCAAAGTGAATACCTGGAAGCCAGGAGCAAAACTCATATTTAAAACATAAGCTAAACGACCCTGCTTCTTCTCACCTTTGTAGGTATAGCTTGACTGTTTTTGCGCGATTGAGCAAAAGCCGCCTAATGATCTAGCTAAAGAGGCTACGTCTTCTGATAACTGCTTACTTGCCGTACAAAAACGAATAGATCCCCACTTCTCAATCCAGCCATCAGTGTCCATCAAGCCCTGAAACAGCGCGAGACGAGAAGTCTTATTCGCCTCGAGATAAGTCGCAGGAATATATTTATCAAAGCTTCTGCAGCCGAGAACGCCTATATCTTGTAAGGCAGAGCGGAAGTAATTTGTTGGTACAGACTGACGTTGGCCATTGGCAGAAATTCTGGCTTTAGAAACCAATCTCCAGTCATATGCGTTGGCATGAACCATCTCCATCTCATAGCCAGCTAGAGCATTCATGCGCTCAATAAGTTCCGGAGACTTGGTCGAGAACATCACGCTGCCGTGAGATAAGGCCAGAGTTCCATCACCGAGTAATGCACCTAACACCCAAGGGTTTATTGGCAATGTATTTGAATGACCAAAATCACCTGAAACAGGATCGATCCACAGACGGTTCTTGTAGCGAACATAAGAAAGCATTTCCATTAAACGCGCAGTATTAATGACTTTGGGCGCATCCCAATCGCGGTACATGACGCGCCAGAGATGTTCATCGCAGCACTCAGCTTCACGACCATCAGAGAAAGTGACTTTGTAAATCTGTTTAATGCCTTGCGGATAGACACCAGTCACCATGGAATGCTGACCATCTACAGAGGCCAGGCGATCGCCAAAAAGCAAGTCGCCCATCAACTTCCAGCCGTCAACCGTTTTTACTTTGGCATCTAGTGGCTGTGCTTTACCCATCGATGGTCTACCAGCAACAATCACCAAGTCGCCTTTTTGCAGACCACTGGTTTGTTTATCTAGATCAATAAAGCCAGTTGCAATACCGGTGATATCACTTCCGCCCTGACGGTTGTAGAGTTCATCAATACGAGCGACAACAGTTTTAAGTAATGGCTCGATCTCGAGGTAGTCGGCTTTGCGACTGCCCTCTTCACCAATTTGCAGAATGCGCGACTCTGCTTCATCCAAAAGCGTTCTCACTGAACGGCCTTCTGGAACAAATGCCGAGTTCACAATATTGTCAGACACTTCGATTAGGCGACGCAGGATGCTACGATCACGAACAATGTCGGCATAGCCTTTAATGTTAGCTGCACTTGGAGTGCTTTGCGCTAATGAATTGAGGTAATCAATACCAACTAGGTCACCGCCCTGCTCGGACTTAACAGCCTCATGAACAGTAATGACGTCAGCGGGATGATTGTCGCCAACTAAACGCTGAATGACCTTATAGATCAGAGCATGTTCAGGACGATAGAAATCTTTATCAGTTAACACACCACCTAGGCGATCCCAGGCTGTGTTATCGATCAGTAGACCGCCGAGCAAAGATTGCTCGGCTTCTACAGAATGCGGCGGTACTTTTAAAGCCTGCAAGGCTTGATCCCCAGAACCCATCATGCCAGGATTTGACATGAGGGAACGTGAGCGGGATTCAGCCATGAGGCTTGCGATTTATTAAAAAACCGAAGATCTAAAACTTACGCTTGCTCGCCAACTACACGGATAGTGATGTCAGCCACTACATCGGTATGAACAGATACCGCTACAGGGTGATCACCAACCATCTTCAACGGGCCAGTAGGCATACGTATAGAAGCTTTTTCGATTACAAAGCCTTTTGCTTTCAAAGCATCAGCGATGTCATGATTGGTTACAGAACCAAACAAACGACCGTCAACACCTGCTTTTTGACCGATTTCGAGAACCAAGTCTTTGAGCTTTGTGCCAACTGCTTGCGCAGCAGCCAATTTCTCAGCAGCTAACTTTTCCAACTCAGCGCGACGTACTGCAAAGTCAGCGATGGCTGTTTCAGTTGCACGACGAGCTTTGCGTTGGGGGATTAGGAAATTACGAGCGTAACCGTCTTTAACACGAACGATGTCACCGAGGTTGCCCAGGTTAATTACTTTTTCTAAAAGAATGATTTGCATTGAGGGCTCCCAATTATTTCTTGTGTTGATCGGAGAATGGCAACAAAGCCAAGTAACGAGCACGCTTGATAGCAGTGTCTAACTGACGCTGATATTTAGCTTTTGTGCCTGTCAAACGTGCAGGAGTGATCTTGGCGTTTTCGCCAATGAAGTCCTTCAATGTGTCTACATCTTTGTAGTCAATCTGTTCTACGCCAGCAACAGTGAAACGGCAATAACGCTTACGCTTAAACAATGGGTTCTGAGCTGGTTTCTTTTTGAAATCGGGTTTCTTTCCAAACGCCATGATGATTTCCTCTTTAATTTTTCAATTGAATATGGGTGATATGGAAAACAAGTCTTTGATTACGTAGAGTCTTGGGTGCTAAGAATCCTTCAAATACTGCCTCGGCTCCTAAATCCATTTGCTCTAAGCCCTTTTGTATCGGACCAATTGCTATGGCTTCAACACTCATCTGAATTTTCCTAGCCACTCCTACCTCGTTCACTTCGCCGCTATGTTCTAGTTGGCAATGCATCACCGGTATTCCTGCTGGTGTAAATCGAATCGCGTCTTTAGATACCAAGAATGCAGTTAGGGTGAAATGATTCAACGCCGCTCCGTCACTCTGATACGTTTTCTAGTCTGTGTATTCCTCTTCAAATTTCTAACTTAAGCCGCTACTACAGGAGCGTCGGATTGAGCTGATTTGCGCGCTTCTTCACGTTGCACTTCTTTCATCATGATGGAAGGCTCTGTTTCAGCTTTCTTCGTCTTGATGATGAGGTGACGCAAAACAGCATCGTTAAATTTAAATGCATGCTCGAGCTCGTCCAGAGTTTTCTGGTCGCACTCAATGTTCATGCAAACGTAATGGGCTTTAGCAAGTTTATCGATCATATAAGCCATCTGACGACGACCCCAATCTTCCATACGATGAATTTTGCCGCCAGCAGCAGCTAATGTCGCTTTGTAGCGATCGATCATCGCAGGCACTTGCTCGCTTTGGTCCGGATGGACGATAAAGACGATTTCATAATGACGCATCTAACACTCCTTAAGGATAAAGTCACCTGAGCATCTTGCTAACTTCCGATGGTTTTAAAGTTAGCGCCAGTGTGACAAGGTAGTAACAAATTGTAGGTAAAACTAACTACACATATTTACAGCTTTTAGTCCCTACCGAATTTCAGGTAAGTCCGTTATTCTAGCAAAAAAATCCTGCCAAGTCAGGGGTTTACCTGCTTTATTTGCCTGCTTTGCTGCATTTAGAGCCAATTGGAGGGCAATTCTGGCTCGAGGTCCTGTTAAACCCCCTGAAGCACAACATCCAGGCGCATCTGCCTCGGGAATATTGTGCACAGTAGTTCCTGCACCCGTTCTAGTCGTCCTGACCAGAGCAATGCCCTGAGTCATCGCCTGGTCCAAAGGTTTAATCCAGTCATCATGAAAGCCGCCCTGCCCCGAACCAGCAAGCACAAAGCCTTGAACAGCGCTACTGAGCCAATGGCTGATGGTTTCAGGACGAGCACCCGCATGACTAGTCAGAATCTCCACCCAAGGCCACTCGCCCTCCTGCGGAATAGGTAAATCCTCATTCCAAGCAGCCTGTACGGCCTTCACGCCAGATAACCAAGATGGATTAATTAGGCCTACCGAACTCGATGGGGCATTTTGTAATGGTGCATTCAAAGCCGTAGCGTGGCGCTTAGCTAAATCCATTGCCATACATCCACGTCCATCCATCACTGCATAAACGCCACCAGGACAGTTATCAATAGGTGTGGAAGCCCAGCGCAAGGCATCCAATAGATTTGAGGGTCCATCAGCTCCAGGTACATTACTCGGGAGCATAGCCCCAGTCAAAATAACCCTCTTAGACTGAGTCTGCGCTAACTTTCCACAGGTTGCCTGCAAAAATAAGCCTGTTTCCTCAATCGTATCGGTGCCGTGGGTGATCACAATTCCCCTCACAGAAGCATCTAGCAGAGCCTCTCTTACAGAATGCCCGAGCACGGTAAGGTGAGCATCAGTCAGATTGCGGCTGTTGATATTAGCCAGTTGACGCGAAACCAGCCTTAGCTCTGCAGGAACCACTGACTGAACCTGGGCTACTAAAGCGTCAACCCCGACTTGGCCGGCCTTGTATTGAAGCGGGCTTTCTTTCGGATTGGGTGCGAGGCCTGCAATGGTGCCTCCCATGCCTAAAACCAGAAGATGGGGTGTATTTTCAGAAATGTTGGGTTTTGAGCTCATTCCTCCATTATCCGCCTCTAAATTGCTTGAATATTCAAAAAGTGCTGTATACAATCCCAGTATGGATATAAATACAGTCGATTTTCCAGAGGAGCTGACTGCCCTCCCCAAACTCACCTCACGTCAAAGTGAGATTTTGGAATTGATTACCAAGGCGATTGATGAAAGCGGTTCCCCCCCAACACGCGCTGAAATTGCGGCGCAACTGGGCTTTGCTTCTGCCAACGCTGCTGAGGAACACTTACGCGCATTAGCAAAAAAAGGGTATATCGAACTGACACCGGGAACGTCCCGCGGCATTCGAATTCCGCAACGATTTAATCAAACGCACAATCCCAATAAATATCGTCAGATGTCATTACCTTCTGGCGCCCTTCAGCAACTCACACTGCCACTCATTGGTCGTGTTGCTGCAGGCTCTCCAATCATGGCTGTTGAGCATATTGAAAAACAAGTGCCAATTGATCCAAGCTTGTTTAGTAAAGGTGCTGATTACTTACTGAAGGTGGTAGGTATGAGTATGCGCGATGCTGGCATTCTGGATGGTGACTATCTTGCAGTACGAAAAACTTCCGAGGTTCGTAACGGCGATATCGTGGTTGCGCGCTTAGATGATGAAGTCACTGTAAAACGTTGGAACCAAAAGAAAACTGCGGATGGCATGGTGATTGAATTACAAGCCGAGAACCCAGACTTCAAAAATATTTTGGTAGACAGACGTCAACCGAACTTTGCGGTTGAAGGTCAAGCTGTCGGTCTAATCAGGGCTGGCGGACTCTGATCCTAGACTACTAAAACGAAAGGCCTCTATATGAGGCCTTTTTCAACTGCAGAGCGGAACTACAGCATTCTTTTTACTCAATTTTTTTCTATTATTTATTTTTTACTAGGCGCAACTACATTTGCATTCTTTGGAGACGCAGTAATAGTGATGATTGTCTTTGGGCCAGTGAATGGACCTTCATTTAATTCTACGGTTGAGGTGCGATCACCTTTAGTGAAAACCAAAATGCTCGTTTTTGATTTCACTGCACTCACGGTAGTCCAGCCTACCCTAGGGTATTCAGATTGGAAGAATGCATAAATATCTGTTGGGGTTTGCACACCAGATAAAACAACACGCCCTACCCAGTTATCGCCGCGACCAATAATCAGTGAATCAGAGCCAATAATTTTTGATGCTGCGGGCAATGGCATATCACCCAAGAGTTGCGATTGAATTTCTTGGACTTCACTAGACGTACCTGTTGGAGAGTCACCGGAAGATGCACATCCACCCAGTAGAGCAGATAAGACTAAGCAAAGCGCATTAAGTTTTAGAGTTTGAAATGTCATTGTTTACCTTGATAACCCAAAGTGGTTAACGCATTAGAGCTTACAGCATTTGTAAGTATTTTAGGCTACACGCTTCATTCGTCAAATCAAATGCTGGAGGCGCGTGAGGGAATCGAACCCCCGTACGAAGCTTTGCAGGCTCCTGCCTAACCACTCGGCCAACGCGCCATATGCTTGAATCAAAAATGGGAAGCTTTTTTAGGGCTTCCCATCGAACTTGGAGCGGGAAAGGAGGTTCGAACTCCCGACCTATACCTTGGCAAGGTATCGCTCTACCAGCTGAGCTATTCCCGCATAACAGGGCAACAGTTTAGCAAACAATTTGAGAGAGCGCATTATTCATGAGCAAGGCTATCTACCAGCAAGGCTCACATTTAGACTAAGTCCTTATCAGTAATGGGTTTGTAGACCTTACTTAGCTTTTTCAACCAACTGAGGCAAAGCCTTTTTCATGTAATAGAACATTGACCAAAGTGTCAAAAAGGATGCAATCCAGATTAACCAAGTACCCACTTGTGCGCAATTTAGCCAACCAAATATGGTGTCGTTCAACAATAAAAATGGAATCGCTACTAGTTGTGCAGTGGTCTTAAGTTTACCAACCATGTGTACAGCAACACTTTTCCCTGCGCCTAAGAGCGCCATCCACTCTCTCAAGGCGGAGATGGTAATTTCACGCCCAATGATGATAAGGGCAACCCAAACCTGAACACGATCCATGTTGAGGAGAACCAACAATGCAGCGGCAACAATTAACTTATCCGCTACCGGGTCTAAGAATTGACCGAACGCCGACTCTTGTTTCATTTTGCGAGCTAAGTAACCATCTAACCAGTCAGTTACTGCTGCAAAAACAAAAATGACTGTGGCTGTGAGATTCTTTTCAAAAGGAGTTAGCCAGCTATCAGGCAAATAGAACACTGCAACGACCAGCGGAATGGCGGCAACACGCAACCAGGTCAGGGCAATGGGTAAATTAAAAGGCATAGCTCAAGCATAAACTAATGCGAGCGTGCTGGGTAATCAATGGAGCTGCCTATAGATTTGCTCTGCCAATGCAGTGGATATTCCCTCAACACTGGAGAGCTCTTCGATGGTGGCATTGGAAACACCACGCAAACCCCCGAAACGGGCTAATAATTTTTGACGGCGTTTCGCTCCGATACCCTCAATCTCCTCCAACTGAGAAACTGTCCTCGCTTTTGCACGCTTAGCGCGCATGCCCGTAATGGCAAAGCGATGCGCCTCATCACGGATTTGCGCTACTAATAACAAAGCCGCACTATCGATACCGAGTTCGAACGATTTCCGTCCGTCCGCAAAAATGAGCGTCTCAAGACCTACCTTACGCCCTTCCCCTTTAGCAACACCAACAATCAAGCTGATATCCATACCAAATTCAGAGAGAACTTGTCTTGCCATCTCAACCTGACCTTTGCCACCGTCAATCAAAATCACTTGCGGCATCTTCTCAATAGGAAACTCTTGAAAGTTCACATAACGGCGCTGTAAGACCTGACGCATTGCTGCGTAATCATCACCCGGTGTAATGTCATTAATGTTAAAACGGCGATATTCACTAGGCTGCATCGCATTTTTGGAATACACCACACAAGAAGCTTGCGTAGCCTCACCGGATGTATGGCTAATGTCAAAACACTCGATACGCAACTGCTCAAGACTTTCTAATTCCAAAACTAAAACATCAGCTAGTGCTCGCGCTCTCGCTAGTTGTCCACCAGTCTCGACCAAACGCTTCGCTATCGCAATCTTGGCATTACCCTCAGCCATCGCCAACCAATGTCGCCTCTGACCTTGTGGTTGATGAAGGAAAGTAATACACTTACCAGCCTGAGCATTGAGTAAATCATGCAAACCTTCTGGAATTTCTTGCTCGACACCATCTTCAGTAATTTCTTCTGATACCGCGATATCATCCACCAACTTTCTCAATGGGTGATTCAGAATGAGTACAGGTGGAATTAAATTGGTGGTCGCCTCACCATCACCTGACTTCTCCTCAAGGTAATGCTGAGCGATAAAGGCTTCTAAGATTTCTGCGGGGGGTGGCAACTCTCCCGAGCTTGAACGCAAGCCTTTCGGGAAATAGGCCCGATCACCTAAATGGCGACCACCACGAATCATTGCGAGATTGACGCAGACCACACCTTCCATTTGAGCTACAGCGATGACATCAACATCACCTTCGCCATCAGCAACGGTGTCCATCGACTGCTGTTGCAAGACACTAGAAAGATCGGCAATACGATCCCTTAGTACTGCAGCCATTTCAAATTCCATAGCATCACTGTAAGCGTGCATCTTTTTTTCAAGCTCAGAGAGTACTCGACTATGGTCACCCTCTAAGAAACGTTTTGCCTGTGCTACGTCCTGCCCATATTGCTCCGCATTCAGGCGACCGACACAAGGTGCACTACAACGATGAATTTGATGCAATAAACAAGGACGGCTCCGGTTTTTAAAAACAGAGTCTTCACAAGTTCTCAGACGAAAGACTTTTTGCAAAATCTGCACGCTATTGCGCACCGCCCATGAATTTGGGAATGGTCCAAAGTAGTGATTGCGCTTATCCGTTTTCCCTCGATAGGAGGCTAGACGTGGAAACTGGTGTCCCGTCAACATCACATAGGGATAGGACTTATCATCTCGGAAGAGAATATTAAATGGAGGAGCTAACTCCTTAATTAAATTGTTCTCTAGAATTAAGGCTTCGGTTTCTGAGCGTGTTACTGTAGTTTCGTAGCGGACAATTTTTCCCACCATCAGTTCTATCCGTGGTGAAAGCGGAGTTCGCTGGAAGTAACTAGATACCCGCTTTTTGAGGTTGCGCGCTTTTCCGACATACAGAATATGTCCTGCCTCATCAAAGAAGCGATACACCCCCGGCAATCCGGGTAGCCGTTTAACATCCTGCTGAAGGGTTTCAAAAAGCGAATTGCTCATGCGTTGGGATATTTTCTGTCAAATCGTAGACAACTATGGTGATGCCGGTGTTTGCTGGCGCCTAGCGAGAAGCTTAACAAGTCTTCATGGCCAAGACGTGCGCATTTTCTGTGACAATCTCCCAACCCTTAATTTACTCGCTTCTGGGGTTGACCCAGAAATCAATCGTCGTATCGACGTCCAACCCTGGGAAGCGAGTCATAACAATAGCCGCCACCCTGTTGAGGCACCCGATGTAGTGATTGAGGCGTTTGGATGCGACCTTCCCGATCGCTACCTTGCAGGCCTACTGATTGCCCCCAAAAAACCCATCATCATTAATCTGGAGTATTTAACTGCAGAGCCCTGGATAGTGAACTTTCATCAGAGAGCATCTCCGCAGGCACACGGTATTCCGAAATACTTTTTCTTTCCAGGTTTTCAGGCTAATGCGGGCGGCATTTTGACTGATCCAATTCCTCAGGAGTCATCATTGACTGCGCAATTGATTCCTGAGAGCCTCGGGATAAGCTGGAAGCTATTGCGACCTAATGCAAAACGCATTAGTGTTTTTTGCTACCCAGGTGCGCCGCTCCTCAAATGGTTAGAAAATCTAGCAACATTAGATAAGAACTTCGACATTGTGTTGACTCATGGCCAGCTTGAGCAATTGCAGTTCAGCTCAGGTCACCCTACTAAAGCAATTAGCCTACCTAACTCCATTCAACTAATCTCAATTCCTTTTGTCTCTCAAGATGAATATGATTGGACTCTCTCTCAATGCGACTTTAATATTGTTCGGGGTGAGGATTCTTTTGTCCGAGCGCAGTTGGCTGGCAAGCCCTTCATCTGGCATATCTACCCCCAAGCAGATCGTGCCCATGAAACCAAGTTGGCTGCATTTTTAGATCTCTATCTTGAAGATGCACCTCAAGAGCTTAAACACGCCGTCATTGAAGCAATGACTTGGACAATGCCCAGCAAGTGGCATGAATCAATTGATGAATGGAACACCCATTCCAAGGCTTGGCGAGCAGATTTACTTGAAAAACAAAGCGATGGTGGCCTGGCTGCTCGTCTAATGCGCTTTGTAGCCTGATCTTAGGCGAAATACGCCTGCGGGCGGTTACAATCTTGTTTTTGATAAAAACCGCAGAAAATCAGCTCTGCACCCAGGAATAGCAAGATGAAAACAGCACAAGAACTCCGCGTTGGTAACGTAGTCATGATCGGCACTGATGCCATGGTCGTTTTAAAAGCAGAATACAGTCGCTCAGGCCGTAACTCCTCAGTTGTGAAAATGAAATTTAAGAACTTGTTAACTGGTGCGCCTAACGAAGGCGTATTCAAAGCAGATGACAAGTTCGATGTAGTGATCTTGGATAAGAAAGATTGCACCTACTCTTACTTTGCAGATCCAATGTATGTATTTATGGATACCGAGTACAACCAATATGAAGTAGAAGCTGAATTCATGGGCGATGCATTGCATTACCTCGAAGAAAGCATGCCTTGTGAAGTGGTGTTCTACGAAGGTAAAGCACTATCAGTAGCCATGCCGAACTCTTTGGTTCGTGAAATCATTTACACAGAGCCAGCAGTTAAAGGTGATACCAGCTCTGGCAAAGTATTGAAGAATGCAAAATTGGCTACCGGCTATGAATTGCAAGTGCCATTATTCTGTAACACTGGTGACAAGATCGAGATCGATACGCGCACTGGTGAATATCGTAGCCGCGCTAACTAATTAGCTCGCTCGATAAGTAAAAGCCCGGTACGCCGGGCTTTTTTATTTCCTAAGAAATGAGCTTCAACTGCTGGAGCAAGCCTTTAGCATGCTGGTATTGCGCTTCGGATTGCAGCTCATCCCAGGCGGGAGCTGTGGAAGTAGGCATCAAGCGATTTAATCGAGTAGCAGATTCAGCTTGTTTTGCTTTAGAGACTTTCAACTGACTGAGTAATTGATCTGCGAGATCGGGGCGATTGCAAATCAATACTGCATCGCATCCTGCCTCAAGCGCCATGTCGGCGCCCTTCACCACAGAACCAGCGACACTGGCGCCCTCCATGGAAAGGTCATCACTAAAGATCACACCTTCAAATCCCAACTCTTGACGCAAGATGGAGTGTAGCCAAACCTTAGAAAACCCTGCTGGGTTTTTATCTACTTGCGGATAAATTACATGCGCCGGCATTACGGCAGTCAAGCTCAGATCTAACCACTCATAAGGCTTGGCATCCTCATTCAGAATGATCTCTAGTGGACGCTCATCCACTGGAATAGCCACATGAGAATCCGCCTCTGCCCAGCCATGACCTGGAAAATGCTTTCCGCAATTTGCCATACCCGCGAGTCGTAGGCCCTCATTCAAACTCTTAGCCAATGCAAAGGTAATTTGTGGATCACGACTAAATGCACGATCGCCGATTACACCGCTACGACCAAAGTCTAAATCCAGGACAGGAGTAAAACTAAAGTCCACACCACAAGCTCTTAACTCGGCAGCCAGGATATATCCACAGGCGGTAACTGCAGCCATAGCGATGGCGGCTGATTCAGCGGCATGTTTTGATTTATCTGTTGATTTATTTTTAGCCCCCCAAAGCTCGCCAAGCTTACGCATAGCAGGCAAATGGGTAAAGCCATCAGTCCTGCAGCGCTGCACTCGTCCACCTTCATGATCAATCGAGATCAATACATCAGAGCGGATTTTTTTAATCTCTGCAGTGAGTTTGGTGAGCTGCTTGCGATTAGCAAAATTTCTGCCAAACAAAATCACGCCACCGGTAAGGGGGTGCAAGATGCGACGACGATCCTCTGCATTTAATTCGAGACCAACAACATCTAATGTAACTGGGCCTGGTTTCATAGTCAGCGTAGCCATGGATTCCTCGAAATTTTTTGTTTTATATACTTTTGAGAGTGGTTTTATTTTTGAACCACGATGACATGGGCTATTGCCATATCTTGCTCATCACTAACAGTGACCTGAGCTTCCCAGTTCTTTTCCTGCATAAATTGCGCGAGCGCCCCCAGATAGGAGGTAGCCGGCTTACCGCTAGGCTCATTGAGTGTTTGCAAAGAGCGCCAGGTCATGGGCATTCTCATACCCAAGCCAATGGCTTTGGAGAAAGCCTCTTTTGCAACAAAGCGCGTTGCCAAAAAAGCAATGCCCCGCTTGTGATTTCTGGCTAAGCGATGTTTAAAAACCAATATCTCATCTGGGCCCAGAATTTTTTCAGCAAGGCGACCATTAGTGCGATCGTAAGCAGCTTGAAGCCGCTCAATTTGTAAGATGTCTGTGCCTATACCAATGATCATTTGATGTTAAATATCTTAAGCTTTAGACCTACCCTGAACCATCAGGTACTTCATATCCGTGATTGCCTTTTGCCAACCTTTAAAGAGTGCTTCAGCAACAATAGCATGCCCGATATTAAGCTCGGATAGCTCGGCAATGCCAGCAACTGGAATAACATTGCCCTCATGCAAGCCATGGCCAGCATTGACTCGTAAGCCAATGCTTTTTCCAAACTGCGCTGCTATTCTAATCCGCTCCAGCTCTTGCTTCTGTTGATCACCAGACAGATCTGCGTAACGACCAGTATGTAACTCGATGACTGTGGCACCTGCATCTTTTGCAGCTTGAATTTGCCGCTCTTCTGGATCAATAAAAAGTGAAACCCGTATGCCAGCAGCTTTTAATTGTGTAGTGGCAGCCTTGACTGCTTCAAAGTGACCCACGACATCTAAACCACCCTCTGTAGTCACCTCTTCACGCTTCTCAGGAACAAGGCAAACATCATGTGGCTGAATATGACAGGCGATGTTAATCATCTCTGGAGTAACAGCACATTCCAGGTTCATACGCGTCTGAATCAAAGGGCGAAGCGCCATTAAATCTGCATCTTTAATATGACGACGATCCTCACGCAAATGCAAGGTAATTAAATCAGCACCCGCCTCTTCTGCCAATCGAGCGGCTTTTAACGGGTCGGGGTAGACCGTGCCACGAGCATTACGTAAGGTGGCAACGTGGTCGATATTAATACCAAGTTCAAGGATATTGGAGTTACTCATATTTGTAGATTACTAGATTTTCTTGAGGTCAATCAAAATCTGACGGGTAGTGAGCACCTGATCTTGCAGGTGCAAGCCCAACAAAAAGCGCATCAACTGCTTACTCTCAGAAAGCGTTTCCTGATCAGAAAAGTCTCCCGCTGCAATAGCCAATAGAGATTTACCACTCAAGACTGGCCAATGGCCTGGATCATCTACCTGTACAGGCCTAACACCACGCTCCGGCTGATAGATGTACTGTTCTTGTGAGACTGGAGCGCTGTGGGTTTCAACACAGTAGTCTAATGCCGCTGCATATCCAGTCTCCTGCAAGAGTGTTAGCTCAAATGGGCGCAAAATTTCTTCTAGACCCTTGGATTGAAATTCGAGATTAGATAAGGCGGAGATGGTATCGGTGTAATGGTCATAGAGTTTTTCATAGTCGTCTTCACGCGCCAGAAACTTCACTAACAACTCATTGAGATAGAAGCCGCAGAGCAAGGCATCGCCTACCAAAGAGGGCGTACCACCAACCCACTCTGACTTTGTTAAAGTACGCAGCTCAGACTTGCCGCTCCAAGAAACCAATAGTGGTTGAAAACGCTGTAAGACAGGACGCAACACCGAGTGCGGGCGTTTAGCACCTTTGGCAATCAGTGCCATACGGCCATATTGCCGTGTAAAGACATCCAGAATTAAGCTAGTTTCCTTATAAGGAATACTGTGCAATACAAAAGCGGGTTCGTCAGCAACACGAATGGAGGCCATGGCTACTTACTCTAGTCCCTGCGCCCGTAATTCAGCACGATCATCTGCCCAGCCACGTTTGACCTTAACCCAGGTCTCCAGAAAGACTTTGCCGTCAAAGAGCTTTTCCATATCAATGCGTGCATCGGTAGAGATCTTCTTCAGGCGCTCACCCTTGGCACCAATAATCATCGCCTTATGGCTATCGCGATCAACCAAAATCGTTGCTGCGATACGTCGCATCTTGCCATCCATCTTGAACTGATCAATCACTACCGTGCTGGTGTAAGGCAATTCCTCACCAGTAAAGCGAAAAACCTTCTCACGCAGGATCTCAGCGGCCAAGAAACGCTCACTGCGATCAGTAATAGTGTCACCATCGTAAACTGCGGGAGCTTCAGGTAAATAGCCCTCAAGTACGTCTAATAATCTTTCAATATCCCCTGGGCTCTTAGCGCTCATCGGGACGATTTCAGCAAACTCACACTTCTGATCTTCATGACCACCTAATTCACACCAAGGCTGGCTCATTTCTTTCATGAAATTGAGTAAAGCCTGATCGCGCTCAGAGGGAGTCTGAAAGCGGCTATTAAATAGATCCAATTTATTTAACACTAAGACAGCGGGTAAGTCATCTGGCAGTAATTTCAAAACCTTCTTGTCATCCTCACCAAAGTAACCAGCCTCAACTACAAAGCAAGCCACATTCACATCTTGCAGAGCTGTGGTTACAGTGCGGTTCAAGGCCTTGTTGAGGGTATTCATCAAACGCGTCTGAAAGCCCGGAGTATCAATGAAAATGAATTGTGCTTCTTTGCGATTCTGAATACCTAAAATACGATGACGCGTAGTTTGTGCCTTACGCGAGGTAATACTAATCTTCTGCCCAACTAAGGCATTTAAGAGAGTTGATTTACCCATATTAGGACGGCCAACAATGGCGATAGTGCCGCATCTAAACACGATTAGCCCTTCAGCTTAAGATTTAATTGCTCTTCAGTTACCACTTTTTTAGCTGCCTTCTTTTTGGCGGACCGAGTCTTTTTGGGTTTACCTAGCGCCTGTGGCAAAGCCTTCAGTGCTGCAATGAGTGCTAGCTTTGCCGCAGCCTGCTCTGCCGCACGTCGAGAGGGGCCCTCACCTTTCACGGCAACGTTCAGGTTTGGTATTAAACATTCCACTTCAAACTGCTGATTGTGGGCTGCGCCACTAGTGCCAGTGACGTTATAGGTAGGCAGCGGCAGCTGATAGCTTTGCAAACACTCCTGTAACAAAGTCTTATCATCTTTGCCCAAGGTTTTGGGATCAACGTTAGCCAGGATGATAGTGTAGAGCTTACGCAAACAGGCCTTGGCAGCATCAAATCCACCATCTAAGAATATTGCACCAGTGACTGCCTCAAGCGTATCAGCCAGAATAGATGGCCGACGGAAGCCGCCGCTCTTTAATTCTCCCTCGCCTAAACGTAGGTAGTCAGACAGCGAAAGAGTTTGAGCGATCTCATAGAGTGCCTGCTGCTTAACCAGATTAGCCCGCACGCGTGAAAGATCGCCTTCATCTAGATCGGAATAACGCTCATAGAGCATTTCAGCAACAACGCAATTGAGAATCGAATCACCCAGAAACTCGAGGCGCTCATTATTTTTCTTGCTATGGCTGCGGTGCGTTAGGGCTTGATTGAGCAGCTCTAGTTTTTTAAACGTATAACCTAATTGCGCTTGCAGCGGTGCAGTTTCGATAGCGGCGCGGGCGTTCATAGTCTTATTCGAAGCCGCCAATACGGCCAAGATTTCCGAGGTTCAACCAAACAAAGAATGCTCTACCAACAATATTCTTATCCGGCACAAATCCCCAGTAGCGAGAATCAGCACTGTTATCACGGTTATCACCCATAGCGAAGTAATGTCCTGCTGGGACAGTACAGGTGAGCCCAGCATTAATATATTGACAGTTTTCAAATCCAGGAAAACGCTCTGCAGGGAACATGCCAGCAGGACGATCGGGATCATTCAAAATCTCATGCTTATTGCCGCCTAAGTCTGCAGGGTAAGATTCTGCAAATCGCTTGGCATAACGCATATTTTCCGGGTCAAGATAGGACTCGCCACCACTGTATTGCAATGGCTGACCATTTACTGTTAAACGCTTGTCTTGATAAGTAATCGTATCGCCTGGCAAAGCGACAACACGCTTGATGTAGTCAATAGACTCATCACGGGGGTAGCGGAATACCACAACATCACCACGTTTAGGGGAGCCTAGATCGACAACCTTCTGATTAATCACCGGCAGACGAATGCCATAAGTAAATTTATTCACCAGAATAAAGTCACCAATCTGTAGGGTTGGAATCATCGAGCCCGAAGGAATTTTGAAGGGCTCCACAATAAATGAGCGTAATACAAAGACCGCGCAAATGACTGGAAAGAACCCTGCCGTGTATTCCAGCCACAATGGCATGCGATCGATGCCAACCTTGCGTCTTTGTGGAGCAAAGTAATAGCGGTCAGCAATCCAAGCAATGCCAGAGACCACTACCAAGATAAAGAGGATGAGGGCAAAGTTCATTAGTCGTCTACCTGCAAAATGGCTAAGAAGGCTTCCTGTGGAATCTCCACATTACCCACCTGCTTCATGCGTTTCTTACCTTCTTTTTGCTTCTCTAATAATTTACGTTTACGGGAAATATCACCGCCGTAACATTTAGCTAATACGTTCTTACGCAAGGCCTTGACGTTTTCGCGAGCAACGATGTTGCTACCAATTGCCGCCTGAATAGCTACATCAAACATTTGACGCGGAATAATGCCGCGCATCTTGGCAACTACTTCACGACCACGATGTTGGCTATTGCTACGGTGAACGATCACCGATAGGGCATCAACTCGTTCGCTATTAATGAGGATGTCAACTTTAACTACATCGGCTGGACGATATTCCTTGAACTCATAGTCCATAGATGCATAGCCACGAGAGATCGATTTCATTTTGTCGAAGAAATCTAAAACAATTTCTGCCATCGGTAACTCATATGTGAGTTTCACTTGACGACCGAGATAATTCATATTCATCTGAATACCACGCTTACCAACGCACAGAGTAATAATCGCGCCTACATACTCTTGCGGCATATACAGATTGACTGTCACGATCGGCTCAAGAATCGTATTGATCTTGCTAGCCTCAGGCATCTTCGATGGGTTATCGACCGATAAGATACTGCCATCAGATTGCTCCACCTGATACACCACCGTTGGCGCGGTCGTAATGAGGTTCATACCGTACTGGCGCTCTAAGCGCTCTTGCACGATCTCCATATGGAGCAGGCCCAAGAAGCCGCAACGGAATCCAAAACCAAGAGCCTGTGACACCTCTGGCTCATACAAGAGTGAGGCATCATTTAACTGCAACTTCTCCAAAGACTCGCGCAGTTGATCGTATTCACTCGACTCTACTGGGTATAGCCCAGCAAAGACCTGAGGCTTGACCTCTTTAAAACCTGGAAGTGGTGCTGTAGCAGGAATGCGGCCTTGCTGCCCTGGTGTATGCGTAACCGTATCACCCACCTTGGCAGCTTTTAACTCTTTAATGCCGGCAATCACAAAGCCTACTTGACCAGCAGACAATTCTGGGCGATCTACCGACTTTGGACTAAAGACACCAACATGCTCAACTAAATGACTTGAGCCATTGGACATCAAGGTAATTTTTTCTTTTGGCTTTAAGGTGCCATTCACAACACGCACCAACATCACTACACCAACATAGTTATCAAACCACGAATCGATAATCAAAGCTTGTAATGGATCTGTTGCACTACCTTTTGGAGGAGGTACGCGAGCAATCATTTCTTCGATGACTTCCTGCACACCTAATCCCGTTTTAGCTGAACAAGTCACTGCTTCAGATGCATCAATACCAATGACATCTTCAATTTCTTGTTTAGCGCGTTCAGGATCTGCCTGCGGTAAATCAATCTTATTGAGCACTGGTACGACTTCAACACCCAACTCTAGCGCCATGTAGCAGTTAGCGACTGTTTGGGCTTCAACACCTTGACTGGCATCAACCACTAACAATGCGCCTTCGCATGCTGATAGGGAGCGGCTAACCTCATAGGAGAAGTCAACGTGCCCTGGGGTATCAATCAAATTGATGTTGTAGGTTTTGCCGTCTTTAGATTTATAACTCAGCGCCGCAGTTTGGGCTTTGATGGTGATGCCACGCTCACGCTCGATATCCATCGAATCGAGAACCTGGGCTTCCATTTCACGATCAGTAAGACCGCCGCAGAGCTGAATAATGCGATCAGCAAGCGTTGATTTGCCGTGATCAATATGGGCGATGATAGAAAAATTGCGGATTAAATCCATAGCGTCTTGTGTAGTCTTCAAAAAACGCCTTGTCAGAGCGCACCACGATGATGCGCTGCAAAAAGCCGTCTTGGGACGATTGTAATGGGTGGCGCCAAATTAGCGCCAAACCCCCTTATTTCGTCCAAAAACAAGGTTTTAGCTTATTTTGGCCTTACCGGAATAATCAGAGTGCTATCAGCCCGACGAACAAAGACTGGAACTGACTTATTAGCGTCCAAACCCTTTACAAGACCCTCAAACTGCTTTACCCCAGTGATATCGGCATCGGCAATTCGGATGATGACATCCCCAGGACGCACCCCTGAGCGCGCTAAGGGGCCATCCCCTAAACCGGTAACCTCGACACCTCCGCGAATATTGAGCTCCTTTTTCTTGGTGTCTGAGGGCTCAGAAACTGCCACCCCAAGAGAATTAGCATTTGCACCAGATGAACCTGAGTTATCCGACTTCTTCACAGCAGCTTGACCTGCTTCGGTATCCACTACAGAGACCATCAAATCCTTAGTGGAGCCTTTACGCCAAACCTGTACGTTGGCGCTAGTTCCTGGCTTGGTTTCCCCGACGGCTCTTGGCAAATCAGTCGATTTACCAATATCACGGCCATTAAAGCTCAGAATCACGTCTCCAGACTCAATACCGCCTGCTGCTGCTGGGCCACCTGGCTCAACATTGCGGACAAAAGCGCCGCGAGGTTTACCTAGACCCAAGCTCTCCGCAATCTCTTTAGTCATTTCACCTAAAGCGACACCAATACGGCCACGAGTCATTTTTCCGTTGCTACGCAACTGCTCTGCAACTCGCATCGCTTCATCAATGGGAATGGCAAAAGAGATGCCCATATATCCACCAGAGCGACTAAAGATTTGCGAGTTAATGCCAATCACCTGTCCGGCTGTATTTAATAGCGGTCCACCCGAGTTACCAGGATTCACAGCCACGTCAGTCTGAATGAAGGGTAAGTAATCCCCAGTGTCACGACTCTTGGCAGACACGATGCCAGCAGTCACGGTATTTTCTAGACCAAATGGAGAGCCAATAGCCAATACCCATTCACCCACCCTCACTCGGGAAGAGTCACCTAGTGGCAACTTAGGCAAATCACGTGCATCGATTTTGACAACCGCCATATCGGTTCGCTTATCCATACCCAATAATTTGGCTTTGAACTCGCGTTTGTCTGTCAAGGTGACGTAGATAGTATTTGCACCCTCGACCACGTGGGCATTGGTCAAAATTAAGCCATTGGATTCAATAATGAAGCCGGAGCCTACACCTCGATCAGCCTCTTGAGGCTTGCCAGGATTGGGTTGCGCCTGCTTGGGTCCGCCAGGCAATCCTGGCATGGGCACACCAAAGAAGCGACGGAAGAACTCGGCCTGATCCTCAGGCATCCCTGGAATACCGCCCTGAGCTTGCTGCTGCATTACTTTTTCAGTGGTTCGAATATTCACCACAGCAGGACTAGCTCGCTCAACCAAATCAGCAAAGTCAGGAATAGAGACACGTGGGCTCTGGGCACAGGCCTGGGGGATAAGCGCAATTTGCCCCAAGCTAAACATAGCCAAGAACGCAATAAAATACTTTTTCATAGTGCTATAGACCTGCTTGGTAAAAACCAATAATTAAAGAAAAAAAGAGGAAGAAAACTAACTAATAAGGATATTAGGTCAATTTGCCAAAAATCAAGGTACCGTTAGTACCCCCAAAGCCAAAGTTGTTTTTCACGGCATGGTCAATCTTCACATCGCGAGCAGTATTGGCGCAGTAGTCCAAATCACACTCTGGATCTTGATTGAAGATGTTGATGGTTGGTGGAGATTTCTGGTTATGGAGCGCCAGAATAGTAAAGACAGACTCTAAACCGCCAGCACCACCTAAGAGGTGGCCGGTCATCGACTTAGTAGAGTTAATCAATGTCTTCTTAGCGTGATCGCCAAGGGCAGCTTTAATCGCACCGGTTTCATTCTTATCACCTAAAGGTGTAGAGGTGCCGTGTGCATTTATATATTGAATTTGATCTGGATTTAAACCGGCATCGCGCATGGCGTTGACCATACAGCGACGTGGGCCATCCATATTTGGAGCGGTCATGTGATACGCGTCACCACTCATACCGAAACCTAAGAGCTCACAGTAGATTTTTGCGCCACGTGCTTTAGCGTGCTCATACTCTTCTAGCACCACAACACCAGCACCCTCACCCAATACGAAACCATCACGGTCTTTGTCCCATGGGCGTGAAGCAGTTGCAGGATCATCGTTGCGAGTGGATAGTGCACGAGCTGAAGCGAAGCCGCCAACACCCAATGCAGAGATAGTGGATTCAGCCCCACCAGCAACCATCACATCAGCATCACCATACTGAATTAAGCGTGCCGCCAAGCCAATGCTGTGTAAACCGGTAGTGCAGGCAGTTACCGCAGCCACGTTTGGGCCTTTAAGGCCAAACAAGATACTGAGATGACCAGAAATCATATTAATGATTGACCCTGGCACAAAGAATGGAGAGATGCGACGAGGGCCACGAGCTAACAATTCAGCGCCCGTCTCTTCAATCATCGGCAAACCACCAATGCCTGAGCCGACCATGACGCCCACGCGCTCTGCGTTCTCTTCCGTTATCTGTAAACCGCTATCACGAATTGCTTGCGAACCAGCTGCGATACCGAAATGGATAAAGGTATCCATATGGCGCGCCTCTTTGGCAGAAACATATTCTTCGACATTGAAATCTTTCACCTCGCCAGCGAAGTGCACGCTGAGCGGAGTGTGGTCAAACTTGGTAATAGTAGCAATGCCTGATTTGCCCGCGAGTAAATTAGACCAAGCTACATCAACCGAGTTACCAACTGGTGAAATCAGGCCTAGGCCGGTAACAACAACCCGGCGGCGGCCATTTGATGCTGACACAGTAATAGCTTTTAACTAAGCTAGGGAATTAACCCTGAGCTTTTGACTGAGCAAAATCGATAGCAAGCTGAACAGTAGTAATTTTCTCAGCTTCTTCATCCGGAATTTCAATCCCGAACTCATCTTCCAAAGCCATTACCAATTCAACAGTGTCAAGAGAGTCTGCGCCCAAGTCATTCACAAAAGAAGATTCATTTTTGATCTCTGCTTCTGCGACGCCCAATTGCTCAGCGACGATCTTCTTAACGCGTTGTTCGATGTTATCCATTAATTCCCCCAAGGGTTGTAAAAAAACGATGAAAAGGATTTTATCAGCTTGGCAGGCTAAATTAGTAAATCCGCCAAAAAATGATCAATTCCTGCTTTGTTATTAGGCTAAATAGAGTCCGCCATTGACATGCAAGGTATTTCCAGTAATGTATCCGGCCGCTGGAGAGGCTAAAAACGCCACTGCCTGGGCTACATCTTCTGGGCTACCCAGACGTGCCAGAGGAATATTGGCTTTTAGGGCATTTTGCTGCTCTTCACTCAAAGCACGGGTCATATCTGTATCAATAAAGCCAGGGGCAACACAATTCACAGTGATATTGCGGCTACCGATTTCGCGGGCCAAAGCACGGGTCATACCTGAAACACCCGATTTTGCGGCAGCGTAATTAGCCTGCCCAGGGTTACCCATGTGGCCAACAATCGAAGTGATATTAATAATTCGTCCAGCGCGCGCTTTCATCATGGGGCGCATTACCGCCTGCGATAAACGGAAAACAGCGCTTAAGTTGGTATCGATCACATCGGTCCACTCATCTGTTTTCATACGCATTGAAAGGTTATCGCGAGTGATGCCTGCGTTATTGACCAAAATACTAATACCGCCAAAATCTTTGACGATCAAATCAATAATGTCTTCGCAAGCCTTAGGATCAGTCACATTCAATACTTCGCCACGACCACCGCTCGCTTGTAAACGGGTGTTGATTGCTTTGGCGCCATCCTCAGACGTGGCAGTACCGATTACCTTGGCACCACATTTCACTAGCTCGTCCGCAATGGCTTGGCCAATACCGCGCGATGCGCCTGTCACTAATGCAATTTGTCCGCTTAAGTCGAGATTCATATTTGTCTTCCGTTCTTTATTTCGTATTTCTTCTATTGCTGATTCGTATTGTTACTTTACGGCAGCCAAGGCTTCATTGAGGCTGAGCTCATCGAAGATGGGCAACCCAACAATATTTTCATTGATGCGCTTAGTTAATCCAGCCAGTACCTTGCCGGGGCCGCATTCAACCACTTGAGTAACTCCCTGCTGCGCCATCGCATTAATCGTCTCTTGCCAACGCACAGGCTTGGCAGCTTGACGCACTAAGGCATCCTTAATAGCTGCTGGGTCATTCAATACATTGACATCAACGTTATTGACTACGGAGATGGTCGGAACCTTAAATTCAATATCAGCCAAGTAGCCTTTGAGTTTTTCAGAAGCAGGTTGTAGCAATGATGAATGGAATGGTGCGGATACAGGTAATGGCAAAGCACGTTTTGCGCCAGCTGCCTTGAGTAATTCACAAGCCTTAGTCACTGCGTCACTGCCACCAGCGATTACCACTTGGCCTGGAGCATTGAAGTTCACTGCTTCCACTACACCACCAGAGGCTGAAGCAGCCTCAGCACAAACCGTCTTCACTATCGTATCATCTAAACCCAAGATTGCGGCCATACCGCCAGTACCTACTGGTACTGCTGTCTGCATCGCCTCAGCACGAAAACGCACCAAGGGCACAGCATCTTTAAAAGAGATTACGCCTGCAGCAACTAAAGCAGAGTACTCGCCCAAGCTATGGCCAGCCATCATCTTCGGAACGGCGCCGCCCGAAGCTAACCAAGCGCGATAAAACGCAATCGCTGCAGTCAACATCACAGGTTGTGTATTAGTGGTTAAGGACAATGCCTCAGCAGGACCCTCAGCAATGAGTTTTGCAACATCTTCACCTAAAGCTTCTGAAGCTTCCTGCAAAGTCTCGCGGACTTCAGGGCGATCAGCAATGGTGTTGAGCATCCCAACAGATTGGGAACCTTGGCCAGGGAATACAAATGCAAATGTCATAGGAATAATCGCTGAATAATAGTTGTGAATGTATTTTTAGCTTTTGTGCTTTGCTTTAGTACTTCGCTTTAGTACTTTATTACTGCTGCGCCCCAAGCAAAGCCACCGCCCACACCCTCTAGCAACAGATGTTGACCACGTTGAATTTGACCAGAGCGCACGCCAACATCGAGCGCAAGCGGAATAGATGCCGCAGAAGTATTGCCGTGCTCATGGACGGTCACAATGACCTTGTCCATTGACATACCCATCTTGCGTGCCGTGCTCTCCATGATCCGAATGTTGGCTTGATGCGGCACCAACCAGTCAATTTGCTCTGGCTTGAGATTGGCTTTTTCTAAAGCCTCATGAGCGACTTGCTCAAGCACTTTGACGGCCAACTTAAATACCGCAGGGCCGTCCATAGTTAAGTAAGCGGAGCCTTCTACACCACCCTGCTTAGCACGACCTGGCACACACAGAATATCGCGTTGACTGCCATCAGCATGCAAGGTTGTTGCCAAAATGCCTGGCTCCTTCGAAGCCTCGAGAACCACTGCGCCGGCACCATCGCCAAACAAAACAGAAGTAGTGCGATCTTGGAAATCCAAAATACGAGAGAAAGTTTCTGCACCGAGAACTAATACTTTTTTGTAAGTGCCCGTACGAATAAATGCATCTGCAATAGCGAGTGTATAAGTAAAGCCAGCACAGACTGCCTGGACATCGAATGCTGCGCAATTGGTATGGGCGCCTAGCTTATCTTGCACTACGCAAGCTGTACTTGGAAAACCACCTAAATGATCTGGTGTGGATGTCGCCAAAATAATGAGGTCAAGATCTTCAGAAGTGCAGCCAGCCGCCTCTAATGCCGCTTGGGCTGCCTTGACTGCCAGATCACTCGTGAGTTGATTTTCTGCAGCAAAGTGACGAGCGTAAATTCCACTTCTAGTCACAATCCATTCATCGCTAGTTTCAAGACCAATCTTCGCTAAACGCTCAACTAGGTCTTGATTGCTCAAACGCTGCTCTGGAAGATAACTTCCAGTTCCGGCTATCCGCGAGTAGATGCTCATGATTATTTTGTCTCCGCCGCAAAAGCTTGAGCGATACGCTCTACCATGCGATTTTTTGCTGCTTCATGTGCGCGCTCGAGCGCAAAACCAAATGCAAAACGATCCGCTGAACCGTGGCTCTTAATCACGCAACCACGTAAACCCAATAATACCGCCCCGTTATAGCGGCGATGATCCACACGCTTGCGAACACGTAATAAGGGCACCATGGCACAGATCGCCATGAGTTTAGTCAGCCATGAGCGATTGAATTCTTGTTTAATTAAGCCACTCATCATCTTTGCCAAGCCTTCGCTTGCCTTTAGGACAACGTTGCCAACAAAGCCATCACACACCACAATATCCGTAGTGCCTTTAAAAATATCATTGCCTTCTACGTTGCCATAAAAGTTGAGGTTTATTTGGCGCAGCAACTCACTAGTCTGCTTCACTACTTCATTACCTTTAATCACTTCTTCACCGATATTCAGAAGACCGATAGAAGGATTTTGTGTGCCATCGACTACTTGAACCATCACGTTAGCCATTTGTGCAAATTGCACCAGATGCATAGGCTCACAATCTGCGTTAGCACCAAGATCTAACATCGTGGTACCGCGCCCTTTTTCATTCGGGATTGCAGTAGCAATTGCGGGGCGATCCACACCATCCAGCGTTTTGAGAACATAGCGAGAGATGGCCATCAAGGCGCCGGTATTGCCAGAGGAAATGATCGCGTCAGCCAGACCTTCTTTAACCTGCTCGATAGCAACTCGCATGGAAGAATCTTTTTTACGACGCAATGCCACCTCAATGGGGTCATCCATCGAGACGACTTCACTAGCGGAAATAATTTGAATGCGCTCCATTAGCGCTTTTGGAAATTGACTCAAGGCTTGCTCGAGCGCCTCCGAATTTCCAACTAAAACAATCTTCACATCAGTATGTTTTTCGAGAAAATCGCAACAAGCCGGAACAGTAACAACTATCCCGTGATCTCCGCCCATAGCATCGATGGCAAGTGTGACGCTCATAAAATCAGGTATTGCTGCAAGTGGGTTTTTTCAAAGAAAAAAGCGGCTTTAACTGGAGCCGCTTCTATCTTTCAGACTAAAGGATTAGTCGTTTTTTGTTTTAACAACTTTACGACCACGGTAGTAGCCGTTTGGTGAAATGTGGTGGCGCAAATGAGCCTCACCAGTTGTGGCTTCAACAGCCGTAGCAGGTGCGGTCAAAAAGTCGTGCGCACGGTGCATGCCACGTTTGGATGGGGATTTTTTATTCTGTTGGACGGCCATATTGAACTCCTAAGCAAGGCGACATTCTAGCATGTAAATTGAGATAAATGCCTGATTTCCTGATAAAGCAGATTTGAAAACCCACCCCCAAAGGGCGGGGCTAAATCAATTTTTCTTCATATTTTTCAATATGTTAAAGGGATTTTGGGGTTTTTCAGGGGTATCCAAAGCTTCGCCGCCCTCGCCAAATGAAGAGGCATGGGGCTGGCAAGCACCTTCTGGATGCTTCGGAGTTAAGGGCACGGATAAGAGGATTTCATCCTCAATCAGCCCTAGAAGATCAAAGTGCTGACTTGCCACCAAAGGCTCTTGTTGATCATCTTCCATAGGAAAGGCGTCAGCCTCCTCCTCGGTGGCCACCATGACAAATCGACTCTCTTGAGCTAACTCTAGAACGCAATCCTGCAAACAGCTCTGACAAACTAGGTGAATACGGCCTTTTACAGCTAATTTCAGAATTTGCCGAGGCTCAGAACCAGGAGAATCTGCAAAATGGGTCTTTAATTCCCAATGAAAGCCATCGCCCGGCTCAATACTAGAGGCCTCATCAGTCAGCCTAGGCAGGACTGAAATCTCCAAAAATCCAGTCCCTTTATAGGACTGAGGGGCGCAAAAGTCGATCCGGCTCAAAGCCTTGGGATCAACGGATAGCTCAACTTGAGGTAAAACTTGATTACGATTCATGACATCAGTCTAAATGAAGGCTTTAGCGAAAGTACGAGTAGCGATGAGTAATTCTGCAAAAAAACTAATTCTGGCATCTACCTCGGTCTACCGTCGGGAGCTTTTAGAGCGCCTGCGTATTCCCTTTGATGTCATCTCTCCCCAGGTGGATGAAACCCCTCTCCCAGGAGAAGACACTGTGAATTTAGCCTTGCGCTTAGCTCAAGCAAAAGCTACGGCAGTGGCCAAAGATCATCCAGAAGCTTGGGTGATTGGCTCAGATCAAGTGGCCGACCTGTGTGGAGCGGCTATTGGTAAGCCGGGAAACTTTGAGCGCGCCATGGCGCAACTGCAACTCATGCGTGGTGCCACTGTGACTTTTCAAACAGCGCTGTGTCTGATGCATGGCGATTTCGAAACAACAATCAATATTCCTACGGAGGTTACCTTTCGCAAACTTACTGATGATGTTCTGGAGGCCTACCTCCATGCCGAAGAGCCCTATGACTGTGCTGGTAGCGCTAAGTCTGAAGGCTTAGGAATCTCACTCTTGGAATCCATCAAAAGCGATGATCCCACTGCATTAATTGGCTTACCATTAATTGCACTAAGCAGCCTATTGCGTGAAGCTGGCTTTGTTATTCCAGGTAAAAAATAATGAGTTCAACGCCAGGCACCCTCTTTTTAATTCCTAATACATTGGGCGATGATGCTCGGGTGGATCAGTTACCTTGGGTTTTGCCAAGTGAAACTATTACCCAAACTGCCAAGCTCACCCACTGGATTGTGGAGGATGCAAAAACAGCCCGTGCTTTTTTAAAAGCAGTCGACACTGTTTCGCCTTTAGCTTGCACTATTCAAGAAATGCAGATGAGCGAGTGGCGCGGTGTTGCACGCAATGCTAAGTATGGTGACGCCGTTAAACCAATGGATTTACTCAAGCCCCTCATCGCCGGTAAGGACATGGGCCTCATGTCAGAAGCTGGCGTTCCGGGGGTGGCGGATCCTGGTGCAGAACTCGTACTGGCAGCGCATAAGCTGGGCGCCAAAGTGAAACCTTTGGTTGGTCCAAGCTCTATTTTGCTGGGCCTGATGGCCAGCGGTTTAAATGGTCAACGCTTTGCGTTTCAGGGTTATGTTCCGCATGATGCTCAAGATCGTACTGCGCGACTGAAACAGCTGGAAGTAGAGTCTCGAAAATTACAGCAGACGCAAATTTGGATTGAGACGCCGTACCGCAATACTGCAATGCTGATGGCCTGCCTGAATACACTGTCACCACAATCAATGCTTTGCATGGGAATGGATCTGAGCTTGCCAACTGAGATGATCACTACGCTATCAATTGCAGATTGGCGCAAGCGCTTTCAAAATGAAGCTGCCTGCGCCTCATTACAAAATAGGCCAGCAGTATTTCTATTGCTGGCCTAAGTGTTTTGCGTTTGCTACCTTACTTGTCTGGCGTTTTTATTTTAGATCGGGCGTCTTAATTAAAGCCTTACCTGCTGCAGCACCAACTTCAGCACCGAAACGTTTAGCAACACGTTCAGCAAAATTCTCTTTCATGGTGTAGTCGAGAATATCTGGCGCTTTGAAGATATCGCGCGCCACGGTCTCTACTGTTCCAAAACCATCCACTAAACCAATTTTGATTGCTTGCTCGCCATTCCAAACGCGGCCCGAAAACATTTCTGGAGTTTCTTTTAAACGATCACCACGACCTGCTTTGACCACCGCAATAAATTGCTGATGAATCTCATCAATCATCGTTTTAATCATTTCTACTTGCTGTGGATTTTCTTTGGAGAATGGATCCATCATCCCCTTGTTCGAGCCTGCAGTAATCATGCGACGAGTCACGCCTAATTTATCCATCAAGCCAGTAAAGCCAAAGCCTTCCATGATCACGCCAATAGATCCCACTAAGCTCGCCTTATCGACCAAAATTTGGTCGCCTGCAACAGCGACGTAGTAACCACCTGAAGCGCAGATATCTTCTACTACGACATAAAACGGTTTACCTGGGTAGAGTTTACGCAAGCGATGAATTTCATCATTCATCATGCCAGCCTGAACTGGAGAGCCCCCAGGACTATTAATACGCAAGACTACCCCTGCACTATTTTCGTTCTCAAAAGCAGCGGTAAGCGATGAATTGATATCCAAAGCATTAGCCATCGAACTTGAAGAAATCTCCCCCTCTAGCGTGACTAGGGCAGTGTGCTTTTCCATTCCCATGCCGCGCCCTGGCAGATGAAAATCAAATACCGTCAGTATTACGCCAACAAAGACCAGAAGGGTGAGAACACGAAACACTGCTTTCCAGCGACGCGCCTTACGAGTCTCTTTTAGATTCTCAAGAAGTAAGTGCTCAAGTGCTTGACGCTCCCAATGTTGATTTGCATTCTCAGATTGATTTTGATCCATCTTTTTAATCCTTTTTACAAGCTAGTTTTTAACAGTGAGATTCTGACTTAGCCAAGTTGCTAACTGCGCGACATCATCCACATGCATCAGTGATGGCGCTTCTTTTAAAGTACTCGGAGGATGCGCGCCATACGTTACCGCTACCGCATCTACACCTGCATTGGCTGCCATATCTAAATCATGGGTGGTATCCCCAATCATCAACATGCGACGCATGGGGACTTGCATCACATCTGAAAGCTCTAAGAGCATTCCGGGATGGGGCTTCGAGAAAGACTCGTCTGCAGTACGAGTTTCGTGGAACATCCGCTCCAACTGATGATGCTTTAAGGATCGATCCAATCCCACGCGAGATTTACCAGTAGCAACGCCTAAGAGATAACCATCCTCGCGTAGGCTCTGGAGTAATTCACGAATACCTGGAAATAAATCGAGCTCGTGATCTTTAGCTAGGTAGTGAAATCGAAAGCGCTCCGTTAAATTAGGGAAATGGGCTGGCTCAATCCAAGGCACTGCTCTTCTCAGCGAATCCTGAATACCCAAACCAATGACCGAGCTAGCTAAAGTGTCATCAGGCTCTTTGAAACCCAAATCACGGCAAGCTTGCTGAATGCAGTCGACGATTGTCGGCGTGGAATCCATGATGGTTCCATCCCAATCCCAGACGATCAGGTCGTAACGTCTATCGGGCTTTTGTTCTTCAAGCATTATTGGGCGCTTCAAAAGTTTTCATCATTGCTGCAAATTCAGCGGGTAGTGGTGATTCGATACGCATTTTCTCGCCAGTACGTGGATGAGTAAAGCCTGCTAAGTGGGCGTGCAAATATAGGCGCTTGGACTTCACAATCTTGTCTTGATCTTCAAAGCCGTATTTATCGTCACCCAAAATCGAGTGTCCTAATTTTTGGAGGTGTACGCGGATTTGATGAGTACGTCCCGTTTTGAGTTGAGCCTCGGCTAAGGTAATCGCCACCTCTCCACGTTTCATTACTTGATTAACACGTAAAGCGGTATGGCTTGGTAGGCCGTCTGGGTCAACACGAACGCGACGCTCGCCATTAGCTAATAGGTATTTATGCAATGCAAACTTGAGTTGCATCGTGCCTGCGCCCTGAGCAATTTCCCCATGGGCTAGCAAGTAATAGCGCTTGTCTGTTTGCCCTTCGCGAATCTGGCGATGCAGTTCTACCAAAGCGCTCCGCTTTTTAGCCAAGAGTAATACGCCTGATGTATCTCGATCCAAGCGATGAACCAATTCCAAGAATTTGAGTTCGGGGCGGGTAATACGCAGGGTCTCAATCACGCCCAGGGCGATTCCTGAACCTCCATGAACTGCCAAACCTGCTGGTTTATTTACTATTAATAGAGCTTCATCCTCGAACAAAATGGGCATTTTGACGGAATACCCCTGCGCCCGGGACTTTATTTGAGCGGTATTGACGGCCGCCATTTGGGCAGGCTCTGCAATACGTACTGGCGGGACTCTGATGACATCCCCCTCAATTAAGCGCGTAGTCGGCTCAGCCCTTTTCTTATTCACCCGAACCTCGCCGGAGCGAATAATCCGATAAACGTGGCTTTTGGGAACCCCTTTTGCCCAACGTAGTAGATAGTTATCTAGGCGCTGGCCAGCCTCTTCTGGACCAATAGTCTGAAGATGAACAGCGGCTGGGGCACTGGTTTTGACCTGTAAGGGCTTGGAAATAGGTTCGGATTTCATGATTTATCTCTCTTGCCACCCCGACGGGGGTCGACAAGGGACTTAACAATACCCCATTGTCCTTCAACTTGTGCCGTATAATCAACGCTCTAGCCAATTTATTGGCCCGAGACAAACCTGATTCAGGTTTGGATCGTGGAGCTTGGAGTCGCCCTTAATAGACTCCCGGGGTTGCCCCTCCCCCGTTGTAATGAGGCGCAGGGTTGGTGTGCCGTATGCCGCGACCCGCGATTAGAAGACAGTTTTCAGGCGCGCGCCTGCATTGATGACCTAAAGGAGGTCTCTGCGGCGATCGTCAAGTGTGGCACCGGTTTAATTGAACATGGTGTACCAGGCAAAAGAAGCCTGGATTAGCTTGATCCACACTCCAAAGCCGCCAATGGGCTATGCCCCAAGCGGTATCTAACTTGTCCCTAACGCAGCGCGCAACGACACACTCCCAATAGGAGAGTGTTATGAAACGCATGTTATTTAATGCAACTCAACAAGAAGAGTTGCGAGTTGCCATCGTCGATGGTCAAAAACTGATCGATATCGATATCGAAGCTGCCGGTCGTGAACAACGCAAAGGCAATATTTACAAAGGTGTTATTACTCGCATTGAGCCTTCACTCGAAGCTTGCTTTGTAAATTACGGCGAAGAACGCCATGGCTTCCTGCCATTTAAAGAAGTTGCGCGTACCTACTTTAAAGAGGGTGTCGATGTCCGTAATGCCTCTATTAAAGATGCCTTACGTGAAGGCCAAGAAATTATTGTTCAGGTAGAAAAAGAAGAGCGCGGCCAAAAAGGCGCTGCTCTTACGTCTTTCGTCTCCTTAGCAGGTCGCTATTTAGTATTAATGCCAAACAACCCACGTGGAGGCGGCGTTTCTCGTCGTATTGAAGGCGAAGACCGTCAAGAACTCCGTGAAGCGATGTCTCAATTAGAAGTACCGGATGGCATGAGCATCATTGCTCGTACCGCAGGTATTGGCCGCGATGCTACTGAATTGCAATGGGATTTAAGTTATCTTATGCAGTTGTGGACAGCAATTGATGAAGCCGCTAAAGGCAATTCAGCACCACTATTAATTTACCTCGAATCAAGCTTAGTGATTCGTGCGATTCGTGATTACTTCCAGCCGGATATTGGTGAGATCCTCATTGATACCGATGACATCTACGAACAAGCTGCGGCATTTATGTCAGTAGTAATGCCAGATAACCTGCCAAGAGTGAAGCGTTACCAGGACGATGTTCCATTGTTCTCCCGCTTCCAAATTGAACATCAGATTGAAACTGCATACTCACGTACCGTGCCATTGCCTTCAGGCGGCGCAATTGTGATTGACCATACAGAAGCCTTGGTTTCAGTAGACGTCAACTCTGCACGTGCAACCCGTGGCTCCGATATTGAAGAGACTGCTACTCGCACCAACTTAGAAGCTGCCGATGAAATCGCCCGTCAAGCACGTTTACGTGACTTGGGCGGTTTGATCGTAATTGACTTCATTGATATGGAATCAAGTAAGGCACAGAAAGATGTTGAGAATCGCCTTCGCGATGCTTTGCGTCATGACCGTGCCCGTGTTCAGATGGGCAAGATCTCCAAATTTGGTTTGATGGAAATGTCCCGTCAGCGTTTACGTCCTGCGCTCTCTGAAGGTAGTCACGTCACCTGCCCACGTTGTAATGGCACTGGTCATATTCGCGATACTGAATCTTCTGCATTGCAAGTCTTGCGCATCATCCAAGAAGAGGCAATGAAAGAAAACACTGCCGCTATTCATACGCAAGTTCCAGTCGAAGTGGCTGCATTCTTACTTAATGAGAAACGTGCCGAAGTAATCAAGATCGAGTCACGCTTCAAAGTGAATGTCTTGATGGTTCCGAATAAGCATTTAGAAACACCGCATTACAAGCTTGAGCGTTTACGTCATGATGATCCACGTCTTGATGATCAAAAGGCTAGTTACGTGATGGCTGAAGAAGCTGCGCGTGAACTCGAAACGGATACTGCTGTAAGTCGTAAAGATGCAGACGTTAAAGTTCGCCCTGAAGCTGCTGTCAAAGGTATTACGCCAAATGCACCAGCGCCAGTAAGTCAGCCACGCCCTACACGTACTGAAAAGGCAGCTGCAGAAACTGCTAGCACTGGCGGATTCTTCGGATTCATTAAAGGTCTATTCTCATCAGCGCCTAAACCAGAATCAGAGCCTGCTCCTAGCGCACAACGTGGTCGCAATCCAAACAACCGTAATGGCGATCGCAATCGCAATCGTGGTCGTCGTGGTGAGCGTAACGATCGTGCTGAACGTCCAGCTGAAGGTGCAGCAAGCACTGAAGGTGCAAATGCTCCACGCGAAGCGGGTTCAGGTCGGGGCCGCCAAGACAGTCGCAACCGCAACGGGAATAACGGCAATCGCAACCAGAATAATCAAAATCCGAAGCCAGAAAATCAAGCTACGGTAACTCCAGCTACTGAAGCTACTCCTGGGACTGATGCAACTCCTAGCGCAGATGGCGAAGAGCGTCGTGGTCGTGGTCGTAACCGTCGTGGTCGTGGTCGTGGTCAACGTGGCGAGCGCACTGAATCTACTGGTGATGCAGCAATTGCTTCTGTTGTTGCGGTAGCGACTTCATTTTCAGGTCCTCCAGTAGGAGTGGCCGGAGCATCTGCTTCAATGCCGATTCAGAACCTTGCCCAAAGCTTTGGACACATAACTGCGCCTATAGCCTCTAACGAAGTGAAAGAGCGTGCACCACGTGCGCCTAGAGAACCAAGAGAGCAACGTGCACCGCGTCAAAGCAATCGCACGGAGAACGCTGCTCCAGCATCTACTCCAGTAGCTGCATCAGCTCCAGCAATTGAAGTGATCGCTAAACCGATGCCTGAGCTGCCCAAGGTTGCCTTCCAGGCACTCGAGGAGACTCCATTACATAGCGTAGTTCAGTCTGCTGGCATGGTCTGGGTATCAACGGATTCTAGCAAGCATCAAGAAGCGCAGTCGCAAATTCAAGCAGAGCCAGAAATTTTGCCAATCGGCAGAACTCCTAAGGCAACTGTTAGTTTGCAAAATGGTCCGATGGTTTTAGTTGAAACTGGCGGCCAAGAAAAAACTGTTTAATCTAATTTCTCCAGACTGCTATTTATCCCACAAGGATATTTGGCAGTTTGGCAGAAACACGGTTTCACGGCCATAATTAGACATGGTTGAAAAAGTAATCCCTATACGTTTAGATGAAGGTAAAGGTCTGACGCCGTCCATACCAGGACAGCTTTTGGCTGCTAATGCCTCAACCAAAGATACCCGCGGACGCCCGCTAAGAGATTTACGCATCTCCGTCACTGATCGCTGTAATTTCCGCTGCACCTATTGCATGCCTAAGGAAATCTTTGATAAAGATTATCCCTATCTCTCCCATGATGAATTACTCAGCTTTGAAGAGATCACCCGTTTAACGACTATCTTTGCTTCACTGGGTGTAGAAAAAATTCGTCTCACAGGTGGCGAGCCTTTGCTGCGCAAAAATCTCGAAGTGTTGATTGAGATGCTAGCGAAGATTCGCACCACGGCAGATCAGCCACTTGATCTTACTTTAACTACGAATGGCAGTATTTTGCGCAAGAAGGCAGCTGCATTAAAAGCGGCAGGCTTGCATCGCCTCACCATTAGCCTTGATGGCCTGAATAATGACATCTTCAAGAAAATGAATGATGTCGACTTTCCAGTTACAGATGTACTTGATGGAATTACTGCAGCTCAAGAGGCGGGCTTCACCAATCTCAAAGTCAACATGGTGGTCAAGAAAGGTACAAATGACCAAGAAATTATTAACATGGCTAAGCACTTTAAAGGCAGCGGCGTGACACTGCGCTTTATTGAATTTATGGATGTGGGTAGCTCTAATGGCTGGGATATGTCTCAAGTACTCCCCTCACAAGAAGTTGCTAATCGTATTCATGCTGTCTTTCCGATAGAGCCTATTGAAGCCAACTACCATGGTGAAGTAGCCCAGCGCTGGCGCTATCTTGATGGCTCTGGTGAAATTGGCTTTATATCTAGCGTCACACAAACTTTTTGTCACGAGTGCACGCGCGCTCGTATCTCTACAGATGGTCAGCTCTATCTTTGCCTATTTGCAAACGAAGGTTTTGATTTCAAAACGCTATTGCGTTCCGGTAGAAGTGATCTAGAAATTGCCAACGCCATCATGTCAACATGGTCTGGACGAAATGACCACTACTCAGAAATTCGGGGATCCAACACCGTTGGATCAAATTCCACTCGCAAAGTAGAGATGTCTTACATCGGCGGCTAATGATTAGCTCAGAACACATTACGGGGCTCATTTTGGCAGGGGGCCGCGCCCAAAGAATGGGTGGTATTGATAAGGGCTTAATTCCCTTTCATGGCAAGCCTCTCATTGAATCGGCCATCAGCCGACTCAAACCTCAAGTCAGCACTATTCTGATTAATGCCAACCGCAGTATTACGAAGTATTCACACTATGGCTATCCCGTGCTCATGGATGAAACTCCGGATTTTTCTGGCCCACTAGCTGGCTTCTCGGTTGGACTGAAACATTGCAAAACGCCCTACTTGCTGACATCGCCTTGTGACTCCCCTTTGTTGCCAACCGATCTTGCCGAAAAGATGGCACACCAACTGGAAGATGATGATTTAGAGCTTGTCTTTGCTTCCTCAAAAGAGGATGACGGCAAGACTTGGTCCCAACCGGTTTTCTGCTTAATGAAAAGTGATTTGCAAGATTCTTTAAACGCCTTTTTAAGTAAAGGAGATTTAAAGATTGACCGCTGGTTTAAAGAATTACGCTCTGCTACTGTCGTATTTGAAAATGCTCAAGCATTTGCTAACGTCAACACACCAGAAGAACTAGCTGCCTTAGAAAAAGTATCGTCATGACCGATTCAATCAAGCACTCTCCAAACAGCCCCATTCTCTTGACTGCCTCACTCCATGTGGATGAAGCACGTAAGGCTATCTCAGGCCTAGTTAATGAATTACTTTTGGAGTCTCGCAAGCTCAATAATGCGAGTGATATTGAGTTAGTCACTTTGGATCAAGCGATTAATCGCATTTTGGCGGAAGACTTGCTTTCTCCGATAGATGTCCCTGCTGCCGATAACTCTGCCATGGATGGATTTGCATTTAATGGGGATTGCCTGGGAAATAAGGAGACGATAGCCACCTTGAAGATCGTTGGCACAGCCTATGCTGGTAAACCTTATGAAGCTACTGTTGGCGCAGGCGAATGCCTCAAGATCATGACGGGTGCCGTCATGCCCAAGGGCTGCGATACCGTCATTCCTCAAGAATTTACCAAATCCGTAAGTGAGTCAACTGTAGGTTTTAAACAAAATCAAGTGAAGCGTGGAGAGAACCGCCGCTTGCGTGGCGAAGATTTGCAAAGCGGTAAAGCCGCTATTGCTGCTGGTCGCTTATTGCGACCGTCCGACCTTGGCCTTGCTGCGTCCCTGGGAATCGCCAGCCTCAAAGTACATCGCAAACTCAAGGTGGCCATTCTTTCCTCTGGAGATGAATTACGTCCTCTAGGGCAAGCTTTAGATACGGGCAGTATTTATGACAGTAATCGCTATAGCCTGACTGGACTTCTAAACCGACTCAATCTAGAAATTTTTGACTGCGGTATTGTGCGCGATGATCCTGCCTCACTCAAAGCCGCCTTTATAGAGGCCGCCTCTAAAGCAGATGTTCTGATCTCTTCTGGTGGGGTCTCTGTTGGTGAGGCAGACTTTACCAAGCAAATCATGCAAGAACTGGGTGATGTGGGCTTTTGGAAAATCGCCATGCGCCCAGGTCGCCCTATGGCTTTTGGAATTCTCAAGCCCGTTAATGGCTCTAGCCGAAAAACCCTCTTCTTTGGCCTGCCTGGCAATCCCGTCGCAGTCATGGTGACCTTCTACCAATTTGTTCGCTCGGCTTTATTGCAACTCAACGGCGCAAGCCAAACTGAGCAGCTAATGACCCAAGCAATTGCCGAGGCACCGATTCGGAAAAAACCGGGTCGGACAGAATTTCAGCGTGCCGTTATGGGGCGTGGTCCCGATGGGAAGCCTACAGTCAAGCTGACCGGTAGCCAAGGTGCTGGAATTTTACGATCAATGAGTGAGGCAAATTGCTTTGTCATCCTAGCTCACGACCAAGGAAATGTGGCGGCCGGTGACTGGGTAGATGTGGCGCTTTTCGACGGACTGCTTTAAGATTGCACCTCATGAAACTCACCAAAAAAGAAATTGTCTACGTAGATCCAATGCATACCGCCAAAACTCTGGTTTTGGTTTATCTCTGTTTCTCTGTACCGATTGTGTTGTTAGCCTTGTTTGTAGCCTTTATTCGTGACGGCGCTATTCCTGGATTTACCGTTCTCTCTGCATTGATTCTGAATGCTCTACTTGGTTTTGCTTTGCTATGGATTGCTTGCAAGGTCTACAACTGGGTAGCAGGTAAATTTGGTGGAATTGAACTTGCTCTTCGCGAGCTCCCAGAAGAAATAGAAGCAGATTAGTTTTTTAAGTTAGGCTTTAAATACTTCTGTATTAATTAAGCTTGGTGGTTTTTTCCCATCAAGCGCTGCTCGCAAATTCTCTACTGCAAGATCTACCATCGCTCTACGCGTTTTTTCTGTAGCACTAGCAATGTGCGGGGCCAAGACAATATTGCTGCACTTGAGTAACTCTGGATGCACTTGAGGCTCGCCCTCAAAAACATCTAAGCCCGCTGCAAAAATCTTGCCACTTTGCAATGCTTGCGCTAAAGCCGCATCATCCACAATGCCGCCACGGGCAATATTAATTAGGGTTGCGGTGGGTTTCATCAGCGCAATTTCTGCAGCGCTAATCGTGTGATGATTTTGAGGCGTGTAAGGCAGAACAAGTACAACGTGATCTGCGGTTCGAAGCAGCTCTTCTTTGGAGACATAACTCGCTTCACATGCTTTTTCATTTGCCTCAGGTAAACGGCTACGGTTGTGATAAACCACTTTCATACCAAAACCGAGTGCGCGCTTTGCAATGCCTTGACCAATACGACCCATGCCAATAATGCCAATGGTGCTGTGATGCAAATCCATACCAAGCGGGTTATGGACAATAGACCATTTATCCCACTGACCATTTCTGATCCAATGTTCAGATTCTGAAATACGCCTTGCGGTTGACATCAACAAAGCAAAGCCAAAATCAGCGGTGGTATCCGTCAATACATCTGGAGTATTCGTAGCCATCACTCCTGCCGCACTCATCGCAGGGACATCAAAATTGTTATAGCCCACTGCAATATTCGCTGCTATTTTTAAATCTTTAGCATTTTGCAAAGCACTTGCATCTATTCGCTCGCTACCGGTTACTAATGCACCGACTACGTTTGACAACTCTTTTTGTAACTCTGCTGGGGTAAAGACTTGGTCAGCCTGATTGGATCGAACCTCAAAAGATTTCTCCAGCTCCGCTAGTTGATCAGGAAAGATTGCTCTACTTACTAAGATCTTTGGTTTATTACTCATTTATATCCTTTTGATCTGGCTACTCACCCAATGCCAAATATTTTTAGTCAGCTCAATGTTGAGGTGTGGGATGAAATTTAATGCAACGCAACATAAATAACTTGCTAATTTCTGTATATTTTTAACTTATTAGACCAATGTTAAGGGGAAACCCCCAATCTTACTTGCGCCAATTTTAAGAAACTTTGTTTAGTATTATTCACTTGAGGAGTATTTTCATAATAAACGACCACAGGAGATTTGGATGTCAGAAACTAATAACACTAGCCCACGCCGTAAGTTTCTTAAGAGTGCTGCTGTAGGAACTGCCGGTGCAGCTGCAATGGGTTTCCCAATGATTTCAAATGCGCAAACCGTGAACCTGCGCTTTCAATCCACTTGGCCAGCCAAAGATATTTTCCACGAGTATGCCAATGACTACGCAACCAAAGTAAATGCGATGTCCGGTGGTCGACTCAAGATTGAGGTGTTGCCTGCTGGCTCAGTAGTTAAAGCTTTTGATATGTTAGACGCTGTATCTAGTGGTACCTTAGACGGTGGCCATGGTGTTTTGGCTTACTGGTACGGTAAAAGTCCAGCATTAGCTCTGTGGGGATCAGGTCCAGCGTTTGGTATGGATGCCAACACACTCCTATCTTGGAACCAATATGGTGGTGGTCAGCAACTCTTGAATGAAATCTACAACGACCTCAAACTCGACGTAGTCTCCTTCCCATATGGCCCAATGCCAACCCAGCCATTAGGTTGGTTTAAAAAGCCGATTGCAAAAACAGATGACTTAAAGGGCTTGAAATATCGTACCGTTGGCCTCTCTATTGAGATTTTTACAGATATGGGCGCATCAGTTCAGGCTCTACCTGGTGGAGAAATTATTCCAGCAATGGACCGTGGTGTTTTAGATGCTGCTGAATTTAATAATGCTTCCTCTGATCGTCTCCTTGGATTCCCTGACGTATCCAAAATCAACATGCTTCAAAGCTTCCATCAAAGCTCAGAGCAATTTGAAATTATCTTCAATAAGAAGAAATTCAACTCCCTACCTGCAGATCTCCAGGCCATCCTGTCGTACGGAACCCAAGCAGCCTCTGCAGATATGTCTTGGAAAGCAATCGATCGCTACTCCAAAGACTTTGTTGAACTACAAACTAAAGACAAAGTGAAGTTCTACGCTACACCGAAGTCTATTTTGGTAGCTCAATTGAATGCTTGGGATAAGATTATTGCGAAGAAAGCTGCTGAACTCCCAATGTTCAAGAAAGTACTGGATTCACAAAAAGCCTTTGCTCAACGGGCGGTTCGTTGGGATTTGCTGGTGAATGTGGATATGAAGATTGCCTACGACCATTATTTCAAGGGCTAAACGCCTTTAAAGCGCTAAAAGCTAACGCAATAATGTGGCAGCATGCGCATCTGAACCGGACGGCATCACCGTCCGGTTTTTTTTAGTGGCGTTAAGAATTACAGAATTATCTTAGGAGATTAGTACATGAATAAATTCATGTTAACTGTAGATGAAATTAGTACTTTTATTGGTAAAGCGGCTGCATGGCTTGTCGTTGTATTGATGCTCATGGTGGTCACCGACGTGGTGAGGCGCTATGCATTTAATTCTCCATCAGCTTGGATTGGTGAGTTATCCGTGATGGCCTACGGTACACTCTTCATGATGTGTGGGGCTTATACCTTGGCACAAAATGGGCACGTTCGCGGCGACTTTCTTTACGGATCGATGAAGCCTCGGACGCAGGCAACCCTGGATTTGATTTTATACATCACTTTTTTCCTGCCAGGAATCACTGCCTTGGTTTATGCAGGCTATACCTATGCTGCAGAATCTTGGCGCATAGGCGAGCACACTACCCAGATTGCCAACGGCCCGCCGCTCTATCCGTTTAAAACTATTATTCCGGTTGCAGGAGCATTTGTCCTGCTTCAAGGCATTGTTGAAATTTTACGTTGTATTGTTTGCCTTAAAACTGGTGAATGGCCAGCACGCTTAAAAGATGCCGCAGAAATTGACGTGGTTGAACAGCAATTGGCTGCCTCTACTCACGTTGATGAAGAGTCTCGTCAACAAGCAATCAAAAATGCTAAATCCATCGATGAAGCAGCTCATCATCGTATTGGACAAACTAAAGAGAAAAATCATGAGTGATCCGATTCTTGGCCTAGTTATGCTCAGCTTGATTATTGTTGTAATTATGCTGGGCTTCCCAACCGCCTTTACCCTAATGGGTTTGGGCATGATGTTTGGTTTTGCAGCCTTTTACGACCCATCGCAAAACTGGACTGCAAATAAAGTGTTTACTCTGATGGTGCAAAGAACTTTCGGAGGTATGACGAATGATGTCCTCTTATCCATTCCGCTCTTTGTATTAATGGGATATGTGATGGAACGAGGGGCGCTGGTAGATAAGATGTTCTACAGCATTCAGCTAGCATTCCGTCGACTGCCAGCCTCTTTGGCTGTAGCTACTCTAATTGTTTGTACCTTCTGGGGTATTGCAAGCGGTCTCGTTGGTGCCGTCGTTGTTCTCATGGGTGTGATTGCCATGAAACCGATGCTTAATGCGGGTTACGATACGCGACTAGCTGCTGGCGTTATTACCGCTGGTGGCACCTTAGGCATTTTGATTCCGCCTTCGGTCATGATTATTGTGTACGCAGCAGTAGCTGGCCAATCCGTTGTCAAACTCTATGCTGCTGCCATGGTGCCAGGATTTTTCCTTGCCTTTTTGTATTTGGTTTATATCATTGCTTGGGCCTTAATTAATCCCAAAGTTGCGCCTAAGCTTGCACCAGAGCAATTGATAGTCCCAGTTCCTGCGCCTATTCATTTTTTACGTGAGCACTATTCCAGCAATATGTTGGTAGCCACATTTAAGGCCCTCTTCTCGCCAGGTAAATTGTTAAATGCACCTCTTGACTCCAGACTTTCATTTGGAAAAATTATCAAAAATGTATTGGCAGCTCTGGCCCCATTGATCTTGATTGCAGTCACGATGTGGGGAGTATGGTGGTATGTCATCATTCATCAACAAAATGAAAGAGATGCACTCAATGTTCCAGTAGCGACTCAAGTTGCTAAAGCATCTACAAGCGTTGCAGAACCTGTTGAAGAAGCTCTCGTATCGCTTGATGCTACCTCTAACAACATTAAATCTAAAGAGCCTGAAGATGATGCTCCATTGGTTGCAATAGATGCCGCTGCCGGAGATGCTCCATCAGCAGATGCCGCTTCAGAGGCAGCCGTAGGACCGCCAGAGAACTTCGAGCTTTATTTTGGCTTGACCTGCATCCTCTTCGGCCTATTGCTCATCTATTACTACATTAAGTTAGATGAGGAACAGTTTGAGATTCTTAAGCTACTAATTGAATCTGTGATGCCATTAGGTGTTCTGACACTCTTAGTGCTGGCCGTCATCCTATTAGGCATTACTACCGCCACTGAATCTGCCGCAGTAGGTGCATTAGGTGCTTTTATTCTGGCATTTCAAGCTGGCACCTTAAACTTTGATCGCACCAAGCAAGCAGTTTTCTTGACAGCCAAGACCACATCGATGGTGTGCTGGCTGTTCGTAGGCTCAGCGCTCTTCTCTGCTGTATTTACCATTTTGGGTGGTCAAACACTCATTGAGAAATGGGTGCTGATGTTAGAACTAACGCCAATCCAATTTATGCTGCTCTCTCAAGCGATCATCTTCTTCCTAGGATGGCCTTTGGAGTGGACAGAAATTATTGTGATATTCGTGCCGATCTTCTTACCTTTGTTGACTCACTTCAACATCGATCCACTCTTGTGGGGTACCTTGGTCTTTGTGAACTTGCAAGCAGCATTCTTGTCACCACCCGTTGCGATGTCTGCCTTCTATCTCAAGGGAGTCTCGCCACCAGGCGTTACGCTCAATCAGATTTTTGCAGGCATGATGCCTTATATGTTTATCGTTATTGCATGCATGGTCTTTATGTATGCTTGGCCAGGCATGACATTGTGGCTACCGAAGTTCCTCTACGGAGGTTAATGAGACTAGGCAGTTTTGCTAAAAGAAAAAGCGCTCTTAACGGAGCGCTTTTTTTATCCCATACCAACCACTTTAAGTCATCTGATTCAGTAGCTCACTATTCGTCTTGCCCAAAGCAACTGTAAATAAACCTTGCCAGTAGTTGAATGATGCCAACTCATCCTCATCTAACTCCATCTCAATAAAGGCAGGATGACGAATTAAAGAAAGCCAGATACGGCAAAACATCTTGTCTTCAAGGCGAGAGGGCTTACTAACAAACGGGATTTCCTCTAGGTTGGGAATAATGTCGTAAACGCCATCTTGATTTACCAGTTCTTGTCTATCCCTACTTAAACGCATCATTTCAAGCATCACCCTACCAAGCTGATCATAGTGTCCTTGCCAGCAAATAGGGGTTGCTGCAATCTCTTTTGTTTTCTCCAGATACTTACGTGCAAAATCACTCCATGCATACGCCAAATCAAACTCAGTCTTTACCTTAGCATTTTGCAAGCCAGTAGGCAGGTTTGTTGATTTCATTAACTCCAGATTGCGGTCTCCCCCAAAAGTGTAATCAATGATCAATAATGGTTTTTCTGTTTTATCGATCTTCAGCCGATACTCTTCCATGTTCTGTTCTTTCTTTGTAGATTCTATTAATGACTATTCATAAAGTGTAATCAATTAGGCTTTCTCTCTGAACATGTAAAGCCCTAGGGAAAGCCCTGCTCAAATCCTTCCTTTGCTCTCTACCGCCATATGGGTATGAGTAATTTTTAATAGAGGGCAGTCTATAGAGCTCAAATTAGCAAAACTAATCAAATCCCCCAAGATATGCTCGTGCTCATCTCTCTTGCCCGCAAGCAAATCTCTCAACATTGAAGCCGTAAAAGGCGACCCCTCCTTGACGAGAATATCTTGAGAAATTGATTGCGTAGATCCATCAATTGGTCGCCCTTGGCTTGCAGCAATGGCGCAGCATTCAGCAAACATTTTCTCGCCGAGATCCTTGCCGTAAGGAGTTGCTACGATATCCCCAACCGAACCGCGACAGATTGTTGTCATGCCTGCGAGAGTTGCTAGGAAAGTCCATTTATCCCACAGAGCTTGCTCAATATTTTCCTTGTAAAAAGAATCAAAATCCGCTTTTTTGCAGAGGGCAAAAAATGTCTGACACAAGGCTTCTTGCCCCAGCGTTCTGGGGCCAATCGTTAACGAATTTAATTCCGTCAATTGTTTGATAGCGCCTGATTCGGAAATGGTGGCACCAATGTGGGCGACACCGCCCATGACCCGCTCCCTGCCAAAATGGCGATCCAGGGTATCAAGATGGGTGAAACCATTTAAAAATGGCAGGATGACTCCTTTTGAGCTTGCCTTGATGATTGAACCAAGCGCATCCTTTAAATCAAAGGCTTTGCAAGCCAAAATAATTAGATCATATATAGGCTCTAATTGGCTAGCTAGAACCGTTGCTGGGCGAATGGTAAAGCTCCCTCTCGGAGTCTCAACCGTCAAGCCTTGTTTCTGAATAAGCTGTTGGCGCTGTTCTCTCAGCAAGAAGGTAACATTCGCACCCGATTGATGTAGTTTGGCGCCAAAAAAGCCACCAATACCCCCAGCACCAACAATCAATATTTTCATGAGGAAACGCCCTTTTTATGAATTAAAAATTATAGGATATTTCGAATCCTCAAAAATCAACTAAAGAGGCTTGGCCTAATGGAAAAATATGAGGTTTGCTTAAAAGAAAGGCTATTTCGGCTAAAATTGAGTTTTTACAAACTGCAGTCCATTTTGGGCTCTTAACCTCCAAATCATCATGACTTACGTTGTTACCGAAGCTTGTATCCGCTGTAAATACACTGATTGCGTTGATGTCTGCCCAGTCGATTGTTTTCGCGAAGGCCCTAACTTTTTAGTGATTGATCCTGATGAATGTATCGATTGCGCAGTCTGCGTACCAGAATGTCCAGTCAATGCAATTTATGCGGAAGATGATGTACCGGGAGATCAACAGTCTTTCATCAAACTAAATGCAGATCTTTCCCCAGGCTGGACATCTATCACCAAATCCAAAGCAGCCCTTCCAGATGCGGATGAGTGGAAAGACGTTAAAAACAAAATTGATCAGCTGGTAAAGTAAATTGCACTCCCCCATTGAAACCGATGCAGTCATTATTGGCGCCGGTCCGGTGGGGCTCTTCCAAGTCTTCGAACTTGGTCTCCTGGAAATTAAAGCGCACGTCATTGATTCATTGCCTGAAGTAGGTGGTCAATGTACCGAGCTTTATCCAGATAAACCGATCTATGACATTCCAGCAATTCCGGTTTGCACTGGTCGTGAGCTGGTTAGCAATCTTCTAAAACAAATTGAGCCATTCAAACCACAGTTTCACTTAAATCAAGAGGTCTCTACCCTTGAGAAGCAGGCTGATGGTCGCTTTCTGATTCGCACATCCCAAGACCAGCAATTTTTGAGCAAGGCTGTTTTTGTCGCTGCTGGCGTTGGTGCATTTCAGCCACGCACACTCAATCTAAATGGCATCGAGGCTTTTGTCGATAAACAAGTTTTCTATCGCGTCAGAAATCCTGGACAATTTGCTGGCAAGCGCATGGTGATTTGTGGTGGCGGAGATTCTGCCTTAGATTGGGCATTGCATTTTGCAGATCAAGCAGCCAGTGTGACACTCATACATCGCCGAGATGAATTCAAAGCAGCCCCTCAATCCGTTGCCAAGATGCGCACTCTTTGTGCTGCTGGCACGATGCAACTCATCATCGGGCAAATTACAGGCCTTGAATCCTCTGATGACAAGCTTACTGAAATTGCCGTTACCAATATTGATGGCGAAGTTCAGATGATTGCATTAGATGCACTCTTATTGTTTTATGGGCTCTCCCCTAAATTAGGCCCAATTGCTGACTGGGGCTTAGATATCGACCGCAAGCAAGTTACTGTGGATACCGCCTGCTTTCAGACTAGCACTACTGGCATCTACGCTGTGGGGGATATCAACATCTACCCAGGCAAGAAAAAACTGATTTTGTCGGGCTTTCATGAGGCAGCCTTAGCGGCCTTTGCTGCAGCCGCCTATCTGGCCCCCGAAAAGCAGATTCAACTCCAATACACCACCACCTCCCCAAAGCTTCATAAAGCGCTTGGAGTCAGCCCATCGACATTCGAGTAAGCTCTTAATATCACTGAATTCTTTGACTGAGTAAACCTATGCGTCAATATCACAATCTCATGAAGGAAGTCCTTGAAAAGGGCGTCCAAAAATCTGATAGAACCGGTACCGGCACTATCTCCATCTTCGGCCACCAGATGCGCTTTAATCTGGCTGAGGGCTTTCCGATGGTCACGACTAAGAAGTTGCACCTCAAGTCCATCATCTTGGAATTACTTTGGTTCCTCAAAGGTAGCACCGATAACAACTGGCTTAAAGAGCGCGGTGTTTCTATTTGGAATGAATGGGCCGCACCAGATGGTGATCTAGGTCCAATTTATGGCTATCAGTGGCGCTCTTGGCCTGCACCGAATGGCCAACATATTGACCAGATCGCCGAAGTTGTAGAGACCCTCAAAAAGAATCCAGACTCTCGCCGCATTATTGTTTCTGCTTGGAATGTGGCGGATATTCCTCGTATGGCCTTGGCACCTTGCCACGCTTTCTTTCAGTTTTATGTTGCTGATGGCAAGCTATCTTGCCAACTCTATCAACGCAGTGCGGATATCTTCTTGGGGGTACCCTTCAATATTGCTAGCTATGCCCTACTGACTCACATGATGGCGCAGCAGTGCAATTTAGAGGTGGGTGACTTTGTGTGGACTGGTGGCGACTGCCACCTCTATAGCAACCATTTGGAACAAGTTGATCTTCAACTCTCGAGAGACTTCTTCTCGCTACCTAAGCTTAATATTGTGCGTAAGCCCGACTCTATCTTTGATTATGAATTCGAAGACTTTGAAATCACTGGCTATGAATCCCACCCTGCTATTAAAGCTCCTGTAGCTGTTTAAGGAATGAGATTACCCATGACCACAAATAAGCACACTGCCATCTCTATGATTGTTGCCCGCTCACGTGATCACGTGATTGGCAAAGACAATCAAATGCCTTGGAAGATTTCTGCTGACCTGCAGTTCTTCAAAAAGGTAACGATGGGCTACCCTGTCATCATGGGTCGCAAGACTTGGGAATCGATTGGCCGCCCTCTTCCAGGACGTCGCAATATTGTGGTGAGTCGTAATCATGAGTTGCAACTAACAGGTGCAGAAGTAGTGAACTCTCTGGACGCAGCACTTGCCACCTTGAGTGAATTCCCGCGGGTCTTTGTGATTGGTGGAGAGCAGCTCTTTACTCAAGCCTTTCCCAAAGCAGATCGCCTTTTCATCACCGAAATTAATATTGATGTAGAGGGTGGCGACACTTTCTTTGAAGTTCCCAATCCATCCGATTGGAAAGAAGTAGAACGTACTCCAGCATCTGAAGGTGAAATTACATTCAGTTTCATTACGCTTGAGCGTAGATAAAGATACCGCCCAACCTACCGCCTGTCTTTAAACCAGTTTTTAAAAGGAAGTGTCCATGAAATTTTCAACAAAATTACTTTCTACCCTATTGATATTCCAATGCGCGTTTGTTTTTGCAAAAAGCGATGCAGACATGATTTTTTATGGCGGCGATATTGTCACGATGAATAAGTCACAAGCTACTGCAGAGGCTGTAGCAGTTCAGGGTGGGAAAATTCTAAAGGTCGGCTCTTTGGCTAAGCTCAAGACTTTACAAGGACAGGGTACAAAGCTGGTTAATTTGAATGGGCAAACCTTAATGCCTGGTTTAGTTGAGCCACACGTACACATCATAGGTACCGCATTTTCAGAAGAGATTTTCCTTAATCTCTCCAACTTCACGATGCCCCATGACACCTTAGATAGTTTGGTGGTGAAGCTGACTGCCTATAGTAAAAACTTTAAAGATGGTGAATGGATTAATGCCTTTGGCGTTGACCCATCTAGAACAGAACCATTTATGTCTGAATTAACTGCGGACATACTAGACCAGGTATCCACCACTAAGCCTATCTTTGTGATGAATCAAAGTATGCATATTGCTTACGTGAATCATAAGGCCCTAGAAATGGCAGGATTAACTGATTCCAGCCCAGATCCCAAGGGCGGTAAGTTACTTAGAGATAGCAAAGGGCGCTTAACTGGTGTGGTGTATGAATCACCTGCTTTTTATTTATTCCTCGATAAGATGCCCCAGCCCACACAAGAGGTAGTTGAAAAAGCTGTTGCCAAGGTTGGTCAGAGACTGGTGAGCAAGGGCGTCACCACTTCAGCTGAAATCACGGTTGGTGGGTACCTTGGCGTTGACAAAGAATATGCCTTGTTTAATGCCATGACCCAAAGTGGCAAGCTTCCAGTTCGGGTGAGAGGTTATATGTATTCAAATGCATATCCAACCACAAACAATAAGTACAAACCAGGGCAAGGTGATGACACCTTTAAATTAATCGGCGTCAAAATTGTGGCTGATGGCTCCAATCAAGGGCTGACTGGTGCAATGAGTAGGCCATATGACTACCCAGCGGGTACAAGTAATACGGGTACTCTCAACTTTACCGAGCAAGAGCTATACGATCTCGCCAAGCCAAGATTTGATCAGGGTTGGCAACTTTCCGTTCACTCAAATGGCGATAAGTCGATTGAACAGACTTTGAATGTTTTTGCGAAGTTGGTCACAAAACCAGCTGATGCTAAAACCAGGTTAAGAATTGAGCACTTCACTGTAGCAACTGAAGCGCAGATTGATAAAGCAGCAAAGCTTGGGGTTGTTCCTGGGTTCACCATTGGACATACTGACTATTGGGGTGAGGCGTTTCATAATCACCTCATTGGGCCAGAAAGAGCGGATCGAATTGACCCTAGCGCCAGCTTAATCAAAAGAGGCATGCATTTTGCATACCATAGCGACTCACCTGTCTCACCGATTCATCCTCTGAAGTACGCTTCAGAAGGTGCTGCTCGCTTATGGCAAGTCTCACCCCAAAAGGTGCTGAATCCAAGTCAGAAGATTTCCATCAATAATGCTCTCAGGGCCATCACGATTGATGCCGCCTATCAACTAAAGATGGATGATAAGATTGGATCGATTCAAGAAGGCAAATATGCTGACTTCGCTATCGTTGATCGGAATCCAATGAAAACAGATGCCTACAAAATTAGAGATATTGAGGTGAATGAAACCTGGGTTAATGGAAAACAGGTATTTAAGAAGTAGTAAAAAATACTTTCATTTACCTTATAAGAAAAACCACCCGAGGGTGGTTTTTCTATATCTACAGCTAAAGTTTTGCGCTCATAACTTGGGTCTTACAGCTTCTTAGCAAAGCTATATTGAGAGAATGCTTGCTCTGCTAAGTTAAACCACTGCGCTTCCATATTTCTGAACACACGATAGTCTTCGAAGATTTTCTTAAATTGGGGATTCTTGGCAGACTCTTCGGCATAGGTTTCTTGGCTCGCCTTAAAGCAGGCATCCATTACAGAGATATTGAACTTACGCAAGACCGCGCCATTCTGAATGAGTCGCTGTAATGCTGGTGGATTTAAGGCGTCGTACTTCGCGCACATATCCACATGCGCTTCAAAGCAGGCTGCTTCCCATGCTGCTTGGTATGAAGGTGGTAATGAATCCCACTGCTTCTTATTCACTAGAAATGAAAGCCCTGCTGCGCCCTCCCAAAATGCAGGGTAGTAATAATTTTTTGCAACCTTAGCTAAACCCAACTTCTCATCATCATAGGGGCCAACAAATTCTGCAGCATCAATCGTGCCCTTTTCTAATGCTGAGTAAATTTCGCCAGCAGGTAACTGTTGTGGCACTACACCTAGCTTCGCCAGCACCTGCCCTGCAAAACCAGCGATACGGAATTTGAGTCCCTTGAGGTCTTCTGGGGATTTAATTTCCTTACGAAACCATCCACCCATTTGAGTGCCAGTTTGTCCGCCTAAGAAATTAACGATGTTGTAGCTGGCGTAGAGCTCACGCATCAGCTTCATACCGTTGCCATGCAGCATCCAGGCAGTTTGCTGGCGTGCCGTCATGCCAAAAGGTGCTGCCGTATCAAAAATAAATGCGCTGTTTTTTCCCAAGTAGTAATAGCTGGCAGTGTGACCACACTCCACTGTGCCGTTTTGAACGGCATCCAATACCTGCAGGGCTGGAACTACTTCACCAGCGGCAAATACTTTGACATTGAACTTACCATCAGTTACTTTACGCAAGGCGCTAGCAAAGACTTCTGGAGTACCAAATAAAGTATCTAAAGATTTTGGGAAACTGGAGACCAAACGCCAATTTAAGGTTGGCAAACTCTGTGCTATCGATGGTGCAGCTAATGCTGCTGCGCCTACACCGATAGTGGCTTTCTTTAAAAAGGAACGTCTTTGCATCGTCTTCTCCTCCGAAATAGTTTTTTCTTATTAATGCTCTCTGTATTTTTATGACGTTGTTGTTTTACTTACCACCAACCGTCATTGACCCAATGAGGATAGAGCCTGTTTCTTTGGTACCCCGAATCAGCGTATCGCTACCAATCATCTGAATATCCATCAACATATCTCGTAAGTTACTGGCAATAGTAATACCTTCAACCGGATATTGAATCTCACCATGCTCCACCCAGTAACCAAAGGCACCGCGAGAGTAGTCACCAGTGACGTAGTTCACGCCCTGCCCCATGAGTTCGGTAACTAGCAAGCCTGTACCCATCTCTTTAAGGAGTGCAGGCAATCCACCCTTTGGCGTCTTGCGACTTTGTAATGTCAGATGATGAGAGCCGCCTGCATTACCAGTGGTCTTCATTCCGAGTTTTCTGGCGGAATAGGTGGATAAGAAATAACCTTGCAAAATCCCTTTTTCAACCACGGTTCTCGCCGAGGTCTTCACACCTTCTTCGTCAAAAGGGACACTTCCTGTCATTGCCTTGAGGTGAGGGTTTTCAAAGACGCTAATGTGCTTTGGTAGCACTTGCTTGCCCAAGCTATCTAATAGAAAACTAGAGCGTCGATATAAAGCACCACCAGATACTGCTTGCACTAATCCACCCAGTAGACCTGCTGCTAAGGGTGCCTCAAATATCACTGGGCAACGGCGCGTACTGATAGATCTTGCTTTAAGGCGTGAAAGTGCACGCTCTGCTGCGTATTTACCAATGGCAGCTGGATCAGCCAACTCCCTAGGAATGCGTGAGCTGGAATACCAATCATCTCGTTGCATGAGTGATTTTTTACCGCCCTCATTTGCAATTGGTGCGCATGAAATATAGTGGCGTGAGAATGGGTAGCCACCCATAAATCCGTGGCTGGTTCCCATCATAAAATGTGCGTGATGTGCCGATACTGAAGCGCCATCGCTATTTTGAATTTGCTTACTGACTGCAAAGGCAGCACCCTCAGCAGTTCGAGCAATATCAATTGCCCTTGCCGAATCCAAATCCCATGGATGAAATAAATCGAGATCGAGTGGATGTTTTTCTAGAAGCTCTTTTTCAGCAGGGCCGGCACACAGATCTTCCGCTGTATGTTGAGCAATTTGATACGCAGCCTCAACGGTCGCCTTTAAAGAATCCTTAGAGAAATCACTAGTGCTGGCATTACCTCGACGGTGACCTAAAAATACCGTTACGCCAACCTGCTTGTCTAAGCTTTGCTCAATTGTCTCGACCTCGCCTTTGCGAACGGTAACCGAGAGACCTTGGCCTTCAGAAACTTCAGCCACGGCATCTGAGGCACCGCGTCTTTTGGCTTCTATGAGCATGAAATTGATGATTTCTTGAAACTGATTTGATGAGTGTGTAAACATGCCTTAATAATAGCTAGAATAGAAACATGAAGCATACTGAAGCCTGGAAAAGATCCTCCCCCAACGAAATCAAAATCGGCCTCATATCGATCTCCGACAGAGCGAGTAAGGGCGTTTATAGCGATGAGGGCATCCCTGCCCTGCAATTATGGCTAGAAACCGCCATTAGCGGTCCCTGCGTGTTTCATGAGCGCCTGATTGCGGATGAGCGGGAGATCATCACCGAAACGATAGTGGAGCTATCTGACGATCTCGGCTGTGATTTGGTTCTCACTACGGGCGGTACAGGCCCCTCACGGAGAGATGTCACCCCTGAGGCCACAATCGACGCTGGAACCCGGGAAATGCCCGGATTTGGCGAGCAAATGCGACAAATTAGCCTGCGCTTTGTACCTACGGCGATTTTGTCACGCCAAACCGCAGTTTTACGAGAAATCGAGGGGCACACCGCTCTCATCATTAATCTGCCAGGTCAACCCAAGTCCATCAAAGAAACTCTTGAAGGCCTGAAGGATGCCGAGGGCAAATCTATTGTTCCAGGTATCTTTGCTGCCGTACCTTATTGCATCGACCTGATCGGCGGCCCCTATATCGAGACCGATGAAACCATCATCAAAGCCTTTAGGCCCAAGAGCGCTATTAAGAAATAAAGTGAGCGATGGTTTTGAATACAGAATTACTCTGGTAATGGCACGATAAACTTTTCTCGGTAGTACTTGAGCTCTTCAATCGATTCCTCAATATCGGCCAAGGCGGTATGCGCCTGCTTTTTGGTGAAACCCTTCACTAGCTCAGGGTGCCAACGCTTGCAGAGCTCCTTGAGAGTCGAAACGTCAATATTTCGATAATGAAAGAAGGCCTCTAGGTTTGGCATGTACTTTGCCATAAAGCGTCGGTCCTGACCAATCGTGTTACCACACATTGGCGCAATACCAGGCTTGATATATTGCTTCAGAAAGGCGATGCATTGGGCTTCAGCAGTGGCTTCATCTGTGGTTGAGGCCTTAACCTTATCAATCAGGCCAGAGCGCCCATGAGTGCCCTTATTCCAGACATCCATCGCCTCCAATAAGGCGTCTTCCTGGCGTATCACCCAAACTGGGGCGGTAGCGATGGTATTAAGATGTGCATCGGTCACAATCACAGCAATTTCCAAAATGCGCTCTTTTTCAGGATCTAGGCCTGACATCTCCATATCCACCCAAATTAGGTGCTCATTGGCTGGCGCCGCCTTTGATGTTGGAGTACTTGTTTTTTCACTCATATCTATAATCATCTCATGACATTCACAATTGTTTTTCTAATCGCCTTCATCGCCAGCTTTGGTCTACGCCACTGGTTATCCCAACGCCAAATTCGGCACGTCGCTATCAATCGCGATGTGGTGCCTGCTGAGTTTGCATCTCAGATCTCTTTGGCCGAACACCAAAAGGCTGCCGACTATACGATTGCCAAACTGCGCCTGGGTATTTTAGAGAATGGCGTCAGTGCAATTATCTTAATCAGCTTCACGCTCTTGGGTGGTTTGCAGATTTTAAATCTATCCCTTCTGCAACTATTGGGCGAAGGGATTGCGCAGCAAATGGCCCTGCTGATATCCATCGTCTTGATCTCCGGAATTCTGGACCTGCCCTTCTCTTGGTACAAACAGTTTTACCTAGAAGAGCGCTTTGGTTTTAATCGCATGAACGGCAAACTCTTTTTTAGCGATATGTTCAAGGGCTTAGGTGTTGGAGGTGCAATTGGCGTTCCCCTCCTTTGGGTCATCCTCAGCCTGATGGCTCAAGCAGGTGACTTTTGGTGGTTGTGGGCTTGGGGTGTACTCACTGTATTTAGTCTATTAATGCAGTGGATATTTCCGACCTTCATCGCGCCGATCTTTAATAAGTTTCAAGCGCTAGAAGAAGGGCCGCTGAAAACCCAAATTGAAGCTTTATTAAGCCGCTGTGATTTTGCTAGCCAAGGTCTATTTGTCATGGATGGTAGCAAACGTAGTGCGCACGGCAATGCATTTTTTGCAGGCATGGGCAAAGCCAAGCGTATTGTCTTTTTTGATACCTTGATTGAGAAGCTCAACCCTGGTGAAGTAGAGGCCGTCCTAGCTCATGAATTGGGTCACTATAAGTGCAACCATATCCGCAAGCGTTTACTGGTGTCATTCGCGATGAGCTTTCTGACATTTGCACTCTTGGGATGGATCAGCACCCAACCATGGTTCTACACAGATCTGGGTGTAATGCCCAATCTAAATGGCTATAACGGTGGTTTGGCTTTAGCACTCTTCATGCTGGTATCGCCAGTATTTAGTTTCTTCCTAACGCCGCTATCCAGCCTGGCATCACGTAAGCACGAATATGAAGCAGATGGTTTTGCTGCAGATAAATCTTCTGCGAGTGATTTGATCTCCGCTTTAGTTAAGCTCTATCAAGATAATGCGTCAACCCTAACGCCAGATCCGATCTATACCGCTTTTTATAGCTCGCATCCACCCGCTCCATTGCGCATTGCTAACCTCAAACGATTTAACTAAGTAATTTCGAATTGTTTAATTAATGGAACAATTTCATGCGCTACTGACTGCCTCCTATGGAAGGCATTATTTAGCGCAGCGCTTAGTTAAAGACGAGCGCGGAAATGAATCTCCTGCCGGTGAATTAATTCAAGTCAGCACTCCAGCAAAGCAGCATATTGGCGCCGTGGGTGACCGCATGTTGCTCGAGATGACTTCGGTTGACCAGGCGCGGATTATTCGTATCGAACCACGAGAAAATTTACTCTATCGATCTGATGCTTTTAAAAGCAAACTCATTGCTTCCAATGTTGATCAAATACTAGTCGTGCTAGCTACGCAACCAGCCTTCTCTCCCGATCTTTTGGGAAGAGCAGTTGTTGCTGCAGAGACCAATCAAATTGGTTTGCATATCTTGCTAAACAAGTGTGATCTCAAAGATAACTTGGAGCATGCTCGTAAGATCATTGCGCCTTATGCTCGTATGGGCTATCCCGTCACTGAGGTTTCTGCGAAGTTTGATGAGGCCTCTATAGAAGCATTGCGCCCTGCCATTTGCGGCAAAGTATCTGTGTTCGTAGGTCAATCTGGCATGGGCAAATCCAGCCTACTCAACGCTTGGGTTCCTAATGCAGCAGCGATTACCCAAGAATATTCAGTGCGCCTAGATACTGGAAAGCACACCACAACTGCTTGCCGCTACTTTGAGCTACCTGAGGCTTGGGGGCGTGATGCGAGTGGCAAATTAGGCGCTTTAATTGATTCCCCAGGCTTTCAGGAGTTTGGCTTGGCACACATGTCGGTTAGCGAGCTAGAGCACGCCTTTAGAGAGTTTCATGACCTACTAGGGAAATGTAGATTTCATAACTGTGCGCACCAATCAGAGCCAGATTGTGCAATCCGAGAAGCGGTCGACAAAAATGAAATAGCGCCAGAAAGACTGGCGCTATTTAGGCAATTGCGTTCAGACTCAAAAACTGCCGATACGCAAATTCAGGGGATTAGCCAAGCCAAAGAGCGATGGTCAGCATTAGCAATAAAGCCATCCAAGCGATAACTAAACGCCACACCAAGCCGACGGCGGAACGCATGGTGCGCTCATTTGGCTCCAGACCTACTTCGTAAAAAACAGGCTCCCCAGCTTCGGCCATACGTAAAGCTTCATCGCTATCTGGCTCACTCATGGGTTCACCCAAGCGAACACCTAAGGCGCCACTTCCAGATGCCAAGATTACTGCTGATAGAGAGTCAGACCACTTGCCAGTCAGGTGACGCCATGCATAGACAGCGCCTTCAAAGTTACCCACAATCGCAAAGCCCATTGCAGTGATGCGTGCCGGCACCCAATCCAATACGTAGAAGAAATGGCGTGCTGCTTCACTCAAATTAAAGTCACCCTTTTCTGACCAACGCTGAGCAGCAGTATCAGCTAAGCGATATAAGACAACGCCTGCAGGACCCATAGGCATTAAGAACCAGAACAGCACACCAAATACATGATGATGTGAGCCAATGATGGCACGCTCTAGTGCAAGTGAAATCACTTCAGTCTCGGTGAGCTCAGAAGCATCTAATTCAGGGCCATACCACTGCGCCAGTGCTAAGCGAGCTGCCGGCAAATCATGGTTTGCAATCGCTTCGTGAACCAGCGTGAAGGAGTGGCTAAATTGGCGAAAGCCAAAAAAAAGATAGGTAATTAATACATTCCATAGGAATCCCAGAATTGGGAAGGTCACCATGAAGACAACGTACAGTACAAAGACTAGGAATGTTGGCAGAATGAATGCTACCAAACAGGCCATGCGCGCACCTACAGGACTGGCACCTTGCTCAGTCTTACCACCGAATTCACCAGCAACCCAATCAAGCCAGCGAGCGCTCATGCGCGCGATCCAATGATTCGAGGTTACTGGGCGATATTGCTCAGCAATGAGGGCGAAGAGAATAGAAAAGAAAGTCATACTTTTAATAGATGATAAAGGTTACGTAACATTCCAGCAGTAGCGCCCCAGATAAAACGATTTTCATAGGGCATTGAATAAAACCGACGACTACCCTGATCACTCTCCCAGACCCGCACTTGATGATTTGCAGGATCCATTAAAAAATGTAAAGGCACTTCAAAAACATCCGCCACTTCAAATGCATCTAATGCATATTCTGCCTGAGGTTTTACCAAGCCCACAACCGGCGTCACACTATAGCCCGAAACCGTTAAATATTGAGGTAAATGGCCAATGATCTCGACCCCCTGTGGGTCCAAACCGATTTCTTCTTCACTTTCCCGTAAAGCGGTGTAATTGGGATCCAAATCACTCGGATCCATCCGTCCACCCGGGAAGCTAATTTGACCTGCATGGTCATGCAAATGATCCGTTCTTTGGGTCAGCAACACGGATAGCCCATCCTTATTAAGGAGCAAAGGGATCAAAACGGCTGCCCGGGTCACTTTTCCAGCGGCTTGACGTTTGGAAATAATATCTGCAGCGATGACATGTCGATTCTCATCAGTAATCTCTGGCTGCCAAACAGGCGGATTCTGAAAGCGATGCTTTAGCTTGGACGGGTCCAAATCATGCTCAATCACTTTGGGCTGATCTGTACAAACCTCATGAATTGGAATCGCCTGCGCATCAAAATTCAATGGCGTAGCAATACTCAATACTGGTTCCTGGGGTTTGAAATTCTTTGGCATCGGCTTTTATTTTAGGGCAATAAAAAAGGCGCAGCCTAGGCCGCCTTCTTTTTGGATTAAAGCCAACCTTATTCCGCTGCTGTCTCAGCAACTGCCTTGACTTTGCGAGCAGGAAGTTTTTCTTTAATACGTGCAGACTTACCTGAACGATCACGCAAGTAGTACAACTTCGCGCGACGTACATCACCGCGACGCTTCACTTCAATGCTAGCGATCAATGGTGAGTAAGTTTGGAATGTACGCTCTACGCCTTCGCCAGATGAAATCTTACGAACGATAAAGCTGGAGTTCAGTCCGCGATTGCGCTTAGCAATCACAACGCCTTCAAAGGCCTGGGTACGCTTACGTGTACCTTCAACTACGTTTACGCCAACAACGACTGTGTCGCCAGGAGCGAAAGCAGGAAGTACTTTGTTAACACTTAAGCGAGCAATTTCTTCTTGCTCAATTTTTTCGATCAAATTCATTATTAATCCTTAAACATCTTGTCAGCGTTTAATCCCGAGACTTTCATCAACGGACCAGACAGAGGATGCAGTTAAAACCATTTCACTAAATCAAAACACAAACACTTTATTCAAAACCATAATTACTTACAGCGTTCGAAGAAACTGCTCATCTTCTTTACTTAGCAACCCATTAACTCTTGCTGATTTAATTAAATCAGGTCGAAGCCTTAACGTCAGCTCTAAAGACTTCTGCCGACGCCAATCCATTATTTTAGCGTGATGTCCGCCTAAAAGCACGTCGGGAACCGATAAATTTTCATATATTTCAGGACGGGTGTAGTGCGGATGATCCAAAAGGCCATTGATAAAGCTGTCCTGGACGGCAGACTCTCCATCACCAAGGGCGCCTGGAATGAGCCGAATGACCGCATCCATCATGGTCATAGCGGGCAATTCGCCGCCAGAAACCACAAAGTCACCCATTGAAAGCTGTAAATCGACGTTTCGATCAATGAAGCGCTGGTCAACGGCCTCATATCGACCACAAATAAAGGTGAAATTGCCATAATTCAAAATGTCTGTCGCTATCTTTTGAGAAAAGACCTCTCCTTGCGGGGCGAGAAGGCAAATTGGGCCGGAAGTGACATTTTGAGACTGGTGTGCCGCTGTAATAGCAGATATCGTATCTTCCAGCGGCTTTGCCATCATGACCATGCCCGGACCACCACCATATGCCCGATCATCCACTGTCTTGCGGGGGTCAGGGCAATAATCCCGAGGATTCCAAAGATGAATGTTGGCAAGGCCTTGTTCGCAGGCACGTCCAGTAATACCCCACTGCGTTAAAGCGGAGAACATTTCAGGGAATAAGGTGACTACATCAAAGCGCATATGGAAGATCAATGACTTTTCAGATTACCAATCGGGTTGCCAGTCTAGGGTGATCAGTCTATTGGGCAAGTCAACATTTTGCACCGCTTCTTTTACAAAAGGCACTAACTGTTTTACCGTTTTAGTTTGCGCATCGCCAAGAGCAATGATTCCATGAGCGCCGTTATCGTTGACCTCAAGCACCTCACCCAGACTCTCACCCTGAAGATTAATTGCTTTACAACCGATCAGATCAACCCAGTAATAACTATCGCTATCTGTCTTGGGAAATACCTCTCGCGTAACTAAGATGCGAGCACCTTTCAAGGCCTCCGCCTGATCGCGGTCATTAATACCATCCAAAGCAATCACTACCGTACCGCTGTGCATTTTGGCTTGCTTCACCTTATATAAAGTCAATGAAGCCTGCTCATGAGTTGCAGCAACACCTGCACTCCGACGAGGAATGAGAGACAACCACAATTCTTTGCTAGATAAGAGGGCTACGGGATCGGAAGAATGAGGGCGAACCTTAATCTGACCCTGTAAGCCTTGAGCGTCTTGGACTGCACCGAGCTCAATCAAATCATTTAGGGAAGGTGTATTCATATTGAAGCCACCTCAACTCCCCAAATATCACTACCAGTAAATTCTGCTACCAAAGACTTTATCGCGAAGAGAGAGTCTTTGGAATTGAAGTCTTTAAACCGCAGGATTGTTTTTGATCAAACGAACTACAGTTGGAGAGATCTGCGCGCCAACACCAGTCCAATAGGTCAAACGATCTTGAGCAATACGCATTGCTTGCTCTGTCGCTGCTGCCTGTGGATTGAAGTAACCAATACGCTCGATAAAATTCGAGTCGCGACGATTGCGCTTGTCTGTAGCCACGATGCTATAAAAAGGGCGCTTCTTTGAACCGCCGCGTGCCAGTCGAATGACGACCATATTTATTCCTTAAAATCTAAAATGAAAACAGGTTGAGTACAACCCAATGAAATTACTACAAAATCTTGGGCTCCAGCTAAAGCGCAAATTAACAAAACAAATGCACGGTATAGCGGAAAACCTCACATTCTAGACGAAAACCCCTACTTGATCCAGCTATTAAACGAACGTCTCTTTAGCTTCAACAGTAGAATGGTATTCAGTGAATCATAAAATTATTATTAAAAACAATAGCTTACAGAAATATTGCCATGAGAATAGCCACTTTTAGACCCTCTAAAGGCCTTATTAAGCGCTTTTTTCTCACGCTTTCTTGCCTCGGTTTAGGTTTTTTGACAGCTTGTGCCAACGTCATCCCACCCTGCACTGCCAAAACCAGCCCTCCGAGCAGTGAGTTTCGCAACACTAAATGGGAGCTTGTTCGCTGGAATCTCGCACCCAATAGCAAAGGTGAAATACGCGCCCGGCAAATTCCTCAGGGTGACAATAGCAACCCCATCCAAATCATCTTTGATGCCAATGGTGAGCGGATTAGTGGATCTACCGGCTGCAATCGCTTTACCGCACGCATTACTGAAGATGCCAGAGGCTTTACGCTTGATCAGATTGCCAGCACAAAGATGGCCTGCGCACCCCAGCGCATGGAATTAGAAAATGATTTCCTTTACGAATTAAATGATTACCGCTCGATTGTGCGTAACGGCGATCAGCTACTCATGATTGGCGCGGATCGCGAAGTTTTAAGTTTCATGCAAAAAAATAATTCATCGAAATAAAAAAATGGTTCACCATTGCAATAATCCATCACTGAAAGTCTGAATGAAAAAATACAAACTCCTCTTCTGCTCACTTGGATTATTTTTTCCTGGGACCGGGTTGAACTGTTTTTATTTGCAAGGACTGAAATCCTTTTGGGGCTGGGCACAACTACTCGCTTTTATCGGCGGAATCGCTGGTTGGTTGATTCTCAAAGATACGCACTTTCACTCTGCGCCGGGTTGGGTGCTCATCACTTTCGGCTTCATCACCCTTGAGGCCAGCTGGTTAACCACCATCACTTATGGCTTACGCGCTGATGAAAAATGGGATGCCCAATTTAATCCAGGTTTAGAGCCTGGCAGAGCAACTCAGTCTGGTTGGCCAGTTGTGCTAACGGTGATTTTTTCTTTGGTCTTGGGTGCCGGTGTGATGATGACCTTCTTGGCAATTGCATTTGAACAATTTTTCATCTCCCAACTTCAAGAAGCAAGAAAGCTATCCCAGTAATGCGGATAGTTTTTTTTCTAAGCAACTTTTAATAGTCAGTGACAGCTATTTACATCTTAAAACTGCTCCGCTGTCAGCGCATTAGTGGATTGGCCACTCTCTAAGATCGAGGTTGCGAGAGCTTGAGATTGGGGTAATAGATTTTCTGCAAAGAAGCGTGCCGTGGCAATCTTGGCATCATAGAAATTGGGATCCCTTGCACGCAATTCTTGCGCGGCTAGCAAGGCACGAGCCATTTGCCAGGCACCCAATACCAAGCCACATAAACGCAAGTAGGCAAAACTACCTGCATACACTGCTTTAATATCTGTTTTTGCATTCGCCACAATGTAAGCCACTGAAGATTCAAACGCTTCACGAGCTGGGGTTAACTGCTTCAATACCGCTTTTGTATCTGCGGTGCCGCTACTTGCTAAATCTTTTTCAGTTTGCTGGATTCTTTCCGAGAACAGCTTTGCAGTTGCGCCACCATCACGCACTGTTTTTCTGCCAATCAAATCATTTGCCTGGATTGCTGTAGTACCTTCATAAATGGTCAGGATACGAGCATCACGATAGTGTTGTGCTGCGCCCGTCTCTTCGATAAAGCCCATACCACCGTGTACCTGAACACCCAAGCTTGCGACCTCAATCGACATCTCAGTTGAGAAACCTTTCACAATCGGCACTAAGAATTCATATACCGCTTGATTCTGCTTGCGAGTGAGTTCATCAGGGGATGCATGTTGCGCATCATATGCAGCTGCCGCGTAATACGCTAGGGCTCTAGATGCCTCAATGTAGCCACGCATGGTCATCAACATCCGCTTCACGTCTGGCTGATGAATAATGGCTACAGGACCTGGAGAGCCCTCTAGATCACGACTCTGAACTCGGTCTTTGGCATATTGCACTGCTTTCTGATAGGCGCGCTCTGCAACGGCAATGCCCTGCATACCTACCGCAAAGCGGGCTGCGTTCATCATGACAAACATGTATTCCAGACCACGATTTTCTTCACCGACTAAGTAGCCGGTTGCGCCACCGTGATCACCAAACTGCAAGACTGCAGTTGGGCTAGCCTTAATACCCAGCTTGTGCTCAATCGAAACACAGTGCACATCATTACGCCCATCAAGCGAGCCGTCTATATTTACCAAGAACTTGGGCACCACAAATAAAGAAATGCCCTTCACGCCCTCTGGCGCATCTGGTGTTCTAGCTAGTACGAGATGGACAATATTTTTTGCCATGTCGTGCTCACCATAGGTGATGTAGATCTTGGTAGCAAAGATTTTGTATGTGCCATCAGCTTCAGGGACAGCGCGAGAACGTACCATCGATAGATCAGAACCTGCTTGAGGCTCTGTGAGACACATGGATCCAGTCCATTCCCCGGAGATCATCTTAGGCACATAGTGCTCTTGCAATTCAGGACTTGCTGCAGTCAATAAAGCCTCAATCGCACCATCAGTCAACATGGGGCATAAGGCAAATGACAGACTTGCAGAGTGAACCATCTCAAAACACGCCGTGGCAATCAGTTTTGGCAAACCTTGACCGCCAAACTCTAGGGGGTGCACAACACCCTGCCAACCTGCTGCAGCAAATTGCTTAAAAGCCTCTTTAAAACCAGGAGAAGTAGTGACGACACCATCCTTCAATGAGCTAGGATGTTGATCGCTAGGCCAATTAAGAGGCGCTACAACATCTTGATTAAATTTGGCAGACTCTTCCAAAATCGCCGGGGCTAAATCTACATCAGCGCCAGCCTCAGCATAAGAGGGATAGGAAACAACTTCAGATAGCCCTGCTAGTTCGTTCATCACAAATAGCATATCTTTTACTGGGGCTACATACGGCATAGGTATTCCTATAATCAGAAGTGAAGGTAGTTAAGGGAGCCTCTTAATTACCTTAACCAAGTAAGTTAGTTAGTTCAGGGACGGCGATATTAAGGTCTGCAACTAAACCATAATCAGCAACACTAAAAATGGGTGCCTCAGGGTCTTTATTAATCGCTACGATTACCTTAGAGTCCTTCATGCCTGCTAAGTGCTGAATAGCACCAGAGATACCAACGGCAACATACAACTGCGGAGCCACGATCTTACCGGTCTGACCCACTTGATAGTCGTTTGGAACATAACCTGCATCGACTGCAGCACGTGAGGCGCCCAGAGCAGCGCCCAGCTTGTCGGCTAAGGGCGCAATAATTTCTTGATACCTCTCACCAGAACCCAGACCACGGCCGCCAGAGACAATAATCTTGGCAGCAGTCAATTCTGGGCGATCCGATTTAGTCAGTTCGCGACCCACAAAAGAGGATCCACCAGAAACTTCAGTCGCAGCTTGCTTTTCTATAGCAGCCGATCCACCACTTGCAGCAACGGGATCAAAACCAGTAGTGCGAACCGTAATGACTTTAACTGGGTCGGCAGATTGCACGGTAGCAATCGCATTGCCTGCATAAATTGGACGCTCAAAGGTATCGGATGAGATAACCTTAGTGACATCTGATAACTGAGCTACATCTAACTTAGCAGCAACGCGTGGCAAGACATTCTTACCGTTAGCAGTTGCCGGTGCCAGGATATGACTATAACTATTAGCAATAGAGAGAATTTGCGCAGCCAAGGGTTCGGCAAGTTGATCAGCTAAAGATGCAGCATCTACTTGAATCACTTTACGCACTCCTGCGATTTGAGCTGCGGCAGATGCAACAGTATCTGATTTATTACCAGCCACCAATACATCCACCTCTGGAGAACATTGGAGAGCTGCAGCTACGGCATTGAGTGTTGCCGCCTTTAGGGATTGATTATCGTGTTCAGCAATAACAAGTGCGGCCATTTAAATCACCTTCGCTTCATTTTTCAGTTTATCTACTAAAGCCGCCACATCAGCCACCATTACACCGGCAGAGCGCTTTGGTGGCTCTTCTACTTTGAGGGTTTTGAGACGTGGGGCAATATCAACGCCAAGTTCTTCAGGCTTCACGATTTCTAAAGTCTTCTTTTTAGCTTTCATAATGTTGGGCAAAGTCACATAACGTGGCTCATTCAAACGCAAGTCAGTAGTAATGACTGCGGGCAAAGTAATCGCAATGGTTTCCAATCCGCCATCTACCTCACGCGTCACATTCGCTTTACCATCGGCAACCACTACTTTAGAAGCAAAAGTTGCCTGTGGGATATCCATCAAGCTAGCTAACATTTGACCTGTTTGATTACTATCGTCATCAATCGCCTGCTTGCCCAAGATGATGATCTGAGCCTGCTCTTTGTCAGAAAGTGCCTTGAGAATTTTTGCAACGGCTAAAGGCTGTAATTCAGTATCGGTCTCTACCAAGATGGCACGATCTGCCCCAATCGCTAGGGCAGTACGCAACGTTTCTTGACATTGAGTGGGGCCAGCAGAAACTACCACTATCTCAGTAGCAATACCAGCCTCTTTTAAGCGAACAGCTTCTTCTACTGCGATCTCATCAAATGGATTCATGCTCATTTTGACGTTTGCTAGATCTACGCCAGAGTTATCTGATTTCACCCGAATTTTGACGTTGTAATCAACAACCCGTTTTACCGCCACTAAGATTTTCATGCTTGATCTCTATTTTTGAGTAACTCTTCTATTTTATCCGCTCAGCGCTATTTGGGGCTAGACGTCGATTGCTGAAGCAGAGCCCGCCTGCTTGCGAAGTTCAAACTTCTGGATCTTGCCAGTAGAGGTCTTTGGTAGCTCACAGAACACAATGGCTTTTGGTACCTTAAAGCCAGCTAAATGCTGCTTGCAATGGGCAATGATCTCAGCAGGCGTAACTGCTATTCCCGGCTTAATTTCCAGAAAGGCGCAAGGTGTTTCCCCCCACTTAGGGTCTGGCTTCGCGACTACTGCAGCAGCCATGACAGCTGGGTGGCGATAAAGAACATCTTCAACCTCCACAGAGGAGATATTTTCGCCACCAGAAATAATGATGTCTTTGCTACGGTCCTTCATCTTCACATAGCCATCGGGGTTTATCACTGCCAGATCACCCGAATGAAACCAGCCGCCCTCAAAAGCCTCTTTGCTTGCCTTCTCATTTTTAAGGTAACCCTTCATAGCAATATTACCCTTGAACATAATCTCACCCATAGTCTCACCATCAGCAGGAACTGGCTTAAGAGTTACGGGATCAAGGACGGCAATAGCCTGCTGCAGGTGATAGCGCACACCTTGCCGCGCGTTGAGGCGGGCTCTTTCACCAATGTCAAGGTCATTCCATTCATCCTGTTTGACACATACCGCCGCAGGTCCGTAGGTCTCCGTTAATCCATAGACATGCGTTAGATCAAAGCCCAGCTGTTCCATCCCTTCAATAATGGATGCAGGAGGTGCAGCGCCTGCAATTAAGCCTTTTACCCCTACCGGCACACCTTCCTTTAATTCGTCAGGGGCGTTGACTAGTAGGTTGTGCACAATTGGAGCAGCGCAGTAATGGGTGACACCATGATCTTTAATAGCAGCAAATATATGTTGCGCATCCACGCGACGTAGACAAACATTAATGCCAGCGCGTGCCGCTACCGTCCATGGAAAGCACCAGCCATTGCAATGGAACATTGGGAGCGTCCAGAGATAGGTGGGGTGCTTGCTGATATCCCAGTCCAAAATATTTGAGATCGCATTAATCGCTGCGCCGCGATGGTGATACACCACCCCCTTTGGATTGCCGGTAGTGCCTGAGGTGTAGTTTAGGCAAATGGCTTGCCATTCATCTGCAGGGACTTGCCAAGCGAACTGAGGATCGCCCTCAGACAGGAACTGTTCATAAGTGAGTTTGCCGAGCTTTTCACCAGAGACATCAAACTCTTTTTCCTCGACATCAATCACCAGAAACTCACGACCGCTTTCTCTCTTGGCAATCTCAAGGGCTTTTTTCATTACTCCCGAAAACTCGGGATCTACGATCACCACTTTTGCTTCGCCATGATTGAGCATAAAAGCAATTGACTCAGGATCAAGGCGGGTATTTAAAGCATTCAATACCGCACCCGACATTGGAATTCCAAAGTGCGCCTCAACCATGGGCGGTGTATTGGGCAACATCACGGCAACGGTATCACCCAGGCCAATACCTTGCTTTTGCAAGGCGCTTGCTAAGCGACGGCAACGCTCATAAGTCTGAGCCCAAGTCTGACGTAGCTTTCCATGAATGACCGCCAAGCGATCTGGGTAGACTTCAGCGGATCGCTCCAGAAACAATAAAGGAGTAATCGGAGTGAAGTTTGCAGGATTACGTTCTAAACCCTGCTCAAAAATATTAGCCATGCGTTCCTTGGATATGGATCTTCTTTGTTTCTAGATTTCTGGAATCTGACTGCAATTAAATATCAGCAAGAGCTTTGACATGCGCTACCACGCTACGACCCAAAGCAGAAAGGTTGTAACCACCCTCCAGGCAGCTGACGATACGGCCCTGAGCGTATTGGCTTGCAACTCCTTTTAACTGCTTAGTAATCCAAGCGTAGTCATCTTCCACCAAACCCATCTGACCCAAGTCATCTTCACGGTGAGCATCAAAGCCCGCAGAAATGATGATGAGCTCAGGCTCAAAATCTCGTAGGCGTGGTAACCATTGTTCTTCAACTATGGAACGCACCACATCACCACGCGTAGATGCTGGAAGCGGAACATTCACCATATTGCTTGCTCTATCTAAGCCGCTGTATGGATAAAACGGGTGCTGAAAGAAACTGCACATAAGTACATTAGGGTCATTAAAAAATGCTGCTTCAGTACCGTTACCATGGTGAACATCAAAATCAATGATAGCCACGCGTTCAATGCCGTATGTCTCCATCGCATATCTCGCTGCTACGGCAACGTTATCAAAAACACAAAATCCCATTGATCGGGTTGGCTCTGCATGGTGCCCTGGAGGGCGAACTGCGCAAAACACGTTTTCAACTTCACCCCTCATTACCGCATCAACACCCGCAATAGCAGCACCGGCCGCACGTAGCGCAGCACTCCAAGTATGGGGGTTCATAATGGTGTCACCGTCGAGCATAAAGTAACCGTTCGCTGGTGAACGCTCTTTAACGAAGGCAACGTGATCTGGGCTATGAACTAACTCTAGCTGCTCTTCAGTTGCCAAAGGGGCATCGAGGTGGTGTAGAAAGCGATCAATGCCACTACGAATTAACTGATCATTGATTGCCTGAATACGCTCCGGACACTCAGGATGATGGCTACCCATCTCATGTTTTAGAAAATCGGGGTGAGTTATGTATCCTGTTGTCATTACTGGAAATCCTCAATAGCAAAACTGTAGTTTTTATAATTTAATTAAATCTGCTAACCCTTCAAAAACCTATCCTCATATCCATGAATTATCGCGTCTCCTACCTTGCTTCAATACTATCAATAGTGCTACTGCTTGCTGCCTGCTCCAGTACCCCTATTCAGCAAGCTAGTCCTACAGAGACTATCGTAAACCAGTCTGAGGATGTTGCGACAGAAGCCCGTTTTAACCAAAACCTCAATGAGCTAATTACTCAAATTGCCCAAACCCAGGGAATCCCTCAAGCCATTCTGGAATCGGGCTTCTTAGATGCTAAAACAATTCCGTCCATACGCAAATTGGTATTACCCCCATCGGGCAGCTTTAAAAAGAATTGGGTTGCCTATCGCAAGCGCTTTATTGAGCCGGTTCGCCTGAAGGCTGGCAAGGCTTTTTGGGAGCAAAACCAAGCATTCTTAAGTAAAGTTCAACAAGAGTCAGGAGTTCCAGCTGAAGTCATTGTGTCCATTATTGGTATTGAAACCATCTATGGCCGTCAAACTGGAAATTTTCGAGTCAAGGATGTGCTCTCTACGCTAGCCTTCAGCTATCCCGACACTCCCAATAAAGCGAGTAGAGAGCAACTGTTTAAAGATCAACTTCAAGAACTCATCCTCATGTGCTGGACTGAGGACGGTGGCAGCTTGCCGGCAAATAATAGTAATCAAGGCTTGAGTCCATCTCGCTTTAATAGCTGCCTCAATCAAAATAGCTCTTATGCAGGCGCCATTGGCTTGCCGCAATTTATGCCTGGCAGCATCCGTAACTTTGCGGTGGATGGCGATGGCGATGGTCGCATTGACCTTAAGCAAAGTACTAAAGATGCTATTGCTAGCGTGGGTAATTTTATGAAAAAACATGGCTGGCAGCCCGGTATGCCGATTTACTTCCCAGTACAGGAAGCGGCGATCAACGAAGCAAGAGACCTAGCTGATGGTGAGCCACAACTTAAATACACTATTCAAGAACTCATTTCAAAAGGCATTCTCACCAATGAGCAAGGTGACCTTCAGTCTGGTGGCGTTGAGCCACAAAGTAAGGCTCTCATTGTTGATCTGCCTTACCCCGATAAAGATGATAACGATCAGGTGCGCTATGTTGTTGGCTTAAACAACTTCCTGACGATTGTGCAATACAACCGCAGTTACTTCTACGCGCAAAGTGTTGCAGAGTTTGCAGAAGCTCTGGGCTACAAGAACCAAAGCGTAGTACTGGTCAGTACACCTCAGGCAAAGTCCGAAATAAAGGCGAGTGAATCAGCCAAATCCAAACCCAAGAAAACCACTAGTAAGAAAAAACCAAAGCAGACTTAATGTTGAAGTTTGAATATCTTACGCTGGAAAAACTCCAGTAGATAGGTAGCGATCACCACGGTCGCAAACGATAAAGACGATCGTAGCGTTTTCTACCTGACGAGCGATTCGCAAGGCAACCACTAAAGCACCGCCAGCTGAAATACCGCAGAAGATACCCTCTTGGGCCGCAAGGCGACGCGCCATTTCTTCAGCATCTGCTTGGCTGACATACTCGATACGATCCACCTTATCGCCTTGGTAAATCTTAGGCAGATACTCTGGAGCCCATTTACGAATACCTGGAATCTGCGAACCCTCTTCTGGTTGCGCGCCAATAATCTGGATATTGGGATTCATGGTTTTTAAATAAGTGGAAACTCCGGTAATGGTTCCAGTAGTGCCCATCGATGAGACAAAGTGTGTCACCTGACCATGGGTATCGCGCCATATCTCTGGACCAGTCGTCTCGATGTGAGCACGTGGATTATCTGGATTTGCAAATTGATCCAATAATCTGCCACGACCTTCCTTCTGCAATTGTGATGCATAGTCACGCGCAAATTCCATGCCACCAGAAGCTGCTGTCAGAATGAGTTCCGCTCCATAGGCAGCCATACTTTGTCGACGTTCAATACTTTGGTTTTCCGGCATTACCAAGACCATCTTATAACCCAACATTGCAGCAGTCATTGCCAAAGCAATGCCAGTGTTACCGCTGGTAGCCTCAATCAGGGTATCGCCAGGTTTAATTTCGCCACGCTCTTGTGCGCGCAGAATCATCGACAGCGCAGGTCGATCTTTTACCGACCCGGCTGGATTATTGCCCTCCAACTTTCCTAAGATCAGATTATTTTTGGTATCGTTTTCAGCGCCCGGAATGCGTTGTAAACGAACCAGGGGTGTATTACCCACGGTCTGTGAAATAGTTAAGTAAGAGGGTGTGTTCATGAAACCATTTTAGCCATAAGCTAGGCTAGACGTAAAAGGGTTTAATTTCGGCGACTTGGTTCCGCACGATCCGTATGATGGCGCGCACCACTTTGACCGCGTGAGCCACGTCTGCTAGCCTTGGGGCCCTCTTTATTGGTGCGGCCATGCGGTTCACGAAAAGAACTTGGAGCCTCAATAGTTAAGCCGTTATCCACCATCTTTTCTACGGATTTCATACCAATGCCACGAACCCGTTTTTGGAGGTCATTGGCATCCTGAAAATGCCCACCATCTAAACGTTCAGCAATGATTGTTTTCGCCTTAGACGGTCCAATTCCTTTGATACTTTCTAATTCAGACTGGGTTGCAGTATTGACATTGATTGGTGAGGCGGCAGCTAAACCTGAGACAGCTACAAATACTGAAAACACTAAAGACTTTAATAATTGATTCATTTAATCTCCATCAGTTAATAAAAAATCCACCTACACAAAGTGCAAGTGGATTAGATATAACGAATGAGAACCCCAACTGTTGACTAAATTTTGTGGACGACAATCAAATCAAGAAATACTTACTTAACCAATAATGCCCTTCAGACCAGTGTAGATAGATACTGCAGTAGTTCCAAGCGCAACAATAGTGCCGCCGTATTCCTGCAACTTCTTCATCAGGCCATGCAAACTTGATGGCGAAATGCGTCCCTCACCCAAGCCTGTAACAACCGCCTTTAGGAAGGGATTGATCGATGCTTTTCGTAAATGCCTTTGTTTGCTCGCATAGGCGACTCCACCGAGAAGCATCCCGGTTAAGAAACTAAAGGCGATGCTTGCGGAATACTCCAGAACTTCCCGCCATTCAAATGTATTTTGAGGCCAAATTGGAGACCCATCCACTAAAGAGGTCATCCAGCTCATGCCAATCACAGAGGCAATCGCTAAAAATACTACCCCCATAAACCAAGGAAATAATTTGCGAGTAGCGCCTTTAAATAGGAAGTACCCAAAAGGTAAAGGCAATATGATGGAGATCAGTCTTAAGTACAAGGGCTTAGTGTCATAAACAATCGAGATCAATCCATGTGCAGCCAATAGGAGCGCAAGAGGAATGCCGATATATATAACAATATCCAGCATAGACAAACCAAGACCTCTTGGCTCAACCTGCTTTTGAACTTGTTCATCTAACAATAATTGCAATTCTACAATGCGATGCTCATAGGCATCTTGATTCGGAATCTCCTCAAGGCGCTTCTCAAGCTCTGCCACCTTGGCCATCATGGGCTTAAATAAATAGAGATCCCGCGTGCAGATCTTGCAGACTGATGCCTCTTCAGCAACTTCAGAGAGGCAGTATGGGCAATTCATCATTTAACGACTAGAGTGAAAACAGTATTTGTTTCTCGACCATCAGTATCTTTTGCTGTCACACGGATTGTGTGAGAACCCGAAGGTACATCCGCCTTTAAAAAATCAATACCTGATGCGCTAATAGAATTTTTCAATCTTGGCGTTAAATCCACAAAGGGGGATTTCATATAAACGACCTTGATTGAGGATGGATCAATCTTCCCCTCTCCACGTGCCTCAAAGTTGACCTTGAAATCAAGTGGGGAGCTAACTGGAGTGTCAGCCTCCGGGGAAACTAGCTTCACCGATGGACCTCGAGAAATCCCACGCGTGGCCAACGCTCCAGACGCTGCTGGTAATGCAGCCTCTTTTGCGCTAATTAGAGGCGCTGCACTAACTAATGAGCTTGCAATCATGAGACTAGTTAAAAGTAAGATTTGAGTAAGTTTCATCATCATTCCAAAATAAGGGTTATTTAAAGGAGATATTAAATCAATCGCCAACTACTACAAAGGGAGCCCAAAATAAGGGGTGTGCATAAGAGTATTTCATCGTATTACCCTCTTTCATACCGCCTTGATCTACTTGATTGAGCATTGCTTGTCGCAAAGCCTCTGACTTTGTGAGTCCCTGGTTTTGCTGCTGACGTTTAAATAAGTCAGTCATCAATTGACGGGAGGCCATTGAATCTACGGGCCAATTAGAGACCAATAATGCTTTAGCCCCAGCAAAAAAGAATGCTCTACCCAAACCAGATACCGCTTCAGATCCCGACCCCTCGCCGGCAGCTGTATTGCATGCTGACAGCACCACCCAATCAGCATCTAACTTAAGGGCAATAACCTTATCCATGGTTAACAAACCGTCATCTTGGTCTCCCGTCACTTCAGGAGATGACAAGGCAAGAGCTGGCTGGGTCAGCCCATTAAGCTCTCCGGGCACCAAGCCATGGGTTGAAAACATAACTACCTTACGGTCAGATAAGTCCATCGAGGTTACCTGCTTTACGCTAGCCTGCTTATGCAAAAAGATATCGCTTGGTTGGGCGCCAACCACTTTTCCAATTTCCTCAATCTCCAAGCTGGTATCAGGTAAACGCGGAAGTAGTGCTAGCTCTGCAGAACTGACACCCATAGTCTTTGGCGCACTTCTCAATTTCAAAGGTATGCCACGCGTAGCCAACTGCGTACCAGCACTTTTTTGAGCGCTCTTTTCTTGAGCACCGCTAAAGTAAGGATCCCCAAAGCCAATAAAATTCTTTCGATTAGGATTACCTTCTGGCAGACTGCGAAGTGCTGTTAACGCTGTTACAGAGGGAATCTGAGCTACGGCAATATCTCTTGTTAGCCACGGAACAGATTTATATCCAGCGAATGCAATCGCTCCACCCTTAGCAGGCTGAGCAGTGGCTTGAGTTACCAATAACGATATTGGTAACTGACCAAGTTCGGCGTGGGGCACAACCAACATGACTTTTTTACCCTTGAAGCCTGCTTCCACTGGTGCCAAAATCTCTTGATAGAGTTTGTATGCCAATGCGACATCAAAAGGAGGAATCTCGTCGATTGTTGATACGCCAGGGTCAAGAGCCTTACGCAGTTGAGCAACTTGTTTTGCCATTTGCTTTCGACCAATAGCCAACTGGGAAAATTGTGGGGCTCCCTGCTTGCTTATTGCCCACACATACCCAACATTTTCTGCAAAATACCAAGAGACCAAAACTTCATCAGCCTTTAACAGGCGTTGAGTTCGCTCGATTGATGCGGGCTTTGGCTCAACCAACTCAGCATATTCAGGGAATTTTTTCTCAATCTCTTTCTTCAGAGATTCGCGCTGAGATTTAAATACTTCAATATCCGAACGAACTTTTGACTGTACAGCAGGTAGCTGCTGATCAGGCGAAGCTGAGCGCAGGCCAGTCAATAACTCTGAGAGCGTATTAATTCGTCTTTGTAAATCCTGTTCCTGCCTTGCAAGACCGGCTAATTGGGAATCCTTAATACTGGCACGTGCAGCACTAGCCGTTAAGGCCCTTTGAACACCACTACCTCTTGCAATATCTGCAACCTGGAAAGCTTGCGCCGCAGCCAATGTAGCCTGATTAGGATCATTTTTTGCAGTGTATGCCAATGATGCTAAATAACTTTCCAAAAGAAATGTCATTCGTTGTTGCTGCTTAATACTCGTTGTGTCATTCTCAGCATCGTTTCGTGCTTGATCAATTAAGATGGGAATAGATGCTTTATAGACAGAATCTGCCTCTGTCCATTTATTTTCGGCCTGTAAACTTGCAGCTTCAAATGCCCTTACCATTGCTACGCGAGGTGAATTTTTGTCGGAGGATGTATCAAGCTTTTTAAGTATCTCGCCAGTCATTTCAAGAGCTTGACTAGACTTTCCAGTCTTGAGCATTGCCAATACCCAATCCAAGTCTCCGAACTGGTAACTTTTTGCCATCTCAGGATCAGTTTTAATCCCCAAAGCCATTTCTTCGAATGCTTGATTTGCCTCAGCATATTTACCATCTGCTACAAGTGCAGTGCCGAGCGACCTCTGAGCTAAGGCAAGAGTGGTGTTTGCACCGGTGGCACCTGCAGCCTTAACGGTACTTAATGCCGCTCTTGAAAGAAGTACTGCCTCAGCATACCTTCCCTGCTCGTTAACAATAACCGCAAGACTTCTCAGGCCACGAGCAACCTCAATGGAATTTGAACCAAAGCTTGAAAGGGAAAGCGTAATAGATTTTCGAGCATAGAACTCAGCATCGATTAATTTTCGCTGCCTCAACAATACATTAGCTAAATTTAACTCCCTATTTGAAATTTGAGTGACATACACTCGGGGATTATTAGAAGCATCGGCAGCTGTTCTAGTCTCATCCCCAACAACATCAATTTTTGATGAGCTATTTTTAACTTTTCCATATTGCATCTCAAGTAAATGCAATGTTTTTCTAAGAGAGCGCTCACTTTCTAGCCACTGCCCCTGACCAGAGAAATAAATTCCGCGAGCACTTTCATATGCGGCCTCCCAATTAGCCCCAAACTCCATATATGATCGAGACCTTTTTAGAGTGCTTAACGTCCCTTCGATCGAATCAAGTGTTTTTTTCGCCGCTTCAAAGTTACCTGAATTGACATAGTAGGTCAGCAACAGCCGACCCATAGTCATTTGAAAACCAGTCAAATTGGGCAAAGCTGATAATTGATAGGCCTGTGCTTTTTGAATAATAGCAATTGCTTTAGTCTGCTTGCCAACCGAACTTTCAAGCACGCTCAGGCTAATTAAGTCGTTCAAATGCAGTCGTGGAGTAGTGGAAGGATGTTGATTTACTGCAATCTCTAAGTTTTTTAACGCTTCGCCAGTATTTCCTAGATCCTCATATGCTGCAGAACGTCTAGTGTAAAAATGATTTAATACTTCGTTGTCCTGTGATATTGGCAAAGGAATTGCAACCACTTTTTTAGCTCGCTCTACGATAGCGAGGTCTGGTTTAGTTTGTTCAACTAATCTGAGGATATCTTTAACATCCCTAGGGGGTGCCTTGATATTTTGTACATCAACATCAGACTCATCACTATTGGGCGCCGAAAAGGCTATAGATGGCGCCAATAAAATGCCCACGGAAAGAGTGAATGCAGAGAAAAATGAGAGCTTGCACATAGGAAATCTCCTAGTTTTTATAAGTAATATAGTAGCCCAAAAACTTAAGATGAAGATGTGCTCTCAGCTTGGTATTTAGACTTACGTGCTACAAAACAAGTCTTTTTCTTGGTCAATTACTTGCTAGGGGACTTGCCAAAAAATCTGTATTAGCTGATAACCAAGCAACATAACGACTGACACCCTGCTCCACATTGAGGAAGGGTTCCGAGTATCCAGCAGCACGCAGATTAGTTAGATCTGCTTGCGTGAAGCACTGATACTTACCTTTGAGCGCATCTGGGAATGGGATGTACTCAATTGCCTTTTCTTTAACCAATTCTTCTAGGCTAGCAGGGTTAGCTTTATCAATTTTGCGCATGGCGTTAGCTACTGCGTGAGCAACATCATTGAATGGTTGTGCGCGGCCACTACCGAGATTGAAGATGCCACTGATTTCGGGGTGATCTAAGAAATATAAATTCACTTTCACTACGTCTTCCACTGATACAAAGTCACGACTTTGCTCACCAGCAGCATAACCACCATACTCACCAAAAAGCTTAACTTTGCTATTAGCTTTGTATTGGTGATACTGGTGGAATGCCACTGAAGCCATACGGCCTTTATGTGATTCACGTGGGCCGTAGACATTGAAGTAGCGGAAACCAACCACTTGTGCAGCATTGGCTTTTTCAGTAAAGCGCTTGCGTATTACTTGATCGAATAGAAACTTGGAGTAGCCATAGATGTTCAATGGCTTCTCATGCTCACGACTCTCTACAAACACATCAGAACCACCATAGGTTGCTGCTGAAGAGGCGTAGAGTAATTGCACTTTTTGTTCTGTGCAGATATCGAGTAAATCCATGGTGTAACGGAAATTATTTGCCATCATGAAGATGCCATCCGTTTCCATCGTATCGGAGCAAGCCCCTTCATGAAAGACTGCCCTCACCTTACCAAAGCGACCGCTTTTAAATGCCTCTAGAAACTCATCTTTATCTAGATAATCAATGATGTCTAAATCTGCCAGATTGCGATACTTATCAGCTGGATTCAAATCGTCAACTGCAATAATATTTTTCTCGCCACGCGCATTGAGCGCTTGAACAATATTGGCACCAATAAACCCAGCTGCGCCGGTCACGATAATGGTCATTGCAATTCCTCAGAAGTAACAGTGGCTGTACCCAACTTACCAACCACAATACCACCAGCCCGATTAGCCAAAGCCATCGCTCTTTCTAGTGGCCAGCCAGCTGCTAATGCGACTGCTAGCGTTCCTATAACGGTGTCGCCCGCACCTGACACATCAAATACTTCGCGTGCCTGCGCCTTTACATGACTCACACCAGCATCAGTAAATAAACTCATACCCTCCTCGGAACGAGTGAGAAGAAGCGCCTCGAGGTTTAATGACTTTCTGAGATCTTGTGCTCTCTTGGTGAGATCCTCTTCACTGGTCCATTTACCCACGACTTGGCGGAGCTCACTACGATTTGGAGTGAGTACAGTAGCGCCACGATATTTAGCATAGTCGTCACCCTTAGGATCGACTAGGATCGTTTTCTTTTGAGCGCGAGCCTGCTCAATCATCAAAGTTACCTGACCTAAGGCACCTTTACCGTAGTCAGACAAAATCACTACATCAGCATCACCAACCAGCTTCTCGTAACGCTCGAGTTTGTGAGCCAAAGCTGCCTCACTTGGAGTTTCCTCGAAGTCTAAGCGAATCAATTGTTGCTGTCTTGCAATGACCCGCAACTTCACTGTTGTCGGCACTTTGCTATCAATCTCCAATTGACTATTAACGCCACTGGATTTTAAGAGATCTGTAATACGTCGTCCTGCCTCATCATCACCAATCACACCCAAAATCATTGTCTTAGCTCCAAGCGCCGCAACGTTACGAGCAACGTTAGCAGCACCACCTAAACGCTCGTCAATCTTGCCCACTTGAACTACTGGTACTGGCGCCTCAGGGGAGATCCGATTTGTATCACCAAACCAATAGCGATCCAGCATGACATCGCCCGCTACTAATAAGCGGGCTTTAGAAAATTGTTCTCGGTTAGCTTTTTCCACGATGTAACTAATCTCTCTAAGGAATTCTTTTTGTACTGATAATTAATTATGACGACCAATACCTTGGTACTCAATACCTAATTCTTGCATAGCTTGTGGCTCATACAAATTACGGCCATCAAAGATAATAGGGTTCTTCAGTTTGGCTTTGAGAAGGTCAAAATCAGGACTACGGAAGGCCTTCCACTCAGTCACGATTACCAAGGCATCGGCACCTTGGGTTGCTGCCATGGGGTCATCCACCAAAGTCACTTGCTTGAGACCTTCTGGATTGCCTTTGAAGTCCACTTCAAGACAATGTCTGGCTTCTGGCATTGCTACTGGATCGTGTGCCACGACCTGAGCACCACGCTTGACCAGCTCCTGGATAATGACTCGACTAGGGGCTTCGCGCATATCGTCAGTATTGGGCTTAAATGCCAAGCCCCACATAGCAAACTTCTTGCCAGCCAGATTTTTACCAAAGCGTTTTTCAATCTTCTCTACAAGGATGTACTTTTGGGCTTCGTTCACCGCTTCGACAGCATCTAATATCTTCAGATCACGTCCATGCTCAATAGCAGTTTTGGATAATGCTGAAACATCCTTCGGAAAGCAAGAGCCACCATAACCAGTACCAGAGTATAAAAATCCGTAACCAATACGGGAGTCTGAACCAATACCTTGGCGCACTGCTTCAATGTCAGCGCCAACTAAGTCAGCTAGATTGGCTAACTCGTTCATAAAAGAGATGCGGGTAGCCAACATGGCATTGGCTGCATATTTGGTGAGCTCAGCACTCTTCACATCCATGTAATAGGTGCGCTCGTGATGGCGATTAAATGGGGCATAGAGTTTGCGCATTTGCTCTTTAGCCCGCAGACCTGCTGGGGTATTTTGTGTACCAATCACAATGCGATCTGGGCGCATGAAATCTTCTACGGCTGCGCCTTCTTTGAGGAACTCTGGATTGGAAACTACTGAACAAAGCTCTGGTGACAGACCTCTTTTATTGAGCTCTTCGCTGATAGCAGTAGATACTTTGTCAGCAGTGCCTACTGGCACAGTGGATTTATCGACGATCACTTTAGGAGTAGTCATATGACGACCGATATTGCGAGCTGCTGCTACGACGTACTGAAGATCAGCAGACCCATCCTCATCAGGAGGCGTTCCAACAGCAATAAACTGAATATCACCATGCGCTACAGAGGCGGCAATATCAGTAGAGAACTGCAAACGACCAGCAGCGCGATTGCGCTCGATCATCTCTTTAAGGCCTGGCTCATAAATCGGTACGCCGCCGGAGTTGAGGATATCAATCTTTTTAGAATCTACGTCCACACAAAAAACATTATTACCCTGCTCCGCTAAACAACCGCCGGTGACAAGACCAACGTAACCGCTTCCAATGATAGTAACTTTCAAGACATCTCCAAATCGCTATGGTTTCAGTACCATCATTAAAAAACTATTTGATGACGGTTTAATTAATTTATTTAGTTCATTTACATCGATGGGCCGCTAGACACGGAACCTTCACTACGTCTTGGGGAGTATGCTTCCCAATAATTACAGCCCGGACACTGCCAATAAAATCGTCTTGCACGGAAACCACAGTTACCACAGGTGTAACGAGCCAAACTGGTTGTACGTTGCTTTAATAAACTGAGTGTTGCCTGTAAATCAGACACTCGCTCTGGCGTGCCATTGCTCTCAGCTAATGCCAAACGTGTTTCTGCCAATTTCGAGAGAGCACTCAAACTGGGTGAATGCTGCATCACCTCAACTAGCATCACTTCAGCAGCTTGAGCCCCACGAATTTGGGTCATATGCTTTTGTACAATATCGAGCAACTCACCTGAGGCTTGGGTTTTTAGTAATTCACATAGCGCACTCAAACCTAAATCTGCTTTATCAAGCGATGTGTGCGCAGCCATCCAGCGGTCTGCTAGCAAATGCATGTAAGCAGGATGAGTCTTTGCAATTACAGCCCATACATCGATTGCTTGAGCTGAGCAATCCATAGCCATCAAATAATCACCCTGCAAAATAAGTGCACGTGCATGGTGAGGAACCGCTTGTAATGCCAACTGAACAGACTGCTCAACCGCTGGCAAATCTTTGCGACGCAATGCTTCTTGACCAAGCTCACAATGAAACTGTGCAATCTCGGTGTGATGTGATTTTCCTTGCAGGGCCTCGAGCTCGCTTGCAGCAATGATGGCTTTTTTCCAGTCTCGCTCAATTTGATACATTTCGAGCAGACTCTCTTTTGCTGGGGCAGCAAACTTGCCTTCGCCCACGCGATTTAATGATGCTTCAGCACGATCCAATAAACCAGCACGCAGAAAATCACGGCCTAATTCATAAGCAGCATGGTCTCGATCTCGTGGCTTTAAGTCATCACGATTCGCAAGGTGTTGGTGAACTCGAATCGCCCGCTCAGTTTCACCACGACGACGGAATAAATTACCTAAAGCAAAGTGAAGATCGATTGTTTCAGGATCAAGCTGAGCAATCTTGACCAAGGTTTCAATTGCCTGATCTGGTTGCTCATTTAATAAAAGACTTAAGCCCTTAAAGGTTGAACGCTGTTGGCGCATACGCTCGCGCTCATCCATGCGATTTTCAAGGCGCAAATCCCAGCGACTAGCCAACCAACCAATGCCAAACATCACTGGTATTAATAAAAGCCAGGAGGTTGCGATCTGAATCATGCTGTGCAGAATTTAAATAAAAAAATGGTCCGAATGGACCACTGGATATGCGCTATATGACTAGGCACCAGAACCCTCTTTAGGGCTCACCTGCTTCAAAGGCTTGTAATCAACGCGCTCACGTAATTCTTTACCTGGCTTGAAATGGGGCACCCGTTTTTCTGGGATCAATACCTTCTCACCAGATTTTGGGTTACGACCAGTGCGCGCAGGACGGTGATGCAAAACAAAGCTACCCACACCGCGTAACTCAATTCGCTTGCCTTCGGCCAAAGCATGAGTCATGGTGTCTAGCAATGTTTTTACTGCCAACTCCACATCTCTTGGTAATAGCTGGGGAAACTGTTCCGCCAAGCTCTCCACGAGTTCGGAGCGAGTGATTGCTTGTTGCTCTTGATCTGACATATCTATCAATAAAAAACCGCCGCTCTCCTAATGGAAAGCGGCGATATTGATTTAGCCTTGATTGTCCATTTTTGCTTTTAACAAGGCGCCCAAGTTGGTTGTGCCAGACTGCGCATCACCTTGGAGCTTGCTCATAGCATCTTGTTGATCAGAGCTGTCTTTAGCTTTGATTGAAAGATTGATTGCACGTGACTTGCGATCAATATTAATAATCATTGCAGTTACGCTATCGCCTTCTTTCAATACATTGCGTGCATCTTCAACGCGATCTGTTGAGATCTCAGAAGCGCGCAAGTAAGCTTCAACTTCATCAGCCAAGTGAATGGTTGCACCCTTAGCATCAACAGCCTTCACAGTACCAGTTACAAGGCTACCCTTGTCGCTAACGGATGTGTAGTTATTAAATGGGTCGCCAGACAATTGCTTAATACCGAGAGAGATACGCTCTTTCTCAACATCAATGGCTAATACAGTAGCTTCAACTTCATCGCCTTTTTTGTATTTCTTAACAGCTTCTTCACCAGGCTCATTCCAAGAAATGTCTGAAAGGTGAACCAAACCATCGATACCGCCAGGCAAGCCGATGAACACACCAAAGTCAGTAATAGACTTGATCGCGCCAGTCAACTTGTCGCCTTTTTGTTGGCCACGTGAGAACTCTTCCCATGGATTTGCTTTGCACTGCTTAATGCCCAAGCTGATACGACGCTTGTCTTCATCAATATCCAGAACCATGACTTCAACTTCGGTTCCTAGTGCAGTAGCTTTGCTTGGAGCAACGTTCTTGTTAGTCCAGTCCATTTCAGAAACGTGTACCAAACCTTCGATACCAGATTCGATTTCTACGAACGCGCCGTAGTCAGTCAGGTTGGTTACCTTGCCGAATAAACGGGTGTTTGGTGGGTAACGACGAGCGATACCAACCCATGGATCATCACCAAGTTGTTTCACGCCGAGAGAAACACGGTTCTTTTCTTGATCGAACTTCAAAATCTTCGCGGTAACTTCTTGACCAACAGTCAACATCTCGCTTGGGTGACGCACACGACGCCATGCCAAATCGGTAATGTGCAAGAGGCCATCGATACCACCGAGGTCTACGAACGCACCGTAGTCAGTGATGTTCTTAACGATACCTTGAACAACGCTACCTTCTTTAAGGTTAGACATCAACTTTGCTCGCTCTTCACCTTGGCTAGCCTCAACCACTGCACGACGTGACAACACTACGTTGTTACGCTTACGGTCAAGCTTGATAACCTTGAACTCCATCGTCTTACCTTCGTAAGGGCTGGTGTCTTTGATTGGGCGTGTATCAACGAGTGATCCGGGCAAGAATGCGCGGATACCGTTAACCATGACTGTCAAGCCGCCTTTAACCTTACCGGTAACAGTACCAGTAACTATCTCAGCTTGCTCAAGCGCTTTCTCCAAGTTCATCCATGATGCCAAGCGTTTCGCTTTATCACGGGAAAGGATGGTGTCGCCATAGCCGTTCTCAAGAGCGTCAATAGCAACAGAAACGAAATCGCCAGGAGCTACCTCAATCTCGCCAGCGTCGTTATGGAATTCTTCAACAGGAATAAACGCTTCGGATTTCAATCCAGCGTTAACAACGACGAAGTTATGGTCGATGCGAAGTACTTCAGCCGAAATAACTTGGCCGGTCTTCATATTCGATCGGGTTAATGATTCTTCAAATAGTTCTGCAAATGATTCAGACATTTATATATTCACTTTGTGCCGCCAGAAGGCCTGACGGGTTAGGTTAAAAAAGCCCCAAGAAACACGCTAAATTAGATAATCGCGTTGTAGAGTTTCTTAAGACGCCAAAACAACTTCTACTACTTTTTACTGCCCACCAAAAATTAAGATGTTGTTGATTGATACCAATCTAGAACCGTCTTAACTGCTTGATCTATCGACAATTCCGATGTTTCTAGCACTTTGGCGCCGTCTGCGACCAACAAAGGTGCGGCACCTCGACTACTGTCTCTGGCATCGCGCTCTTGCAAATCGTGCAACAAGTCCTCTAGTTTAGCAGAAATTCCCTTAGCTATCAATTGCTTATACCGACGTTCCGCTCTAGCCTCAGCTGTTGCAGTGAGGAAAATCTTCAAAACCGCATCAGGAAATATCACGCTAGCCATGTCTCGACCATCAGCAACTAAGCCTGGAGCCCGCCTAAAACCATGCTGAACACTGATTAAAGCCAGCCTTACTTCTGGATGCACCGCTATTGCAGAAGCACGCAAACCAATGCTTTCTGTGCGAATGGCATCGGTTACATCTTCCGAATTAAGCAAAATTTGGCCATTTTTGAACGAAATCACCAGTTTTTTGGCCAAAATACCCAATTCCGGGCCATTTTGAGGATCAACGGATGCTTTTTCACTTCCCAGGGCAACAAGCCGGTAGAGCGCACCACTGTCCAGATAATGAAAACCTAACTTTTCCGCTACCAAGGAAGCAACCGTCCCTTTGCCAGAGGCGGTGGGACCATCAATTGCGATAACTGGGGGCAAATTCATCAGAAGCGACTTCTAGGAAACGATCTTTGCAAATTCAGCAAAGTAAGTGGGGAAGGTTTTTGCAACGCAGTTGGGATCATTGATCTTGAGCGCATTAGGGCCAAAAGCACCCAAAGAGAAGCACATGGCCATGCGATGGTCATCATAAGTATCAATACCTTCATCAGGAGACTTCCAATCAGAAACAGAAGGCGGCGCTTGGACTACGATGTAATCTGCGCCCTCTTCGACAATAGCGCCCACCTTTTTTAATTCTTTAGTCATCGCTGCAATACGATCAGTTTCTTTCACGCGCCAGCTAGCAATATTATTCAAACGCGTAGGGCCTTCAGCAAACAAAGCGGCAACAGCTAAAGTCATCGCCGCGTCTGGAATCTCCGTGCAATCGATTGTGATGCCATTGAGCTTGCCGTTAGCATTCTTGACGCCAGCAACCTCAATCCAATCCTCGCCCGACGAAATGTTTGCACCCATCAGTGCGAGTGCACCAGCAAAAGCTACGTCACCCTGAATGCTTTGACTACCAACGCCTAAAACACGCACCGGTCCATTACTAATCGCACCTAGCGCTAAGAAGTAAGAGGCAGACGATGCGTCACCCTCAACCGATAAAACACCGGGGCTTTGATATACCGCACCAGAGGTCTTAGCGGGAATGACAAACGACTGCCCATCAGGACAAGCCACTTTGACGCCAAAGCGTGCCATCAGCTTGAGCGTGATATCGATATAAGGACGAGAAATCAACTCACCAATCACTTCGATCCTCACAGACTCTTTTGCAACTAAAGGCAAGGCCATCAACAAGGCTGTCAGAAATTGGCTAGAGACATCTCCGCGCACCCTCACAACATCTTTGATTTCAATATCAGCGGCAAGAATCTTGATAGGCGGATAACCTTCTTGTAATTCGTAATCAATCTTTGCGCCTACTTGGCGCAGACCGTCTACTAAATCTCGAATGGGTCTTTCATGCATACGAGGCACACCAGATAAGCGATATTGACCACCTTGCATTGCAAGAGCTGCTGTTAGCGGACGAATAGCTGTACCCGCATTGCCCATGAAGAGATCTGCATTTTGTATGGGGAACTTACCGCCACATCCTTCAACTACGCAGACCTTATTTTCTTGATCGGTCACCGATAGCCCCAACTGGCGTAGTGCATTACGCATCACCTGGGTATCGTCAGCATCTAGTAAATTTTTAAGCGTTGTTGTGCCTGAAGAAAGGGCGGCTAGTAATAAAGCTCGGTTAGAAATGCTCTTAGAGCCTGGCAAGACTATCGAGCCTTGTGCCCGCTTGAATGGTCCAATTTTGATATCCGGCAAGCCGCTCATCAAAGCCCATCCAAATCTTGGCGTGCTTTGCTGGCCTTGTTGAATAACTTCTCTAAGCCAGCACCATCATTGTCAGCAATCAATTTACGCATGTGAGTCACGATGAGCAAATATTGATCAAGCTCTTTGAGAACTGCGGTGCGATTACCTAGGCAAATATCACGCCACATCTCTGGGCTCGAAGCTGCAATGCGTGTGAAATCTTTGAAGCCTGCGCCCACATGACTGAGCTTTTGATCAGCATCCTCTGAGTTCACAACACTGGCCATTAATGCATAAGACAGAATATGCGGCAAATGAGAGACTGCTGCGTAGATTGCATCATGCTGTACACAAGAAATCTTTTTAACAACAGAGCCAACTGACTGCCAAAAGCCTTCGATTAAATCGGTATCTTGTGGGGAGTTTTCTTGTAGGGGGCAAAGAATGGTTTGCTTGCCTTCAAATAAATCTGCTGTTGCAGCGCTAGCACCATGTTGCGCGCCACCAGCAATCGGGTGCGCCGGTACAAACTGACAAGCTTTTTTACCCAAAACTTCTTTAGCGGCCAAGATCACATCGCCCTTAGTGCTACCCGCATCGGTAATCATTGTTTTAGGTTCAAGATGAGGTTCGATGATTTCAAAGGCTGTACGCATCTGCGCCACTGGCATGCATAACACCATCACGTGTGCTTGCTTAGCGGCCTCAACTAAGTCAACTACAGCATCTATAGCACCCATCTTGAGCGCTTGGTCTAGATTCGCGACGCTACGGCCGACACCCAAAACCTGATTGACTACGCCCGTTTTTTTTAATGCCAGACCCAAGGAAGCACCAATGAGACCAACACCAACAATCGCGACGGTACCGTAATTACTAGATGGATTAATGATGGCCATTGGCTTATGAAATTTATGTAATTAGTGCTGAATTACTGCTGCGCCAAAATATCTTTGAGGGCATCAATAAATGCTGCGTTCTCTTCGGGTAGGCCAATGGAAATACGCAACCATTGTGGTAAACCGTAATTGCCAACTGGGCGAACAATAATGCCACGCTTAAGCAACTCTAAATTAATACGAGCACCAGCGCCATCATCTTCACCCACTCTCACGAGCACAAAGTTGCCAGCAGAAGGAAGGTAAGTTAAGCCAAGCGCATCGAATGCTTGTGTCAGTTGAGCTAGACCAGCGCGATTCAATTCAAAGCCTTGCTGCAAGAAAGCAGAATCTTGGAACGCTGCGATCGCCGCTGCTTGCGCCAGACTGTTGACGTTAAATGGTTGACGAATACGGTTGAGTAAATCCGTCAAGGCAGGCTGAGCCACACCATATCCGATTCGTAAGCCTGCTAAGCCATAAGCCTTTGAGAAGCTGCGAGACAAAATCATATTAGGAAAGCGCTTCACCCAAGCAATCGCGTCATATCGCTGCTCTGGAGTGAGGTACTCGTTATAAGCCTCATCCAATACAACCACTACATGAGCAGGCACAGCCATTAAGAAATCTTCGATCTCTTTAGCGCTTAAGTAGCTACCGGTCGGATTATTTGGGTTAGCCACAAACACCAGCTTCGCTTTATCACCTGAGGCTTTAACTGCTTGTAGCATGGCAGGCAGGTCATGACCATACATTGCAGTTGCAGTTACTTCAATTGCCTTAGCGCCTACAGCTTGTGTCGCTAATGGATAAACCGCAAAGGCATGTTTAGAGAAGATCACCTCATCGCCAGCCTGAGCTACTGCACGTGCAGCTAACTCCAAAATGTCGTTACTACCGTTACCCAAGGTAATCCAATCCGTTGGAACACCTAAACGCGCTGATAGAACATTCTTTAATTCAAAACCATTGGAATCTGGATAGCGACCCAAGTCACTCGCAGCTTTAAGCATCGCGTCTTGCGCCGACTTTGGCATACCTAATGGATTTTCATTAGATGCGAGCTTCACAATCTTGTTTTCATCAAGGCCGTACTCACGCGCGACCTCACTGATGGGTCGCCCACCAACATAGGGAGCTATCGCATGAATATGCTTTAAACCAATGTTAGATTTTGATGTCATGCTGAATGAGGATATGAGCCGAGGTTTTTATAAAAAGCAGCTATCGTTTTTAACTCTTCTAATGCTTTGGCTACTTTTGCGTCTTCAGTATGTCCCGCTACATCAATATAGAAGTGGTACTCCCAAGTTCCCTTGCGAGCAGGGCGAGACTCAAAGCGATTCATGGAAACGCCATGCTTGGCCAAAGGCTCTAATAAACGATGTACGGCACCTGGTTGGTTATCTACTGATAGCACCAGAGATGTTTGATCTTTGCCAGTAGGTTGACACTCGTAAGTACCGACCACCACGAAACGAGTACGATTTTGTGGATCATCCTGAATCTGTGCGGCTACTGCCTGCAATCCATAAACTTCTTGCGCAGGGTCTCCAGCAATCGCCGCCAAAGTCGGATCATTGGCAGACATACGAGCAGCCTCTGCATTACTGCTTACTGCTTGACGCTTTAATTGGGGGGCATGCACGCTCAACCATTGCTGACATTGCGCCAAAGCCTGAGCGTGTGCACAAACCGTAGTCACGCCATCTAAGCTACCGCTCTTGGTTAAAAGATGGTGACGAATAGGCAACACCACTTCACCGCTAATCCGCATCGGCGAGTCTAGAAGCAAGTCTAAGGTTCTTGAAATCGCACCCTCACTAGAATTTTCTACAGGCACAACACCAAACTGCGCCGCGCCCTTCTCTACCGCCTTAAATACTTCATCCAAACTGTTGCAAGGAAGACCGGCAATCGAGTGGCCAAAATAGGTTTGCGCTGCTTGCTCTGAAAATGTGCCTACTGGACCAAGATAAGCAATCGTCTGACGCGCTTCTAAAGCACGGCAGGCAGACATCACCTCACGCCAAATGGCAGCGATACCATCATGCAACAACGGACCCTTGCTGAGCTCCTGTAAACGCGCAACAACTTGACGCTCACGCTCTGGCCTAAACACGGGCGATGAAAACCCACCCTTAATGTGACCGACCTCTTGAGCAGCTTTTGCACGCTGTGATAGCAAATCTAAAATCTGCGCATCCAGTGCATCAATCTTGTCGCGGATTGGCGCTAGGCGCTGTTCTTCGGTACTTTGGTCTTTGGAGCTCATTAGGCACGCCTTTCAAAGTCACGCATAAATTCCACTAAGGTCTTGACGCCCTCTAGCGGCATTGCGTTGTAAATACTAGCGCGCATACCGCCTGCCGCTTTATGACCGCGCAAGGCAACTAAGCCTGCTGCATTGGATTGCTCCAGGAACTGGGCATTTAAATTTTCATCTTTCAGAAAGAATGTGACATTCATTCTGGAGCGATATTCTTTGGTAACGCGGCTCTCATACAAGCTACTCTGATCTAGGAAGTGATAGAGCAAGTCTGCTTTTTCTTGATTGCATTTCTCAATCACTTTTACACCGCCTTGCTTCATCAACCACTTGAAGCCAAGACCAGCCATATAGATGGCAAAGGTGGGTGGCGTGTTCAACATGGAATCAGTTGCTGCTTGTTTAGACCAGTCCCAAATCGATGGTGTAATTTTCATACTGTGCCCCATCAGATCTTTTCGAACGATCACGATCGTTACGCCGGATGGACCAATATTTTTTTGTGCGCCGCCAAACCAGACACCACACTTTGTGACATCCATTTCCCTGGAAAGGATGTTGCTAGAAATATCTGCGACTAGTAACTTGCCATTGACATCAGGAACATCGGGGAACTCTACGCCACCAATGGTTTCATTCGCACAGTAATGAACATAAGCAGCATCATCTGATAGCTGCCAACTAGAGCGATCTGGGATCGTGTTAAATTTTTCAGCCGCAGAAGAGGCTGCTAGATGAGCAAGGCCATACTTGTCCGCTTCTTTGTACGACTTTTCTGACCAAATGCCAGTGACTAAAAAATCGGCCTTGGGACCATTTTTGGCTAAGGGCATCAGGTTCATGGGAATTGCAGCATTTTGACCTAAGCCACCACCTTGAAGCATCAAGATTTCATAGGAATCCGGAATGCCCATAAGGGTGCGTAAATCTTGCAGCACTTCCTCATACAAGGCCATGAACTCTTTGCCTCGATGACTCACTTCCATGACGCTCGCGCCCAAGCCCCGCCAATTCAACATCTCTGCAGCAGCCTGCTTCAATACCTCTTCAGGCAAGGTAGCAGGCCCCGCAGCGAAATTAAAAATGCGGCGGTCAAACGTCATGGAGTTAATTAACCTTATATGGATGCCAATTAGGCATCGCCAGCTTCATCAGGACTGGAATCAAGGGCTGGGTCGCCGTCTTCACCATCTTCAAGATCGCTCTCATCATCAGAATCGCTTTCAGCAATACGCTGCAAGCCAGACAAGCGAGTGCCTTCATCGACGTTAATCAAGGTGACGCCTTGTGTTGCGCGCCCCATCTCGCGAATCTCAGAAACGCGCGTGCGCACCAAGATACCGCCCGTAGTAATCAACATAATTTGATCTTCAGGAGAGACCAAAGCAGCGGCAACCACTTTGCCGTTGCGCTCAGTTGTCTGAATTGCAATCATGCCTTTAGTGCCACGACCATGACGGGTGTATTCACCAATCGGAGTGCGTTTACCAAAACCATTTTCTGTTGCAGTTAATACGCTACTCGGAATTGCGAGGCCATTCGCATCAACGACAGCCGCCTCAGTACCTTCAGCAGCTTCAGCTGGAGCAACTAACATGGCAATGACTTGATGACCTTCACCTAAGTTCATACCACGCACACCGCGCGCTGTACGACCCATTGGGCGAACATCGTTCTCATCAAAGCGCACCGCTTTACCAGCATCCGAGAACAACATCACATCATGCTGACCATCAGTAATCGCTGCACCGACTAAGAAGTCATTCTCGTTTAAATCGACAGCAATAATACCGGCCTTGCGTGGATTGGAGAAATCAGACAAACGTGTCTTCTTCACTGTACCTAAACTTGTAGACATAAAGACGTAATGATCATCCTGATATCCCTTAATCGGGAGAATCACGGTAATCTTTTCGCCTTCAATCAGCGGGAACATATTAACGATTGGCTTGCCGCGTGAATTACGACTTCCTTGTGGAACTTCCCACACCTTGAGCCAGTACATGCGTCCGCGATCAGAGAAGCAAAGAATAATGTCATGCGTATTCGCAACGAAGAGTGTTTCAATCCAGTCTTCATTTTTGGTGGCTGCAGCTTGTTTGCCACGACCACCCCGTTTTTGCGCACGGTATTCACTCAGTGGCTGGCTCTTCATATAACCAGTGTTAGAAAGTGTGACCACCATATCTTGCGGAGTAATCAGGTCTTCTGTGAACAACTCGGTTGCATTCATTTCAATAAATGAACGACGACCTGAGTCACCACCAGTAATACCAAACTCAGCCTGCACTTCTTTCAACTCAGACTCAATGACTTGAGTGACACGCTCTGGCTTAGCAAGTAAGTCGAGCAAATCCGAAATCTGTGCCATCACATCTTTGTACTCATTTACGATCTTGTCTTGCTCAAGGCCAGTCAAGCGTTGTAAACGCATCTGCAAAATTTCTTGTGCTTGGCTATCCGATAAACGATAGAGACCAGTGGTTTGCATGCCGTACTCTGGCAACAAACCTTCAGGACGGTAAGCATTGCGACCACCTGGAGTATCCGTCTCAGCACGCGCCAACATCTCGCGCACCATGGAGGAGTCCCAAGGTTTACTCATTAAGTCTTGCTTAGCAACTACGGGGTTTGCAGCCGCTTTAATGATGGCAATGAATTCATCAATGTTTGCCAACGCAACTGCCAAACCTTCTAAGACGTGACCACGCTCACGCGCTTTGCGTAATTCAAAAATTGTGCGACGTGTGACTACTTCACGACGATGCTGCAAGAAGTACTCCAACATTTGCTTCAGGTTCAACAGGCGCGGCTGGTTGTCCACCAGAGCCACCATGTTCATACCGAAGTTGTCTTGTAGCTGAGTGCTCTTGTACAAATTATTGAGAACTACTTCAGGCACTTCACCGCGCTTCAATTCAATGACTACACGCATACCTGACTTGTCTGACTCATCACGTAAATCAGAGATTCCTTCTACTTTTTTCTCATTCACCAACTCAGCAATACGCTCGAGCAAGTTCTTTTTGTTTACTTGGTATGGCAACTCATCGACGATGATGGCCTGACGTGCGCCCTTATCGAGGTCTTCAAAGTGAGTCTTAGCACGCATCACAACACGGCCACGGCCAGTGCGATAGCCCTCTCGAACACCTTGAACGCCATAAATAATGCCGGCGGTCGGGAAATCCGGAGCAGGAATGATTTCAATGAGCTCGTCGATAGTGCATTCTGGGTTGTGCAGTACGTGTAAACAGGCTGTAACCACCTCATCCAAGTTATGGGGAGGGATATTGGTCGCCATACCCACTGCAATACCTGAGCTACCGTTTATCAACAAATTAGGCACTTTTGCAGGAAGAATCAGGGGTTCTTTCTCGCTGCCATCGTAATTTGGCCCGAAATCCACGGTTTCCTTGTCCAAATCGGCCAATAACTCATGGGCGATCTTACGAAGGCGGATCTCGGTGTAGCGCATCGCAGCAGCGTTATCACCGTCTACAGAGCCAAAGTTACCCTGCCCGTCAACCAGCATATAGCGCAGGGAGAAGTCCTGGGCCATGCGAACAATAGTGTCGTATACCGCAGAATCGCCATGAGGATGGTATTTACCGATCACATCGCCAACTATACGGGCAGATTTTTTGTAAGCACGGTTCCAATCGTTGTTTAATTCATACATCGCAAATAAGACCCGGCGATGAACCGGTTTGAGGCCGTCACGTACGTCTGGCAGGGCTCTGCCGACAATGACGCTCATTGCATAGTCCAAATAGGACCGCCGCATTTCGTCTTCTAGGGATATTGGTAGTGTTTCTTTAGCGGCTTGTTCCATTTAGAAATAATATCATTTTGATGACTGATAGCCCCTATGCTAATATTCTGTCAGTTTGTACGAAATTGAGATGTGTCGCTTTGCGGTTTTTGCTTCAAAGTAGGGCGAATTACATTTAAGTTTGACTTTAATTAAAAAAGAGATTTTTGAGGACTAAAAATGAACAAAACCCTAAAACTGGTACTTGCTGGCGTAATTTCTGTTGCTGCGACTGCTACTTCCGCTCAAAACGTTGACAACTGGGTCAACTCAACAGGTTTATCCTGGAAAAACGGCGATGGCACATTGTGCTGGCGCGATAACAACTGGACTCCCGCTACAGCAGCTAAAGGTTGTGATGGTTTCTTGGCTCCTAAGGCTGCTGCTCCTGCTTCAAGTGTTACTCAAAGCAAGATCACTTTGCAAGCTGACACACTCTATGACTTCGATAAAGCAACATTGAAGGCAGAAGGTCAAGCAACTTTAGACAAAATCGCTAGAGACTTAAGCAAAATCAAATTAGAAGTAATTATTGCTGTTGGTAACACTGATAGCGTTGGTACTGATGCATACAACATGGCTCTCGGCCAGCGTCGTGCTCAGTCAGTTAAAGCTTACTTAGTAAGCAAAGGTGTTGACGGTAGCCGTATTTATACAGAATCAAAAGGCAAGAGCAATCCAGTTGCAAGCAATGCAACTGCTGAAGGCCGCGCTAAGAACCGCCGCACCGACATCGAAGTTGTTGGTACAGCTGCAGTTAAGTAATTCTTTTTACTTGTAAAAAAGCCCGGTTCTGCCGGGCTTTTTTATTTCCGCTATATTCGTAATTCATTTATCTCAACGTGCTTACAGCGCCTTTATTCCTATGAACGTCGATCAATCTGAAATCGCTAAATTTAGCGCCCTAGCCCATCGCTGGTGGGATCCCCAAAGCGAATTCAAACCTTTGCATGCCATTAACCCCCTGCGCCTCAATTGGATCAAGTCTTTTGTTGATCTCCAAGGTAAGAAGGTTCTCGATGTCGGCTGTGGCGGCGGAATTCTGGCGGAGTCAATTGCCCAGTCTGGCGCTGATACTTGTGGCATCGACTTGTCTGAAAAAGCCCTTAAGGTAGCTGAGTTACATGCACTAGAGGTAGGCGCGACCCTCAAATACCGCTCTATTTCAGCTGAAGCGCTAGCTGAGGAAGAGCCAGAGCAATATGACGTTGTGACCTGCATGGAGATGCTTGAGCATGTGCCAGACCCTTCGTCTGTAGTTCGGGCCTGTGCAAAGCTGTGTAAACCAGGCGGCACCCTCTTTTTTAGCACCCTGAACCGCAATCCCAAGTCCTACTTATTTGCCATTATTGGCGCTGAATATATCTTGCGACTGCTCCCCAAGGGTACTCACGAATATGCCAAATTCATCAAGCCCTCTGAATTAGTCGCATTTACCCGTCACGCCGGATTAGAAATGCTTGGCATGAAAGGGATGACATACAACCCCATCACGCAAGTCTATAAATTAGGAGAAGATGTGGATGTGAACTATATGATTGTTGTGCGTAAATGAGTAGCGGGTTAGTAAGTCCTTACAAGGGCATCTTTTTTGACCTAGATGGCACTCTTGCCGATACGGCTCCAGACCTTGTCTCAGCTGCTAACCAACTCCTTACCGCTCGCAATCTTCCAGCTATGCAATATGAGGTATTACGTCCCCGTGCTTCAGCAGGGGCTCGTGGACTGATTAAAGGGGCATTTGGGATCGATACCGATCACCCTGATTTCATTCCACTTCGAGATGAGTTCTTCTCAAATTATGAAAAAGCACTCTTGGTCAACAGCATCATTTTTGATGGCATTGATCATTTACTAGATCAATTAGATGGCGCAAAGCTACCTTGGGGCATTGTTACCAATAAAAGCGAACGCTTTACCAATCCCCTAACTGAGTTAATGGGCTTACGCCACAGAGCAGCATCCACAGTCTCTGGCGATACAACCCCGCATTCAAAACCCCATCCTGAGCCTATCTTGCACGCTGCCAGACTCGCCAATATTGACCCGACTAAATCGGTCTATGTCGGCGATGACATTAGAGACATCGTAGCGGGCAAAGCGGCGGGTATGAAGACCATCGCAGCAGCCTATGGCTATTGTGGCTGTGAGGAGCCCCCAGAGGCCTGGGGCGCGGATTATCTCGTAAATCACCCAAAAGAATTGCTGAAAATCATCTTCCCGCAGTAGGGAGATAAAAAGATAATGAGCAATTTAGGAGTAAGCACCTTAAAATAGAGTTTCCAATGCATAAACTCCGGGGTCGACATGGTTTCGACGTGGATTACAAAGCATCAAGGGCATACCGAGGACCCGTTATCTCGTAAATCAATGGGAATGTAATAACTGCAAACGACGAACGTTTCGCACTAGCCGCTTAATTGCGGTTGCCCCTGAACTGATTCTCTCTTGGGTCAGCTAGCGAAAGCTAGATCAGGGTCATTTACAAGAGATAAGATCATTTCATGTCACGGGGAATGGTTCGAAAACTTAGTGAATCGCCAGCGTGGAACATGTCAGTCTGTGACTAGCTAGCTAAATTAAATGATATGACTAAGTATGTAGAACTTGTTGTAGAGGATTTGCGGACGCGGGTTCGATTCCCGCCGACTCCACCATTTTGAAGTATGTAACAGTCCAACGCCACCCACCAGGGTGGCGTTTTTCTTAGCTGCTATTTTTTCTTCCCATTGATTGCATCAACGCTTTGGTGTCTTACCCACTATCTTCACCGCTCTCAAGAAATCAAAGTCAACGCCTTTGTCTGCTTGAGTAACAGTATCTAAGAATAGTTTGAGGTAGCCACGCTCTGCAGTGGGCTCTATTACTGGATTCTCTTTTGCACGCTTAGCCAACTCTTCATCGGAGACCAACAAACTAATCTCACGATTCTTCACGCTCAAGCGGATGCGGTCACCATTATGTACAAACGCCAGTGGCCCACCTACTGCAGCCTCTGGAGTCACGTGCAACACAATGGTTCCGAACGCCGTACCACTCATGCGCCCATCAGAAATTCGCACAATATCTTTTACGCCAGCACGAGCAAGCTTCATCGGAATCGGAATATATCCCGCTTCAGGCATACCAGGCGCGCCTTTGGGGCCAATGTTCTTGAGCACCAAAATATCATCTGCCGTCACATCTAGATCTGGTCCATCAATCCGATTGGCTAGGTCTTCACTGTTTTCAAACACAACAGCGCGACCCTCATGCTCCATGAGTTTTTCATTGGCTGCTGATTGTTTAATGATGGCGGCACCGGGCGCTAAGTTGCCATGCAACACTGCAATGCTGCCACGTGGATAAATCGGGTTATTAAACTTGCGCACTACATCTTGCCTAAAGCTTAGGGGAGCAGCATCAATCTCTTCACCTAAAGTGCGACCCGTTACTGTCATCGCATCGAGTTTTAATAAAGGCTTAAGCTCACGTAGCAGCGTAGTCATACCACCCGCATCATGAAAGTTTTCCATGTAATGGTCACCAGAGGGCTTCAAATCTACCAATACTGGCGTCTCATCACCCATCTTATCGAGTGCATCCAAGTCAATCTCTAGACCCATACGACCAGCGATAGCGGCTAAATGTACGATGCCGTTAGTCGAGCCACCAATTGCCAATAAAACACGCATCGCGTTTTCAAAAGCGTCTGCTGTTAATACCTTATCAATTGTTAAGCCGTCTTTTGCCATTTGTACAGCGCGAGTACCCGTCTCCTCTGCAATCCGAATTCGATCGGCAGTGACTGCAGGCGGTGTTGCGCCACCAGGCACAGTCATACCAAGGGCTTCAGAAATACAAGCCATCGTACTGGCAGTACCCATGACTGAGCAGGTACCTACACTAGCTACTAGTTGGTCATTCACTTCATCTTTTTCAGCTTCGTCAATTTCACCAGCGCGGAATTTTCCCCAATAGCGACGACAGTCGGTACATGCACCCACACGCTCACTTCGATGGGAACCTGTCAGCATAGAACCGGTAATCAACTGAATTGCCGGAAGACCGGCGGAAGCAGCGCCCATCATTTGCGCAGGTACAGTTTTATCGCAACCACCAATCATTACTACCGCATCCATCGGCTGAGCTCGCAACATCTCTTCCGTATCCATTGACATCAGGTTACGCAAGTACATGCTAGTAGGAGCAGCAAAGCTTTCATGAATCGAGATAGTGGGGAAATCCATCGGCAAGCCACCAGCCAACATCACGCCCCGCTTTACAGCCTCAATCAGTTGCGGCATGTTGCCATGACAGGGGTTGTAAGCACTCCCAGTATTAATAATGCCAATGACGGGACGATCCAGAGCGCTATTGGTATAGCCAGCACCCTTGATAAATGCTTTACGCAAAAACAAGGAGAAGCCTTTATCGCCATAGCTGGTTAAGCCCTTACGCAAACCACTCTCTATGGGCTGCTTTTTTTCTTTATCTACATTGCTTGTCATAAATCATTCTTTAACTTAAAAATAAATGGTGCTTACTCAGCTTTGATATCAGCTTCTCTAATGACTTTTTCCCAACGCTTCACTTCAGTAGCTAGCAATTCAGCTGATTTCTTGGGCTTGGTTGGCGCTGCAGCATAAACACCTTGCTTCAGAAATGCTTCCTTCACCTCAGGATTGAGTAATAGTTTAGCGATAGCACTATTCAACTGATCAACGATAGGTATGGGTGTACTGACTGGCGCTAGAACACCAAAGGTAGAACTCACTTCCAGAGTGGGCATACCAGATTCAGCAGTCGTAGGAACATCAGGCAACATCGAAATACGTTTTGCCGTTGTCACCGCTAAAGGACGTAATTGCCCAGTGTTGATAAACGGCAATGCAGCAGGAACCGTTTCTACCATCATGTTGACTTGTCCTGCAACCAAATCGGTCATGGCTGGGCCACTACCCTTGTATGGCACGTGCGTGATTTTGAGACCCGCTTCTTTTTGGAAAATTTCCGCACCCATTCTCTGTGGTGCACCCGCGCCTGAAGAGGCGTAATTTAATTTGTCTGGATTGGCTTTTGCGTAATCCACTAAACCCTTTAAGGTTCTTACAGGAACATTGGGGTTCACTACCACCACCAAAGGCACAGAACCCACAATCATGACTGGAGTGAAATCCTTCAGAAGATCGTAACGTAACTTGCCCTTTTCAAGCGTTGCCATAGTGGAATGTGAGGTGACTGCGCCCATCAATAAGGTGTAGCCATCTGGATTTGCTTTAGCCACCGCTTCGGCACCGATATTGCCACCAGCTCCACTGCGATTCTCAACCAACACTTGCTGACCCAAAGAGTCGCCTAAATTCTTGGCTAGAATTCGTCCAATGACATCGGTAGCCCCACCAGGAGGATAGGGCACGATGAGTTTGATTGGCCTGTCCGGATAAGCGGCATGCACCAAACCAGAAAAGCTCAGGATGAGGGTTGCCTGGGCGATAGAACGGCAAAGCTTACTCAATCGAAAAGTGATCATTTTTGTCTCCAAGTCACAGTTTTATATTTATGCTCTCAATATACTAAACTTCACAATCACATCCATTTAAGCTAGCTGAGCTCAATTCCACATCTTGCCAAGGACCGTTATGTCAAACATTCAACCTTTTCACCTGGCTTTTCCTGTAGACAACCTGGAAGCAGCTCGTACTTTTTACGGCAGCACCTTAGGCTGCGCAGAAGGTCGTAGCTCCGATGAATGGATTGATTTTGATTTCTTTGGGCACCAATTAGTTGCCCACCTAGCACCTGAAGAATGCAGTCATGCAGCCTCAAATGAGGTTGACGGACATCAAGTTCCCGTAAAACACTTTGGAGTGGTACTGACGATGCCAGATTGGCATGCATTAGCCGATAAATTAAGTAGCAGCGGCATGAAGTTCATCATTGAGCCGCAGATTCGCTTTAAAGGAAAAGTGGGTGAGCAAGCCACCATGTTCTTTCTCGATCCCGCTGGTAATGCTTTGGAGTTCAAGGCATTTGAGGATCCCAGCCAGCTATTTGCTAAATAATTGGCCGAGATAGAAAAACTGACTACAAGCTATTTACCGCATCAGAAAAACTGGTAACTCATACCCGCCTGAAAATTGATGGGTGCGCCAGCAAAAATCCCATCAGGACTTCTACTGGAAATATAGCGCTTGTTTAACAGGTTATTCACCACACCAAATACTTTCAAACTTTTATTGATTGCATAATTCGCACTCCAATTAACAGTGGTGATGGCAGGAATTTCCCCCAGAGTCCCAATGGAGTTTGGTAAAGCAGTATTTGCCGAATCAGCAAATTGAGACGATAAGTAATTCAGACTAACTAAAGTGTTGAGGCCATTTTTCTGATAGCTGACACCTAAATTCGATACCAACTCTGATGTGTATGGGATACGGTTTCCATCTTTTCCCATAGATGAATTACCAACAAATTTAGCGACAGGAATGTAAGTCAGATTCCCATTCAGACCCCATCCGGATTGAAGTGCATAAGCTAAAGATAATTCCATACCCTGATGTAAGCTCTTGCCACCGTTTGCTTTGGTAATACCCGCAGCTAGACTTTGATTGACGATTTGATTGCTAAAGTTCATGCTAAATATTGCCGCATCATAGCTGAACCCATTATTGACACCCCGTAGACCGAACTCGAAGTTAGTTGATCTCTCAGGATCCAATTGCTGATCCACGCCTTTTTCACTAATGGCAGTTGCTAATTGAGCGGGCGCAAATCCTTTATATACGCTTGAATAAAGCTGTAATTCTGGAATCAGTTGCCAGCTTGCTCCAATTTGCGGCACAGTTTCTAAATTCTTTGCGCTACCTGAGATTTCAGTCAGGACATTATTTCGAGACTGGTTATAACTTTCAATGCGCAACCCCGGAGTAACTGCAAAGTCTTTTGATAGCAAAAATCTATTTTGTGCAAACAGGGCCACTGAATTGGCTTTATTTTCCTCATGACTGGATACTCTGCCAGACTTAGCCAGGCTTTGGGATGCCACAAGCTGGTTTGATTGCGTCTCAGTATGCAAGCGCAGTCCGAATTCAAATTCGTTACCTATGCCCATTGCCTCATAAGCATGAGTCACTCGTGAATCCACTCCGAGCATTTGAAATTCACGATTACGCCCAAACATACAATCATTGCTACCATTGCAAAGAGTAAAACTAGTTTTATCCGCAGTGCGACCACTGATGGCTTGACGCCAGTAATCTCGGTCCAGGCGACTCCAATACAGCAAGGTGTTCATTTTTGTTCCAGTACCAAGCTCCCAAGAGTGATTCAGATCTACAGCATTTCTCTGCGTAACAAAGTAATCATTAGGAGCAGGGTTTCCTGAAAATCGAGCGTCATATTGATTTGGTCTCAAGCCAACATATGAGGTATTGATATTGTTGTCATAGTGGGTATATTTGAGGCTTAGCCATTGGTTTTGATCAATGGCCACCCCACCCTTGAAGAGAATGTCGTACATCCTGAAACCATTACCTTGGTATCCATCACTCTCTGACTTAATGATATTAATGCCTGCGATAGCTCCATTACTTTCCGACTTACCGCCGGCCTCAATTTGAGCAAATTGGTAACCATAGTTACCCGCTTTTCCAGAGAGCTTAAAGCCCTCCTCTGGAGTCTTGGTGAGGTAATTAATAACCCCACCAATATTAGACGGGCCATACTGCAAGCCTGATGCCCCCTTTAAAACTTCAATGCCACTCATACGATCAACGGGCGGGCTGTAATAAGAAGCGCTAGAAATAAATAGGCTAGGATGAATAGGTGCACCATCCTCCAGCAACAATACCTTCTGACTGCGACTAGGATTTAGCCCACGAATCCCAATATTAGGAATAGAGCCTAAGCCACCTTCATCACCCCGGATATTGATACCCGGAATAGTTTTTAGGGCATCCTGAATGGATAAGGGCTGAAGTAACTCCAGCTGCTTTTGATTAATTACGTCGACTGTACCCGGAATTTTCGAACGCGCATTTTCCTCGCTGCCGACAATATCCATTCTTGGTAAATCTATTTCCTTAGCCTGAATACACGGGCTCAAGGAACACCCACAAATCAAGGCCAAGCGTAAAGCCCAGACTAATTTTTTTTGCTTCATATGTAATCTCCAGTGATAAAAACATCAAATCGCTGGCTAATCGCATATCAAAATACTTTTGCTGGCTAATAAATTAGTACGTTGTTATTTAGTCAAAATGAGCTTCTTTAATTTAGTAATTCTTAAAACATATCTTTCGCCATCATGGATGATGACAACGGTTTTCTCTTTGCCAAACAAAGTCGTACTGGCAATCACCTTATCTAAGCTCAATTGAGGATTTACAAAATCTGCTGTCGAGACATTTAACTCTGGTTTCAATTTAAGTCTCTAGCCTGAAGTGGATCGGGAGATGGTAGCAGTGAGATATGGTCTGATCCTGAGACTCTAGAGCAGAAAATTTCCACTGTCTAACACCGTCCATGGCGGATCTATCGAGTTTTTCATAGCCAGAACTTTTAGCTAACTGAACACTTTCCACATCCCCTCGCTCATCAATACATAACTTGAGGTGAACGGCCCCTTGCTCACGCATACGCCTGCTTAAGAGGGGGTAAATCGGTTTTGGATTTAAAAATATGTCTCTATCACGAAAGGTTTTCACTGCTGGAGACGATATTCTCGACTCATGATTACTTTGGTCCTTCGCAATCGTTGATGCAAGATAACTATAAGTAGTATTGATGTCCTGAGTTTGTTTTGATACTTTGGATACAGCGCGATGATCAAGCGAGTCCCTCAAACTGAGAGGGAGCCTTTCTGGTGCAAAAGTCTGCGAAGTCTTCTGTTGAAATATTCCCACCCCAAAAATAATAGAAATATGCACCCCAATTACCCAAAGAGGGATGAGCTTAGACGCACTAATCTTTAATTTTTTTCCTATCAAGAAACAAAGCCCTTACATACATCAACTCAATAATAAATGATGATAATCATTCTCATTTATTTTATTAGATGTTCTGCCGGCCAACAACCCCATTAAATTAAAAGGCCCGCAGGCTTAAAGGGCATTCAGGGAGTTCAATAGTTGAAGCTAATACTTCTGATGAATTTGTAAGCGCCAGAGTGAAGTGATTTCAGCTGCTCTTGCAAAATGAAGAGAGTCCGATTCATCAAATGCCTTCGGATGTTTTGGTTTGGTGTCAATGCGTTCAAGAACAACTAATCCGGCATCTTCAATCCAAGAGAGCAACTCTTGTCGGGATCTGAGCTCAAGATGTTCAGCTAAATCAGACAGAATCAACCAGCCCTCACCTTGGGGTAGCAAATGATCTTTCAATCCCGCTAAAAATCCTTTGAGCATCTGACTTTCTGGATCATAGACCGCATGCTCTAATAAGGAGCTGGGCCTTGCAGGCACCCATGGCGGGTTACAGACAATTAATGAAGCCTTTCCTGCTGGAAATAAATTGGCCTTCACAATGTCTATTTGAGAACCCAAGTCCAAGAGTGCAATATTTTCTTTGGCACATATAAGCGCTCGCTCATCTTGATCGGTGGCAACAATTTTTTGGACATCTCGCATGGCCAAAATAATCGATAGCACGCCAGTACCTACGCCAATGTCAAAAGCTGTGGACGCCCCATCAAGGGATTTGGGCAAAGGGGCGCTACAAACTAACTCAATGTACTCGCCGCGAACGGGTGAGAAAACGCCATAATGCGGGTGAACGTAAATTGGCTCGCCATTTTCATCAGCCAGAATAGGCAATCCATTCTTGCGCCACTCATAAGCGCTAATCACGCCTAAAAGTTCACGTAAAGAAACTACATAAGACTGATCAACGATGCCATATGCCTCTACACATGCTTGCGTGATATCGGGCGCACGACGTAAGGGGATAGTGTGATCCGCATTGCATTGAATTAACAACATCCCCAATATTCGGGCACGCTGAGATTGAATCAGGCGGTGTTGATTAAAAATATCTTTTGCTGTTTTCTTGGGAGTGGCATCAGTAGACTTATCCACCCTCTTGCCGGCACGCTTTGATTTTTTTGATGGTTTATCTATACGTCGAACCAAGGCCTGCAATAGCTGTCGGGCATTTTGAAAATCACCCTTCCAGAGAATAGCTGTACCTTCACATGCCAAATGATAGGCATCATCCGCCGTTAATGTATCGTCGGCAGTCACCACTTTTTTATGTGCTGCGATGCCATTTTCAGAATGCCAAACTGCTTTACAGTTCTGGCCACCCTCTTCCCAGTGAATGGAGCCGCCCTGGTTCATGAATTACTCAGGAGGGTGTTCCTCGGGATTGACATCTAAGGCGATCAAAAACCGAGAGACCATGTTGTAAGCTGCCACTACAGTGACAAGCTCAACAGTATCGGTATTACCCAAAGTAGCCTGCAAACGCTTCATCAGAGCGCTATCCACCTGAATATTGCGCGTCATCTGAAACGTGAGTGCTACAGCATCATTCTCTACAGCAGAGAATAAGGTGCTAGGAAAACTTGGCTGGCCAATTAAACGCAGTGCTTGAACTTGCTCTTCAGTACCACCTGCCTTGATAAACGGCGGGGCATGGTGAAAAAACTCATATTCAGCGCCATTAAGAACAGCCACCCCGCACATCGCAAGCTCACGCAGCTTCGGATCTAAGGAAAGGTTATTACGGATCTCGCCCACAAAATGATTCCATCCCTCGGCGATAGGGGTGCTATGTAAAAGCATACGATCCAAATTAATGAACTGACCACCACGTCTTTTACGAATAGCTGCCACCAACTCAGCAGGCTCAGCCAAGTCCATCGGCTGATAAGGAATTAAACGTTCACTCATATCCATTCCTTATTGTGTTTCTTTAATATTGTTTTCAATCACAAACTTGCCCCATACCGCAATTTGCTTGCCGATAAAGTCACGTAAAGTTTCTGGGTTGCCTGCCACAATTTGAATCCCTTGAGACTTCAGTTTCTCTGATACGGCAGGTGTTTTTAATGCTTTGGTAACAGCTATATTCATGGCATTCACAATTGCAGGTGGAGTTTTTCCTGGAGCCAAAACTGCCCACCATGCTGGCGCATTAAATCCAGGGAAACCACTTTCAGCAATCGTTGGCACATTCGGTAACTCAGGGGATCTTTTAGCGGTAGTGATGACTAAGGGAATAACACCGCCACTATCAACATGGGGCTTGACTAGGAATTCTGAACCAACAGCTAATTGAACTTGGCCACCCAGAACATCTTGCATCAATGGGCCTCCACCACGGTATGGAACGTGATTCCAATCAAAGCCTGCTTGCTTAGCCAAACGCGCCATAGCTAAATGACCCAAACTACCAATGCCAATAGATCCATAGCTAAATTGTTTGCCAGCCTTAGACTGGTCTACCAACTGCTTAAAGCTGGTGATCCCAGAATTCTTACTCGCGACCAATACCATCGGTGAAGTACCAATTAAGGTCACAGGCGCAATATCTTTAATCGTGTCGTACGGGAGCTTATCTTTAAGGATTGGATTGACACCGTGCGTGTCAAAAACCACTGCGAAGGTGTAACCATCAGGATCTGACCTAGTCATCGCAGCAGTGCCGATCACACCAGATGCCCCGCCAATATTTTCAACAATCACGTTTTGCTTCAATTCTGCCTGCAAAGCCGGAGCCAAGGTACGCGCCACTTGATCCACAGAGCCACCTGGCGGGAAAACAGCAATCAGGCGAATCGGTTTTTGGGTAGGCCAAGCGCCTACACCCGCAGTTTGAGCGCTAGCAAAAGAAGCAGCGAACATCATAAATAAGCCAAATAAAAGGGCTTTTTTAGTTATTTTCAAGTAAATCGGCATGCATCATCTCCCTCTATTAAGACTGCAAGATTACCACCCATCCTCGCCGCTTGTTTGATAATAGATGTCGGAGCAAGATGAGATTACCTATGAAACCAATTTTGAACGTGGCCGCCTACTTATTCGTCAGTCTTGACAATTTAATTGAGCTACGCGCCAAGATCCTAGATGAGTGTAATTCTAGCGAGTTAAAGGGCACCATTCTCTTGACTGGTGAGGGTATCAATATGTTCTTAGCTGGCAGCGAACCCAAATTACGTGGCTTTCTAAATTACTTGCGCCAGGATCCGCGCTTTGCACCCCTTCAAACCAAAGATAGCTGGTCCGAAACGCAGCCCTTCAAGAAGATGCTGGTCAAAATTAAGAATGAAATCATTCGAATGAATCACCCAGCGATTCGTCCAGAAGAGGGTCGCGCAAACTTCATCACACCAAAAAAATTACAAGAGTGGCTTGATCGCGGTACAGATGATTTAGGACGCCCAGTAGTCATGGTGGACACACGTAATGCTTTTGAAGTTGAGTATGGGACTTTTGAAAATGCACTGCATTTTAATATCGAGAAATTTACAGAATTTCCAGATGCAATTTCAGCTCATAAAGATGAGTTAGCGGATAAAACTTTAGTGAGCTTTTGTACCGGCGGAATTCGCTGTGAAAAATCTGGGCTCTACATGCGTGAGATCGGGATGCAAAACAGTTATCAGCTAGAGGGCGGCATACTCAAGTACTTTGAAGAGGTTGGCTCCGCACACTACACCGGCACCTGCTTTGTATTTGATGAACGGGAGGCGCTAGAACCTAACCTAGACACCATCCCACTTGAGCGCTCAATCCGAAAAAAACAAAGCGCGTAGATGCCAAGGGTATTAGCCTGACTTACCCACCAAAGTCATGTGCTCAACAAAAGGAAGTTTTGCAAAGAATGGGCCAACAATGGCTCGCCAATCAGCAAATGCAGCAGATCCTCTAAAGTCGACTGTATGGTTCTCCAAGGTATCCCAGTAAATCAGCAATAAATAACGGGCAGGACTTTCAATGCTGTGATTCACCTTGAATCCACGAAATCCTTTAGCTTTGCCAATGACGGTATTGACGCCACGCAAAATGGCCTCCTCAAACTCAGCGCCCTTAGTTGGGTCAATTTCTATATCGCAGTGCTCTAAAATCACGGTGCTTCCTTTTTAAAAAGTATTTCTATATCAATAGTAAAATTCATTTATAAAAGAAGCTTAATCTAAAAAAATATCTGGGCTCGAGACATGTCTAATACCCTCCATCGGCAAATGCCGATTTTTTTATCTGCCCTAATTTTTTCCAGCATGAGCTTAGTAGCGACTTTCAATGCTGCAGCGCAATCAACACAGAGCTACCCCAACAAGCCAATTAAGTTAATTGCTCCAGTAGCAGCAGGAGGCGGTCTAGATAATCTTGCGCGCAAGGTGGCCGAACGATTATCTAAAAATCTAGGGCAACCCATTGTGGTCGAGAACATCGGTGGTGGTGGTGGAACAATTGCTGCACAGACAGCTTCAAAAGCAAGTCCTGATGGTTATACCCTCATGATCTCCTATGTTGCAACCCATGGCACAAACCCAGCTGTTCGCAAATTACCCTACGACGCTATCAAAGATTTCACACCAATCGGCATGATTGGTGCTACCCCCAATACCCTGATCATCAACCCCGACTTACCAGTAAAAAACTTGAAAGAATTTATTGAGTACGCCAAAAAAAATCCAGCGAAAATCAGTTATGGCTCAGCGGGACCCGGAACACTTACCCATCTTGGCGTAGAGCAGTTCAAGCTTGCTTCCAACATCTTTATGGTGCATATACCTTACCGAGGTATAGGCCCTGCCTTTACTGACCTACTAGCCGGACAAACACAGGTCATGCTGCCAACGCTGTATGCCGCTATGCCGTATTTGAAATCGAATCGCGTCAGGGCTTTGGCAGTAACTGGTCAAAAACGAAGTACAGCAGATCCTAGCATCCCAACCTTTAAGGAGCTAGGTTACAACGGCTTTGATGGTCAACAGTGGTATGGAGTCTCAGGACCGGCAAACCTACCTGACCATATTGTTAAAAAACTCAATGTCGAATTAAATAAGGTATTGGCCGCACCAGAATTTGCTGAACAAATGGCAAATGAAGCAATGACGCTGATGCCAATGTCTCCGCAACAATTTGAAAGCTACATTAAAGAAGATATTGCACGCTGGACTAAGGTTGCCAAACAACGCAATATTGAGTTGGAATAAATTCAGTTACTAAGTTACTCACTCTCACTAAATTCAATACTTACAGAAATAGGAAACAACATGTCCCACGCTATCCAAGCAGCAGCCGATCTCGATGCGCCACCAGTCACTAAAATATTGGCTGAGTTTGTTACTTCACACGCCAGTCAAGGCTGGAGTGCTGAGGTGGACCATGAGGCGCATCGCACCTTTTTAAATTGGCTTGGATGCGCAATTGGCGCAGCTAATCACGAGAGCGTTGAATCCTCATTGGCTGCTATCCGCGAATTTCAACCAGCACCTCAGGCGAGTATTCTTGGCCGAAAGGATCGCGTTGACATGGGTGGCGCAGCGCTCATCAATGGCATTAGCTCGCATACCTTTGACTTTGATGACACGCATCTCAAAACGGTGATACACCCTGCAGGACCTGTTGCTTCTGCCATCCTCGCTTTAGGTGAACATACCAATGTCACAGGTCGTCAAATAATGGATTCACTCGTTTTAGGGATTGATGTTGCTTGCCGTGTTGGTAATGCTATGTATCCAGACCACTACCATCGTGGCTGGCATATCACTGGCTCTACGGGCATGCTGGGCTCTGCTGCAGCTTGCTCACGTCTAATGGGGCTAGATCTCCAGAAAACCACTATGGCATTGGGCATCGCAGCATCACAGCCGGTGGGTATGCGCGAGCAATTTGGCACGATGACAAAACCCTTTCACCCAGGCGGTGCTGCACGCGCAGGACAACTCTCTGCTCTATTAGCAAAGCATGGCTTTACTGCTAGTCCTAAAGCTTTAGAAGCGGGTCGTGGCTATATGCAAACCGTTTCAACTAAATGTGACTGGTCAGAGATTGATCGAGAACTTGGTAAATCATTTGAGATTTCGTTGAATACCTACAAGCCATTCGCTTGTGGAATTGTGATCCACCCTGCCATTGATGCGTGTGCACAACTCAAAGCACAGGGGGTTAAAGCAGAGGAAGTGGAACGTATTGAACTACGCGTCCACCCACTCGTTCTTGAATTAACTGGCAAGAAAACACCTAAAGATGGTCTAGAAGGTAAATTCAGTGTCTACCATGGTTGTGCCGTTGGCTTAATTTTCGGTCAAGCAGGTGAAGGTGAATATGCCGACGATATTGTCAATCGTCCTGATGTAGTTGCCTTACGCGCAAAAGTAAACGCCACAACTGATACCTCTATTAGCGAAGCATCGGTGGACGTCAAAGCGATTCTGAAGGATGGAAGAGAAGTCCACATCTTCGTTAAAAATGCAATTGGGTCTGTTGAGAATCCAATGAGCGACACTAATTTAGAGCAAAAGTTCACTAGCTTGACTGAGCCAGTGATTGGCAAAGAAAAAACTGCTCAACTTATTGCAGCATTATGGAATCTAGGAAGCGCACCCGATCTCAAGAAGATATTGAGTCTTTGTACTCCCGACTAACCCACCTTAAAGAAGAAACTAGTCATCATGGCCAAACTACCGAATATCGTCATCCTCGGAGATTACGAGCGCGCCCTGCGTCGCTTCTCTCAATGGGATCGGATAGAGCAAAATTCAAATCTCACAATTCATCATGAGCCATTGCGAGATGAGGCCTTGTATGAGGCAGTCAAAGATGCGGATGTCATTGCGATCGTACGTGACCGCTCCCCCTTTAACGAAGCCATGATTGCAAGGCTGCCAAAGCTCAAATTATTGATGTTCACAGGTAAGCGAAATGGCACGCTAGATAGCGCCGCCCTTCTTTCTCGCAATATTCCGATCGCCTGCACGCCAGGTGGCCCTTCAAAAGAGACTACTGCCGAGTTAACCTGGGCATTAATTTTGGGCGCTTCAAAACAATTGGTTCGCCAAAATAATCTCGTGAGCACTGGTGGCTGGCGCGATGAACTCTCCGTTCTACCCATGCTCTCCGGTGAGCGCTTGGGCGTTCTTGGTCTTGGCGCCATTGGCAGCGCTGTTGCTCGCGTTGGCAAGGCATTCGGCATGGAGATTGTTACCTGGAGTCCTAACATGACTCCAGAGCGCGCCGCACTTGAAAATGCAAGTTCCGTCAGTCTCGATGAATTACTACGCACATCAAAAGTAGTTACTATGCACTTAGTAGCAGGCCCAGGAACTAAAGGCCTCATCAGCGCTGATCAACTCGCCTTAATGCGCCCAGATTCCCTTCTGGTCAACACCTCGCGCTCTGCATTGATTAATATGTCCGACTTATGCGCCGCTCTCAAAAAAGGTTGCCCCGGCCAAGCTGCTGTTGACGTATTTGATATTGAACCATTGCCATCGAATGATCCCTTACGTAGCACCCCAAATTTATTAGCAACTCCCCACCTAGGCTTTATCGCGGAGCCTGTATTCAAAATGTTCTCTCAAGGGATTACTGAAACTCTGGAAGCATGGTTGGATCAAAAACCAGTGCCCCACCCATACCAGCCTTAACGCTTTTGAAAACACTTACTCCAACAGAATTATTTATTACCTTTAGCAAGATCGGTATGTCTGGTTTTGGTGGGGTGCTGCCTTGGGCTCGTCGCACTCTGGTAGAACAAGACAAGGTACTCAGTTCAGAAGAGTTCAGCGCCATTCTTGGAATATGTCAGATTGTTCCAGGGCCCAATATTCTCAATCTGGCTGTCTGCATTGGTTCGCGTCTTTGTGGCGCTAAGGGCGCCTTTGCTGCAGCGCTTGGCCTAACTCTTGGACCAATCTGCATTGTGATGTTGCTAGCAGTCTTGTATCAGCATTACAGTAATTTAGAAAGCGTTCAAGGCCTACTCAGAGGCATCTCTGCAGTGGGCGTGGGATTAATTGCTTCCACCGGCATCAAAATGTTGCGTGATGAGTTTCAATATCCTGCAATGCTTTTAGTCGTAGCCCTGACTGTGACAGCCGCAAGCTACTTCCATCTAGGCCTTGGCTGGGTTGTTCTTCTTGTATCACCGCTTGCCTTGCTTTTAGCATTCAAGAAAGCTCGCAAGTAATGGGCATACTCTTCAGTCTATTCTTAAAGCTTTCTGCTTTTTCTCTGATTGCCTTTGGTGGAATCAATGCATTACTTCCTAGCCTCTTGGAGCTATCGGTTTATCAAGAACGGTGGATCGACCTACAAACTTTTGCTGATTACTTTGCGATTGCTCAAGCTGCTCCCGGCCCAAATTTTATGACAGTCACTCTGATCGGCTGGCATGTTGGAGGAGTCCTAGGAGCCCTACTGGCCACCTTTGCTATTGCCTGGCCATCATCTATTTTGGTCTACTTTGTACAAAGGCTGATCCTGAGTATGAATGACGAACAAAAAAAGAAGGCGATTCAGTACGCTGCTGCCGCACTGGCAATTGGCTTAGTGCTTTCTTCTGCGTGGCAGATTGCATTGCAAATCAATCGTAGCTATGCTGCTTATGGATTGACTCTACTAACTATTGGCTTGACAGTCTTTACCCGCTGGCACCCTCTATATTTAATTGCACTGGGCGCAGCCCTTGGAACAATGGGATTGATATGAAACTGACTTCACTTCTGAGAATGACTATTTCCGGCGCAGCGCTCTCATTGGCACTGACTTCGCAGGCTCAAAATAGCTACCCTAGCAAATCCATTAACTTAATAGTGCCTTATGGTGCAGGCGGCAGTGCAGATTCTCGGAGTAGGCAACTGGCCCAGAAAATGAGTGTCATTCTCAAGCAAGCGATTGTAGTTGATAACAAACCAGGTGCTGGCGGAAATATTGGTACTGAGTTTATCGCAAGATCTGCTCCGGATGGCTACACCTTTGGCATGGGAAACTTTGCACCAATGGCGGTAAACAAAACGCTTTTTGGAAATTTAAAGTATGACCCAGAAACTGCGCTTACTCCCATCATCCTGATAGAAAAGGGTCCGCTAATTCTGGTAGTCAATCCAAATTCGCCATACAAAACCATTCAAGATATTGTTACAGCAGCTAAAGCAAAACCCGGAACTCTGACATTCTCTTCAGGAGGAATCGGTGGCAGCCATCAACTCTCAGCCGAGCTGTTTATGCAAAATGCTGGCATCCAAATGATTCATGTACCTTACAAAAGTGGCTCTGCTGCACTGACTGATTTGATGGCAGGTAACGTTGATATGATGTTTGATCAGATGTACTCTGCAGTTCCCAATATCAGAGCAGATAAATTACGTGCCATTGCTATCACCAGCAAAAAGAGGTCGCCACTCTTTCCAAACGTACCTAGTTTTGCAGAACTGTCTTACCCTAAAGTTGAAGTACTTAATTGGCAAGGATTTATTGCGCCTGCTGGTACACCTAAAGCCATTATCGACACATTAAATAAGGCGGCTAATGAAGCGCTTAAAGATCCACAACTCAGAGAGTTAATGCTCTCCCAAGGAAATGAAATTGGTGGTGGTAGCCCTGCCGATTTTGCAGCCCTCATTAAATCAGAAGCTGCAAAATGGAGTGCTGTAGTCAAGGCTGGAAATATTAAGCCCGAGTAAGCTAGATATGCACTCTTACTTCAGCGCCTGGTAAGTCAGAATACCCAAAAAGGTTAAGCAGAGTGAGCCAGCTAAATGTAAGAGCGCAGTACCTAGCGCCCAACTCACTTCGCCACGCTGCATAAAACCAACCACTTCAGCAGAGAAGCTGGAGAAGGTGGTGAGGCCTCCCAAAAATCCCGTAATAACGAATAGCTTCCATTCAGGGGAGAGGCTTTGGTTATTACCAAAAAAAGCTACGGCAATGCCGATGAAATATCCGCCAACCATATTAGAAATAAAAGTACCCAATGGAAGGGTTGAGGTAACACTGACTGTGACGAGATTAAAGCCCGCTCTTAGTAAAGCGCCAAGACCAGCGCCAAAAAAAATTGCAAAAATAGATAGCCACATATTCGATATTTATTGGATTGAAAAAGTGAGCATGCTAATAGAGCCCATTTCCACTCCATCAATTAGCACCTTAGGAGCCTCACCTTGCTCTTGTAGAGCAAGCGTATATAAAGCTGGCCAATAGTGCTCAGGAGTCGGAATAGATAAATGCGCAGCATCACCGCACTGTTCCCAATGAATTAAATTGTTGTGATGATTTGCATGCATCTCAGAAACAAAAAAATCATTGAACTTCATGGCCCATGGATAAGGTGTTGCATTGTCCTCCCAATGAATGGTACGCAAGTTATGCACAACATTACCGCTAGCTAGAATCAAGATATTCTCGTCACGCAAAGGTCGTAATTTTTTAGCAAGCTCATAGTGCTCAGTCGCAGACATGGAGCCATCTAGACTCAGTTGCACTACTGGTACATCTGCATTTGGATAAAGGTATGTCAGAACAGACCATGCCCCATGATCAATACCCCACTCGTTCTCTTCAAGCACTACCGGGACATCCAATAATTCTTTTACGCGGTCTGCGAGCGCTGGACTACCGGGCACTGGATATTGAATATCAAACAGGGCTTGTGGAAATCCACCAAAGTCATGAATGGTTTTAGGTTTGGTCATTGCTGTAACCCACACTCCGCGGGTTACCCAATGGGCCGAAATGACCAAGATGGCATCTGGGCGTTTAAGTGATTTACCCAAATTGACCCAAGCAGCTGTATAGCGATTGGGCTCAATGGCGTACATCGGACTGCCATGACCAGCAAATACTGCAGGTTGGCGATGGCTAGTCATTAATACAAATTAGCCGAATACGTAGCCAGTATGAGCCGCAACCAATGCAAACAAAATAGCCAAGCTAGTAGCCGCTGCCAACATCACGATCAAGGTGATGATTTTCTTATTCACTTCTTCTTTCGACTCTTTATGCCATTCGTTCATGCTAAACCCTATTAAACAGATTATTTGATAGTGCAATTATCCACTATCGGCCGCGGCCAGCCTTGCGCATCATGGCTTTTCCACCCCCAAAGCCTGCCTGAGGCCTGCCGCCAGGACCAGATGGACCTTTTGGGGCTGGTGGACGGGCTGCTGGCTTAGCTGCTTTGGGCTTAGCGGGGGTCTTTGATTCAGGTTTTTTATCGTCAGTCACTTTTAGCTCCTATGGATATCATATCGTCATGATTACTGACTATTCTATCCAAGCCGTTGCCATTAATGCGATTCCTTTGATTTTTGCCATCACCATTCATGAGGCTGCCCATGGCTATGTAGCCCGTCAATTTGGTGACAATACCGCTTATATGCTTGGTAGAGTCACCCTCAACCCCATTAAACATATAGACCCGGTGGGGACGATACTGATCCCCCTGCTGTTGATTTTAAGTGGATCCCCCTTTTTAGTAGGCTATGCCAAGCCAGTACCAGTCAATTTTGGGCGTCTACGTAACCCCCGAATTGACTCTATCTGGGTAGCCTTAGCTGGCCCAGGCTCTAATTTCATCCAAGCCCTCATTTGGGCCATCTTCCTGATTATTCTCTTTGGTTTTGACGTGAATGAGCGATTCCTCTTAGCAATGGCTCAAGCAGGGATCACCTGGAATTTAGTCTTGCTGGTGTTTAACCTCTTCCCGCTACCCCCACTAGACGGTGGTCGTATTTTGGCGAGCTTATTGCCAGCACGACAATCCATCGCCTTTGGAAAACTAGAGCCTTACGGATTCTTTATTGTCCTGGCCCTCGTCTTTACAGGCGTCATTGGTAGTTTTTGGATGGAGCCCTTGACATCCTTTTTTAAGAGTGTTGTTTACTTTGTCACACTGCCCCTGCAAATGCTTTTCTGAAGTATTCTCAAAATTCGAATTCATCAGCAGTAACCCACTGACCTTACTGGAGCTTAATTATGAAACTAAAACAGGTAATTTTGGCCGCCATTGCCCCCGCACTAGTCGCTGGAACAGGCATTGCTTATGCGCAATTTAAAAAACCAGAAGACGCTATCAAATATCGTCAAAGTGCTTTTACTGTGATGGCCAATTCCTTTGGAAAAATTGGTGCGGTTGTTAAAGGCGAGGTACCATTTAATAAAGATGAAGTAGCAAAGAACGCGGCGGTTGTTGCCATGATCTCGACATTGCCATGGCAGGCTTTTGGTCCAGGCACTGAAGGCGGCAATGCACTTCCAGTCGTATGGTCAGATAACGCTAAATTTAAAGCAGCTGGAGAAAAAATGCAGTTGGCTGTTGCTAGCCTCAATACTGCTGCGCAGTCAGGCGATCAAGAGGCAATCAAAAAAGCTTTTGGTGCAGCTGGTGCTACCTGCAAAAATTGTCATGATGACTTTAAGAAAAAGTAATCAGTTGGTAATGAAGTAGCCCAGAGTTACCGCAATGAGGCTGAGTAGTAATAACGCAAAGCCTCTTTGCCAACTTCCATCCTTGGAAGCATGACCCAAGTCAGCAGAGAGATTGATTTCTGTTTTGCTTGGGTCAATTTCTTTATCGCCCACCAACATGGGCTTGATTAAATTCTCACCTTTGAATTTTTGGTAATACAGGATTGCGCACAGATGCAGTGCAATCAAAATAATTAAGACTATTTGATTCTGACGATGGATCGAAGTGAGTAGTTCAACTGTTCCACTGGAAATATATTTTGCAAAAGGTCCTTCGAAGGCAATATCGTCATTTGCAAACAGACCCGTTGCTGCTTGAAGACTAACTGAAAAAAGTAAAGCCAGAACAGATAAAGCGCCTAAGGGATTGTGCCCAAGCCCTGCTTTGGCCTTACCCATTAAGAAATGTATTAAGCCTTTTGGGCTAGGTACAAAATGAATAAAGCGTGCATGGTAAGAGCCGACAAACCCCCACAGGATTCTGAAGACAATCAAGCTGAGCACGCAGTAGCCAGAAAGCGCATGCCAACTCATGGCATTACCACCGATCTTGACAGTGACAAAACTCAGAATAATGCCGACTACCAAAAGCCAATGAAACAGTCGAATTGGCAAATCCCAGACACGGATGGTTTTTTTCATATCTAAAGCATAAATCACTACCCCCTTTAGAATAAGAAAAATTCATGAAAACTAGCCAAGCCTTTAAAACTCTGCTGCTCTACCGTATAGGCGCAACCCTGAGCTATCAAATCATGATGGTTGCAGTAGGTTGGCATATCTATGAGATTACCAATAGCGTCATTTCCCTCGGCTTGATTGGTCTTGCAGAACTCATCCCCTACCTTGCATTAGCCCTCTATGCTGGGCATGCAGTAGATCGCCATTCTCGAAAATGGATCGCTGCGATTGCCTGCACCTTCCATATTGGCGTTGCCTTATTTCTAGTTGCAATTGCACTAGGTTGGTTGGCGCCGCCCGTTCCCTTGATTTATTTAGCGGTCGCTTTTTTAGGCTTAGCTCGTGCACTATTGCGCCCTTCTTATCAGGCCATCTTTGGACAAATTATTCCCCGAGATCAAATGCCGCGCTATACCGCTTATGCATCCTCTGCATTTCAGATTTGCGTGGTAACTGGGCCGGGTTTAGGCGGGCTCATGATTGGATTTGCTGGGCTGGAGTGGACTTATGCGCTAGCTGCATTGAGTGGTGCTATCGGCCTTTATGGAGTGAGCTTCATTCGCATCAAACATGAAAAATCAGAAGGCATGAGCAATGACTTCTTAAAAAGCTTTTTGGAAGGTTTTCATTACGTCCGAAAACACGATTTGATTGTCAGCATTATGTTGCTCGACATGTTTGCTGTACTGTTCGGTGGCGCAGTATCGATACTCCCCGCCTTTGTGAAAGAGGTTCTCAATGCTGGTCCTGAAACCCTGGGAATTCTGAGGGCAGCGCCAGCGGCTGGGGCTGTGATCACCGGTCTTTACTTAGCGCGTCGACCCTTGCTTGAAGATTCTGGAAGACATTTATTGTTATCAGTCGGCGGCTTTGGAATTGCCATTATTGCCTTTGGGCTTTCTAACAATCTTTGGCTGTGTGCACTCTTCTTATTTATCTCTGGTTGCTTTGACTCTATCTCGGTAGTCATCCGTGGCAGCATTATGCAATTGACTACCCCAGATCAGATGAGGGGCAGGATCAGTGCGATCAATGGGATATTTATTGGCTCTTCCAATGAATTGGGCGCACTGGAATCTGGAATTGCAGCCAGTCTGATGGGACTTATTCCATCCATCGTATTTGGTGGAGCTGCAACCTTGCTAGTTGTCTTGCTGACCTACAAGCTTGCACCTCAACTCAGAAAACTCAATCTTAAGGATCTAACTTAGTCAATCTGAGGCAAATCTTTTTGAATAATCTTCAGGCCTTCGCGCAAGGCCTCCTGATAGCGCTCTCGCTCTGCCTTCATGGTCTCTGCAGTCCAAGAATAAAAACCTTCACCGGTTTTCATGCCTAGCTTGCCACTAGCGATGCGATCACTTAAGCATTTGGCAATATCAGGGGAGTTATTGAGAGTCGGATAAATCGTTGCACCGCCGGCACCATGCACATCGAGTCCAGCATGGTCTCTCTGCATTGCAGGTCCTGCAGCGATATAACGAAAACCAAAGCCAAAACGTACGGCTTTATCGATATCTTCTAGGCTGGCAATGCCAGCGTCGACCATCGCGAAAGCTTCGCGCGATAAGGCGTGCTGTAAGCGATTTGCCAGGAAGCCTGGTAAATCTTTCTTCACGGTAACGGGAACCATGCCGCAAGCCGTCATCAAACGAGACAGGCTTTCGCCCACCATCGGCGAAGTCTTTGCACCGTAGACCACTTCCACGCAAGGCACGAGATGTGCAGGCATGAAGAAATGTAAGCCAATCATTCGTGCCGCTGTTTTGAGTCCCGCTGAAATATCGCTAATTGGAAAGCTGGTGCTGTTACTTGCTAAAACTGCTTCTGGTTTTGCATATTGCTCTAGTTTGGCAAATAACTCTTGCTTGATATCTAAGCGTTCAGGTACGCACTCAATCACCAAATCGATTTCCGACCAATCTATTTCCTCTAAGGAACTAGCTGTTGAAAGTAAATGTAAGCGATGCTCATACCCAAGATCGATCATCGTGTTGGCAAAGTAATCCGGTAAAAGTGCACGACGCTCGGTAGTAGGCTCCATTACCTGAACCGCACAACCCCCGCGTGCACAAACCGCGGCTACATCAGCACCCATAGTGCCGCCACCAACGATGACGACCTTAGTTTCAGACGGGGTAAATAACATCTCAATTTCTCCTTCGGGGGCAAGATAAGGATCAAAATCCTCTTACAATGCCTTCATTATTCCAATAAAAAAGTAAGTGAGACATGATCCCAGTCAATTCAGTGCTGCAGGTCGGACAATTTCCTGAGGTAATGCAGGCGGCAGTTGACCGGCGCATTAGCCCGGTTCGCTTTCCTGACCTCAATGCCAATCTACCACCAGGCTCTTTTGAGAGTATTTTGATTCGCTCAAACACCCAGCTACCCGCCCAATTACTTGAGAAACTCCCCACTGTAAAGATGGTAGCTACTTGTGGTGTAGGTTATGACAATCTTCCACTCAATTACCTAAAGGCTCATGGAATCAAGGCCAGCAATACCCCAGGCGTTTTAAATGATGCGGTTTGCGAGCTGGCGATTGGCATGCTCTTTGGTTTATTACGTCGCATCCCTCAAGCGCATGAGTTTGTTAAAAGCGCTGCCTGGTCCAAGGGTCTATTTACCGTTACCACAACGCTTGCTGGCAAGCAGGTCGGGATTGCAGGAATGGGTCGCATTGGACAAGATCTGGCAAAACGCTTAGAGCCGTTTAAGGTGAATTTGGCTTACACCGGCCCAACCCAAAAAGATCTGCCTTACGAGTACTTTCCTGATATCCAATTTTTAGCGAAGGCGTCTGACGTCCTTTTTCTGGCTTGCCCTGCCACCCCAGAAACAGAAAAAATGATCAATGCTGAAGTCCTAAAGGCCCTAGGCCCACAGGGTTATCTGATCAATATTGCTCGTGGTAGCGTAGTGGATGAGACTGCACTTTTAGTTGCACTGCAGCAAAAATGGATTGCCGGGGCAGCACTTGACGTATTTGAAAATGAACCCAATCCAAACCCAGAGTTCTTAAATCTCGATAATGTTCTATTAACTCCGCATATTGGCAGTGCAACCTCCGAAACGCGGCAATTGATGACAAATTTAGCAATAGACAACTTAGAAGCTTTCTATAATAAAAGACCACTTCTGACTGAAGTAAAAAATTAAAACGGAGCATGTATGACAATCACCTTACACCCCTCAACACTGCCTGCGGTGCTCTCACCTGTATTGACTCCGTTTAAAGCTGACGGTAGTCCAGATACACAAAAATTACTCAAGCAATGCCAATGGCTCGAAGCCAATGGTGTTGGCCAAGCAATCTTCGGCACCAATTCAGAAGCCAATTCCATTTCAGCCCCACAAAAAATGGAGGCGCTAACAGCACTCATTCAAGGCGGCCTGAATCCCGCCCATATGATGCCTGGCACTGGCGCCACTTCGATTGATGCCACCGTCACAATGACCCGTCATGCCGTTCAACACAAATGTGCCGGCGTGTTGATGTTGCCCCCGTTCTATTACAAAGATGTCACAGACGATGGTTTGTTTGCCTTTTATTCAGAAGTCATTCAAAAAGTGGGTGATGCTGGTTTACAAATTTACATCTACAACATTCCACCAGTTACCAAGATTAATTTGAGCCTCTCTCTTTTAGAGCGCCTTGCAAAAGCCTATCCAAAAACAATCGTTGGCATGAAAGATAGCTCCGGTGATTGGGCTTATACAGAATCCGTTATTAAACTATTGGCGCCCTCAGGTTTCCGCGTTTATGCTGGTAGTGAAGTCTTTCTCATGCGTACTTTGCACGCTGGTGGTGTTGGTTGTATCTCTGCTACAGCTAACGTAAACCCTAAAGCTATTGCTCAATTAGCAGCCCATTGGAAAGATGCTGATGCAGATCAACAGCAGACTGCTTTAGATCAGGTACGCTCTACATTTGCTCAATATCAAATGATTGCTGGCATGAAAACTGCAGTTGCACATTACAGCAAGGATTCAGAGTGGCTTCGGGTACGCCCACCACTCATGCAACTGAGCACAGATCAGCAAGCAAAGTTATTGGGTGAGCTACAAAAGATGAATTTCAGCATGCCAGGCCTTTAATTTAATAAATACAAAACAGGAGACAAAAATGAAACTTCTAAAAATAATTGCCGTATCTATCACGATGTTGTTTGGTACTGCACAAGCGCAAAACATTTCTATCGCAACCGGCGGTACTGGTGGCGTTTACTATCCAATGGGCGGAGGCCTAGCCTCAGTCTTATCCAAGCATGTACCAGGAATGTCAGCAACTGCAGAGGTTACAGGTGGCTCAGTTGATAACTTAAAACTCGTTGGCACCGGTAAATCTTACGTTGGCTTCTCAATGGCTGATGCCGCTAAAGATGCTAAAGACGGTGAAGATAAATTCAAGGGCAAGCCAATAGATTTGCGAAATTTACTCATTCTCTATCCAAACCAAATGCACGTTGTCACAGTAGAGTCAACCGGCATTAAAACTATGAAAGATTTAAAAGGTAAGCGTGTAAGTACCGGCTCACCTGGTAGCGCAACTGAAGTGATGGCGTTTCGTTTACTCGAGGCTTCTGGCCTTGATAAAGATAAAGATGTCAAGCGTGAGCGTTTGAGTGTTGCAGAGTCAGTCAATGCTGTTAAAGATCGCAAAATTGATGCTTTCTTCTGGGTTGGTGGCTTACCAACGGCAGCTGTGACAGATCTTGCCAATAGCCCAGGCATGAAAATTGTCATGGTAGATAGTGCTGCCGAAGTTCCCGCTATGAATAAAAAATATGGCAACCTTTACTTCCCAGAAAAAATTACAAAGCAAACTTATAGTGGCATGGAAAAAGATAATAATGTGGCAGCGGTTGCCAATCTTTTAGTTGTGAACGCCTCTATGTCTGATGCAGAAGCATATAAAATTGTTAAAGCTGTTTTTGATAATCAGCTTGAACTTGTCCGCTCACATGCTGAATACAGAAACATCAAGCTAGAGAATCAAAAAGCAAATGCTTCACCGATTGCTTATCATCCAGGCGCATTAAAGTACTTTAAAGAAAAAGGTATCAAAGTAAACTAAGCCATATCGGGGTGAGTTAATCTCACCCCTTCTGCTTTAATGATGTACATAAATATAAAAATAGACTGATACAGACATGAATCAAAATGTAATTGATAACGAAACCCAAGAAAAATTAGATGCCTTCATTAAGCAAGAAGAGGGCGACTCTAATGACTACAAAGGTCTGCTAGCTATATTCATTACGCTGGTGGCAATAGGCATGTCTTTATTTCATTTATATGCAGCCTATTCGATCGTTCCGACGCATCAGCTCAGAGTGATTCACGTTGCCCTGGTCTTATTTTTAGTGTTCTTGAGCTTTCCTATTGCTGCTCGTTTTAAAAATCAGTTGAAATTTTGGGATGTTTTATTTGCCATAGGCTCAGTTGCTATCGCCTATTACATTCTTGCCGGTGGCGATAATCTCATGGACAGAAATACCGACCCAAATTCTACTGATGTCGTGGTTGGTATCGCTCTCATACTGCTCATTCTGGAGAGCGTGAGAAGAACCAATGGCATGGTACTTGTCACCGTTACAGTACTTTTCTTGCTGTATGCCTTCTTTGGCAACTACCTTCCAGCCCCATGGACTCACAAAGGCTATGGCTTAGATCGACTCGTAGGTTATATGTACATGAGTCTTGAGGGTATCTATGGCACCGCAGTCGACGTCTCTGCAACCCTGATTATTCTTTTCACCATCTTTGGTGCTTTTTTACAATTTACAGGCGCGGGAAAATTCTTCATCGACTTCTCTTTTGCAGCAATGGGCGGTAAATCGTCTGGGGTGGGTAGAACGATTGTCCTGTCCTCCTTCCTGATGGGTGGCCCGTCAGGATCAGGCGTAGCAACTACCGTTACGGTCGGCTCTGTAGCTGCGCCCATGCTTGAGAAAGTAGGTTACGAGAAAAATGCTGCGGGTGGTCTTTTGGCTGCAGGCGGACTTGGTGCGATCATCTCACCACCCGTATTGGGGGCGGCCGCCTTTCTGATTGCCGACTTCCTCAAAATCTCCTACTTAGATGTGTTGCTCATGGCAACTATCCCTACGATCCTGTTCTACCTTGGCTTGTTTGTCATGGTTGAAATCGACGTACGCAAGTACGGTATGAAAAATATTCATTTCCCATCCGCAGAAAGCGCATGGCAGTTAACTAAAAAATATTGGTTTCATTTTTTCTCTTTAATTTCTATTGTAGTTTTTATGATGTTTGGCTTCTCGCCAGTGATGTCAGTATTTTGGGCAACCGTTGTTTCTGCGTTTTCTAGCATGTTGCGCGAAGATACCGCGATCATTCCATGGGCCTGGTTCAAGGGTAAAGAACCCATTCTCTCCGGTCTTTACAATTCCAGTTTATCGAAGGCACTCTCGTCTGGCTCTACAGGTGTATTGGCAATCGCATCAACTTGTGCGGGTGCAGGCCTCATCGTGGGCACCGTTACCCTCACTGGCCTAGGTCTCAAATTTAGCTCCATCGTGATTCAGTATGCGGGAGGCTCATTACTACTAACAGCCATATTTACAGCATTGATTGTCTGGATTGTTGGCCTCGCGGTACCAGTAACCGCCTCTTATATTATTTGCGCTGTGATCGCTGCGCCAGCACTCATTAACTTGGGTGTGCCTGCATTTGCCGCACACATGTTCATCTTCTACTACGCAGTACTTTCAGAGGTGTCACCCCCAACAGCTTTATCTCCATTTGCTGCAGCGGCAATCTGCAAAGGCAATCCCTACAAGACAACGCTACAGACATGGAAGTATGTCGCTCCAGCGATCTTAGTGCCGTTTATGTTTGTCCTCGATGAATCAGGCGTGAGCTTGCTTCTGATGGGATCTACTAGCGCTCTGGAACAGGCTGACTGGACGCAGATTGCATGGATTTCATTTACCGCCGTAGTTGGCATCATTTGTTTAGCTGGTGGCTTGCAGGGTTGGTTTATTGAAAAAACCAAAGTCTTTGAGCGCGTCATCATGGTGATCTCCGGGGTGGCTTTAGCCTACCCCTCTACTGAGGCTGATCTCATTGGTTTTATTGGATTTGCTTTGGTACTCGTTACCCAACTGATTACCCACTACAAACTCAATCCCAAATCCACCTGAACCTTTTTAAGTAGTTCATGATCATAAAAAATCCTGCCTCTTGAGCGGGATTTTTTATTACCGAGAATTTAAATACATTAAATAATCTTCGTCCAAGCAGTCTTACCGGCATACTTTTTGATAGCAGTTTCATCAAACTCAAATCCTAAGCCTGGCGTCTTATGCAAAATCAAATCACCATTCTTGAAGGTGAGCTGTTTATTAATTAATCTACGGAAGTTTAAGACCTGATCATCTAAGAAGAATTCTACAAAACGCGCATTTGGCGTTGCTGCAACTAAAGGAGCATGTAGATCATGCATCCAATGCGGGCAAACAATTACACCCTTTAAATCTGCATATGCAGAAATACGACGCCACTCTGTGATGCCGCCACAGACTGCCGCATCAGATTGCAAAATAGCGACGCCACCAGATTCAATGAGCTCCCTAAAACGCCAGCGTCCAGCCTCCATCTCACCAGTAGCCACGTTGATCTTAGTTTGACGGGCTAGGGCCGCATGCAAATCAATCGCATCCGGAGAAAATGGCTCTTCGATCCAATAGGGGTTGTAAGCCTCAAAGCGGCGAATGTATTCAAGTGCAGTTGGCAGATCGCGCCAAGCATTATTGGCATCTAGGGTAAGCAAAACATCCTCACCCACGGCTTTACGAGCAGCTTTGACCCGTGCCTCCTCTTCACTTGGGGAGAGGCGACCTACTTTCATTTTGACGGCTTTAAAGCCTTGTTTTACGTAGGACTCCATTTCCTTACCTAACATGGTGGGTGTTTTACCATCGAGGTAGTAGCCACCGCTGGCATAAGCTGGGACGCAATCATCTACAACTGATCCTAAGTATTGGTGAAGAGGTAATTTCGCGGCACGGGCATTTAAGTCCCAAAGTGCAGTATCGAGAATGGAGATACCGCGCATGACTGCTCCAGCGCGCCCCTGCAGAATAGACTCGTTATACATGTCAATCCAAAGACCTTCGCTACGATGACTATTTTGACCAATCAGTTTTGGGGCTAGCAATTGCTCCACGGCAATCTTGGCAATCTCTCCACCTGCACTGCCGACATAGCAAAATCCAATGCCCTCATTGCCATCCTTACCTCGAACTTTAACCAGGCAATAGTGCCGCTCCGAAACCGTTCGAGTGGAAAAGGAGGTGACCTTATCTAGGGGCACCGCTACTGCAGCAACTGATACTGACTCAATAATGGGCATGAAAATTCCTTTAACTAAAAATTTATTGTATCTACAACTTTTGCCACTTTCCTTGACCAACTTCAATAGAAAATTGCTGCACTACAACATAAAAAATGGGGGGCTGGGCAACAATATTGGATAATTGAGCGGTGAAAAAAATAGCGAGCCAATTACCTCACTTATTGAGAAACGTCATCAGCGTTGTTGGACTCTCTCTGATCGTGCTGGTTTCTAGTGCGCAAGCTCAACAAGCAAGTCCAACGAATAAAGCTAACAAAACCCCTCAGGTAAAGCAAAAAGCGGTCGGCACTAATAATAAGCAGGCCGGCATTAAGCTGAAAGAAAATTCACTCAATCGCTCCAGTAAAAGTATGAACTTAAATCCTGAGTTATTTAAACGGATTGAGAGTGCAGATAGTAATGAAAGTGGTGCGAATCTAGACTATCGCGTCCAACGTGGTTGCCTACGTCGTAGCTTTAACGAAGAGAATCTTCCGACCAATCTGGGTTTAGAAAACCGAGAATTCAATGATTTTTTCAAATCTCAAACTAAAGGTTTTTTTAATCGGATGCGGGGCAATTGCATTCCTTATGCATTGGCCCTCGGTAACCGTAACCGCTTCGAATCCTTAAGCATCATGAATGGCCCACTACAGGATGCTAAGACTGAGATTTGGACTTTTACGCCATCAGCAGCAGGCAGTTTCTTAATCCAACAGGACTACCTCAGAGATGAGTCTAAACGCTTTACGGAAATCCAATTTCCTCTGAGTGCTGTTTTATATGATCCCAAAAAAGTGGGGGATAAATTACCCGTTGAACTGGTTTGGGAACTGAACTCCATCATCAAACAAATTTACCCCGAAGAAAATAATACGCTTGAAAATACAAATAGCGTTGTTCGTCTGATTGTAGACTTTGGTGATAAGGAGCGATGGGCTCAAATCTGGGCAGTGGAAATCATTGAACCGTCCTCCAGCGAAGTATTTGCAAGCGCTTTTTGGGTCGAAAGAAGCGACATCCCTGGAGGCTTTTATACTTCCAGCGGAGAATCGATTGAACGTACTTTCTGGACCAATCCCCTAAGCTATCGACGCATCTCCCGTGGGGTTGGTAGTGTAAGAGCATCTAGCAAAAAAGCTGCGCCACCAAAGAACGGTAGCGCTATTGTTGCCGCTCCCAAACAAAGATATCGCACCCATATGGGAATTGATTATTCTGCGCCAATTGGGACACCAATCTTTAGCGTAGCCACAGGCAAGGTAGTGCATTTGGGCTATAGCGGCGCGTTTGGCAATCTCATCATTCTTGAGCATCCCGGTAACTACCGCACTTACTATGCCCACTTGAGTAGCTACAACGCAGAACTAGAAGTGGGCAATGAAGTACGGCGTGGCCTTGAGATTGGCTATGTTGGATCAACTGGACGCTCCACCGGCCCCCATCTCCATTTTGAATTAAGAAAAGATGGGGTTTATGTTGATCCCTATGCCGTAAAAACCCAGCTAGATTTATGGAATATGCGCGATAGCGATAGTGGCTTACTAACCCGAGAAATTCTATTGCTAGGTACAACACTGATTAACTGAGAGATTTAAATCAGTCATTGAAAAAGGGGCCCATTGGACCCCTTTACTTTTTGATGCGCTAGTTCTTAAGCAAGTACCAATACCGGTATCTTGGAATGCACAATCACCTCGTGCGTTTCGCTACCTAGTAAGACACTCTTAATACCAGTACGCTTATGTGAGGCCATCACAATCACGTCGGCTTTTGCTTTCTTGGCACCATCCAAAATACCCTCTGATAAATTGCTATTAGGGATATGAAGAGTGCTTGCTTTTACGCTAGCACCCAATAGCAGAGAAGCCTTTTTAAAGACATCTGCGGCATAAGCTTCGCAGACCTTCTTATGGTCTTTTTGAGAAATTCCGTAGCCCATAGAGCTATCGGAGTAAACCATTGGTGGCATTGGATCAGAAACATAAACCAGTGTCACCGCAGCTTTATCAGCTTTTGCAAGCTCAGCCACCTTTTTTAAGGACTTTTTACTCACATCTGAACCATCGACTGGTACTAATAAGTGCTTAAACATATTTAACTCCTGTTAAATTAACCCTAATACCTTTCATTCCATCATAGTCTTTATTATTCAAATGTAAAACCATAAAAAAGGAAACTAAATTGCTCAAGTACTTTGCAGTGTATTTTTCGTTCCTCTTAACACTGATCATTATTGATTTGATTTGGCTGCTTGGCATCGCCAGAAATCTTTATCGTGATGAGATGGGCTCCCTCATGGCTAGCGAGCCAAAATTGTGGGCAGGACTAGCTTTTTATCTCTTATATGCTCTTGGGGCATCGATTTTCGTAATCTTTCCAGCGATTTCAAAACAGTCCTGGATGTATGCGGCGCAGTTTGGCGCCCTATTTGGTTTCTTTTGTTATATGACTTACGATCTCACTAATCTTGCAGTGATTCGCGACTTTCCCATGCGCCTGGCATTTGTAGACATTGCCTGGGGTTCTGCTGTTACTGCACTATCCGCAACGATTGCCTACTGGGTTGGCAATCGGATGGCTTAAGAGCCTTTCACATATGCGTTTTTTTCACCCCAAACTACTCGACACCTTTCAGGGCTATAACGGGGCCCTTTTAAGCAAAGATATATTGGCGGGCATCACGGTTGGAGTAGTTGCACTACCTTTAGCAATGGCATTTGCGATTGCTAGCGGACTCAAACCAGAAGCAGGCATCTTTACCGCCATCATTGCCGGTGGATTCATTTCCGTCTTGGGTGGCAGTCGCGTGCAAATTGGTGGGCCGGCTGGCGCATTCATCGTCATCGTTTACGGAATTGTTGAGCACTATGGCGTTGCCAATTTGCTTCTAGCGACTGTCATGTCTGGAGTCTTTTTATTTCTAATGGGTCTCTTTCGCTTAGGGACATTAATTCGCTTTATTCCGATAGCGGTCATTATTGGTTTTACTAACGGCATTGCTGTATTAATCGCCCTATCTCAAGTAAAAGAATTTTTTGGTCTTCAAATTGCCAAAATGCCTGCAGAGTTTTTTCAAGCAGTCCAAACTCTGTATGCAGCTGCCGACACCGCTAATCCTGTCGCGCTCATGCTATCAATCGGAACTCTCGCCTTTTTAATTATCTGGAGAGTCTTTCAAAAACAGCTAGGACACCTTAATCATCTACCGGGCACCGTCATTGCCATGGCTGCGGCTACCATAGTGACGAGTGCATTTAATCTACCGGTAGATACTATCGGGAGTCGTTTTGGCGGCATCCCCTCTGGTCTACCGAGTTTTGAATGGATCCCTATTAGTTGGAGTACCACTCAATTCGTAATGGCACCTGCCATTACTCTCGCCCTTCTTGGGGCGATTGAGTCACTACTGTGTGCCCGAATTGCCGATGGACTCATTCATGATCGTCATGAGTCCAATCAAGAGCTAATGGCTCAAGGTATTGCCAATGTAGTCACCCCATTCTTTGGTGGCATGCCAGCTACAGGAACCATTGCCAGAACGGTGACCAATATACAAAGCGGAGGAAGCACCCCAATTGCTGGGGTCGTTCACTCGGCAACCTTGCTACTGATTATTTTATTTGGAGCCCCGCTCGCAAAAAATATTCCTTTAGCTAGCCTCGCTGCCATCCTCATGTTTGTTGCATGGAATATGGGCGAATGGAGAAAGTTTGCAGACCTCAAACAATTTCGTCTGCCTTATCGCTTAACCATGTTGAGCGTATTTTTTCTGACGATCGTGCTAGATCTTACTGTCGCAATACAAGTGGGCTTACTGCTAGCATTTATTACCTTCATCTATCGCATCTCAAGTTTGTCGCGCTATGAACCAGTCAATCTCATTGATTTTCCAGAGCTAAAGCAGTATCAGGGAAGGATTGCTGCATTCCGAATTTATGGCGCTATCTTTTTCGGTGCAGTCAAAATTCTGGAGAGCATTGAAAATGAACTTCCCTCAAAAGTATTGATACTTGACCTCAAGAATGTGATCTACATCGACGTTTCTGGAATGGATGCCGTGCTTGAACTTGAAGCTGTTTGTAAAAATCGCAATATCACACTCATGATTTGTGGACTAGCTCATCAACCTTACGAGATGGCCACTCGAGCAGGTCTCTTAGAGCGCCTGCCTGTCGATTGCATCTACCCAGACCTACAGCATGGCATCGCTAAAGCCATCAGCAATCCCATTAACTAATACAAAAACCACCTTGAAGTAGGGCTTCTGGTAAAGACCAGGCACGATAAAGTCCAAATAATGCGGCCGACAACAAAAGTCCTGCAGCAACGTATCTCACCGCAGGATATTGACTCAGTTGTGCCAAGACCGCTGAAAATTTTGAGATCAGCAATAAATTAGGCAAGGTACCTAAGCCAAACGCCAGCATGAGGGCTGCGCCTGTTAGGATATCCCCCGACAAAAAGGCGAGCGGTAAAACACTGTAGACCAAACCACAGGGAACAAGACCCCATACCATCCCACTAAACCAGCGAGATGAAGGGCCTGTGAAACTCCCTAAATATTGAGCCCAATAAGTAGCCACTCGTGCACCAAGCCACTTTCCAAGTAACAGAGGACTACTTGACCTCGGACGTAAAAGACGCAAGCCCATTACTAACAAAAGGAGTGATGTAATGGCAAACAAAGGGCGCTGAATAGGCACGATATTTTGCTGCCAAAGAATTGCGCCTGCCCAAGCAGCTAGGCCGCCGAGCAAAGCATAGGTCATCAAACGTCCAGAGTGCATGATGAGCTGAAGATAAAAGAGTTCAGACTTACTTTGTAGTGGGGTATAAATCACTCCACTGGAGTTACCTTGACGCTCAACTGCCGCAGCAATACCGCCACACATCAAAGCGCAGTGCCACCCACTGACTAAAGCGCCCAAGAAGACCGCCAATAGAAGACTAGCAGTCAGCATTGCAAGGAAATATTAAAATTGAACATTATCCGAGTAGAATAAACTGATCTAATATGAATTACACCAACTCGGATGTGCCCAGTGGCAAATGCTCAGTCTGTGTACTGGGTCAGTTTTGCTTGCCAGTAGGTGTTAGCTCATCCGACATTGCCAAGATTGACACCCTCGTAAAAGAGCGGGTTTACCTGAAGAAAGGTGAGAGTCTCTACCGCCATGGTGATCCACTTTCTGCGGTCTATAGTATTCGTTTTGGCACCCTCAAAACTGAGTATGGTTTAGAAGATGGGCGTCAACAAGTTATCGGCTTTCATCTACCTGGCGAGATCTTAGGGCTTGATGGTATCGGAGAGGGTAGCTATCAATCTGAAGCGGTTGCTCTGGAGGACAGTGAGGTTTGCATTATTCGCTATGAGGCATTTGAGGACTTAGCACGTCAAATTCCAGAACTCCAAAAGCAATTTCACCGCATTCTGAGTCGAGAGCTCACACAAGATCAACGTCATCTACTCTCACTGGGCAGTTTGCGTGCAGAGGAGCGTTTAGCCACCTTCCTGCTGAATCTTTCTCAGCGCCTAGCTGCACGAGGTTATCTCAATAATGAATTTGATTTGCGTATGAGTCGAGTGGAAATTGGTAGCTATCTTGGCATACAGATTGAAACCGTGAGCCGGATGCTCTCACGCTTTGCCGAGTCAGGAATGATTCAAATTAAACAGCGTCATATCAAGCTGATTGATATGGACGGACTATATCAACTAGCCGGCATCCCAAACCCTGAGCGAACGGTGCAGATCAAGCCATGCGCTAATTGAAATCTATATTAAGCTTTTGTCTGAGTTCTTAGTATCAGGATTAATCCCCGGCAGAATATAGGCTGTAAGCGCGCTCGAAAATGAGCAAAAGATCCAGATAACAAAAAATCCGATGGTGTAAATACCCTCATCAGAGATATTGGGGTGATGACCAAAAAATAACAACTCAGCAGGATGCACAATGCTAAAGAGTAGACCTTCAGCCAAGATGGAGACCAAAAATGAAGGCCACATAATCCAGATGAATAGACGGTACTTCATTTGCGGTCCTGCTCTACTTTAAGCTGCTCCACTTTAAGCCCACGCTTCACCACACCATCTCGCACTGACTTATCTGAATAGAGATTAACCGCCAAATAAATAGTAATCACACAAGCAATGGCGGCAACTGCTGGACCACTAATTAGTAGCCAAGGCCAGAGCTGTTTAAACCAAGGCTTATGAGCTTCATGTTCTGACATATTTATCCTCTTTCTATCTTTCGCTATATAGCTTAGCGGGGAATAATAAAACTCGATTTTTCATCGCGAGTCCTGATGATTAACTCGCTACCAGATAGCTCTTGACCAATCACATCAAAGTGAATTGGGTAATTACCAGGCTCATGCACACCTACAGTAGTACTTACTTTAACTGGAATCAATAGGTTGCTGGCTGGGCCTACAGCAATCTCCGTGACCAGCTCTCCCTGAGAATTGAGTATTCTTAAATCTGATAAGCCGCTTGCCTTAAGCTGTACTTTCATATTATTTTCTGATGCATTCATGATCTGAATGCGATAGATATTTTCAATACGTACGCCATCGACCTCGCGAGCCAATGCTCCACGATCACGCATTACATCAACCCTCAATGGATTTCGGGTAAGCAATGAGATTAAGAAGGCGCTGGTAAGTACGGTAATAAAGGCAATGTAGATCAAAACACGTGGTCGCAAGATATGACGTATTGCACTCTGATTGGTTTCTTTTTCTTCAATGGCACGCTCAGTTGTATAGCGAATCAAACCCTTTGGATAATCCACCTTTTCCATTACTTGATCGCAAGCATCAATACAGGCGCCACATCCAATACACATATATTGCAGACCATCACGAATATCAATGCCAGTTGGGCAAACTTGCACACAAATACTGCAATCTACGCAATCGCCAAGACCGAGAGTTGCAAGATCGGCTGACTTGTTACGACTCCCGCGTGGCTCGCCACGTACCTTATCGTAGGTAACCAAGAAAGTATCTTTATCTACCATCACACTTTGAAAGCGTGCATAAGGGCACATATATTTACAGACTTGCTCGCGCATGAAACCCGCATTACCCCAAGTTGCAAAGCTGTAGAAACATAACCAAAAGGTTTGCCATGGGCCCAAGGAAAAATGTAGGATTGCAGCGCTGAGCGTTTCAATTGGGGTGAAATAACCAATAAAAGTAAACCCGGTCCAAAAAGCAATTAGGAGCCACAGGAAATGCTTAGTAATCTTGAGACGCCACTTATGAATATTCCAAGGCCACTCTTGACCATCTAAGCGAATCCGAGCAAAACGATCACCCTCAACTTTACGCTCGATCCACATAAAAATTTCGGTATAGACAGTTTGGGGACAAGCGTAGCCACAAAATAATCTACCCGCAATAGCGGTAAATAAAAAGAGGGCTAATGCAGAGAGAATTAACAGGAGCGTCAGATAAATTACATCCTGCGGCCATAGTACGAGACCAAAGATATAAAACTTACGCTGAATTAGATCGAAGAGTACTGCTTGACGATCATTCCAAGTAATCCAAGGAAGGCCATAAAACAATAATTGCGTTGCAATTACTAAGATGAGGCGCCAGCGAGCAAATAAGCCACTAACAGATCGTGGATATATCTTTCGCCGGATCTCATAAAGAGATTCCTCAATCACATCTATAGGAATAGGCTTGCCTGCCGGCGAATGATTTGACACTGATTACTTGGCTGCAGCTGTCTTGTTGTTAGACAAACCCCAAACATAAGCCGTTAGAAGATGAATTTTTTCAGGGCTCAACACTTTATCTTGAGACGGCATCATAGCCATGCGGCCTTTAGTCAGAGTCTCTACAATAGTTGCTTCTGATCCACCATAAAGCCAAGTCTTATCAGTCAGGTTAGGCGCTCCCATGGCAATGTTGCCTTTACCCTCCACACCATGACAAGCCACGCAATTGGCTTTAAATAATTCTGCGCCACGAGCGACTTTTGCATCATCAGCAGGTAAGCCAGACAAACTGCGAACGTAGTTAGCTAAATCCACAATCTGTACAGATTCGAGATGTCCATATGCAGGCATCACTCCATTACGCCCGTTAATGAGGGTAGTCTTAATATTTTCAGGAGATCCGCCATAGAGCCAGTCACCATCGGTTAAATTTGGAAAGCCTTTAGAGCCGCCCGCATCTGAACCATGGCACTGAGCACAGGAGTTTAAGAACAAACGTTGGCCCATTTGACGCGCCTTGGGATCTGCGGCAACTTCCTCAATATCCATCTTTACATATTTAGCGTATACAGGCTTTAACTCATCATTTGCTTCTGTCATAGAGCTCATTAAAGCGCCGTCCGTGGTGTAGCCAACCACCCCTGGAAATGCGCCCAAGCCTGGAAATAAAACTAGGTAGACCAAGGCAAAGATGCAAGACAGTAGGAACATCCAAGCCCACCAGCGTGGCAATGGATTATTGAGTTCACGCAAATCGCCATCCCAAACATGACCTGTATCTGCTACTGCACCATCTGCTGTATGGATTACCTTGGCCTTACGCTGTGAAGCCAGAAGCCAGATACACCAAACAATACCGACCAATGAAACTAGCGCGATGTAATTACTCCAAGCGCTATTAAAAAAGTCACTCATGATTTATCCTTACTAAATTCATCTGGGAGATCAAATGGAAGTTCGGCTGATTCTTTATTGGCAGACTTTCTACCTGGAGACCAAGCCCACCAAACAATCCCTATAAAAAAGGCGAGTCCAATGACGGTTGAAAAAGCGGAGAGATAAGCTGTGATCTGTTCCATTTGACTTATTTCGCAACAACTTCATCGACCATGATGTAGCGACGATTGATGCCCAAACCTTGTAGGTAGGCAATCAAGGCATCCTCTTCAGTCTTGCCTTCTAACTCCTTAGGTGCTTCTGTAATCATTTCATCGGTGTAAGGAACGCCCAAACGACGCATTGCCACCATATGAGATTGAATTGAGGAAGCGTCGGCAGCACTCTTCTGTAACCAAGGATATCCCGGCATATTGGATTCAGGCACTACATCACGCGGATTACGCAAGTGAATACGATGCCAATCATCTGAGTAACGAGCGCCAACCCGAGCTAAGTCAGGGCCTGTGCGCTTGCTACCCCACAAGAATGGGCGATCGAATACGGATTCACCAGCCAAAGAGTAAGGGCCGTAACGCTCTACCTCTGAGCGCAATGTACGGATCTGCTGCGAGTGACAGCCAACGCAACCTTCGCGCTGGTAGATATCGCGGCCAGCTAAACGTAATGCGGTGTATGGCACTACACCAGGGCTCGGTTCAGTTGTAGTGTGCTGAAAAAATAGAGGGACGATTTGAACTAAACCAGCAATCGACACCACAATAATGGTGGCAACAATTAACCAGCCAACATTTTTCTCAAGCGTTCCGTGGGAAAAGAATTTATTTTCGCTAGACATTTTTCTTCCCCTTAGTGAGCAGCTGCAGATGTTTGCGGAATGGGGGGATTGACAAATGTTTTACCAATCACTGTCTTGTAAACGTTATATGCCATTAAGAACATGCCGCTTAAGTAACAGAGGCCACCTAATAAACGAATCACATAAAATGGATATGTGGCTTTTACAGACTCAACAAAGCTATAAGTCAATGTACCGTCTGGTTCAAACGCTCTCCACATCAAGCCTTGCATTACTCCAGCAATCCACATCGCAGCGATATACAGCACGACACCGATCGTAGCGATCCAGAAATGTACCTCAATCAAGCGGGTGCTATACATATCTTTCTGCCCAACTAAACGGGGGATGAGGTAGTACAGAGAGCCAATCGTAATCATGGCAACCCACCCAAGAGCACCTGAATGAACGTGGCCAATAGTCCAGTCGGTGTAATGCGACAAGCTATTTACAGTCTTGATAGACATCATTGAACCCTCAAACGTAGACATACCGTAGAAAGACAGTGCCACTACCAAGAATTTTAAGATGGGATCGGTGCGCAATTTAAACCAAGCACCAGATAAAGTCATGATGCCGTTAATCATGCCGCCCCATGATGGAGCCAATAAAATAATGGAGAACACAGTACCAAGCGACTGAGTCCAGTCAGGCAAGGAGGTGTGCTGTAGATGATGGGGACCTGCCCACATGTAGGTAAAGTTCAAAGCCCAAAAGTGGACGATAGATAAGCGATATGAATAGATTGGGCGCTCTGCTTGCTTAGGAATGAAGTAATACATCATGCCTAAGAAGCTGGTCGTTAAGAAGAAGCCAACTGCATTGTGGCCATACCACCACTGCACCATCGCATCTTGCACACCAGCATATGCGGAATAGGATTTCCACATGCTTGCTGGTATTTCTAAATTATTAAAAATATGCAGAATGGCAATAGTCAGGATATACGCGCCAAAGAACCAATTAGAAACATAAATATGCTTTGTTTTGCGTTTCATGATGGTGCTAAAAAACACCACAGCATAGGCAACCCAAACCAAGGTGATCAGGATATCAATTGGCCACTCTAGCTCTGCATACTCTTTAGAAGTTGAAATGCCCAACGGCAAAGTTACTGCTGCCAACACAATGACAGCCTGCCAACCCCAGAAGGTAAAGGCCGCTAGTTTGTCGCAAAAGAGTCTTGCCTGGCATGTGCGCTGCACGATGTAATAAGACGTCGCAAATAAAGCCGACCCACCGAATGCAAAAATGACTGCGTTAGTATGCAATGGACGTAAGCGACCGTAACTTAACCAGGGAATATTAAAAGTGATGTCAGGCCAAATCAGCTGTGCAGCGAGGACCACTCCTACGAGCATACCCACAATTCCCCAAAGTACCGTAACGATGGCAAATTGGCTTATAACCTTGTAATTGAAGGTATCTTGATTGCTCCCCACGGTAAGTCCCATGGTTTCTCCTTTTTTGTGACCTAGCAGCGACATAATCCAAATAGACTGGATTCATTATCAAAGTAAGCCGAATAGGTCGTTTTGATCTATATCAAAAAGGATGCGTGCATTTACGTTAATTGCAACTCGAATGAGTTGCTTGTATTTCCTAGCCACTTAAAAAAATAGAGTTATTTTTTATAGCCATCACTCCTATTTTTAGATTGAGGCGTATCGTCATCCATCAAAATCGCCTCCCCTGGACCCTCTAGATCATCAAATTGACCTGCTCTCACAGACCAAAAGAAAATCCAAGCTAGGAGTCCGATTAAAAGCAAGGAAATGGGGATTAGTAGAAAAAGGCTTTCCATCTCTCTAGTCTAGGCCTTTCTGAGGCGCCAGGCATTTAATGTGACCGCTAGGGAGGATAAGGACATGCCAATGCCGGCAACCCAAGGGTTGACCCAACCCATCATTGCTGCGGGGATAGCTAGCAAGTTATAGACTAGCGCCCAAATCAAGTTTTCTTTAATAACTCGCTGCGCTTTATCAGCCAGTAAGAGCGATTTGGCTAATGGAGCTAAAGAACTTGCGGTCAAAATCGCGTCTGCACCAGCTGTAGCGAGGGGCGCACCCGCTCCGACCGCAATCGAAATATCAGCCCGCGCCAATAAAGGGGCGTCGTTAATCCCATCACCAATGGCCCAAACAACACGACCCTGATTTTGCAGGCTCTCAATATAGCGGTACTTATCTTCTGGAGAGCAAGCAGCTTTGAACTGATTGATACCAACATGGTTGGCCCACCATGCCACCGTTACTTCATCATCTCCTGAAACCAAATGGACTGCTATCTTGCGAGACCGCGCTGCAGCTAACAACTTCTCCAGTCCCGCTCTTGGAGTATCTAAAAACAGAAAGCTCGCAATCAAGCCTTTGTTATCCGCTAGATGCACTTGTCCATACTGACCCTCTTGCGCAATCTGCTGAGCACCCACCCATGCAGCACTACCTAGGCGATAAATACCTGAGCTCAAGCCTTTGCCCAATTGATTAATAATCGCCTCAGGCAAAGGACTTAGCAAAAGATTGTCAGCTTCTGCGGCACGCAACAGTGATAGCGCAAGGGGATGTTTTTGACCCATCTCCATGGACGCAGCAATTCTCAATACATCTGCTCTGGAAAACTCCGAGCGAGCAACTAGGACTTCTTTTAATTCTGGTTGACCCATAGTGAGAGTACCAGTCTTATCTAGCACCAAGTCCGTCGCTTTGACCAAACCTTCTAGTACATGGCCACGCACAATCAAGAGACCTAGCTTTGTTACAGCCCCTTGAGCTGCAGCCATCGCTGTTGGTACGGCAAGAGATAGAGCGCAAGGGCAACTAGCGACCAGTACTGAGACCAAAACAGTCCAAGCCCTACTAGGGTCGACGTAGTACCAGATTGCTGATGATAAAAAAGCAACTATCAACAAAAAGCCTACAAAATATCCAGCCCACTTTTCTGCGAGACTCACCATGACAGGCTTGGCTTGCAATGCTTGATCTAGTAATGAGGCGATACCTGCAATACGAGTAGACTGGCCTACAGCATCAATTTTGATCAATATCGGATTGAGAATATTGTGCGTACCTGCATACACCCGATCACCAATCCTCTTATCAATCGGCTTGGATTCACCGGTCAGCAGTGACTCATCTAAAGAGCTCTCATACTCAATCACAATACCGTCAGCTGGAACCACATCACCTGGAGGAATGCAAATCACTTCGCCAGGATTGCAGTTCACTACCGGGACAATTTCAACTTGCAAAGACGTGGGATAGTTTGGCACTCTCTCACACGTAGCTGGCAATTGTTTTGCTAGGGCCTCTGCTCCACCCTGCGCATCTTGTCGTGCCAATAATTCTACGTAGCGTGCCGCCAAAATAAAGGCGACAAACATAGTGATGGAATCAAAATAACCTTGACCCGAACCTGTGACAAGATTTACAGTTCCTGCACTAAATGCTAGAGCTAGTGCTAAAGCAATCGGCACATCCATACCCAATATATGCGTTTGCCGAAATGAAGCAATGCTCCGCCAAGCTGCTCGGAAAATGGGGCCTGCTGAATAAGTCATTACTGGAACCGTGAGCGCCCAGCTAGTCCAGCCCAATAGCAGGTCATACTCCACCGTAATATCACTATCGCCCACATACGATGGCCAGGCATACATCATGACTTGCATCATGCCCAGCAATGCAACCCCCAGTCTAGTAAGTAATTGACGACGTTCTTTTTTAGACTTTTCAATAGAGAGTGAGGGCTCAAAAGGCCACGCCTCGTAACCAATGCGCTCTATCTCAAAGAGTAAGCGAGCAAGACTAGTTTTCTCAGGGGAAAACTCCACCTTGACCTTTTGACTGACATAATTAATCTGTACATCCTTGACACCAGGGATACGTCGCAAGTGTTGCTCACATAACCACACACAAGCAGCGCACCGAATCTTCTCCAATCGTAGAGTGGTCTCTAAATAAGCTTCATCACTACTCGGCCGAGTATATCTACCGAGCAAAGAAGGATCGTCGTAGGGAGCCAGACTGTCAGGAATTTCACTTGAGGCAAGGTAGGCTGCAGGCTTATCGCTTGACTGTGCACGCCGTGCATAGAACACCTCTAGGCCTTCACCATGAATTGTTTGCGCAATGGCTATGCAACCAGCGCAACAGAATTTTCTATTGATGCCGGCAAGCTCAAGCTCGTAAGAATCATTCGGAAGAATAAAGCTGCCACAGTGATAACAGCTATTGCTTGGCAGGCTAGAGTTCATGAATGAATCATGACTGGCGGGTGATAGATCCACTAACCCATCCATTGCGGCGCTCATACAAAACAAACAGTACACCCCAGATTACTACCGCAGCATAGGCCCAGACCCAAGATATTTGTGAAGTACGTGAGCCAGTTAAATCCAGCACAAAACCAAAAATAGCTGGCCCCAATAACCCGCCTCCAAAGCCCATCAGGGAGTGGAGCCCCATGGCAGCGCCTTTAATATTTTCTTTCGCGCTAATGACTAAGCCTGCAGTTAAGGTGGAAGAATCGGCCATGATAAAAATCGTATGCCCTACTGCCAAAGTAATAATCAACCACCAAGATTGTCCTGTTGACCAGGCGAGCGCCACTCCAAATACTGCGCTAGATAGCATGACAAAGAAAATCCATTTTTGGCGCCCCATTCTCAAGGCAATCTCGTTTCCAATAATGGATGCAGGAACGCCAAAGAAATTAATCACACCCGCAAGAGTAGTTGCAGTTAATAGAAAGGGGTCGCCTGTCACAATGGCACAGAAACCAAAAAAGGCCACGATCCAGCTACGGCAAGCAAATAATTCGATGGAGTGGGCGGTATAGCCAAAGATAAATCCTGAGGCTGTTTTATCTTGCAAGACTAAGCGCCACTTATCCACCGGAAAAATATCGTGTAAGCGAATGCGTATTGGACCGTGCCACTTTTCATGGGCGAGTGCTGGAATAAATAAAAGCACAATCAACAAAGCAGTGAGTGGACCTAGGGCGATGATTCCAAAAACATAGCGCCAGCCTAAGCTATTTAAGATCCAACCAGAGCACAGATAAGAGAAGCCAGTGCCAATACCAAAGAATGCAGTATAGAAAGCAATATGGCGGGTCAGCTCGCCGGTTTTAATACGATCTGACAGAATTTTTAAGCCAGGCATATACGTACCCGCTAAACCGATGCCATTGAGCGCCATAAATATTAAGGCGGTCCAGAAGTTATAGGCAAAGAGGCCCATACCAAGTAATCCACAGGTCGCTGAAAGACCGCCTACGAGATAGACTTTTTTTGCATCAACGCGATCGGTGAGAGCGGTTGCTAATGGGACCATCAGCATATAGCCAAAGAAGAAGGCGCTAGCAATGAGGCCAGACTGCAAATTACTCAGATGCCATTCATCTTGTAATGTCGTTAACACCACCGCGTAACAGGCAAAACCCAATAGCGCACAAGTTTGCGCCATCAGCATCAGGGGTGTGTAACTAGCAGGCTTTAATCGCATCAGAACTTACTGCTGACTACTGCTTGGAGAATCCTGAAAGCCATTCGAGCGGAAAGTGAGTACCAATGTATCTCTATGGCCGTACTGCCCTAAGGGCTGAATGGGGGTAGATTCATGAATCATTCTTTCATCATTCATCAGCAATAAAGACCAAGGCTCAGAGAGGGTAAATCGCAAACCAGTAGAGCCGGTTGCACTAAAAATTCGGGTCTCGCCACCCTTGACATCGACTCGATTGATTAAAAAGACAGCTACAAAATCAACGCCATCACGATGCGCTCCCTCAGGTGTTGGTCGCCCAATACCATCCGTCGTATCAATCCGAAATTGGTGAGCTTCTATAAACCAAGTGTTTACCTGCTTAACGCCATCCAGAATATGAGTCAGCCCCAACAAAAGAGCATGCCAAGCAGGATTGCTAGTGAGCTCAGTTTGAGAAGGCTCAAACCAACGCTCGATACCGCCATGCAGGGCGTTGTAATTGACAGACTGCCAGTGGGCACGATGCGGCACGCTAGCCAAAGTTGCTCCCTTGATCTCAAAGCTTGAATGGCGGCGAAAGCGATACCGTCCACCATCCTTAAGGTAGGGATCTCTGGGCAAGCCTTCCCAGAAGTGAGTGAGATTCCGAAGCTGATCAAGACCCACATGGGCAATTTGCGCTACATCCTGAGCAGAGACAACTGCAAAACCATTATCTCGTAAAGATTGAACTAAATCCTTAGCGGGCGTTAGTGGGGGTAAAAGGTTGGAAAGAGTCATGGGTTTATTTTAGGCGCATACCAATCCATTTAGGAATACAGGTTCAAACGGCTGCGCACTTCCCCCACGTGACCTTTTAAGTCATACAACTCTTTTGCATCTAGCATGGAAATTTTAATATTGCTAATCCTGCGCTCAATATTTTCCAAATCCTTGAGGTTCTTTTCTTTTAAATCTGGATTAGATGCATTTCTTTCTACCCCCTTAAGTTCCTCATATACCTGGGATAACTTCAATCGTAAGAGTAAGCTTTTAGCTGCAGGAATATAGGTAAATAAGGGAACTAGAATCACTAGAAGCGGAATCACAATTTTAGCGAAGCGTCCAATCCATACTGCCGTCCAGAAAGGGAGGTAGCGATGCAGGAAAGATGGGCCATCCTTTAGATAGATTTCAGCATCAACATGCAAAGGAAAATCAAGCCCAGTTCCCGATGGAAACTCTCCCGGCTTTTGTATGTAGGAATACGTTTTTAAAATATCGTAGGTAGAGCTCAGCAACAGTGTTACCAAAGCAGGACTAATGTCATTCTTACCCACCAAGGTAGCTGTTGCAGCAAGTACCTGAATATCTTGACGCGGAAGATCATAGGCAATACTAACGACGCCGCGTGGCACTGTTACTTTTGAGAGAAAAGGGAATAAGTGAACGTAAGCTTCAGCCTGCTCAAAGTTCATTAAGCGAATGCCGGGAGTTTCGTAAAATTTTTTGACTACAGGAGCCTCTGCAGCACTTACTAAAAATACAGCATCTAGCTCCCCTTTTTTAAACTTCTCTAATGCATCCAGTGGTTTTAATTTTTCAGCACGAAGATCGCTCAGACTCAATCCACTTGCCGCAAGTAACTGAGAGGTCAGGGATAGCGTGCCACTACCTTCATTGCCGATGGATACTCGTTTACCTTTTAACTGACTCAATAAACCCAATTGCCCCGATTCACTTGGAAAACTAGACCCTCTATACCAAACCCATACCGGCTCATAAAACACGCCAGCGATAGAAATAAAATCAGGGTACTTGGACAAGTCTGCTACGCCACCCTGAACCATGGCAAAGTCAACGCCAGAGTGTGGATCCTTTAGTAGCGCCAAGTTATCACTTGTTCCACCAGTGGTTCTTAGCTTAAGCGAAATACCCTCCTGGGCAAGCTCACTTTGGAGCTTTTCACCAAACTGCTGGTACAGGCCGGTTGGGAAACCAGTAGCCAATTCAATCGATCTCGGTGGAGGTGGTACGAGCACCCAGAGCGTGGCAAACAGCAAGGCCACTAGACCCAAAAAGGCTATGCCAACTGCAATAGGGTTATAGATATTTTTGCGTATAAAGTTCATAAAAATTCCGCTTGTTTTTGTCATTATGCCCCTAGCCTAAGGATCTAGAGTGGAATGAATTGATTCGATTATTTCAGGATAAGATGGGGGTTTTAAAGAACCATTAGGACAATCATGAATTCACCCGCCAACAAAGTAGCCCTGGTCACAGGCGCTGGAACGGGTATCGGGAAGGCCGCAGCAAAAGCACTCTTGGGAGGTGGATTTAAGGTTGCTCTGACCGGTCGAAATCTAGAGAAGCTGAATGTAGCCATTCACGACATTGGTGGGAACAGCCAAAACTGTCTCGCAGTTAGCTGTGACGTCGGTAAACCAGAGCAAGTAAAGAAATTATTTGCAGAAATCCAAAAACAGTTTGGACGGATTGACGTACTCTTTAATAATGCCGGCATGGGAGCGCCAGCAATTCCCATGGAAGAGCTGAGCTACGAACAGTGGATGAATGTAGTTAATGCCAATCTCTGCGGCGCTTTCCTATGCGCTCAAGAGGCTATCCGCATGATGAAGGCTCAGTCGCCGCAGGGTGGCCGAATTATTAATAATGGCTCGATCTCTGCGCATGCGCCCCGGCCGATGTCTGCCCCATACACCGCCACTAAACATGCCATGACTGGATTGACTAAATCTATTGCATTAGATGGTCGTCAATTTAATATTACCTGTGGTCAGATCGATATAGGTAATGCTGGTACTGAAATGACTATCCCTATGGCTGCAGGCATTTTGCAGCCAGATGGCTCAAAAAAGGTTGAGCCACTCATGGACGTTGATCATGTTGGGCAAGCCGTCCTGCAGATGGCTCAACTGCCATTAGAAAGCAATATTCTGTCGATGACTATCATGGCAAGTAATATGCCATTTGTTGGTCGAGGCTAATTAAGGCCTAATCTGCCCAATGATGAGGCGGGCATTTGTAGTGCCCACCTTGATCGTTTGCGGTGCAGATATCAAATCGCCAGATTCTGGCATTGCCATTCCTGTTTTGGAGATGCGCACTTCAACTGACACTTCAGGCATTTGAGAAATCAATGCATTGGGACTCATTGACAAAGCATCATTCAAAACAAAGCTGATTGGGAATGCAGTAACCAGGGTTTTGAGAACCGCCACTGGCATACGCTCGCCTGGCTTACGGGCAATCACCATCAAAAAATCGCCTGCAGTAATTTTAGACTTCAGCTCTGGCGCAATCTCTACTTGTCCAGTCACGCCTGCGCTTTGATTACTGATTACTGGCTTACTAGCCGGTGCAAGACCGCCCTTGCTACGTGCCTCTGCAATAGAGGCTGCGATTGCACGCGCCTCATCGGAGTCGGTGGGCAATTGCTTTGATAACTTCTCCCAAGACTGCACTGCGGCTTTATAGTTCTGCGCATTAAAAGCGGCAGTTCCAGAAAGCCAAAGGGCTAATAAATTATTTGGATCTTGGGCTAATGCCTTATTAATGAGTTGCTGTGGCTTACCAGCAAAATTACCATTCGCATTGGCTGCCAATACATCGGCATAGTCAGCCAATAATTGTGGGTCTGAGTCAACAAATGAGCCTGCACGAGCGTAGGCATTTGCAGCCTCAGCATTGCGACCTAAAATCCGATAGGAGCGCGCCAGCATGGCCCAGCCTTTGAGATTGTCGGGTTCTTTATTCATCTTGGCCGCAAACTCTTCAACCATCTTTTCAACTGACTCTTGAGTCATCGGTTTCTCAGGACTCTTCTGGGCAATCTGAGCAGCATCACCAAGATAGAAATAGAAACCCGCTGAGAGTATTGCCACAAAAAGACAAATCCCAATAATGGTTTTCTTAGGAGAGCCTAGTACCGCATGATCATCGGCTTCATCCGTATCCTGAAAAAGCCGCTGACGCATTTCTGCATGAGTCTGCTCATAGTTATGGCTATCTACTGTACCCGCCAAGCGATCAGCCTCGAGCTTATCAAGCTCTTCCCGATAGATGGCCGCATTCATCTGACGGCGCGAGGTTGAGGATTCTTTTGCAGGAAAAAATAATGGGCGCAATAACAGCACCAAGACTAGGATCAACAAAAGAAGAGCGGAGATTACAAAACTAGTCATGTTATTTTTCTATTGAACTGGACTTGGCATCCTGAAGGAGTGCATCAATGCGACGATTATCTGCCTCAGTTAGCGTGGTACTGGGCATAGCCTGATTTCTGCGACGCAGGTATACGATCAAGCCAATAATTCCTGCGAGTAAGATTACAAAAGGGCCTATCCATAGGAGCCAGGTGATTGGCTTCACGGGCGGACGATATAGGACGAAATCGCCATAACGCTCGACCATGAAATTCCGAATTTGCTCATCCGTCTTACCCTCAGTAATCAAGATACGAATTTCTCGGCGTAAATCGTTTGCCAAATCAGAGCGTGAGCCTGCAAGGGATTCATTCTGACAAACTAGGCAGCGCATTTCTTCTGAAATCACAATCAGACGTTGCTCTATTACTGGGTTATCAGCCAAAGGTGCCGCATCCTTAGCAGACACACTGATAGAACACAGTAGGGCAAAAGTGAGCAAGAGTGATTGAAGCGTCTTTCGGGGCATCATTTGAGCTCATCTAACAAAGGAATGATCTTCTTACGAAGTAATTCCATCGTGATCGGTCCAATATGCTTAAACCGAATAACGCCTGTCTTGTCAATCACGTAGGTTTCTGGAACGCCATAGACACCATAATCAATGCCCACTCGGCCCTTGGCATCAAAAGCGGACAATAGGTACGGATTACCTTGACGAGCAAGCATGGCCATCGCGTCGTCACGCTTATCTTTGTAATCCAATCCAATAATTGGCGCCACTTGCAATTTACCCAGCTCAACCAGAACGGGGTGCTCCTCACGGCAAGCAACACACCAAGAAGCCCAGACATTCAATATCCAAGGCTTGCCTTTCATACTCTCTGGTGAAAAGATTTTTTGAGGATCTGCCAGCTGAGGCAATTCAAAGGCGGGTGCCTGCTTACCAATTAGTGGGGAAGGTATTTCCTGTGGGTCACGATTTAAACCTACCGCTAAAAATCCAACCAAAATGACAAACAAAATCAGTGGGATTAAAAACTTGGCTTTCATGCTGCTGCCTTCTTCAACTTCATGCGATAGCGCTTATCGGACATCGCCAGCAAACCACCTAGAGCCATCAATACACAACCGCCCCAAATCCAGTCAACAAAAGGCTTGTAATACACTCGGACTGCCCAGGCTTTATCGTCCAGTTCTTCGCCCAATGAAACATAAATATCTCTAGTAAGACTCGCATCAATCGCCGCCTCAGTCATAGGCATCGTCGATGAAAAATAATTACGCTTTTCTGGGTACATCGTCGCTTCCAGATTCCCATTACGAGTCAATAAGAAAGTACCTTGCATCGCTTTATAGTTCGGACCAGGAACAGGTCTTACACCCTGAAGCTGAATGTCATAGCCGCCGACACTAACGCTTTCACCGGCAAGCATACGCACATCTTTTTCCTCTTGATAGGCTCCGACCATGGTGACGCCAATCGTAAAGACTGCGATCCCCAAATGCGCTACCTGCATACCAATAAATGAACGCGTTGGCTTGCCTGCTTTTGCTTGGCGAATAATTTGTAGTACGCCAGAAGTAATCACCCAGAAAGCCAATAAGAAACCAAGGCTACTGAGCCAAGTAAATTCACCCATCGCAAACGGAATTAAGGCTGCCGCAATCACTGCGACTAGGGCTGCAATCCATAAGCGCTTGATCACATCGAAGAGATTGGAGTTCTTCCAACTTGTCCAAGGCCCAATTCCCATCAGCACCAACAAAGGAATCATGATGGGCACGAAAACGCTATTGAAATATGGAGGCCCTACTGAGATCTTGCCTAAATGCAGAGCATCAATCAATAAAGGATAAAGAGTGCCCAAGAGTACCGATGCAGCAGACACCACCAAGAAAACGTTGCCAAGCAAGATAAAGGTTTCACGCGATGTTAAGCTGAACTTACCGCCAAGAGTGCTTTTGGGAGCCCGCCAAGCGTAAAGCGTTAAAGAAGAACCCACCACCAGCACCAAGAAAATCAAAATAAAGACACCACGTGTAGGGTCAGTTGCGAATGCATGCACTGAAGTTAGCACTCCAGAGCGAACCAAGAAGGTTCCCAAAAGCGATAGTGAGAAAGCGGTAATTGCTAACAATACTGTCCAACTCTTAAAGCCCCCGCGCTTTTCGGTGACCGCAAGCGAATGGAGCAAGGCCGTACCAACCAGCCAAGGGATGAATGATGCGTTCTCCACGGGATCCCAGAACCACCAGCCACCCCAACCGAGTTCGTAATAAGCCCACCAAGAACCCAGCGCAATACCAAGCGTGAGAAATACCCAAGCAGCCGTTGTCCAGGGACGCGACCAGCGTGCCCAAGCAGCATCTAAACGTCCAGATAACAAAGAGGCAATCGCGAAGGCAAATGCTACTGAGAAACCCACATATCCCATGTACAACATTGGCGGATGAAACACTAAGCCTGGATCTTGCAGGAGTGGATTAAGAGATCGTCCATCCTGAGCGGCTGGCAGCAGTCTCTCAAAAGGATTGGAGGTGGCGATCACAAATAACAGTAGCCCGGTAGTCACCAAGCCCAATACACCAATCACACGCGCCACCATAAATTCATCTAGCGCTTTCGAAAGCAGGGCTACTAAAAATGTCCAGGTCGATAGTAAGAAAACCCAGAGCAATAAGGAGCCTTCGTGACCACCCCATACCGCACCTAAGCGATAAATGACGGGCATTTGTGAATTGGAGTGCTCTGCTACATAAAGAACAGAAAAATCATTTGAGTAAAAGCTCCAGGCCAAAATTACAAATGCAATACCAAGCAATAGGAAAACAGTTTGTGCAGCCGGCCTTGCTAACATAATCCATTCGCGGCGACTTTGATGTGCACCGACCAATGGAAGCGTCCCCTGAATGATGGCAATACATAAGGCCAGTATGAGTGCGTAATGCCCAAATTCAGGAATCATTATTTATTTCCATTTTTTTGAGCCTGCTCTAAAGCATGCTTTGCCTCTGGAGGCATATAGTTCTCATCATGCTTAGCCAATACTTCACTCGCAACGAATTTTCCACTTGGATCAAGGCGACCTTGAATGACTGCGCCCTTACCCTCTTTAAACAAATCCGGAAGAATGCCAGTGTAGGCCACCGGAATATCTTTCACCATATCGGTAATCACAAAGTTCACCGTTAAACCGTCTCGCTTAACCGATCCATCCTTGACCATGCCACCAATACGGAAAACTTGACCCGCTGGCGACTTACCAGCAGCCACCTCACTCGGGGTGACATACAGCGCAATATTGCTGTTGAGGGCATTCAAAATTAATACTGCTGCGATGCTAATGGCAATCAGTGCACCAATAATAATGGCAGCTCGCTTGTGTCTTGGTTTCACTTGCCGCCCTTTTGATCAAACTGCTCCGCTAACACTTCACGTTGCAGTCTGCGTACGATGGTCTTGTGGCGCGCGCGAATAGCCAGGGGTTCTAATAAGAACACCAGAGCACAGGCACCAAAGCTGCACCATACATAGAGGGCATAACCACCCATGGCAAAAAATTCAGCCGAACTATTCCACATTACTGCTTCACCTCATTTAATTGCCTAACCCAATCAGTATGAGCCTCACGCTCCAAAATGATGGCACGCACACGCATTAACCCTACTGCAATTGAGTACATCCATAAGCATAAAGCCATTAACAACATCCCCCAAAGCATGGTCTGGGCCATGGCTGGTGCTTTAGTGAGCGAAACAGAAGCGCCTTGATGCAAGGTATTCCACCATTTCACTGAAAAATAAATAATAGGCACATTCACCACGCCTACCAAGGCCAGGATAGCGCCTGCTTTATCGGCACGGCGGACATTATCAATAGAGGCCTGCAGGGCGATAAAACCGAGATACAAGAAAAGTAGGATTAATTCCGAAGTTAAGCGTGCATCCCATACCCACCAAGCACCCCACATCGGCTTACCCCAAAATGCACCAGTCCACAGAGATAAGAAAGCCATCCAGGCTCCAATCGGAGCTAGGGCTTGAGCCATCATGGCTGATAGGCGAGTATTAAATATCAGACCTAATCCCGCCCATGCAGCCATCACCACATAGATGAACATGGACATCCAAGATACGGGTACGTGAACAAAAATAATGCGGTATCCCTGACCTTGCACTGCATCGACTGGCGCCACAAAGAAACTCACCCACAAGCCGGCAACTCCAAAAATAATGGTGAGCGCCCAAAACCAAGGAATCATTTTTCCAGCCAGCGGATAAAAAGCACTCGGACTCGAGAATTTGAACCAGTTTGTCACTTGACCAGAAGATAAATTATTTACATTACTCATTCGATAGCAATCTTTACAGCGCTCGCACTGACCCAAGGTACAAATGCTAATGCCAAAATCAATAAAGCGCCTAACAGTGAAAAATACCCCGTGATTTCGAGCCCTACACTGCTAGCGTATACGGCACCTGCCCCAAAAATTAACACCGGAATATAGAGCGGCAAGATCAACAAACTCATCAATACGCTACCACCCCTTACCCCAAGAGTGAGGGCCGCCCCAACTGAGCCCAGCAATGATAAAACAGGTGTTCCGAGCAATAAGGCTGCCATCAGCACCTTTAAAGACTGGGCATCTAAGTCAAACTGAATGCCGATCACCGGCGCTAATAAAACTAAGGGCAGTCCACACACCAGCCAATGGGCGACGATCTTGCCAAAGACTAAGGCGGTAAATGAATTCGGGGACAAGACCAGTTGCTCTAGGGTGCCGTCTGCGTAATCCGCTGCAAACATCCGCTGCAAACCCAGCAAGGTTGAGAGTAAAGCCGCAACCCAAATCACGCCAGGTGCAATCTTTCTTAGCAAGGCAGTATCAGCACCAATTCCCAATGGAAATAAGCTCGTCACAATGACAAAGAAGAACAAGGCAGTAAGGACCTCGCTCTTGCGACGCATTACTAGCAACAGATCGCGATGGACGATGGCGATAAAAGCGTTCATAGATCCAATACTCGTAGACCGGGAATAGCCAAGGGCTGATGACTTGTCAGTACGACCAAGCCATTGCCCTGAAGATGCTCAACGATCAGATCTTGTAACTCCCCCACGGCATGGCTGTCTAAGGCGTTAAAGGGTTCATCCAAAATCCAAACCTGCGCCCGTCGCGTTAGCATGCGCGCCATCAAAACACGTTTCTTCTGTCCGGCTGATAAATAATTGACAGGCAAATCTTCGCGCCCCTTCAGGCCAAATCGCCATAAGCTAGCAAACGCATCTTGCTCAGAGAGCGCAATGCCATCGATCGCCGCATACATACTCAAATTTTCAATCGCACTGAGGTCTTCTTTTAGTGCATCGCGGTGACCCAAAAATAATAGTTTGCTGTGATACTCCGATGCCTGTTCTTTAATGGGATGACCACACCAAAGCACCTCTCCAGACTCAGGAGAAGCCAAACCGGTGAGTAAGCGCAAGAGGCTTGTTTTACCAACGCCATTTTCGCCGCGAACATGGAGGCAATGCCCAGCAAATAACTGAAGATTAAGGCCTGAGAAAAGTTCCCTATCACCGCGCACACAAGTAATTTCCCGAGCCTCGAGGGCTGCGCTTACAGATGCTGGGAAGGAGGAAATGGTCGTTGTCATTGGAAGCAATGGCTTGAATCAAACCACCTCAGGCATTGTCTAAGACCCACTTGGGGCTGTCAAACTACCTAAAACAGGGTTTAAAGAATAAATTTCTTTTAATTCAAGCGCTTAGACAATTATATGCGGAATGAGGGGAAGCGCCCCTCACTTGAATCAGGATGCTATTCAGGCTTAATACCAGCACTTTTAATAATCTTGCCCCAGCGGACTGATTCCTTCTTCTGAAACGCTCCAAAAGCTTCGGGTGACATAGCGTAATACTTTGCCCCTTCTGACTCCAGCTTTTTCTGCACGGCTGGCTGTTGCATAATTTTTCCCACTTCCGCATTGAGCTTCTTCACAATTACAGGAGGAGTGCCCGCAGGGGCAAATAAGCCAATCCAATTTTTGACATCGAATCCAGGTAGCGTCTCACTCATACTCGGCAAATCTGGCATTGAAGGATCTCTAGTGGCGCCTGTTACCGCTAGGCCACGTAATTTATCGCTCTTTACATAAGGCAGAATGGTAGGCATCGTGGCGAACATTAATTGAGTTTGGCCGCCAATCAAATCCGTAATCGCCAATGCATTTCCTTTGTAAGGAATGTGGGTCATATCCACCTTTGCGGTGAGAATAAAAAGCTCTCCCGCCAAATGACTAGCGGTACCGATACCACCCGACCCGTAAGATACTTTTCCTGGGTTAGCTTTGATGTAGCTAATGAGCTCACTGACATTTTTTACCGGGACGCTAGGATTCACCGCCAACAAACCTTCGGCATCGAGCACAAAAGCTACTGGCACAAAATCCTTGAAGGGGTCATAGGGCATGCTCTTCACTAGGTAAGGATTTACTGCATGAGTACCAATACTACCCATGATCAAGGTGTAGCCATCTGGCGGTGATTTAGCCACAAAATCAGCCCCGATATTACCTCCACCACCCGTTTTGTTTTCTACTATCACTGGCTGCCCAAAAGCCTCGCTTAATCCCTGGGCAATGATTCGTGAAAACCCATCAGCGATACCACCGGTAGCAAATGGAGAGATGATTTTAATTTGATGATTTGGATAAGTAGCTACTTGAGCAATCGCAGCTTGAGTAAATAAACTTGAGCCCAAAATGAGAGCCAGGAAAAAATTTTGCATATTATTTTTCTGAAGATATTTAAGGAAGTGGTGCAACTGATAGGCCTTGCACCTGATATTGACGAATGAGATCAGCCACCAAACCAGATCTAATGAATTCTTCTACACAAGCATTCAAAAACTCAATCGACTCTAGGTGAGTTTTTTGTGTGGCAATCGCCTGCTGTATTCCAGTAAATTGGCCATCCAGAATTCTGGAGCCAGGAATATCTTGAGCAGCAGCAACTAGGCCAGTCTTCAAGCCTGCCAAAGCATCTAATTTCTGACTGACAAACAATTCATTACTGGCTTTCACACTATCAGCATGTACTAAGCTGGCATGCTTGAGATTACGCTGCAGCCACAGGTCGTATGCACTTTTGTAAAAAGATGCAATCCTCACTCCTGGCTGATCTACCTGTGACAACTCAGTAATAAGGGAGTTAGCGGGAACCAAATAGCAAGCCTCTAGCTCGACATAAGCAGGAGTAAAAGTGACCTTCTGAGCGCGCGCGGGGTCAGAGCCTAATAAGGAGATGCCACATCTGCCGCTGACCGCGGCCTCGACGACCTCGTCTTGCGTGTTGAAGCCCAGCAAGCTTATTTCGACACCTAAACTTTTTGCAATCGCTCGGCAGATATCAGGCGCAATCCCAGTAGGCTCGCCAGAAGACGACCGACCGGTAACCAATAAGAAGTTACCTAAATACACCGCAGCAGATAGAACGCCATTAGGCGCGAGTTGCATCCTGACTTCAGGTGAAACAGAATTCATAAAAATCCTATTGAACAGTGCATTCTATTAATTAGAACTGAACTGTCTGCCCTTCAGTCATGGGAATGATCTTAATTGCACTGCCCTTCATGGCCTCTTGAAATTCAGCCAAGGTACCCTTAGTCAATGGATTGGAGTTGTAATGCATTGGTATCACCATTTTTGGTTTTACCCAGGTACGTAAGGCATAAGCAGCATCATCTGGTGCCATAGTGAAATTACCACCAATAGGGATCATGACTAAATCTGGCTTGTAATGTTCGCCAATAAATTTCATATCACCAAAAAGTCCTGTATCACCCATGTGCCAAATTTTGAAGCCATTCTCAAGCTCAATGATGTAGGCCATCGCTTCACCCGCTGCGTGCGACTCCATCTTTTCAGTTGCCGGATTCTTCCATACCAGCAAGGAGGAGTGCTCAGCCTTCACTGCCGTCACCTTAATGCCAGGTAATGGTGTGACACGACCAGTTTTGTTAAAGCGATAACCAAGATCAGCTGGCAATACTCCCAGAGTAATTAATGGGGTCACCATATCTGCAGGTCCGTATAACTTAGTGTTATTCATTTTTGCAAGCGCGGGTGCATCGCCAATATGGTCGACGTGGGCATGCGTCACCAATAACAAATCAATTGGGCCGATAGCATTTAAATCGTTCTTATAAATGGCGGGGGTTTTAGGACCGCCAGTAATCCATGGGTCGATCAAGATGGCCTTGCCACCAGGACTTTTAATACGAAATCCAGCCTGTCCTAACCACAGAACTTCTGTTACGGGCTGTGCACTAGATTTACCAGGCGCTTGAGCTTGGGCAGATACTGGGGAAGCCAGTAAGAATGCAGCAGCAATCCCAGCTAAAAAAGAGTCCGACAAAATATATTTACGCATTACTGCCTCCAAGTTTTTATGACTTATCTAGTCAAACTATAGCGGAGAAAGTGGAATTGAGTTTTTGAAACGGAGTTTATATGGCACTGCATCAATTTATAGATATTGCATGTCTCCAATAAAAAACCCCGCCGTAGCGGGGTTCTCATAACTCAGCATTTCGTTTACGGGGTAATGACGATCGCGCCCGAAACTTTTCTGCCTTCTGCAGCTTTATGAGCTTCAACAGCCTGCTCGAGCTTAAACTTGGCGCCAATCTGCACTTTCACACGACCTTGTGCAATCGCATCAAATACTGCGCGAGCATTTTCTTGTAGCAACTCGGGAGTGGCGTTGTGCGGGAATACGGAGGGTCTAGTTAAGAAGAGGCAACCTTTCTTATTCAGAATCTCTGGCTGAATCTCAGGAGCAGGTCCAGAGGCGGCGCCAAATAAAGCCACCATGCCAAATGGTGCGGCACAATCAAGTGATCCCAAGAAAGTAGTCTTGGCAACCGAGTCATAAACCACATTCGCTTTACGACCGCCTGTTGCCTTCATAAACTCTTCGACCCAATTGGGTTTTGAGTAGTCCACTACAGCATCACAGCCTGCTTCTTTTGCTGCAGCAAACTTGGCTTCAGATCCTACGGTACCCACTACAAAGGCACCCAAAGATTTTGCCCATCCCGATAGAATTTGACCAACACCGCCGGCGGCAGCATGAACTAAGACGACATCCCCAGATTTCACCTTATAGGTTTTTTGAACTAAATATTGGGCAGTCATGGCCTTGAAAAACACAGCAGCAGCAGTTTCATCAGATACATTGTCTGGCACTGAAACCAACTTATCGACTGCAACATTGCGCGCACTGGCATAAGCACCAATACCAGCATTCATGTAGGCCACACGATCGCCTAGCTTGAATCGAGTAACACCTTCACCAAGCGCCTCAACCACACCCACTGCCTCATGACCCAAGCCAGTTGGTAATTCCAAAGGATAATAACCAGAGCGCTGGTACACATCAATAAAGTTAAAACCAATAGCAGTTTGACGAAGTTGCACTTCGCCTTTACCTGGAGCTGGAAGCTCTTTATCGATTAATTGAATCACATCGGCGTTGCCGAGTTCTGAAAGACTAACAATTCGAGCAGTTGTCACAAGTCACCTTATTATTTTTATAAAAAAATTATCTTACTGCAACAGAGGAAGAGACAGTCTCTTCCTCCTCAACGATAGCCCAGGTACTATCCCCAAGCTTTTTGACAGCCATCGAATAAGTCCAGGCATCCGGAATACCGCAACTCCATTGATCAGGTCCATTCTGAATCAATACATTTGTGCCAATGCGGCTATCAAAGTAGAGATGGTAGGTTTTTCCATGGAGGGGATTAAAACTAAATTTGGCACTATGAACCATTTCTGTGGCATCCAAACGAGCCTGAAGAGACCGCGCCTGCTTCATTAATACTTCAGCTTGCTCCATGATGCGATCGTACTCAAGCTTTGCGTTCTGGCGTGCGACATTGACTGCCTTGTCTTTTTCTTCCAAGACCTTAATCGGTGCAAATACAGGCGCACCCACTTCCATGGGATATTCAATGCCAGCGTGTCGCGCTGGATCAGTATCTTCAATTCTCATAACTTTTTAACCTGCTGATTTATATGGTTAAAGTGTGACACAAATTCACAAAATGCGTTTTTTCCAGCTATAAATAGGGCAAGACTCTTACAGGGAGTTTAAATCCCCTAAAAGGCCTTTGGCATGGAGCATGATTGCCTGCTGATCGGTATCGCTAATACGGGATAGGTTGGCAGTCATCAGCCGAGTACGCGGGCTTGCCTCAAATTGGGTGCGATGCTTAATGAGGAAGTTCCAATAGAGGGTAGTCATCGGGCAGGCGCCCTCCCCAAATCGAATATCAGGCTTGTATTGGCAGGAGCCGCAATAGTTACTCATTCTCTTAATATAGGCGCCACTGGCAATGTAAGGTTTGCTAGTAAAGCGGCCGCCACTGGCAAATAAGGCCATGCCCGCTGTATTGGGCAACTCCACCCACTCAATCGCATCAATATAGACGGCCAAATACCAATCACAAACCTCTTTTGGCAAGATTTCTGCGAGCAATGCAAAGTTGCCAGTCACCATCAAGCGTTGAATATGGTGGGCATATCCATACTCCAACGTTTGGCCTATCGCCTGCTGCATACACTTCATCTTGGTGTTGCCAGTCCAATACCAGGAAGGCAATGCATTTTGATGATCATAAAAATTATCTAAAGCCATTTGAGGCATATCAAGGTAGTACATGCCTCGTACGAATTCTCGCCAACCTAGGATTTGACGAATAAATCCCTCTACAGTAGCAAGATCTAAATCGTCTTTCTTCCATGCCTTGAGGACAGCAGCAATCACCTCTCTAGGATTGAGCAGCTTTAAGTTCATCGAGCTGGAGAGTAAGGAGTGCCAACCAAAAGGTGTATCCGTCCACATCGCATCTTCATGAATACCAAAAGTCACTAAGCGATGCTCCACAAAGCCTTTAAGTGCCTGCAAAGCTTGTGCGCGTGTGACTGGCCACTGAAAGTGTTCCAAAGATCCAGGATGTTCGGGGAAATTTTTCTCAACCAGCGCAATGACTTCTTGAGTAATGTCATCGGGCTCAAATAACTCCGGCGGCGGAATTAAGCCTGGTCCTTTTTTCGGAAACGGCTTGCGATTGTCTCGATCGAAATTCCACTGACCACCTTCCGGATTACCCTCTTTATCAACCAAGATATTGTGAGTCTTACGCATCAGTCGGTAGAAATACTCCAAACGCAATTCTTTCTTGCCAGCAACCCAATTCTCAAACTCATGGCGTGAGCAATAGAAATGGGGATCTTCTTGCATTTCTAATTCGATGCTTAATTCAGTTGTCAAATTCTCTATTTCGCACTTGAGTCGATACTCTCCCGGCTCAAGACATAGCAAGTGTGTAAATTTTTTCTTGGAAATCAACTCTCGTAGCGTATCGCCAATTGACTTTGGAGACTGCTGAATGTAGATCAGCGGTACACCCTGCTCTTCCAGTTGCCCAGCAAAATGCCGCATCGCCGATAAGAACAAAACGATTTTGGCCTTATGCGACCAAACATACTGAGCCTCATCGATAGACTCAATCATGACGACTTGCTCAGTCTTGGGATTCAGGTTTTTTAATATCGGGCTATCGATATCAAGTTGGTCACCCAGAATGAGAACAAGCTTTTTCAATTCAAATCTTTCAAAGAGATGCTCAATATTAGGAGAGGAGTTAGCGCTTATAAAAACTGAGAGTCACTTCACCCAGATTAATACCAAATTTGCTCATTTGCGCCTTATTAATCATTACCTTAGGTGTGACTAAGTACATCCAGTCATTAAATTGCACATGGTAGATGGAGTTATCCACGGGCAGCGCCAAGGTGTAAGCCCAGTTCAATGCATTACCAGCGGATTCTCCTAAAGCCTCGCCAATGACATCATCTGCAGTACCTATGTATTTGCCTGGAGCTGTTTCAACCAAAGTCCAAATGCGCTTTTGCTTTGTACCATCGGAGTACTCAAAGCTCTCATCCAAAATACCCGTCTTTTTACCATTCACAACTGACCACTTAGCAACCAATAAAACAGTAAAGCGTTTTTTAACTTCACCATTACGATCGGTAAAGATGCCATACGCATCAATCGTGCCGTTGAAGTACTCACTTAGATCAAGCTTGGGTGTTTCTTGTGCGTATTGATTGACTGAGGGTGAGGAGCAACCTGATAGGCCAAATACAATCAAACAAATTGCTAGATACTTTTTAACGAAATAGGTTTTAGACATTAACAGGCTCCAGTGATTAGTGGGGGTGGGCATCCGTTGCCCAATAATTCAGATCTCAGCTTAGGTACGCTCGTTTTGGAATCAAGCCAAATCCCAAAGAATGCCTTTGAAAAATCTGCCCCCGGAAATTGAGCAATTTTCTTACCGTCATAAAAAAAAGTAGTGCCTTGTTTTGGTGAGTAGACTCCAGTGAGCGTTTGTCCGGGCTCTATATTGGGCAAAACTGCAGCAAGCTCTTTTCCCCAAATAGCGGACTGCGCTTCAGGCACACCAATCTGCTTCATTTCATCAGCAGTACGGCTTGCGATGGTCGCCCCAGAAAATGATTTTTGATATTTAATATCCAAGGCAAATTCGGCAGAATCCTTGCCCGCAGGGCGATACAGAGTCGCGTCATAAACATGAAAACCCCAAAAGTTCAGGCGGCCAGTACCCTGAGGCTGCACTTGATTAATGACGCCCTCAATATGTGCCAAGCCCTTAGCCGATACAGTACTACTCAGCAGGGCTAAAGACAGCCATAGGGCGGTACTAGTTTGTAGAATTATTTTCATCATCGCCCCTTTATTTATGTTTACGAGTTACATTCACCAACCATAAAGCGGATGGTCCAAATAGACTTGAAATAGCATGTCGGTTCTTGGCAAAAAAACGGTAAGCCCAGGTCAACGTAGGGCGCAGGCTTGGTCGAGAAAACAACCAAGCTAACTTCGGTAAATTCGCTCTCGCATAGGCGGCCGAGAAAACCTCCACACCATTAATCAGTTCACCATCGTCATACTGAGCGTACATTGAATCTAAGGCCTGTTGGCAAGATATGCCAAGCTCATCAGCGTTGTAACGATTTGAGTTGACATCTACAAAGCTGAGTAAACCTGCTTGATTGCGGTCAGACAAAAACAAAATCTCCGCCTGACAAAGAGGACAAAGGCCATCGTAGAACATAGTGAGTTTCTTCATGGCTGTTACTTCTGCTTGTATTGCATCGAGCAATAGGCGCGGGTTACCAACTTGCTTCTTAAGGCGACATGCTTGGTTGCCCTACCAGTTACCCGCTGACGCCATAGATTAAATGAGCCCCTCTTGAGCTCTTTGCGCATCAGCGCAATCACTTGTGGCTCGGATAGTCCAAAATGTTGCTCAATCGCATCAAATGGCGTGCGATCTTCCCATGCCATCTCGATCACGCGCGAGAGATCAGCAGCAGAGAGTGCTTGAGTTATCTTGGTTCCCATCAAGCAAGTTTAAGACTTATTCAATAAACTAGCTGAGCCCGCTTTCACCCGACACTTGAGCCTCTTTATTTATGCCACTAGTTCCGCAACCCTTTCGTGCTTTGATTATTGGATCCTCTGGAAGCATTGGAGCGGCATTTATGGAGTTATTAGAAGCCTCCCCTAATTGTGAGCTTGTTTGCGGCCTAAATCGCAACTCGGCGCAGCCAATCAATTACCAAGATCTCGCTACGATTGAAGCTGCTGCTGCAAGTCTTATTCAGAGGGGTCCTTTTCAGCTCATCATCAATACGATTGGTGTACTACATTCTGAGCACTGGATGCCTGAAAAGAAATTGGATGATCTCAACGCCGAACAGTTACAGATATTGATGCAGACCAATGCCATTGGCCCTGGACTAACAATCAAGCATTTCTCCAAATTACTCGACCCAGCGGGATCCGTAATGGCAACCCTCTCCGCTAAAGTAGGTAGCATTGAGGACAATCGTTTGGGGGGCTGGTTTAGCTATCGCGCTTCTAAGGCGGCCCTGAATATGCTGATCAAAACAGCCTCCATTGAATTTGCCAGAACCAAACCCAATACGGCCTTAGTGGCCCTGCATCCGGGAACAGTAAACTCCCGTTTATCTAAGCCCTTTAAGGGCGAGCAGATAGGTAGACCTGCTTTAGATGCGGCAAGCGATATGCTTACGGTATTGCTCTCACTTCAAAAAACTGATTCAGGTAGTTTCCTGAGTTACTCCGGAGAAAAGTTACCTTGGTAACCCAATCATGATGATCAAACTTTTACCCCCATTACTTGCTGTAATAGCGACCCTCATTGGAGCTCAAGGTAGCGCTCTCGCCCAAACCGAGTTGGCCAGCGCAATGCAAGATGGTCAGCACGTCTTACTCATGCGGCATGCCGATGCACCAGGGTATGGAGACCCTAGAGGCTATCAATTAAATCAGTGTTCCACCCAACGCAATCTGGGTGAAGCAGGCAAGCGCCAGGCTCAGCTGACTGGCGAGTGGCTAGCCAAGCAGGGCATTAGCAAAGCGCAGGTCTATAGCAGTCCTTGGTGTCGTTGCTTTGATACGGCAATTCTTCTGAATAAGGGTGCCGTTACCAAAGAGGCAGCATTGGGTTCTTTTTTCGACGATATGAGTCAGGCCAAAAAACAAACTGATGATTTAGCCAAGCTAATTCAGGATGAGCGTATCAAATATCCTAAAGCGCCAATCATCATGGTGACCCACCATGTCAATATCCAATCCTTTACCGGCAAGGTTGTTAATTCAGGGGATATGGTTTTGGTAAAAGTAAATTCATCTGGTCAAGCTTTGTCCCATAAGCTCTACCCTAGCCCGTAGCTTGATGCATCAATCAATCCATCACTCGTCAATACATCACCACTTAAAGAACATTCATGTCTACTGAACTACCCCTCAATGTTTTAGGTCAACCCCTGGTTGCCTGCTCATTTGAACCGCTCACTGGATTTTTTAGAGATGGTTGCTGCAAAACCAATGAACAAGATCTTGGTAGTCACTTAGTCTGCGCGATTGTGAGCAATGACTTTCTGCAATTTAGCCTCAAACGTGGCAACGATCTCATTACCCCACGTCCTGAATATCAGTTCCCAGGACTGATTGCTGGAGATCAGTGGTGCCTTTGTTTGAACCGCTGGATTGAGGCTTTAGAAGCCAACTGTGCACCTAGGATTAAGTTAGAGAGCACGCACATCAAAGCTTTAGAGAAAGTCTCGCTAGAGGTACTAGAACAATATGCGGCAGTAGAGCAGTTATAAAACCCTATTGGGGTGAGAGCCAAAGTTTGCGGTAGATTTCTTTTGGATCATGGTCTTGAGTTTGCTTGGCTACATTAAAAGGTCTACCACCCCTAGGATCCGTTCCGCGCCCGGCAATATAAAGCCAATTTCCTTGATTGCTATAGACGTCATAATCAATTAGCTGAGACTCAAACCACGCTGCGCCTGCACGCCAATCACCTTTCATATCGTATATCCAATAACTAGCCACAATCTGGCGCATACGGTTCGAGAGATAACCACTCTGCTGCAACTCGCGCATACCTGCATCAACTAAAGCAGTGCCCGTGGTGCCCGTGCGCCATTGTTCAAAGCTGGGTACATAAGATGGTTTTACGGGTACCTCAGTTAAACCACTGGCGCGATACAACTTCTGACCATACTTGAAATGAATAAAACGGAAGTAGTCACGCCAAAGTAATTCAAACCAAAGCCAATAGGTCCCATCATTGGCGCCAAAGTGGTTTTCATACTCATTGATTTGCGCTGCGATATCTCTTGCTGAAATACAACCCAAAGCCAACCATGCTGAAAACTTGCTGGAGTAATCTCTACCAATAAGTTGATTCCGAGTCTCCTTATAACTATCAGGAAGGCGTCGCTCTAGATATTGACTGAGGTGTGCTTGTGCGGCAGTAGCGCCTCCTAAAAAGAAAGGATGGCCCTCAGATTGAGAACTACAGGAGGATGCTGAGCTCTGAGCTAAGGCTGCCGGCAACATCGGAATCTGCTGAGGCGCATTGATGGGCTGAGCGAACTTGAGTTGTGCCCGCTCTACTTCACGACGAAATGCCGTAAATACATCGGGCATTTTTTCCAAGGCGAATGGAAAGTCTTGTGGATCCAACATACTCGATTGCCAAAACTCTTCAACATCAACACCCTGTTCTTGCATTATTCGGACTTGTTCAATTTCTTCAGGAGCTTCGATTTGCTCGCAATAGATTGCTGTTGCAGCAGTATCTTTCACTAGCTGCGGTAATACTTCTACTGACTTGCCGGATAGCTCCAATAGATCTGAACCTTGAGCTTGAAGCTGAGCCTTTAAATCATCTAAGGATGCCCTTAAAAAAGTCTGCCGATACGATCCCTGTCGCTCAAAGCCATAAACCTTCTCCTGCTCTTTTGAATCGTGCACATAAACCGGCAAGAGCTTGTCAGCTTTTAAGCATGCTTGAGTAAAGGCAGGATTATCTGCCAAACGCAAATCATTTCGAAACCAATAGACGATGACTGTCACTTATTCTTTCCACTAGTGCTGGCTGCGGTGTTTGTAGTTTTTTTAGAGCGGCAAGCATCAGAGCAGTACTTCACCTCATCCCAGTTTTTAGCCCAGGACTTACGCCAAGTCATTTCTTTGCCGCAGACCACACAAGTCTTACTAGGCAGAAATGATTTGTTTCCTTTAAAACCCAATTTTTCAGCTCGAGCCATACTTACCTATTCGAAAACGAATAGACTATTCAACACATTCAAGAACCAAGAAAAAGACTAGATCGCATTGAAAGCCTTTTATACCGACCACTATGTTTTACCACTTCCGCCGGGACACCGCTTTCCGATGGAAAAGTACAGCCGGCTTCGTGATTTAGTGAGCAAGCTAATAGGGCTAGAGCTAGTAGAGGCTCCCGCCATCTCTGATACTCAGATTCTGTATGCACATGATCCTAGCTATCTCATCAAAATCCTCTCAGGTAATTTGAGCCCTCAAGAGCAGCAAGAGATTGGCTTTCCTTGGAGTGAGCTCATGGTGGAGCGCTCACGTCGCTCTGCTGGTGCCACCCTTGCCGCTGCGAAGGCGGCACTTAATGAGGGCCTAGCAGCCAATCTCGCCGGCGGTACGCATCATGCTTACCGCGATAAAGGGAGCGGTTTCTGCGTCTTTAATGACTCTGCTATTGCCGCTCGATCACTCCAGAAAGAAATTAATCCACACCTGAAGATTGCAATCATTGATCTGGACGTTCATCAAGGCAATGGCACAGCCTCTATCCTAGAAAATGATTCCTCTATCTTTACCCTCTCAATCCACGGGGAAAATAACTTCCCCTTTACCAAAGAGCGTAGCGATCTTGATGTTGGTCTACCAGACGAAACAGGAGACGCTGCCTATTTAGAAACGCTTCATCAAAGCCTAGAAATAGTAGATACGCGCTTTAAGCCCAACTGCATTATTTACTTAGCTGGAGCTGATCCCCACGAGGGGGATCGCTTAGGCAAACTCAGCCTGACTCAAGAGGGAATACGGCAGCGAGATGAGGCTGTTTTTCAGTATGGCTTAGATCGCCAAATTCCAATTGCCTTTAGCATGGCGGGCGGATATGGCAAAGAAATTCAGTCAACTGTGGACATTCATTTTCAGACCATCCAAACTGCACTTCAGTTTCAACAGCAATACGGTTGAATGACCCTCATAGAAAAACTATATGCCGGTGGGCCACTTAGAGGTCTAGACAATCAACGCTCGATAACGATCAATTATCTTCAGATCCATCTTTCCTACTTGCCAAGTATTGAACGCCATTACTTCCATAGCGCTCAGTATGAACTTGATTTGCTGACAGGTGAAACACATCCCCAGAAACATATACTGTTCTCACGCCATCAACCACTAAGTCAATTTGCCCAGAAACCACTAAGGCCTTGACCTCGAAGGGATGCGTATGATCATCCAGAAATCCGTCCGCCTCTCGCTCTACAAGGGTTGGCTCCGGAAATCCCTCCAAAACTAGCATGCTCAGAAATTGCTCTTTAGTCATATTAGAAGGCTCAAATAAGTTCACTGATTTCAATGAGATTTTGATCGGGGTCGCGCACATATACCGAGTTAATCTTTGAGGTAGCACCAGTCCGGATGATTGGCCCCTCAATAATGGGCCAACCTTCTTGATTCAGCTTTTCAATTACTTGCACTAGAGATCTATCAGCAATAAAACATAAATCCAATGAACCTGGCGTCGGAATATCTGCCTTAGGCTCAAATTCCTTGCCCTTGATGTGTAAATTAATCTTCTGATTGCCAAACTTAAATGCCTTGCGTTCAACTGGTGGCGTTCCACCAATAAAGCTCTCTAATTTCATTCCTAAAACTCGGGTATAAAAGTCCACGCATGCACTCTCATTGGCAGTAGTTAATACGAGGTGGTCTAAATGATCGATCATCTAATTCAAGCCTATCAATCAGCTTCAATTCTGGCGGTCTTAACCACCGAAGTCCATCTGATATTTTCAGTCTTAATAAACTCATCTAACTGCTTGGGGTTCATATAAACAGCCTCAGCACCCATCTCCAATGCTTTTTGTTTGAATGCCGGCTCAGCCATTACCTTAGCGATTTCAGTTGTCAGTTGATTCACAATAGATGCGGGCGTATTGATTGGGGCAAAAACTGCGAACCATGATGTCGCATCTAGTTTTGGTAATCCTGCTTCAACAGCTGTAGGAACATCAGGCAAACTCTGCAAACGCTTCTTGCCAGTTGTTGCTAATGCACGTAGCTTACCAGTTTGAATGTGAGGAATAAATGGCGGAGGCGTTCCAAATGTCAAATCAACCTGGCCACCCAATAAATCAGCTAATGCTGGCCCGGTACCTTTGTAAGGAATATGAGTCATTTTGATGCCGGCCTGCTGCTCTAACATCGCACCAGTAACATGCTGCAAGGAGCCATTGCCTGAGGATGCATAATTCAACTTTCCAGGATTAGCTTTTGCATAGGCGATTAACTCATTCATCGTCTTAAATGGCAGGTCTGCACGCACCACCACAATTTGTGGTGCTGAGATCACATTTGCTACAGGCTTAAAATCTTTGAGCTCCCATGGCAATGGATTTTTGCTAACCAATGGGGTAATCACGTGATAGCCAGAATACTGAACTAATAAAGTGTAGCCGTCAGGATCGGCCTTCTTAACAGCAGCAGCAATCGCACCAGATGCTCCCGCTTTGTTTTCAACCACAATCGTTTGGCCAAAAGCAGTCCCAAGAGGTAAAGCCAGCACTCTGGCCGTGAAATCTGTCGTACCACCTGGAGCAGAAGAGGCAATAAATGTAATCGGACGATTCGGATACTTACCAGAATCCTGGCCGTAACTAGAAACAGCTGCTTGACTTAACAAAATCAAGGCCAAATATTTGATCCAGGAAGAATAGATATGCATTGAACTAACTTTCAATTTAAGTAAATCAATTAATGTAAATCTTCTACATAAGCTGGGGCTGGATGTAAAGTGCAGCTACTACCAGCCTTGGCAACTTGTCCCGGCACAGGATGTCCAACAATCAAGGGAAGCTCACGAGCCAGACTTATTAGTTTAGGGATATTGATACCCGTATCGTATCCCATGGCATCGAGCATATGAATAGCGTCTTCACTGGAGATATTGCCGCTAGCTCCTGGTGCATAAGGACAACCTCCCAATCCACCTAAGGAACCATCAAACCGAGTGATGCCGGACTGCACTGCAGCAAGCACATTTGCCAAGCCCATTCCACGGGTATTGTGAAAATGAAAGGTTAACTGCAAGTTGCCAAACTGTTTTTGCAAATCCTCTGCCATTTTTGCAACCTGAGCAGGATGTGCCATTCCAGTGGTGTCGCAAATAGTGACGCCACGTACACCTAGGTCTGCAAATCGTTGAACAAAACCTTCTACTACGCTTTGCGGTACATCGCCCTCCATGGGGCAACCAAAAGCAGTTGAAAGCGAAACATTGATGGGAGTTCTGCCATCTACATACCGGATCACTTCAGTCAATCCAGCAAAGCTTTTTTCTCGGCCCATTCGCAAATTAGCTAAGTTATGGGTTTCAGAAGTCGACATGACCAGATTAAATTCATCTGCGCGAGATTCAAAAGCACGCTCGGCACCACGTAGATTGGGAACTAGGACTGTGTATTCAACACCGGGTACACGCTTAATTTTGCCCATAACCTCTTCTGCATCGCGCAGCATTGGAATCGCTTTAGGCGAGGTAAATGAGGTCACTTCAATCTTGGCAAATCCACATTGGCTTAGTGCATCTACCAACTTAACCTTGTCATCCGTAGGAATGAAATTGGGCTCAATCTGAAATCCATCCCTAGTAACAACATCATTGAAATAAATTCTAGTCATAAGATTAGTTCGTTTGCTTAAGTGGTTGATTATTTAGTAAAGGCAATACCGCGCTCTTTTAAGGATGCTACCTGAGCCTCTGTTAAACCAATACTTTGTAAAATTTCATCGGTATTTTCTCCAATATCTGGAGCTAGAGTTTTAATTGATCCTGGGGTACGCGAAAGCTTCGGTAGCACGCTTGGAACCTCTAATTTAGTCCCATCATGCATCTGAATACTCTCGATATTGCCACGGGCTTTGTAATGGGGGTCGCTGACGATATCAGCGACGGTATATATTTTCCCCGCAGGAACGGCCACCGTATTGAGCAGATCTAGAGCTTGGTCAGTCGTCATTGTTTGGGCCCAATCACCAATCACTTCATCCAATTGCGCAACCCGCGCTACCCTACCGTCATTATTTTCAAGTGTTGGATCATTTGCTAAATCTGCTCGACCAATCAGATTCATCAGGCGCTTAAAGATGCTATCGCCGTTACCAGCAACCAACACATAGCCGCCGTCAGCACAAAGATAGGCGTTGCTTGGGGCAATGCCAGGCAAGGCACTTCCACCAGCTTGCCGCACCTCTCCAAAAGCACTGTATTCAGGCACCAAGCTTTCCATACAATTGAAGACCGCCTCATATAAAGCAATGTCAATGATTTGGCCTTTGCCACTCTGGTGACGCTCTTGAAGCGCTAATAAGATTCCGATCACACCATGTAATGATGCCAAGGTATCACCAATGCTAATACCAACGCGAACAGGCACCCGTCCAGGTTCCGCAGTTAAATGTCGCAAGCCACCCATTGCCTCGGCAACCACACCAAATCCTGGCTTATCTCGATAAGGTCCAGTTTGGCCATAACCACTAATTCTCAACACAATCAGCTTAGGATTGAGCTCAAGTAATTTCTCTGGATCCAGCCCCCAACCTTCTAGAGTGCCTGGTCGAAAATTTTCGATCAGCACGTCTGCTTCTTTGACTAGGGTGCGAACAATTTCTTGAGCTTCTGCCTGCTTTAAATCCAATGATAGAGAGCGTTTATTGCGCGACTGAACCTGCCACCAGACTGAGGTACCCTCTTTGAGCAAACGCCATTTACGTAGAGCATCACCAACTTTTGGCGGCTCAATCTTGATGACATCAGCACCAAAATCTCCCAGCGTTTTAGCGGCAAATGGTCCAGCGATTAACTGGCCCATTTCAATTACTTTTAATTTAGCTAATGGCTCCATATTTATCTTTAAAAAAATGATTCTCTATCTTATAGTGTTATTTTAATAAATAGAGTTCAGCATCTTGGAAGTTAACGCCGCTCTAATTTGCTGGACATCCATTAGCTAATTGCTTTCCAGCAATACGATCTTTAATCCAAGTCAGATACATAGGAGCTGAGACACCGGGAGTGCTAAAGTGGGTTTGCTCTCCTGGCAACTGGACTCTCTGTATGTTTGCACCCATAGCGCACATCTGCTTTTGATACAGCTCATGCTCAATTGGGGGAACTGCAGTGTCTTTAGTGCCCCAGTAAATAACAACTGGTACAACAGGCTTAACTGGCTGCACACTGCCATCAATTAAGGCTTTTACCCAGGCTAAGGAGTTGCTAGCCTGAGGCTTCAACAAAGACTTGTACTTGTCTCCATAGGCGTAATTAAAAGAATCCGCCATTACATGGACGCACTTATTGCTAGCTAATTTATCCACAAACTGTGCGCCCTCATCAGTCAGGATATCTGTCAACTTGAGATGTGGGTATGCGGCTTGAGCACCCCAAAGACCCATCACATAGTGAGCGAATAAAAATACATTCGGGACATTGGCCTGAGTAAATTCATTCATCAACTTATTCGCGCCAAGCTCATCAGTCGGTGGGTTACGGAGCATAGCTGCTTGATCATCTGGTGCCAAGCCAACAAACCCAAGATATTGAAGATTGTCTGCGGCAGTGCCTTGAAGGGCTTGGTAATCAAGCAAACTTGCAGCTGCCAGAATTGCTCCGCCACCCTGTGACCAACCATAAGCAATCGCCTTCTTACCAGCGCCAGGCTCTTTCATTGAGCTTGCTGCTCTTACAGAATTAATAACATCTCTGCCATTGGTCCCCGCAATCGCATATTGATGTTTACCGCCGCCGCCTAGCCCTTGATAATCTGTGGCAACAATCACATAACCTTCCTTAATGAATTGCTCAACATTCGGAATGCCGTAGTCGGTCCAAGAGTTGCCATCCGCCAAGAAATATTCATTCAAAGGCGAGGTTGGATCAACAACCTGGGATGGGCCACAATTTTGAGCCGAGCCTGTGGTGCCGTGCGCCCAGGCCAAAATAGGTCTTCCTTCTTTTGGGGCAGCTCCCAGAGGAGCAATAATGACCCCCGTAGTAATAGTCTTGCGCTCAGCTACATCAGATGAAATGTAAGCAATTCTCCATGCTTGCGCGCCCTTCACTGATGTTTTAATTTTCTCTTGCTTTACGATTTGCCCTAATTTTCCTGCGGGGCTCATTTTTGTGACAGCTTCATAAAAAGGCGGAAGTGGTGGAGCCGCTTGAACGCACAAGGGAGTTAAACCAATAAAAAATAGGGCTGATAAAAATACCTTAAATACATTTTTCATAAAAAATCCCGTAAATACAATTAATCTAATAAATGCCCAGTCTTAACAAATATAGTGCATCCTTCTTTACTGAAAGGCTGATGGAAGCTTAGATGAGGGCTTCTGATCCATGAGCCAGCCGGATAGCGCCCATGCTCATCCTCAAATACACCATCCACCACAAAGATTTCTTCACCACCATAGTGCTTATGTGGGTTGAAATAGGTTTGGGGAGCCCATCGAACCAAAGTGGAGCCATTGCCCTGCCGCATGAGAGGCATTACATGAAGACCAGGAACCATCCCTTGATGCCAAGGCGCTGATTTTGTATCAACGAGCTCTCGCTCCACCTGCTCAACTCCAAGATGTCGTAGTTTCACAAAAAGAGTGCAACCCATTTGACTATAAGGGGCATGAGAGGATCCAGGGGGATTCATGATGTAGGTGCCAGCCGGATAGTCTCCAGTTTCATCGCTCAATACCCCATCAAGCACTAATATCTCCTCACCAAATTCATGAGTGTGCGTTGGAAAATGAGCATTAGGTAAATAACGAACGATCGAGCTTGCCTTTGCAATTTCATCGCCAACACGATCCAGCATGCGTCTCTCAATACCCGCCTCAGGGCTAGGAACCCAAGGTAAATCATGATGATTAATCACGACTCTCTTGCTGTAATCAGAGTTGATATTCATTTATTACATTCAGATATTTCAAATGATATAAAGCATAGCAAGCAATTGAATCTGACGCTGAGTAAACTCAATTTAATCTATCCATAGTTTTTCTTGCAACATCCTTTACCCAGGGTTGCTCATTCCAGTGCTCTTGGGCAAAGGCATCAATTTCTTTTTTGTGCTTTAAGGTAAGGCCAATCACATCCAAACCTTCCAAGAACATACGGCGATGCCTTGCTGACATGACAAATGTGAACTCATGATGGGTAGTGCGAACCTTTAGGTTCTCAATATCAATATCTAGGCTTATTGGTACACCCTTATCATCAGCCTCTTTCATTAAGGCTTGCACTTGTTTTTCAGGTAGAACAACCAACAATAAGCCGTTACCCATTGCATTGGAGTAGAAAATCTCCGCAAAGCTAGAGGCAATGACCGCTTTAAATCCAAACTGCTGCATCCCCCAAACAGCATGTTCACGACTAGAGCCACAGCCATAGTTTGAGCCTGCGATCAAAACATCCGTTTTTGCATAAGCAGGCTGGTTTAAAAAGAAGTTTTGCTTTGGCTCTCCATGCTCATCAAAACGCAGATCATAAAATAAGCCCTGTGCTAAGCCAGACTTATCGATACCACGCAAAAACTGCTTTGGCATCACCTGATCAGTATCAAAATTAGCAATATGCAAGGCGGCGGCGTGCCCATGAATTTTAGATAGCTTATGCATTTGCAGCTCCTTGTAACTTACGTACATCCGTAATCTTGCCCGTAACTGCGGCAGCAGCTGCCATCGCAGGACTCATCAAGTGGGTAATTGCACCTCTACCTTGACGACCTTCAAAGTTACGATTAGTTGTGGAGGCGCAGCGTGTGCCAGAAGTTAAAACATCATCATTCATGGCAAGACACATAGAGCAACCAGGCTTACGCCATTCAAAACCAGCGGCAATAAGCTTATCGGCAATTCCCTCTTGTTCCGCTTGAGCTTTGACAGCGCCAGAGCCAGGCACCACCATCGCTCGAACACCGGGGGCTACTTTTCGATCACCGATTGCGGTAAGCACGTTCCGTAAGTCCTCGATACGCCCATTGGTGCAAGAGCCTATAAAGACGTGGTCAATTGGTGTGCCCTCTAGTGCTTGACCATCAGATAGCTTGGTATATCTCAATGCTTGTTCAAGACTCAATTTATCAATTGGATCTTGAATGGAATCCTTTGTTGGAATAGCGGCGTTAATAGCAATCGCTTGATCTGGGCTAGTTCCCCAAGTGACAAAGGGCGCCATATCGCTTGCATCGAATTCATATGCTTTTTCAAACTGTGCATCTGCGTCTGAATATAAACTTGCCCAATGCACTAATGCACGGTCTTTAATCTCACCAGTAATATCAGGGCATCTTGCTAATACGTAATCAATGGCTGTTTTATCTGGTGCAATTAAAGCTCCTCGGGCACCTGCCTCCACTGCCATATTGCATAAAGTAAAGCGCGCCTCTGTACTCAAATCTATTAGTGCGGATCCACTGAACTCCACTACGTAGCCAATTGCACCCTTAGCACCAATCTGACTAATGATGTTCAATATCATGTCTTTAGAGGTGGTGCCAACTGGCAATGTGCCATTGATCTTGATATGCATATTTTTAGCTAAGCGATATACCAAAGTTTGGGTAGCTAGAACATGCTCAACTTCGGATGTGCCAATACCAAAACCTAAGGCTCCTAAGGCTCCGTAGGTAGTGGTGTGACTATCACCACAAATGATCACCATACCTGGACGCACCATGCCATGCTCTGGCGATACGACATGCTCAATACCTTGTAATGGATGATTGGTATCAAATAAAGGAATATTGTGCTTCACACAATTTTTCTTCAGGTTGAGGGCCTGCAATGAAGAGGCTGGATCAGCAATCTTTCTAGGCATTTCATGATGGGTAGGAATGATATGGCTCACAACAGCGATATTCTGCCCCGGCATAAGCACTTCACGATCTTTTTCATCCAGACCTGAAAATGCTTGTGGACTAGTGTATTCATTCATCAGATGTAAATCGCAGAAGAGCAGCACGTTCTCCTCATCTAACTTCAATACCGTATGAGAATCCACTAATTTTTGATACAGAGTTCTAGTACTCATCAACTATCTCGATTTAAAAATGTTGTGACTTTTTCCAGCAAAATCTCTGGTGCCTCCTCTGGAAGATAGTGCCCGCAAGGCAAGGTCTCACCAACCACACTTTGACATATTGCCTGCCACTCTTGGAGGGGCTTGAAGCATTTATCAACCACTCCGTCTGCACCCCAAAGCACCATTGTTGGCATCTCCAACTTCCTGCCAGCTGCAATATCCTCACGATCGTGAATTAGATCAATTCCAGCTGCAGCACGGTAATCCTCACACATCCCATGTGCTGCTCCAGGCAAGGCAATGCAGCGCATGTATTCGGCCAAAGCTCTAGGGTCAAAGGGTTTTAGTCCGGCATGACGCCTACCCATTAAATCTCGAATATAAGCCGCAGGATCCGCTTCAATGAGCCGCTCTGGCAGAGGCGAAGGCTGTATTAAAAAGAACCAATGCCAATAGGCTTTTGCAAACGCATCATTGGTTTTTTCATACATAGAGAGAGTAGGCGCAATATCGAGCATGATCAAGCTTCCAACTGAGGCGGCATGATCCATCGCTAAACGATGTGCGACTCGCGCACCGCGATCATGCGCCAGCACACCAAAACGATTAAATCCAAGCTGCTGCATGACTTCCACCTGATCCTGCGCCATCACCCTCTTTGAATAATTACTATGGTCACTTGTACCCTCTGGTTTAGAAGAGTCCCCGTAACCCCGCAGGTCCGTCATGACTAATGTGTGCTTTTTCATGAGCTCTGGCGCAACCTTATGCCAAATGGCATGGGTTTGGGGATGTCCATGCAGGAGCAATAGCGGTGAGCCAGTCCCACCTACATGGCCAGCAATTTGAATCCCATTGACTTCAAAAACACGCGCCTGAAAGCCAGGAAATAATGCATCTGATGACATAAGTACCATTCGTATATTGATTTGATCTACAGTAATACTAAGCTGATTTGTGTGGGCTTTTAATTTAATGTAATACAAAAAAGCCAACCCTTAAGTCAGCATTAATGTTACAAGTGAGGCCACTAGGGGGCAACTCTAGCACCACAGTCAAAAGTGAATATTTCAATCGCAATAACTTGGCTTCTGTAGAATAAAGCGCATGAAGCCAACAATCAAAATTGATTTTGTATCCGATGTTGCTTGCCCTTGGTGTGCCGTAGGCTTAGGCAATCTCAATCAGGCAATTGCCCAATTAAGTGACAAAGCAAATTTTGAGGTTCATTTTCGACCCTTTGAGCTCAACCCTAAGATGCCCTTGGGTGGCCAGGATGCCATTGAGCATCTCACCGAAAAATATGGTTTAACTGTAGAACAGGTCCAAGCCAACCAAGCAAATATTCGGGCCAAGGCGCTAGAGGCAGGCTTTGAGTTTCATCCAGAAGGTCGGAAAAGGGTTTACAACACCTTTGATGCTCATCGTCTTTTATATTGGGCTAGCAAAGAATATGACCTACAAAAACAGGCTAAGCTCAAAAAAGAATTACTCAATACTTACTTTTGCCTCGCAGTGAATTTAGATAAGCAAGAAAATTTAATAGATGCAGTACTACGTTCTGGACTTGATAAAGATAGAGCCCAAGAGATACTCAATGGCAAAGAGTTTACAAACGAAGTGCGAGAAGAGGAAGCAACTTACACAGGCGCTGGTATCAGCTCAGTCCCATCCATCATTCTTAATGGGGAATACCTCTTGCAAGGAGCCCAAGCTCCTGAGTCATTCGTAAATGCATTTGAGCAAATCCTTCAAAAGGAATAAAAAAACAAAACCCCCACCATTGCTGATGAGGGTTTGCTTTTCTGGTGGGCCCACCAGGACTTGAACCTGGGACCAAAGGATTATGAGAGCAGACATCCAAAGAAAACCACTAGGATTTCAAGAGGTTACAGCGTCTCATTATCGGTGTGTGAGTATTTGTGTGACTAGATTAACTAGATCACAACAAATACTCGCCCTCTCTTTGGTTTTCAAAACCACATGATTTTTGGAGCAACCATCTAACACTTCGTTGCTCCAAAGAATTTTTTGGTGAATGAGCGTTACTTTAAGTAACGCTTACGCTGCCCGTGTATTAACGTAATGAATTTTCGCTGTAGTTAATTATCGCCTGGAGAACAAGCAGATTCTCCCCTACTGCAGGTGTCGCATTTAGAGAAATATCTGAAAACTCAATCCGACATTCTTCCAAAATTCTAGGGAAGTCATTACGCAAGTGGCTCCCTTGTCCAAAAAATACTGGGATAACAGTAATGTCTTTAATACCTTGTGCAACAATTTTTTGAATAGCACCAGATAAAGAAGGCTGCATCAACTCTAAGAAAGCGAGCTCTACAGGAGTATTAGGATTCTGCACTTGCCACAAGGCAGCAAGACGATCAAAAGGCTCGCGCCAACGTAAATCACGTGCACCATGCCCGAAAAAAATGATAGCTTTCATATCAAACCTGATTGCTTTTCTCAAGAGTTGCTAATTTTTCTTTGAGCTTACGCTCTTCTTGAAATCGCTCTGTTTCATCTCGTATGATCGCTGCAATAGCAATAGGCTGATTCTGATTATCAAAAATCATCGTGACTGAAAAAGCAATTGAAACAGATCTGCCATCCTTATGAATTGCTGGAACTCGTAGCAAAGTATTGCCATACTTCGTTTTACCAGTCTCCATCGTATGAAAGTAGCCCTTAGAATGGCGCTCCCTAAAACGCTCAGGAGTAATAATGCTGAGTGTTTTTCCAAGGGCCTCATTTGGGGTATAGCCAAAAATACGCTCAGCAGATGCATTCCAGAACAAGATATTTTCATCTCGATCAGAAATAATCACTGCTTCACCAATGTGACTTATGAGCGCTTTAAAATCGATGGGAATCAGCATTAGTTATTTCCTGGTTAAGTGACTTACATCTAAGAATAACGCAAGAAAAACTACCTCAACACAATCACTTTTTAGATAAGACTCAGTCTGTACATTTATTGAGAGCTCGATAGCACTAATAATGCCATGACTAAACTCCTCGTTCTTCAGTTCTTGTAAGAAATAATTTGCAACTAGGCCATTTTCTTATCAGTCAAATTTTTCTATTAAATTATTACGTAACAGGTGTATCTATACCTGGCAATATGATAAGCGGCTTATAACCATCTAATTTACCCTGAGCACCTTTTATCTGTAAATCCTTTGAGCGATTGACTAAAAAATCAACTAGGTGATTTCGCATGGGGTAATACATTGGGTCATGATGTAAATTAGCTCGCTTTCTTCCTTTGGGTAAGGTATTGATTACGATTTCTGCAATACGAGCATTCGGACCATTACTCATCAACATGATTTTGTCTGAGAGCAGGATTGCCTCATCTACATCATGCGTAATCATGAAGACAGTTTGCTTAGTTTTGCTACAAATTTTGAGCAGCTCATCCTGAATCACTCCACGTGTGAGAGCATCTAATGCGCCAAATGGCTCATCTAACAAAAGCATTTTTGGCTCAATAGCAAATGCTCGTGCAATACCTACCCTCTGCTTCATGCCACCAGATAATTCTGAAGGCTTCTTATTTTCAGCGTTGACCAAACCTACCATCTCTAGATATTTTTTAGAGTGCTCAGTGATTTGTACTTTTGACCAGTCGGGATACTTTGACTTGACAGCGAAAGCAACGTTTTGAAGAGCTGTCATCCAAGGCATTAATGCGTGCCCTTGGAAAACAACGCCACGCTCTAAACCAGGGCCTTGAATGCGCTTTCCAAGCATGATTGAATCGCCAGTAGTTGCCTCTTCAAGACCTGCTAATACATTCAGGATAGTAGTTTTGCCACAGCCTGAATGGCCGATGATGCAAACAAACTCTCCGCGCTCAATTTCAAAATCGATACCCTCAAATACTGGCGGTGCGTCAGCTTTATATGACTTACCAAGGTTTGAGACTTTGAGAAAAGTATTTTTAGTCATCACACAAAAGATGGCGCAGAGTATGAAATAGGAGGTATGAATTCATTTGTAGCTCCTATCAAACAATTAAGATGCTAATTGCAATAAATTTAAAGGATTTTGTGACTCAATTAACGGGGTGAGCGTCTGAAGTTTTTTTCTATAAACTTCTCCGACCATCACCACAACAGGTTGCTTATCTAAAAAATGATGATGTACATCACCAAAGCGCAATTCATCTAAGGTGCAGCCAAAGCTGCGCTGGGTTGGAAGGCTGACTGACTCCATCAAGCATACAGCGGTATCTACTGAATAGCCTTGAGCAATCAAGTTTGCGGCAACCTCAGATAACTGGTCGCGTGCCATGTAGTAGATTGCCGTTTTATGATCTTCATGTGCGCAACGACCAGGCAAAGTAGTCAACGTTAGGGTTCGACTTAACTCCCTGGTAGTTGGAGGCTGCTTTAATTCTGCTGAAGCTGCCAAAGCGGTAGTAATTCCTGGAACAATTTCATAGCGTACATTTGCCTTTTCAAGAGCGTCAATTTCCTCCTGTGCGCGACCAAAAATCAGTGGGTCCCCGCCCTTGAGGCGCACCACAACTGAATACTTGCTAGCAGCGTCCACCAATTGCTTGTTAATAAAGTGCTGAGAGCTTGAATGTGACCCACATCTTTTACCAACTTGCACCAATTTAGTGCTAGAACACCAATCCAACATAGAAAGATCAATGAGTGCGTCATAGAAAACGATGTCTGCCTGAGCCAAAATTCTCGAGCCGCGAACAGTAATGAGGTCGGCAGCTCCAGGCCCAGCACCAATGAGGTAAACGCCGGGCACAAGCCCATCTAATTTAAGGGCTTTAACTCTTGATGGTGAAATTTGTTCCATGCATCATTTTTAACAGTCGGGAATCCCTCTAAAACTTATGAATGAACCAAAAGGGTTCATGCATTATTTTGGTGCACCATTTCAGAGCATTCAGAAAATTCCCAGAAATCAAAATTCCTTATTGTTAGTTATCGACCAAAGGAGCCCAGCATGAAAAAAAACATTAAAGCTAGACTGATAACACCAGAAACTGTTATTTCAACAACTTCGGATACCAACCCTGCGCGACGCAAACTCATTCAAGGCATTGGATCTGCCAGCATCCTATCCTTAATAGATCCCCTAGTTAAAGCTGGCGCATGGGCTGCAGGCTCTGATGCTCCAGAAAAAACTGATGTAAAGGTCAGTTTTATTGCCCTAACTGACTGCTCATCAGTGATTATGGCAAACCATCTTGGTCTGGATAAAAAATATGGCGTCAAGATTATCCCAACCAAAGAGGCATCATGGGCTGCCATTCGTGACAAGCTTGTCAACGGTGAGAACGATATTTCTCATATTTTGTATGGCTTGATGTACGGACTGCAAATGGGTATCGGCGGCCAACAAAAAGATATGTCTCTACTGATGTCGCTCAATAATAACGGACAGGCAATAACCTTGTCTAAAGCGCTCAATAAAAAAGGAGTGACAGATGGCGCCAGTCTAAAGTCACTGATGGATAAAGAAAAGCGTGATTACACTTTTGCGCAAACTTTCCCAACTGGAACGCATGCTATGTGGCTCTATTACTGGCTTGCAAACTACGGCATTAACCCATTCAAAGACGCTAAGATCATCACTGTTCCACCTCCACAAATGGTAGCCAATATGCGTAGCGGTAATATGGATGGCTATTGTGTAGGTGAACCCTGGAATGCCCGTGCAATCTTTGATGACGTTGGCTTTACAGCAATCACTACTCAAGCCATTTGGCAAGATCATCCAGAAAAAGCCTTAGGCACAACTTCTGATTTTGCTAAGAAATTTCCAAACACCTGTCGAGCGGTTACAGCAGCTATTCTAGAAGCCGGAAAATATATTGACTCATCCACAAGTAATAAACATAAAACTGCTGAAGTAGTGTCTGCACCATCTTTTGTTAATACTGACATCAACGTCATTCAGGATCGCATGCTAGGTCGCTATAACAACGGTATTGGCAAAACTTGGGATGACCCTCATGCTATGAAGTTTTATAACGATGGTTTAGCAACCTTCCCTTACTTATCTGATGGTATGTGGTTTATGACTCAACATAAGCGCTGGGGCCTTTTGAAAGAGCATCCTGATTATTTAGCGGTCGCCAAAAAAGTGAACAATATCGCCATCTATAAAGATGCTGCTACAGCCTCAAAAACACCATTACCTAAAAGTGATATGCGTTCGAGCAAACTATTTGATGGGGTCGTATGGAATGGCTCTAACCCAGCAGCCTATGCAGATAGCTTCAAGATCAAAGCATGAAAAAACAAAAACTTGTCATGATTGGTAATGGGATGGCCGGTGTTCGGACCATCGAAGAATTATTAAAGCTCGATCCAGAGCTTTATGACATCACTATCTTTGGTGCCGAACCGCATCCCAATTACAACCGCATTCTGCTTTCTCCAGTATTAGCCGGGGAACAGACTCTTGAGCAAATTGTTTTAAATGACCTAGATTGGTACAAGAGCAATGGTATTCATCTTCATCTCAGTAAAACCATTACAAAGATCGATCGTAAGGAGCGAACGGTTACTGCCGATGATGGCACAGTTGAAAAATATGACCGATTGCTTTTAGCTACCGGTTCACTCCCTTTCATTCTTCCTGTACCGGGAAATGATTTGCCTGGTGTTATTGCCTACCGCGATATCAAAGACACCAATGAGATGATTGATGTAGCCACCCGCTACAAAAATGCAGTTGTTATTGGTGGCGGCCTACTTGGTCTAGAGGCAGCAAATGGTCTAGCTCTCAGAGGCATGAGTGTGACCGTGGTCCATCTTGCAGACTGGCTGATGGAAAGGCAGTTAGATAAAACAGCGGCCGACTTGCTACAAAAATCCCTGGAAGAAAAAGGTCTCAAGTTTTTACTCAAGACCTCTACTGAAGCAATCAGCCCTAATGCTGCTGGTGATCGCGTAGGCTCTATTCGCTTTAAAGGCGGCCTAGAAATACCTGCTGATTTAGTTGTTATGGCAGCAGGCATTAAACCTAATACCGCTTTAGCTGAATCGGCAGGACTCCATTGTCAACGCGGCATCGTCGTAAATGACACGATGCAGACTTTTGATCCAAGAGTCTATGCTGTTGGAGAATGCGCAAGTCACCGCGGCACAGCCTATGGTTTAGTTGCCCCCTTATTTGAGCAAGCTAAAGTTTGTGCCAATCATCTAGCTGAATACGGCATCGGTCGTTATGAAGGCTCTGTAACCTCAACAAAACTAAAAGTAACTGGTGTTGATCTCTTCTCTGCTGGGAACTTTATGGGTGGTGAAGGTACCGAGGAGATTACCCTAGCCGACCCTATTGGTGGCGTATATAAAAAATTAGTTCTGAAAGATGACCGTTTGATTGGCGCTTGTATGTTTGGCGATACCGCAGATAGCACTTGGTATTTCAAACTGATGCGTGACGCACAAAGTGTTGCTGAAATTCGTGATACATTGATGTTTGGTGAATCCAATATTGGCGATGTAGGCCATCAAGGTCACAATAAAGCTGCTGGCATGACGGATGCAGATGAAATCTGTGGATGCAATGGGGTTACCAAGGGAACTATTGTTAAGGCTATTCGGGAACAAGGTCTCTTTACATTAGATGAAGTAAAGAAGTGCACTAAGGCGAGTAGCTCCTGTGGTTCATGTACGGGTCTTGTTGAGCAAGTACTAATGAATGTTCTGGGTACAGATTACTCAGCTACCCCCAGAAAGAAATCTATCTGCGGATGCTCTGATCTTTCCCATGATGAAATCCGTCAAGCTATACGCTCAGGCCACTTAATTTCTCAAGAACAAGTTCGTGCTGAACTAAGCTGGAGAACGCCTAATGGTTGCGCGACTTGTCGCCCTGCCCTGAACTACTATCTGATTTCTACTTGGCCACATGAAGCAAAAGATGATCCACAGTCTCGCTTTATTAATGAACGTGCTCATGCCAATATTCAAAAAGACGGCACCTACTCAGTAATACCAAGGATGTTTGGTGGATTGACGACGCCGGCAGAATTACGCCGCATCGCTGACGTTGCCGAAAAATACCAAGTTCCTACAGTTAAAGTCACCGGTGGTCAACGTATCGACTTACTTGGTATCAAGAAGGATGATCTTCCAGCAGTCTGGAAGGAGTTGGATATGCCCTCAGGTCATGCCTACGGTAAATCGATTCGAACAGTAAAGACCTGCGTTGGTGATGAGCATTGTCGCTTTGGTACCCAGTCTTCTATGAAAATGGGTGTAGAGCTAGAACGTATGCTCTTTGGTATGTATGCCCCTCATAAAGTCAAACTTGCGGTTTCAGGTTGCCCTAGAAACTGTGCTGAAGCCGGCATTAAAGACGTTGGCATCATCGGCGTTGAATCTGGCTGGGAGCTTTATATTGGCGGAAATGGCGGTATTAAAACTGAAGTTGCTGAATTCCTCTGCAAAGTCAAAACAGATGAAGAAGTGCGAGAGTACTCAGGTGCATTCTTACAGCTATATCGTGAAGAAGCCTGGTATCTTGATCGTACCGTCCATTACCTTGCTCGAGTTGGCATGGAATACATCAAGCAAAAAATTGTTGAGGATTCTGAAAGCCGCAAAGCCCTTTACGAACGACTGCTCTTTGACTTGAAGGATGCTCCAGACCCCTGGAAGGATTTCGAAAGAGCCGGGGTGGATATTCGTCAATTCAAAACTATTCCGATTGTCGAGGTTGGAAATGTCTAGTACCGCCCAACTTGATCAGTGGCAGAAAATCACAACGGTTGATGAGATTCCTGTTCTGGGATCTCGGGTTATCCAAGCACCAGCTGGACAAATTGCTATTTTTAGAAATTCAGAAGATGAAGTATTTGCCGTATTAGATAAGTGCCCACATAAGGGTGGCCCTCTCTCACAGGGGATTGTCCACGGTAAATCTGTAACCTGTCCACTGCACTCTTGGAATATAGATCTTTCTACTGGCTGCGCCGTTGCTCCGGATGAGGGCTGTGCCAAATCCTTTGCAGTCAAAGTAGAGTCTAGTGTAGTTTGGTTAAGCCGCGAGGAATTATTAGCTACTCATGGCTGAAGTTAAAAGCACCTGTTGCTATTGTGGTGTTGGCTGTGGCGTCATTATTGAAACTACACCCAATAGCAATGGAAAACTAGAAGTAACCGGGGTTCGTGGTGACCCTGACCACCCCGCAAACTTTGGTAGACTCTGTAGTAAAGGCTCCACCCTCCATCTCACCGCAAACCCAAGCCTTCAAATGCAAGCGCGGTTGGGCTCACCCGCTATTCGCAAAACAAGAGGCGAAGACCCGATAGATATTTCTTGGCCCGAAGCAATACAAACAGTTGCCCAAAAATTTGCCGACATCATTAAAGAACATGGTCCAGAGTCTGTAGGCATTTATGTCTCTGGTCAATTACTAACAGAAGACTACTACATCTTTAATAAGTTAATGAAGGGCTTAATTGGTTCGAACAATATTGATACTAATTCACGCCTATGTATGTCTAGCGCGGTAGCTGGCTACAAGCAAACCTTGGGGATGGATGCTCCGCCTTGCTGCTATGAAGACATTGATTTAGCATCGACCATTTTTATAACAGGATCAAATACCGCTTTTGCCCATCCTATTTTGTATAGACGCCTTGAGGATGCCCGTAAAAATAATCCAGATCTCAAAGTCATTGTTGTTGACCCCAGAAAAACAGATACCGCTAAAGAAGCTGATCTTTACCTACAGATACAGCCTGGTACTGATGTCGCCCTCTACCACGGCATGCTTTACATCATGCTTTGGGAGAACTGGATTGATGAGTCTTATATCTACTCATACACGGAAGATTTTGATGCTCTACGTAATCTAGTAAGGGACTTCACGCCGAAAGCAGTGAGCCAGATATGCGGCATTAAGGAAAAAGACTTATTCCAAGCAGCGCAATGGTTTGCGACCTCTCCTGCAACGCTATCCATGTACTGCCAAGGATTAAATCAATCAGCGTCAGGTGCCGCCAAGAATGCTTCTTTAGTAAATCTACATTTGGCCACCGGTCAGATTGGTAAAGCTGGTGCAGGTCCATTCTCTTTAACTGGGCAACCTAATGCAATGGGTGGCCGAGAGGTTGGCGGCTTAGCTAATTTGCTATCTGCCCATCGTGATCTTGCTAATCCAGAGCATCGCGCTGAAGTCGCTAACTTGTGGGGCGTCCACTCCGTTCCTGAAAAACCAGGTCTTAGCGCTATTCCTATGTTTGAAGCATTGCGCACTGAAAAGCTTAAGGCTATTTGGATCGTCTGCACAAACCCCGCACAATCCATGCCCGATCTCAATGCTGTTCATGAGGGATTGAGCAATGCAGAATTTGTTGTTGTTCAGGAGGCATATGCACATACAGCAACGACCCTGTATGCAGATGTTTTGTTACCCGCTACTACCTGGGCAGAGAAGGTAGGAACAGTCACTAATTCAGAGCGTCGCATCTCTAAAGTCAATCCCGCCATTAATCCCTTTCAGTCTGCAAAACATGATTGGCAGATTGCTCTAGAGGTTGGGCGAGCTCTAGAGGCACTATTACCAGGCAATAGAAAAGAAGGAATTTCTACCCTCTTTACCTATGATGGTCCGGAAGATATTTGGAATGAGCATCGTGAGAGTACGACCGGTCGTGATCTGGATATCACTGGTCTGAGCTATCAAATTCTCGAAGAGCGTGGACCACAGCAATGGCCAATGCCAAAAGGATCTTACTTTGGCAAAAAGCGACTTTATGAAAATGGTGTCTTCCCCACTAAAGATCAGAAAGCACACTTTATCGCTGCACCTTATAAGGCAACCGCAGAATCAGTGGATGCACGATATCCATTTGCATTAAATACTGGACGCCTGCGAGATCAATGGCACGGTATGAGTAGAACCGGCACGATTGGAACACTCTATGGGCACTCACCCGAGCCTTGTGTGGAGATGTCGCCTAAAGATGCTGGCAGAATGAATCTAGAAAATGGTGATTTAGTTCATGTTACTAGTCGCAGAGGTAGCGAAATCTTTCCAATTAAAGTTTCGGATGATATTGCCTCCTCGCAAGCCTTTATTGCGATGCACTGGGGTTCTGAGTTTATTTCAGGCGCTGCTGGTAAAACACCAGGCCGCGGAGTCAACGGACTAACCTGTAACATGATTGACCCTGTATCAGGTCAGCCAGAGTTAAAGCATGCAGCTGTGAAGATCTTGCCAGCAAATCTTCCATGGCAACTCGTTGCCTTCGGCCTATTCCCGAAAGAGGAAGTCTTTTCTGTTCAGAACAGTTTGCGCAGTATCTTGCCTCACTTTGACTCAGCCCAATGCGTCTTATTTGGCAGAGAGCAAGATGGCGACCTTATTGGAGTTTCATTCAAAGCCGCCCACCACGATGATCCTCTTGAAGAATCTGAATCTCTTGCCGCACAAGCCTTGAAGCAAGTGATGCAAAAATTTAAATTGGATGAGGGATCTGGTGAGCCGGTAATGCGCTATAGCGATAAGCGCAGAGGCATAGTGCGGCTCGTACGTGCTCAAGAGAAAGTTTTATCTGCAATGCTCACTGGTTCCGTAGATAGTCTAGCTAGTACTAACTGGCTAAGAGAGTACCTAGAAAGCGGCTTGGATGCAAAAATGCTCGGTCGATCTCTATTGATGCCCGTCAGCAAACCTCCTGTGGAAATAAAGCCTAAGGGTAAAGCAATTTGTAACTGCTTTAATGTCTCTGCAGACACAATGACGCAATGCTTAAGCAAAATGCCAGCAGGAACCTCCCCCGATCAAGCTATGAACTCGCTTCAATCTGAAACTCAATGTGGAACGAATTGTGGCTCTTGCAAACCCGAAGTCAAGCAAATTATTGCGAACTTTCTCAAGCAAGTAGAAGTAGCTGCATAATCTTGTAATGAGCATCACATCATTCCTAAAGGTCATCGGCCGAGGTAGTAAAGGCGCTGGCGATCTTGATCGTCATCAAGCAAAAGAAGTATTTGCTCAAATTCTAGAGGGCAACGTAAGCGATCTTGAGTTAGGTGCTTTTTGTATTGCTATGCGCATCAAGGGTGAATCCGTATCTGAGCTCATGGGCTTTATGGATGCTCTACAACCACATCTAAATTTACTCAACCTAGGCTCACGTCCAGCTATAGTCTTACCAAGCTATAACGGGGCTAGAAAGCAAGCAAATCTCACGCCGCTTCTTGCTAGCATGCTTTCTAGTTATGGTTTTACTGTTCTTATTCAGGGAATAGAAAAAGATCAAACTAGGGTAACGAGCCATGAAATTTTTAAATCGCTTGGCTGGCCAATTCTAAACACTAAGGAGGAATTTGGTACCCTCCTAACCTCCAATAAGCCAATCTTTTGCCCTCTCAAAGTCATTTCCCCAGCACTTCAAAAATTATTGGATGTCAGAGAGAGAATAGGCTTACGCAATACTGGTCATGTCCTTGCAAAACTCATAAATCCAACGCTGCAGAACCCTTGGCAAGTCTCTAACTACACCCATCCAGAATACCCAGAAAAATTACGGGAGTTTTTTCAACTACGTTCAGTCAATTCAATTTTGATGAGAGGAAGCGAGGGTGAACCAACTGCTTCCCTGCAACGATTACCTGAAATGCATTTTTTATTTCCTAATGGAAATGAACTTACCAGCCCAGAAGAGCGATTCGAGGATCCCACTCCATTTAGAGAAATTGATGCCATATCAACAGCGTCTATTACCCAGCAAATTCTTTCTGGACAAGTCGGATGTCCGAACTCAATCCTAAGACAAGCTAACCAAATATCGACTATGGCTGGATTACACTAAGTCATGATCAGAATTGTTAAACGTTTGGTATGGATTTCATTGGGAGCAATCGTTGCGCTTGGCTTGGCCCTGCTGGCTACTAAACCACCAACAACGCCATTACTACTTGCTTCCCTAGGCGGTTCAACGATATTTTTATTTGGCTTAACCGGTACTCCTGCGGCACAACCACGAGCTTTGTTTGGTGGTCACGCAATCAGCGCTCTCATTGGAGTAATTTGCTATCAACTTTTTGACGATGCATTGTGGGTTTACTTGCTTGCAGAAGTAATTACTTTATGCATCCTATTATTGACCCGAACGGTACATCCTCCAGCTGGAGCTAATCCACTGATTATGATTCAGGCGCATGCTGGCTTTAGCCATCTAATAGTAGTTGTTTTGGTAAGCGTTACGATTCTTGCAGTAGTAGCTGCTATCTGGAGTCGTTTAACGCCTGGTAAAGCGCTGCATTACCCAGTGAAATGGAATGAGCCTTCCCCGCAATCAAAAGATTGGAGCGTTTGGGGGTAGTTAGGATCAAATATTTAAAATTGAATAGAGAGAGCCATGGAACAAAAAGCACCATTACCCCCTTTTAATAATGAAACTGCTATTCAGAAGATTCGGATGGCTGAGGATGCTTGGAATACACGAGATCCTGAAAAAGTCTCTTTGGTCTACACCGAAGACACCATTTGGAGAAATCGAGCTGAATTTCCCAAGGGTCGAGAACAAGTAAAAGAGTTTCTCCATCGTAAATGGGCAAAAGAGCTTGATTACCGATTGATTAAAGAATTATGGGCGTTTACTGATAACCGCATTGCAGTTCGCTTCGCGTATGAGTGCCATGATGATTCTGGCAACTGGAGCCGCAGCTTTGGTAATGAGAATTGGGAATTCAATGAAAACGGTTTCATGATGAGGCGCTTTGCCAGCATCAATGATTTACCCATTAAAGAATCAGACCGGAAATTCTTTTGGCCTCTTGGTAGAAGACCCGATGATCACCCAGGATTGAGTCATTTTGGCTTCTAGCAATTTAGATTCGCTTGGTGGCCTTGCTAATGCGCTAATACATAGCCGTCAACATGTTTCACCCAAAAGACTTATTGCGCCCGGCCCCAACCTATCCCAGAAATTAGAAATTCTTAATGCGGCAGGAGCAGCTCCCGATCATGGAAAAATAACTCCCTGGCACTTTTATGAAGTTACTCCTAAAAGTCGCAATCTATTGGGTGACTTGTTTGCAAATGCTCTCATTGAAAGAGATCCCACTGCAACGCTAGCTCAGGTTGAGGAGGCCAAACAAAAAGCATTTCGGGGTCCCCTCCTTTTATTGGCAACCGTTAATCTTAACAATGAGCAAGATGAAATTCCCGAACAAGAAAAAATTATTTCTGCGGGATGTGCAATCCAGAATATTTTATTAATGGCTAATGCTTTAGGATTTGGATCTGGACTTTCGAGCGGCAAAGCTCTTTATAGCCAAAAAATGAGAGAGTTATTTTTATTCAAGGATAAAGAGCAGCCCTTATGTTTCATCACTATCGGAACCATCTCCACCCATAAGCCCAATAAAATTAGGCCAGATGTCAGCTCTTATACATCTACATTCTAAATAGAATAGCCTAGTTAATATACATGTCAAAAAATGAATTCTTTTACAAATTTCGCCATGCGAAAACTAAATTAAATCGCTCAAATTAGTGACTATCTACTATTAAATAATTACTTTATAGATTAATGAATAAATTAAAAGCATGGTGTCATAAGCTTTATGAGGCACTCAAGCCACCTCCTTCCGAATTTTCTCTTACGCAGCAATTTATCATTACCTTAGGTGTCACCACTACTATCTGCCTTTTATCTCTGGTTAACCATCTCTTAGATAAAGAAAATTTATTGCTGCTTGCGCCATTCATTGCCAGCGCTTTAATGATATTTACAATGCCAAACAAGATAATGACTTCTGCGAGCGTAATTTTTCAGTCTTATCTTCTATGTTCACTCATTGGCTTTGCATTTGTATATGTATTTGACTATGCTCAATGGGTAATGATTGCTGCCTTTGTAATCAGCTTCTTTCTTATGCTGGTGCTTGAATGCTTGCACCCTCCCGCAATAATGTTACCTATTATGATTATTAGCGAGAGATTGAGAGACTACACCCTAGCCTTTAATCCAATTGCCATTGATGTTCTTATATTGCTTATTGCAGTTTATTTTTTCAATAAAACCCTTAAAAATTTTCCGCTTGTTAAAAAATGAATTTATAAGCTTGGATTGGTATACCTAGTCTTGCCAATAGGTAGACTGTGTGAAAATAGCCTGCATACTTTTCTAATCTCACAAGCGTCACTTAAAGTAACCCTTAAAGAACTACCCGATGGTGGTTTTGATGTTTCTTGGCGACCTAGGGCAGAATCGATTTCCTATAGCGAAAAACTCTTACAGCACAATAAAAAAGTTAAGCTGACTCTTCTACTGAGCGCATGATTTCTAATAACTCATGATCATGACTGGGTAAGCCATCTAGCACTTTGCCAAGTTGGGGCATATATTTGGCAATGAGATTACCTTGATAAAACCGTAATACCCAGTTAGGGTAGCGTCTTTGATTGGATGGTGAGCAGTTTAATTTCCGCAAAATATGATGGCGATCGTCCTGCTCAATCTTTGCCCAAACTTCCATCACATTGTCCTCGGTGCCCTCTAGGATTTGAGAGAACATCCCATTCTCATAAAATAGCACGCCGGTGATTTGATGATCCTGATTCCACTTGTACGAAATATCAAACAAATAGACCAAATCCATTAAGTTCATTGGTCTTGATGCCTTGCTAACGTAGCTAAGCTCGATCAATTGACTTGATCTTTTTAATAACACCTTACCCCCTTTGACACTTGATAGCGCCTATATTTACAGGACATTTTATAGGTTGATTTTTGTAAGTTTGAATAGGAAAAACCCTGATATTGACCAACGAAAGGATAAAAATCCCTATAGATAACTTGTCCTTTAAAAGGAACATTTCTAGTAAAAGAGAATTTGAGATATCCAGAGGAAATGGTATCAACCTGCGAATAGCAATAGAGATTCGATAGACCACGTCCAATGCTCGGAGAATTCTTGGTGGCCCGGGGCGGAATCGACCACGACTGAGGATGCCGAACCGTATTTTCTATTGGCCCCATAAGTTCAAGCGTATTTTGAGAGAATGCTCACTCTAACTTGTTTTGGAATTAGCTAATTGCGTGATAACCACACCCATTATCAGCAATCCTACTCCCAGTAATCGCAACATGCTAACTGGCCGAATAGTGGCGCCAAATAATCCGAAGTGATCAATGACAACTGACATAAAAATTTGAGCCACAACAATAAACACTATGAAATTAACAACGCCGATTCTAGGTGAAATAATCGTTGCACTAATTAAGTAAAAACCCAAAATGAGCCCGCCAAATAACTCTATGGGCTTTGCTTCTGAAACTTTACCCAGATCTGGTAAGGATTGAGTTAATACCAAACTAATTAGAAAGCAAAAAAGTAAGCAGATACATGATGCGATCACTGGCGCATGAAGAGTAATCTCCATCGTTCTTCCAAGTCTGCCATTAATAATTCCTAAAATTGGAATGAGACTGCCTGAAAGTAGGGCCCACAACGCATACTTCAAATAATCCATCTTTAGATTCCCTTCGCTTTTGTTTTAGCCTTCAAATAGATCATAACATTAACTTGCAATTTACAAGTTAATTTGTATACTTGTGAAATGCAAGTTATTAATCTACGCCTAAGGAGCATTTCATGGAAAAGGTTTTAGTTACAGGAATTACTGGTTATATTGGGGAACATTGTGCCGCCGCACTACTTCGCGAAGGATATGAAGTGGTTGGAACAGTTCGCTCCCTAGCAAAGGCAGATGCAACTCGCAAAGCCATCAGTAAAGTTGCCCAAACTGATAATTTATCCTTTGTTGAAGCCGATCTTTTATCAGACAAAGGCTGGGACGATGCAATGCAGGGTTGTTCCTATGTTCTCCATGTTGCATCCCCCTTCTTTTTGAAAGAACCTCAAAATGAAAATGAGCTCATTGCCCCTGCAGTAGACGGGACGCTTCGAGTGATTAAAGCGGCTAAAAGTGCTGAAGTAAAAAGGCTGGTTCTAACATCTTCCACTTTTGCCATCATTGCTGGAAAAGAAACTGGAAAATATGGGCCTCAAGACTGGTCAGACACTAATAAGAATATCGGTGCATACGCAAAAAGTAAGACCTTGGCTGAGCGTGCGGCATGGGCGGAAGTTAAAGGCAGCAACCTAGAGCTTGCTGTGATTAATCCTGGCGCTGTATTTGGCCCCCCAATTGGTTCAAAAGATGGGGCTCAAAATGTAGCAATGATGGCAGACATGATTGCAGGAAAAATGCCAATGATTCCTGATATGGCTATGGGCATGGTTGATGTTCGGGATGTAGCAAAACTTCATATCGCCGCCATGACTAAAAGCGGTGCCTCAGGCAAGCGTTTCATCGCTTGCACAGCAGAACCGATAGAAATGTCGACCGTAACTCAAGTTTTAAGGGATGCTGGCTACAGCAAGGCTCCCGCTCGAAAGGCGCCAACTTTTCTTTTAAAGTTCATGGGTATTTTTGACAAGCAGGTAAAAGGCATGCTCCCGTTTATAGGCAAAAAAGCGTCGTATGATAATAGTGAGACTTTTGAAATTTTAGAATGGAAGCCCACACCGATGTCGCAGTCCTTTAAAGAAATGGCCTCAGCTATTACCTAATATGAAAAAGATGGATGAAAAAATTGATTGGCGCTCAATCTGCCCAATTAGCTCAGCACTTGATGTGATTGGTGATAAATGGTCTTTATTAATTATTCGTGACCTGATCATTCATGAGGCTTTGACCTATAGTCAATTTCTAGAGTCCCCTGAGCAAATTTCAACCAATATCTTAGCGACAAGACTTGATCTTTTGACTCGGCTAAAACTAATCGAGCGAGTCCACCCTGAATTAGCATCACGAAATAACGCCTACAAACTCACAAAGAGTGGTAAGGCATTAGAGCCTGTGATCAAAAGTCTTGGTAAGTGGGCTGGAAAATATCTATCTGAATATCATTCAAAAATAGTTCGACTCTAAATCTCATACTCTAGAGGCTTCAATTATGCGTCTATTAAATCGACGCATAATTGAGAGGGTCCATAAAAAAGTTTGTCGTTTTAAACGACATTGACTGACGCAGGGATGTACGATTGATTTGTCCTTTTAAAGGACAGTTCATGCTTGGGATACACGCGACTAATGGCGCCTAACCCTACCAAGCCTTAAAAAGAAAATAGCCCAACAAGTGGGCTATCGAGATTCTTGGTGGCCCGGGGCGGAATCGAACCAGGGCCGAGGATGTCTAGTCTTTAAATATAATAAGTCCTCTTGTTGAGGAATCTTCCTATGATTAATAAAGAAAGAATGTGTTCCCACTTAGATGGTGAGTTTGTGGTCTTTTTAATTGGAATGCGATTTAACCAATGGTGGAAAATACATAAATGGTTACCAGTGTTTTTAGCTATGCCTAAAATGCTAAAAGAGCTTTATACAAAACCTGAGCTGGGTTTTCTTCATCACGAAATGTGGTTTTCGAGGACGATCATCATTGTTCAGTATTGGCGCTCGATGGATCAATTAATGGCCTATGCCAAAAGCAAAGACGCTGAACATCTCCCAGCTTGGAAAAACTTTAATCGATCTGTTGGTAATGATGGATCAGTAGGCATTTGGCACGAAACTTACTCGGTTGCTCCAGGCACTTATGAAAATGTCTATGCCAATATGCCACCGTTTGGCTTAGGTAAGGCAGGCATTTTGGAAAAGGCTCACGAAAAGCGTGAGTCTGCTCGAGGCTGATTACAGGATGGCATCTAGCCCAGCCAAGCCCCAAAAGAAAATAGCCCAACAAGTGGGCTATTGAGATTCTTGGTGGCCCGGGGCGGAATCGAACCACCGACACAAGGATTTTCAATCCCCTACTCTACCGAACGCTATTGGCCGTTTTCTGCATCATCCAAATACCGCCAATCACCCAAATTGAACGTCCGCAAGCCACCCTATCTGAACCAGCCTGACCGTCACTTAACCGGACACTCGATAGTCGGGTCGAACCGACACCCGATCATCAGGGTCAAAAATTTCGACTGAGTCGCGCATAGTTCTCAGCATCCGCCACGCAAGACCCAAGGCCACACTTACGCTAACCAAGCTTATCTATGATCAGACCATAGTTAATCCAATGAAACAGCCTGAAACAATATTAAATAGTGAGGCCTTTGGCCTGCCCAGCACGATTCGAACGTGCGACCTAGGCCTTAATAATGGTTGTAGTTTTTTTAACAGGCTCTAGATAGATACCTAACAGGGAATATTACACCCATCATTACTGATGGGTGCCTTAATTTCTTCACGTTAATACTTCTGCCCATGAATACCCTGCAACTCCCCGTTTAATGCGATTTCGGAATGTGCCGCCATCACAGTCCATTGCTATTGCCCCTTCCTTAATCGTTGAAAATATACCTTCTGGGCAAACTACGGATCGAGCTCTTCCATTGTCCCCAAGTAAACCAATCTTTCCTTTGCGTGCTTTACTAACAGCTAGTCGAAGTGCCTCACTTTTTGGCTTACCTTTTTGAGCCCTACTTCTAGCTTCAAATGAAGTGTAATTCCTACCCTTTTGCGCAAGACTAATCTTTTGCCGGATGCTATCGGGCATTTTCAGCCCCTTATTGTAGGGAGTGAACTTTTTAGGTTGACGGACAAAAAACTTATTTGAGAATTGGTATGGGGTTAATACCAACATCTCTTCAAGTGATATTAACTTTTTCATTACGCAGCCTCCAAGAAGCGGCGAGCTTGACGCTGCCAATTATTAGGCTTTGCTTTCATGGTGCGAGCAATGTGCTGTGGCAAGCGCAGATCAAGTCGACGAGGTATGTCCAAGTTTTCTAATAAAAACTTCAGTAGCTCAATTTTCTGCTCATCAGATAACAAAGTGTCAGAATCAGTGCTCAAGTAATCTTTATCAACAATCATATGAAAGATCTGGGCATACTGATCTTCACGACTATCAAGAGCTAAAGAGAATGGCGCGGATCGACTACGTAGTGCATCCATGTGATTGGCAATACGGCCGCGTCCAGAAGCAAGGCGAACATTGGTACAAATAATGACCGTACCATTAAAGTCAAACTGACTTGGAATCGGTTTTCCAGTAAGGGGATTGCGAATTTCTTGAGTAGATGCCCACCCAACCTGACGATAAGTAGGGTCAGTTGCGCCTTTCAGTAAATTTAGCCCAGTTTCGTTGGCAATAATTCCATCGCAATCATCGAGAATGATGTACTTACCTGCCTTGCGCATGAGATGCAGCAGTATATACAGCATGCCCGGTGTAGCATGACTGCGCGCTACAACATAATCTTTATTCTCCTGCAAACCAGTAGACTTAAGCGCTTCAACTACTGCATGTGTCTTGCCCATTCCTGGAGGGCCATAGATAATAGCTGCACGATGAGCTCCAGCTACTACATCACGTAAAAACTCTTGAGCATCTTCGTTGTATTCACGTACCTCATCAATACGCTTACGAAGGCTTGGCTTAAAGATGGGATCTTGAAGAATGGATGACACAGCGGGATTAGTAATCATCATTACAGCAGAGCTAACGGGGTAATGAGACTCAAACTTCACGGCTGCTTCTGGAACTGTATTCATGGTAGTACTCCTTGTAAATGGAATAAAAGATAGGCAACTAGATGGATTAACCCTAAAGTTGCTCAATTAAAAAAATGCTAGATTATTTGTGCTGCGACACGATCTTGGCAATACTTTTGAAAGTACGAATCCATCGTTAATGAATCAACCCAACTCATATCGACCTTACTTCCAAAACCATACGTCTTCATTAGGTGCTGTTCCCATGCATCCAGGTCAGATCTGCCACTACCAAAGTACCACTTACAGCTATGTCCAAGCTCTGATAACGACTGCTTACCCGTTACCTCTTTAAATAAGCTCCAATTGCTGGCGGTACTTATTTTGATTAAGTCAGCAATATCCCTACTATGTTGAGCGCAATACTTAATAACTCTTTTAAAAAATTTCTGATCTAGAAAAGATTCAGCATTTTTTTCATACTTACTTAATGGAATTTTTAAATCAAAGAATTCTTGTGTATTTCCAAATTCATCAGACGTATCGAAGGTCAAGATGACATTTACATCAAGATATTGTCTAGAAGACTTTGGTTTTATTACAGCTGATTTTATAGATCTTGAAACTTGATTTACTAATGTAGGCATTGTATTTCTCCTGCTTTTTATATTAATTGGATTCATCATTTCCTCGCTTATTTTTAAACGGCTGGATTTGATTAAATTGCTTGCTCAACATTCAAAATTTCTTGTGGTGAGGCCAAAGCTAGTCGACGTAAGGCAATATTTTTAAAGTGATCTAAATAAACTCTAAATAGACCATCTTGAGCCTCTAAAGAAAAAGTAAACCCTTGGCGATTGAAGTAATACTGATTCTCCTCATAGCGCTCAGGTTCTAGCAGAATCGATTTGACATGGCAGCATCGCGAAACATAATGAATGAGTCTTGATGAAATGCCCTTACTTCGGTATACAGGCTTGACATATATTTCTGCAATATTCCAAACCTCACCGTCATAGACTTCCTCAAACCTATCTGTGTAATTTGTAATTCGTATAAAACCAATCTCTTTATTACCTAACTTAGCAACAAACATACGTGAGATTTCTGGATCGTATAACTTAATTTTCAGATCCTTAATTTCTCCGCTGTAGGCTTTTTTAAAACATTGCATCCATTTTTGTTTGTTAGCTAATTTGGTAACTTCTTGTATTTCCGGCTCAACAAAGGCTGTCCCTTTTGAAAAACCAAGTTTTGCATCAGGTGCTGACTGCTGACGCAGCTTATTAAAGCCGGCGTGCCATTCAGAAGTACGTAAGAGCGTGTTATTAGGGGTGACTTCAAGGTAATTAAATTGATCTAAAGATATTGCGTGATTGACTGCGTTTAGTTGTACTGCAGGATTTTTTGTAAGCATGGTATTTCTCCTGTTCAAGTTAAAAAATTAATAAGGCTTAGACAGCTGTGCGCTTTGAAATGGCACGGGCTGTTTACAGACTGAATTTTTAATGAGCTAACTATCACGCACTTGAGCGCTTTAAAAGCGGCTGCAGCGATGACAAAAAATGAGTTGTTTTGCCATACCTTCACTATAAATTTTTGTTGACTGTTTTAAAATTGAATGAAATAATTTAAATATATTCAGTCAACATAAATCGACCAAAAAATGGCTCTAAACCCGTTTTCCCTACGAAGATCAGATTTACAAAAGAATGGGAAATTTGTAGAGGCGCATCGCCTCTATCGTTTTTGGTTTGAGTTTTTAGCCCTCAGTCCAAGCTATGAGTTGGCACGGCGCTTTAGGCAAAGCAAGGGGAAATTAACGGCTGCGGACAAAGCCCGAATGCCGAGCGATTTTGCGCAAGTCTTACAGATTTACGATGCGTTTGGCGATGTACAAACCGCGCTATTTAAAACCTGGTGGCAAGCACGTGGGGTGGAGTTATTTGGGATCGCCGGTGAGCCGAGTGCAGTCGCCCCGATATACAAAATAGCTAATAACCTACAGCCAGACCTCAAAAAACTGCAGCACTCCCTTAACCGCTATTTGGCAAGCACCTGGCCAGCACAACATAAACCGGGCGCAATCATTCTTGCAATACCGCTTAACTCCACACGTCAAAAAGTTCTAAAAACTATTAAGCAGTTACTTGATGATCATATTCAGGCACCAGCACCGCAAGCCAAACCCATGTTTTCATTGGCCACAAAAGACCTGCATATTAAAAATGTAATTGATGCAATGGGTGTTTTATGGATACGGTCAGCAAAACCTGAATGGGCACTTTGGAAAATTGGTGTAGAGGCGAATATTAGTAAGCTTTATAGCAAGAAATTTGATGCATTTAAAAGTAAGCGAACTACTGCTAACTACGATGAATTTCGTACTTTAGAACAAATGACTTCACGAAAATTTAAGATCGCAGTCAATATTGCTGAAAATGCAGCCCGTGGTATCTTCCCCAGCCAAAAGCCCTGTCCCCACTCAGTGAAGTTTGATGCTGCAGAATTTAATCACATTCTCTCTGCCAAAACCGCCTGGATTAAGCAGGAAAAAGCCCGCATCCTAGCAAGTAGTGCACAGCTTAAATAAGCTCTACCGCATTGCGCAGAATATCGGGCCTTGTATCAATATAGCGCTGCGTGGTGTACATCTGACTGTGGCCCGCTAACTGCATCATCACTCTTACTGAAACACCCTTCTCACTGAGTCGTGTCAAAAAGCCACGGCGACCGCTATGACTGGTAGCGCCATTAAGTCCTGCCTGGCGATACAGCCCGTTAACCACGTGGGTGAGCGTATTAGGTGTAAATCCATAAGCCCTTTGTGTGGGAAACAATGGACGATTCATCTCTTTTGGTGGATGCGCTGCGATATAGATGGCAAGTTCTTGTTGCATCCGTTCTGATAACAGCACTACCCTGCTTTTAGAACCCTTAGTTTGATTGGCCGCTAAGTGAATCTCACTTAATACCTGTTTATCAGCGTTTAAAACGTCGCTGTAGCGTACGCTAGCAACTTCACCTATACGCATACCCGCCCAGTGCGTTAACAGCAGTATTGCGCGATTACGCACTGCTGCTTTGGTGCTTGCTGCGTAATCTAAAGCTCGCTGTAATTCTGTATCACTTAATGTTTTTGCTTGTGCCATGGTCTCTCCTTGTATTGCCATCTATGTACTTATATTTTGTAGTCAAAACTGCCATATTCCTACCAAAAATGGCCACAAATACACTCAGATTGATGGGTTTTTCAAGTGAAAATGACTGAAAAATTACCGCTTGATTTTCAAACGGTTACAAGCACTCAACATCAAATGTATATTTTGTGTTGAGTGAAAAAACCATGGAATTTGATGGCGATTCGTGGCATTTGAGCCACAACTAGATACTTTGAATTTAATTCTCGTAATTTAAAATCTACAGTTGTTTGGTGTATTGGGCAACATAGGGAAATTGAGTGGATAAATCTTTAGAGGCTTCAAGATTTAATCTATCTTGAATATCCCACAAATCTTCCCAAGTTATTTGACCTTCTTCTAATTCACTCTCGTCATATACCACCTCAGAATGTATTTCCTCTCGTCGATGTGCCGTAAATATTTTTCCGTTGGAAACAACTTTATACCTAACGCCTATAAAGCTTCCTGATTCGCTGTCATATTTGTTACGAAGAACAACATGTGGATCAATCTTTGAATAAAACCACACAAGATGATTTTCTAACTTTTCAGGAATTAGGCATGAGCTTTTAAAACATAGTTGATCTTCATCACCAAACTCAGCAGTACTAGCTGGAATTACCCAATCAGATCCAGTTAATTTTAAGATATCAGCATCTGAGCTTCTATCTAGGCCATAAAAAACATTTGGAATTGCATCGTCAAGAGGTAACTGACTCAACCTTAAATTTACCTCCTTATTCAACTGAGAAATATTCTGACTCCCAAACATATTAATAAAGTTTCTACCATAATCACTCATATACATCCTATCTATAAATATTAGCTTTAATCAATAATGCATATAGTAATTTCTAAGGCTACTTTAAATCTACTATTTTTAAATAAACTTTCTGACTTAATAGTGAGCTAAAGCTCACTAGCTCTTCGCTTGCGCTCATCGCATTTTTCTTCTTTTTATCATAATTTTTATAGTGATAATTGGAATTATTGAATTTCAAGATCTTTTACTAGGAAACATAAGCCATGCCCTGCTACGGGCATAGCTTTTTACTGTCCTTTTACTGAGGATTCCTAACTGATACCGCACAACTCAATTACTTGAGATAAGGTAGGTTTTGCGATCACCTTTTATATGCGAGCCTTTTACGCTGCGAGCCTTGTGCTGTATCAGTAGCAGCAAGGGGCATGTGGGTTTATTTCAATGGCGTTTCCCACTCACTTTCAGCCTATACGAATTTCTTCGAAATTTAGCCTACATTCACGTATTACTACGCTACCAACAGATACAACACCGCAAACGGTACTGCCACACAGGGGCGTCGTTTAAAGCATCTAGCCATAACAGCTAGGTAGTGCGATGAGGCCAGATAGTAAGAGATCTGAATTGCTTACCGTCACACATCAGAACGGGTTTCGCAGCACTATTGCCTTCGGCGTGCCAACCTTTATGCCTTACTTTTATCAATTTATTTAGCTTGAACACAAATATCGGTAAAAAAAGTACTTATGTGTTCTAAGGCCTAAAAACGGTCTTTTTTCGGTTGTCCAAAGGGGTTTTCTGATCATATTGTTGTGTTGTCCTAATAACTTATGGAGAACACGATGGCAACACTAGAGAGCCTGAATACCCTTAAATTGACCGATGCAAAACGGCCTAAAAACCAACCCCCTATAGTGCAACGTAGAAACAAGCTGATTAGCAAGTTATGGGAACAGCTGGAATTAGCAAAAGCAAGACATAGCGGTAAAGACTTTGTGATTAAGCGCTATAAAAACGTCAAAGATCTAGAAGGCAATATCAAAAGCATCGAAAAGCCTAAGCGCATTAAACCTTGGTGGTTTACCAGCAGCTCAGGAGCACTCTGTATCAACGTGTTTTATGGCAGCAAGGTTTTAGAACTAGCTAAAGGCAAAACCGCTGTAGAGGCCGCTAATTTAGAGAATGTCATTGAAGTACTGGGGCTCTTAAAGCGCGAAGCTGAGATCGGTACGTTTGATGCGGCAATAGAGGCAGCCAGCCTACAACTGCGCAGTCGCTTTGAATTGAAAATCCCGAAAACGAGTCAAAAGAGCAAGGTTCTGACTGATTCCATTGTGCAAACCCAATTCATAAATAAATGATGATGAGACATAGCAAAAATGAATCTATCTAAAACCCAGCTTTTGAATCATTTGGAGCAATTTTATGGAACGCAGTACTACTACCCCCTCTGGCCCAAAGTCTTTCTAACGGATGGTGTACAGTTTTTGGCGCAAGAAGCGGCCTGCTATTGGCTCATGGATGCCATTACCAGTCATATCCTGCATTTACCTAAAAACGAAGTATTTGTCAGCTGTAAGTTAAGAGTAGAAAACGGTAAGGCTGAACTAGTATTCGATGATGGCAATGGCAACGTACTAGCCACACAGAAAATAGCCTATACGACCTTCCCACTGGACTCAATCGCTTTATACGCCTGCTGGGATAGTGAACGCTGGATCTTAATGCTACCTACTGAGTATTAATCAGTAAAACCCAGCAGCTAAATATCTGTATGAGATTTTATGAATTCCAATCCTCGCCAACTAAACCTCTAACCCCAGCACAGGCAAGAATCAAAGCCCTTAAAGATCAAGCCAAACGAGCACAAGCAGCAGTCAAAGCCGAGCGAGCTAGGCAAAAGATTCAAGCTGCACAAACCACTCTCAATCAATTAGAAAGTCACTCAATGTCAAAAACCTTTAGAGCATTACATAAATCCAATAATCCCTATTCCGCTTGGATAGGCATCGGAACTTATGGATCATTTAATGATGCGCTTGCAGCAGTGCTGAGAAAGAAGAAACAAGGCTCTATTGCAGTCCAGATTCAAGATAACGCTAAGATGGTAGTTTACTCATCCTAATAACCGGTAGCTAATGACTCGAGAGGATATTGATCACTGTCTATTAAGGGCTTTAGGGGGTTAAACTAATAAGTAGTCCATCAGAGCCAATCATGACTGACTTTACCCATCTATCTAGTCGAAATACCTTCTATAAGAAGGTAAAGATCATCGTAGCTAATGGCGCCGAATTTGAATCACTCGAATTATCAAGAGAAGAAAAAAATAAAGCATCAAATGTTCTGTATCTTCACGTACACAGAGAAACTAAGCAGTGCTACATTGGAATTACCGAACAAGAAGCTGGTAAACGCTGGTTCTCAGGCATTGCATATACCAATAATCGACGATTTGGAAATGCCATCCGAAAGTATGGATGGGATCAATTCGATTCTTATATCCTCGCTTTTGCTGAAGATCGTGAGGCCTTAAATCAAGCCGAAATAGAGGCAATCGTCCAGGCCGGTGGGCATAAATCCAAATATACCTATAACCTTTCTCCTGGTGGAGATATGGTTGCCGAAAATGACAAGCCAATAGTTGGTGTCTTTTTAGAAACCGGTGAAACTCGTAATTTCAAATCCGGCTCTGCTGCTGCTCGACTACTGGGTATGAAAAATACAGATATGCCCATGGCTGTTGCGAGAGGCGAACGATCATCAGTACAAGGTTGGTGGTTCAGGCTAGAGGAAGATCCCCACAAAGAACCACCTAAAGTTTGGGGTGATGAATTGCGAGTACAGGCCGTGCGAGCTGTTCAATCCAAAAACATTATTGCCATTCATTACGAAACCAAGGAAGAGAGGCGGTACGCAGCTCTTGAAGATGCGGCAACAGATTTGGGCGTTACCAAGGGTTTAATTTCTATGGTTGCTAGGGGTGATAGTTCCTCAGCTAATGGATGGTGGCTTAAGTATGAAGGTAGCAAAAGAACAATGCCGAAATCTTATGGGTCTTCGCTAAGAAGAGAAAAGCGTGATGAAACTGTCTATGCATTTAATCTAGAATCGGGCGAACGAAGAGAATTTAGAAATTGCACAGTTGCCGATACTGAACTCAACATATATAAAGGTGCAGCTGCATCAGTAGCCTCTAAAGAGCGAACCTCTGCAGCTGGATGGTGGTTTAGTCTTGATAAAAATGAAAGTCCACCAACTAAGTTTAAAGGTGCACTGGTAGCTGAAGCAAGATCAAAACCCATTATTGCTATAGAGTTAGCGACCGGAAAAGAAACTCGCTTTGCAAGCGCAAAAGAAGCAGAGGAAAGCCTCAAAGTTCACCGCTCCACTATTAGCAACATCATCAAAGGTAAAGCAAAGCCCAGCAAGGGATTTACCTTTAAGTTTGCTTAAGCCGCCCGTAGTTCTTGCTCAGCCCGCTTCTTACTCGGATAGTTATCAGCAGCTTTACTATCCGCTTCTATAAGCTTCCTGGTATTCGTCCCACGCAACTGCTCAATTGCCTGTATTACCTGTAAGTGGCTATAGTGGCGCTCAATCATTAAGACGCTAGTACCCATTTGTTTAGCTAGAGTGTGAATAGGCACCATATCGTGAGTAAGTGCTAACGTGGCATAGGTATGGCGTAGGCTATAAAACACCCGCTTTTGATTGGTCTTAGGATCAATCAATAAACCATGGTCGGCTAGGAAGCCATCAAACATATGGTTTAAGACGTCACTTAAATCTCTACCTTCTTTGGTTCTAAATATGTAGTCATCGTTAGTGGGTTTAATGAGTTCGGCTAATGGGTCTTTAATAGTGCTCTTTACGCCATAGTTACGCATAGCTATACGTTCAAGCACCCTGACACTCGGCAAGCGTCCAATAATCTGTCTTTGTCCTGTTTTACCTTTCACCGTCATCTCGCAGCTACGGTTTAGGCTATGGACTTCAATGACCTCACCGTCTTCATCCAATTGATCTGTGACTGTACTAATAGGGTTCATCATGAAACGGATCTGCTTCCATTTCATGTTTAACAGTTCCGTGCCTGGTCTCGCCCCTGTATCCACCAGCATCTCAACATAGTCTCTAAGGATCTCACGACGTTCGCGCACATCCTTAGTTCGACCTGATTCTATGTAGGGACCTAGAAGTTTTAATAAAGCTCTAAGCTCATGAAGCTCAAATGCTGGGCGACGCACGCTCTCTTTAGTCTTGCCATCCAACTTGGGGCGATTACTCTCAGTTAAGTAACCCCGAACAATCGCTTCATCAAAGACTCTATTAAAAGCGGCATTTTGAGTCTTGCGATTGCTATTGGATATTGCTAAGCCATACCTAGCTTCACGGTCGTCGTAGTATTGCTGCAGGGCATCGTAATCAATATTGTTAATGAGCCTTTGCCCAAGACTGGGTATGAAATGCTCATTAATAATACGGATGTAGTCTTTGTAGATTGACTTGCCTAAGCCGCCTTTTAAGTCTCGCTCCATCCTATCAATTGCCAGCATAGCGATATCTTTAAAACGTTTAGTTACCAATGGAATACCAGAGCGTTTACGAATCTCCGCCTCTACCAATAGCTCTTTAGCTTTATTAATTGCCAAATCAAGTTGAGTCTCTTTGGTAGTTGCCCGTATCCACTTGTTATCCACCTTATAGCGGCATTGCCAAATGGTACTATGCTCGCGTTGGTAGAGGGTTAGGTTACGGTGTATGAGTTGATGTGTACTTTCTTTTTTAGTTGCCATACATATACTTTAGCTTCTGACACTAGGCTAGAGCAACCAAATTGGCTGAAAAATAGAGGTCAATTTAGCCAAAAGAATTAATGGCTAATTGTGGTGATTTATGGAGAGTTTATGGAGGTGAATGGGAAGGTAAGCGTTACTTAAAGTAACGCTTGATCTATATAGTTAAACCCAAATATGGACTTAATTTTTCTGCCAATAATGTCGGCTGAGATTCCAGCCACTTATAAAGATCTCCATACTTCTTTTCTATCTCAGATCTATCTTCAGTAGCTTTATTAAGGCTACCCTCAATTATCTTTAGCTTGTATATTTGATCTGCTAGCTCATTTAAATAATCAAAAACATCAACTGGAAATAGAAATTTAGCGCTAAGGATTTTTACTTTTAAGTTTTTGAATGCATCCAATCTTTCAGAGCTAGAGCCATTAATTGAAGTTGCTATAGCATCATGAGCCGCAGCATAAATTAGCCACCTTCTCTCAAAAAGATCGTGCTTTAACTTGTACTGACCCAATTGCCATTGCTTATAACTAATGTAAGCGCCAAAAAAAGCAATCGCAGGGGCGGATATGCCTAAGACTATTTGCAGCCAGAGTGGAATCATAGGATCTCCCAAGGTTATTCGAGAATTACAAAATCTTTAGTATTTGAATAAGTTGAGTACTCAATCAAAGTTAATTCAATTTCATGTTCCCCATCCTCTACTTTCCACCTCAGAAAATTAGGCCCATAACCATTGTTATTTGAAATTTCACATGGCCCCTTAGGAACGGCCACCCTTTGATTCAATGCATTTAGGTATGAAACAGTTCCTGAAACTCTAGCCTTTTTATATGTATTGTCGGGATTTGACATATTCATCTCCAATAAGCTTTGTTATTCCAACTTTACCTGCGATTGGCAATTTACAAAAGACAAAACCCTCACCATTACTGATGAGGGTTTGCATTTCTGGTGGGCCCACCAGGACTTGAACCTGGGACCAAAGGATTCCGGTTTGCGTAGCTTTCACTACTCCCTGGACTATGCCTTCATCATATCGATTACTCGACTTAGATGGGTGCCGTCTAGTCTCTACACGTTCAAAGTATTTCTACTAAGCTTCGCTCGGCGTTAGCTTGTGCAGCTTTTGGCTACCTTTAGCTTTCTCCGAATTTGACACCATCCCTTATGCAGTTTCCACGCATAAGGCACAACTTTCGCTATGAGTCCTCTGCTCTAACCAACTGAGCTATAGGCCCTTAATCGTTACATTTACTACACACCTTTTGAGGGGTGCTTTTTACCGCAAAACCACACTTAAACCGCATTTACTACACACCATGAAAAATGCCCTGGTGTGTAGTCGGTGTGTAAGCAATTTTGACCACCTAATCGACCACTAACCTCTTGAAACTATTGAGGTCTTTGTTACAAGACCCCTAGGGCTTCTTTCTTATGAGTCCTCTGCTCTAACCAACTGAGCTATAGGCCCTAACCTCTCATTGTAATTGAAGGGGCTCTTTAAATTATTGATTGGTATGCACTTGACCAATTGTTGTTTTTTATATAGATATACATTATTATATGTATATCTATAGGAGATGAAAATCATGGTCGTATCAAAATGGGGGAACAGTCTTGCCATTCGTCTACCAGCTCAAGTAGTCGAATTTTTAGAACTCAAAGAAGGAGATGACATTGAGGTTCATGTCGCGGATAAAAAGCATTTTCAAGTGAAGAAGAAACCTTCTTTGCAGGATAGGCTTCAAAGTTTGAGAAAATTTCGAGGTCGTATGCCCGCCGATTTTCACTTTGATAGATCTGAATTGAATGAACGCTAAGAAAATATTTTTTGATACCAACACCCTACTTTATTTACTATCATCAGACACAAAAAAAGCGGACTGGGTTAGTAAAAATTTAGAGCAATCAAACGTAATAAGCGTTCAAGTCCTTAATGAATTTACTTCTGCCAGCATTAGAAAAATAAAAATATCTAATAGTGAGCTGGATGAGTTTTTGGATTTATTTACGTCCACATTCAACGTAAGATCGGTTGATATAGATACTTTTGAAACCGGATTAATGGTATCCAGGCGATACGGGTACCAACACTATGATTCAATGATTATTGCTGCAGCTTTGCAAGCGGGATGTGAAAAACTGTACTCAGAAGATATGCAGCACCGTCAAGTAATTGATAAGAGGCTGCAGATCGTGAATCCTTTTTTATAAAGGATTCACGACATCTAAACACTAGGCAATCAATCCTCTTCGAGGAAGGTCTTAAGTTTGTCGCTGCGACTTGGATGACGCATTTTTCTCAAGGCCTTGGCTTCGATCTGACGAATACGCTCACGAGTTACGTCAAACTGCTTACCAACTTCTTCGAGAGTATGGTCTGTGCTCATCTCCACACCAAAGCGCATACGTAATACCTTTGCTTCGCGTGGTGTTAATGAATCCAGAACGTCCTTCACTACATCGCGCATCGAGTCATGCAAGGCTGCTTCAGCTGGAGCTAAGGTATTGCTATCTTCAATGAAGTCACCTAAGTTTGAGTCGGCATCATCACCAATTGGTGTCTCCATGGAGATTGGCTCTTTAGCAATCTTCATAATCTTACGAATCTTATCCTCAGGAATTTCCATCTTGAGAGCCAAGGTTGCAGCGTCTGGCTCATGACCAGTCTCTTGCAAGATTTGACGGCTAATACGGTTCATCTTGTTGATCGTCTCAATCATATGAACTGGGATACGGATCGTACGTGCCTGATCAGCAATAGAACGGGTAATCGCCTGACGAATCCACCAAGTTGCATAGGTAGAGAACTTGTAACCACGACGGTATTCAAACTTATCTACCGCCTTCATCAAACCGATATTACCTTCCTGAATCAAATCCAAGAACTGCAAACCACGGTTGGTGTACTTCTTAGCAATCGAGATTACCAAACGTAAGTTAGCAACAGTCATCTCACGTTTAGCTTCACGCGCTCGCTTCTCACCAGCAGTCATCTGCTTGTTTACTTCTTTTAATTCTGGGAGTGGCAATACAACACGCGTCTGAATGTCGATCAACTTCTGCTGCAATTCCTGAATCGCTGGAACATTACGCTGTAGCAATGCAGTGTATGGCTTGTTTTCTTTGAGGAGCTTATTTACCCACTCTAGATTCATCGACATTTTTGGGAAGTCTTTTAATACTTCACCACGATTAACACCTACTTTATCTACCAACAAGCTCACAATGCCACGCTCGAGCTTCCAAACTTGATCCACTTGCGAACGCATGGTGTCACACAACTTCTCAACACTCTTTGCAGTCAAGCGGAAACCAAGCAACTCACCACGAATAGCTTCTTGCGCCTTGATATAAGCCGGGCAGTTATAACCCTCCTTATCAAAAGCGCGACGCATCTTGTCAGATTGGGTGCGCACAATTGCAAACTTCTCTAGGGAGATCTGCTTTAACTCCTCTAGTTGCTTGGCGTTAGCTGTAGCTGCGCCGCCGCCACCGCCACCTTCATCTTCACCGCCTTCTTCGTCAACCACTTCAGCGTCTGGGTCGATTTCTGGCTCTTCGGGTCCAAGCTTAATATCTTCGGCGTTAGGATCAACTAATCCATCCACAAATTGATCAATCTCCATTTCACCGCTAGCAATCTTGTCTACGTTAGCCAAGATCTCGCCAATGGTGACAGGGCAAGCAGCCAAAGCCATCACCATGTCTTTAAGGCCTGCTTCAATCTTCTTCGCAATAACGATCTCGCCTTCGCGAGTCAGCAAATCTACAGTACCCATCTCGCGCATATACATACGCACTGGATCTGTTGTACGACCGAACTCTGAGTCGACAGTAGCTAAAGCGGCTTCGGCTTCTTCTTCAGCCTCTTCTTCGGAAGTAGTTGCAGAAGCATTTTCATTTAAGAGGAGCGTCTCAGCATCTGGAGCCTGCTCATACACAGTAATGTTGATGTCATTTAAAAGACTGATCAATGTTTCTAATGCATCGGCATCTGACAACTCATCTGACATCACGTCATTCATTTCGCCGTGAGTTAAGTAACCCTTGGACTTGCCCATCTTGATCAATGTCTTCAGACGAGTACGACGTAATTCTTGCTGCTCTTCAGAGCCTAACTGTTGTGCTGCGAATTCTTTTAATAGCGCTTTTTCTTTTGCCTTACGCTCACGTGCTTTTTGACGATCAGTAAGAACTGGCTCAGCACCCTCTGGAAGTGCATCCGCTTTGGGTTTGCGACCTTTTTTTACTTCTTCAGTTGCAACAAGCTCAACCCCTGCCTCAACTGCTTTTGATTTTTTGCCCTTAGCTTCTGGAACTTCCTTAGCGCCTTTAGCTGGCTTTGCCGCCTCAACCTTAGTAGCAGCCTTACCTTTTTTAGGTGCTTCTACTTTCGCTACTGGCTTGGTCGCGGTCTTTGTTGGAGCTTTTACCGCTTTAGCGGGAGCCTTCACTGGCTTCGCTGGAACTTTTGCCGTTACTTTAGATTTAGCTACTGGCTTGGCAGGTGTCTTTGCTTTAGCAGCTGGCTTTACTGCTTTTGCCGGTGCTTTAGCTTTAGCTGCTGGTTTAGCAGGTGCCTTCGCTTTAGCAGCTGGCTTGGCTGGTGCTTTGGCCTTAGGTTTCGCTACCGGCTTGACTACTCTTGCTGGGGCTTTAGCTTTAGCAACTGGTTTAGCAGGTGTCTTGGCTTTTGCCGCTGGCTTGGCTGGTGTTTTGGCTTTCGTTACTGGCTTTGCTGGCTTAGCTGGCTTAGCTGCTGGTTTTTTCTTGGTATTAGGCATTTATTAGCACTTACTCACGTTACTGATGATTGTTCTCGACTGCTTAGGTGCAGCCACTTTGTCCACTTGCCCAAAATTTCTTAAAAATAAAGCGCAAGTGGCTGAATTAAATCGGTTTTTTTCTGGGAATAGAGGATTATAGTCGATTACGACTTTTTTACCCCTATCCGCGCTCAAAATATGGGGTAAATTTCAGGTTTTCTGGGCTTAAATCAGAAAATTCCTAGGAGAATTTCAATCTTTCGCCCAGCTCGCGATATCGAGCCCGATCTTGCTCTGTAGCAGTACTTCCAGCAATCTTTTGGGCGATTTCTGTCATTTCTGTTTTCAGGTGGGTAAGCTCCAGCTTTTTGAAAGCCCCATCTAAATCGGCAATCGCTCCTTTGATCTCTAAATCAGAGCCCATGACCCGCTTTCTTAGCACCTCATAGAGCGGAGCCAACTCACTGCGGGATAGCTGCTCTTGGAATAAAGCAAATGCGCCGGCGCCAACTGCTGGTGGCTTACCGTTCTCACCAGGAATCAATTCAACCTGATCACACTGAGTCAATAAATCCTTCATGAGCTCTAATGCTTTTTCTGAGCGCAGCTCGGAAGCCTGTAAAGCTAGTGCCCTCTTGTTAGCATCTAAAGCCTTGCCTAGATGTGGAAACTGAATCAAGACGCGCAAGATCTGCTCAGCCAAATCTGTAGGGGCTTGCGGAGGCGGAATATTGAGTACAGGGGCTCTTTTCGCTGAACCCTTAGAGGCCTGCCAAGGTGCGCCCTGGGTCCGGTTGCTGCTATTGGCTTGCACAAAGTTGGGTGCGCGTTGATTCGTTGTGACATAAGAACCCCGCTGCACTGGTGCAGGCGCTATCGTCAATCCACAGAAAGACTCTAACTCTGCAGGCATTGAATTCGTTCGAATAGCGAGCTCACGCAAGATTTGCGTTCGCAGAGCAATTGGTGACATGGATAGCAACATCGGTTTTGCTGCATGATGCGTTTGCGCTCTTCCTTCAGGCGTTGTCAGCTCATGATCCTGACTTGCAATCTTAAAGAAGAAGCTTGAAATCGACATCGCCTCTTTAATAACTTTTTCAAAAGCAGGTGCGCCATAGGCTCGGACATAACTATCAGGATCATGCTCTGTAGGCAAAAATAAGAAGCGAATTTCTTTATCATCCGACATTAATGGGAGGCATGCTTCCAGAGCACGTTGCGCCGCACGCTGTCCAGCAGAGTCACCATCAAAGGAAAACACGACTTTATCGGTTTGGCGCAACAACATGCGCACGTGGTTTGCAGTACAGGCCGTACCTAATGTGGCTACGGCATTAGGAAAGCCTAATTGTGCGAGTGCCACGACATCCATGTAACCCTCGCATACCAAAACATATTCTTGCGAGCGAATGGCTTGTCTTGCTTCGAATAAGCCGTAAAGCGTATTACCCTTGGAGAACAATGGTGTCTCTGGAGAATTTAAATACTTAGGCTCACCTTGATCCAAGATGCGTCCACCAAAGCCAATGGTCTGCCCCTTGGGATTGCGAATTGGAAACATGATGCGATCACGAAAGCGATCGTAGCGTCTGGCAATTTGGTTATTGTCCGTCTGCTCACTCTGAATGAGTAAGCCACCCTCAAGCAAAGTCTTGGCTACTTCATCGTTAGCATAAGTGCCAAAGACTGCCTCCAGGCCTTGCCAACCATCGGGTGCATAACCTAAGGCATAACGTTTAGCGATCTCGCCGGTAAGGCCGCGCCCTTTGAGATATTCCACTGCACGCGGCGCTACTTTCAGTTGCTGGCGATACCAATCGGCAGCGGCACTCATCACCTCACTCAATGCCATGGTCTGCTGTTGGCGGGCAATATCATTTGCAGTGCGCTCTTCACGCGGCACATCTAATCCTGCGGAACGCGCTAAGTCTTCAATGGCGTCTACATAGCCAAGACCGGAATACTCCATCAGAAAACTAATGGCAGAGCCATGTGCTCCGCAACCAAAGCAGTGATAGAACTGCTTGGTAGGTGATACTGAAAATGAAGGGGATTTCTCAGAATGAAAGGGGCACAAACCTTGAAAGTTCGCACCTGCTTTTTTTAACTTCACGTGCTGCCCAACTACATCGACGATGTCGACCCGATTTAGTAAATCAGCAATGAAGGATTGGGGTATGAGAGCCATCAGTATGGGATGAGGCTGAGCTTGTGAACTTACTTAGCCAGCGCCGCTTTTACTAAACCAGAAACTTTTCCCATATCTGCTTTACCAGCCAATTGACCTTTGAGAACACCAATTACCTTACCCATGTCCTGTGGACCAGCTGCACCAGTCGATGCCACTGCTGCAGCTACCGCCGCCTCTACTTTTGCATCAGACAACTGTGCTGGCAAGTAATCTTGCAGAATAAGCATCTCAGCCGTTTCGATCGCCACCAAATCATCTCGATTGGCTTTTTCAAATTGAGAGATGGAGTCTTTGCGCTGCTTAATCATCTTCTCAATCGTAGCGATGACACTCGCATCATCCATCACAATGCGATCATCTACTTCACGCTGCTTGATGGCTGCTAATAGAAGACGAATAGTTCCAAGGCGTGCCACTGCTTTTGCACGCATCGCGTTTTTCATATCTTCAGTAATTTGATCTTTCAGGCTCATGGTATTTTTCCCCTAGTATTCAATATCTCATAAATTGCTGGCGACTCAAAAGCAAAAACCCGCTGCGTTTCACCGTCAGCGGGTTTCAAAGCCTCTCGGTGAGGAGAGCTTTTAAATTCGATTAGTAAAGCTTTTTAGGCAACATCTGGCTGCGAATACGCTTGTAATGGCGTTTAGCAGCAGCGGCCTTCTTGCGCTTACGTTCAGCAGTTGGCTTCTCATAGAACTCGCGGGCACGCAAGTCTGTCAAAAGGCCATTCTTTTCAATGGTGCGCTTGAAACGGCGTAAAGCCACTTCAAAAGGTTCGTTCTCACGGAGGCGGACTGTAGTCATACTTGTTTAACTCGTATATGCTCGAAAAATATCGATAAATTAACTGAAATGCGATTCTAGCACGACCAAATACAAAAATGATTGTTTTAGGCATAGAAACTTCTTGTGACGAGACCGGGGTGGCCATATATGACACTACCCCCTGGGAAAACCACGCACCAGCTCATCAGGGCATCCTAGGACAAGCACTGCACTCCCAAATTGCCATGCACCGTGACTATGGGGGCGTTGTCCCCGAATTGGCCTCTAGAGACCATATCAGGCGGGTTTTACCCCTTTTGGACGACACTTTGCATGATGCTGGGCTCAAGTTAAAAGATATCGATGCGGTCGCCTACACCCAGGGCCCTGGATTGGCTGGCGCCCTACTCGTGGGGAGTGCTTTTGCCAAATCCCTTGCTCAGGGCCTCAACCTACCCTCGATTGGGGTGCATCACCTCGAAGGGCACCTGCTTTCACCACTTTTAGGGATCTCTGTGCCGGAATTCCCATTTATTGCTCTTCTAGTCTCGGGTGGGCATACCCAACTAATGTTAGTGAGCGGGGTTGGTAAGTACCAACTTCTGGGTGAAACCTTGGACGACGCCGCTGGCGAAGCCTTTGATAAAACAGCCAAATTACTGGGCCTGGACTATCCAGGCGGAGCTGCTATCTCCAAATTGGCAGAAAAAGGCCAGTCTGGAAGATTTGACCTACCCAAACCGATGCTGCACTCTGGGGATTTGGACTTTTCTTTCTCTGGACTCAAAACAGCGGTTCTGAACCAGGTGAAAAAATTTGAGGCATTAGGCATTACTGATTCTGATGAGATTGCAATGTTTCATGCGGATCTTGCGCGAAGCTTCGTCGACTCCTTAGTCGCAGTACTCGTCAGTAAATCAGAGAAGGCGCTTAAGCAAACTGGCTGCAAACATTTGGTCCTGGCTGGCGGTGTGGGCGCCAATTTGCAATTACGCGCAGCTCTCAATGCCAGTGCTAAGAAAAATCGATTTGAAGTGCACTATCCACCAGTCGATCTATGTACCGATAACGGCGTGATGATTGCATTTGCTGGAGCACTGCGCATGTTGGCAGAAAATAATGGCTCAACTACTTCAGGCGCCTTTGATATCAAACCCCGCTGGGATTTGGCGAGCAATAATCTTACTTAGATTATTGCTGAGTTTATTACTTAGTCAGACTAATTTTGGCGTAGGCACTGTGATTGTGAATCGACTCAAAGTTCTCAGCCTCAACCACTAAAGACAAAATACGCTGATCACCTTTGAGCTGACCTGCTACATCGCGTACTAAGTCTTCTACAAACTTCGGGTTGTCATAAGCACGTTCGGTAACCCACTTCTCATCAGGGCGCTTGAGCAAGCCCCATAACTCGCTAGAGGCTTGGCTCTCAGCGGCTGCAACTAAATCTTCTACCGTCATCTTGGTCTGCGAATCCAGCTCAACTGACATCGTCACATGTGAGCGTTGATTGTGCGCTCCATACTCTGAAATCTCTTTAGAGCAAGGGCATAGACTCATCACTGGAACTAGAGCGCGAAGGTTTAACTCAGCATCAATTGCACCAGATGCATTTTGTTTTGCTTTTGCAGTCCAAGTCACTTCGTAATCCATCAAGCTTTCAACACCAGATACGGGTGCAGCTTTTTTTACGAAGTGGGTATAGGTAAATTGAATACGACCTTCACTCGCGTTGAGCAATGGCAGCATCTCACGCACCATGGCAACTACAGATGCACTATCAATCGGCTCATGGTATTTTTGCAAGAGTGCAATAAAGCGAGACATGTGTGTGCCCTTCACATGCGCAGGCAAAGCCACATCCATTTCAAAATTACCAACCGCTGGCATTACACCCGTCTGAGTGCGGATATTCAGCGGATGGCGTAATCCCCGAATCCCTACCTGCTCAATTGGCAAGGCCCGCTCGTCATGCGAAGACTGTATGTCTGGCATGGCTTGTGGTTTGAGAAAGGCGGTGTTGATGTCGTTCATGACTCTATTTTCAGGCAAAAATGACTTATTTGCCTACGGCTACAGGATTTGTAGCTGTTTTAGCTGGAAAACGTTGGGAAATAGCCTTTGCAATCCCCGCAACGTCCAAGCCACACTGACTCATCAAGAGTTTGTAATCGCCATGCTCCACGAATACATCAGGAAGACCTAATTGCAAGAGGGGTTTGTTTATCCCCATTGCAGAGAGTGCCTCAAGGCACGCACTACCTGCGCCACCCTGAATCGCACCATCCTCAATCGTTACAAAATAATCATGATCTTGCGCAAAGGATTTGAGTAACTCAAGATCTAATGGTTTAACAAAACGCATATTAGCAACTGAGGCATCGATTTGTTCAGCCACTTCAAGTGCTGGATAGAGCAAAGTTCCGAAAGCCAAGATCGCTATGCGCTGACCTGCAGGTGCACTCGACTTACGACGCACTTCGCTCTTACCCAATGGCACAGTACGTAATTCTTTTGAAGGAATGGTTCCAACACCAGCACCACGCGGATAGCGTACAGCGCTCGGGTGCGGCTGATGAAATGCCGTAGTCAATAAATCACGGCACTCTGCTTCGTCTGCTGGTGTCAAGACCAACATATTCGGAATGCAACGTAAGAACGGAATGTCATACGCACCAGCATGGGTTGCGCCATCTGCGCCCACTAAACCAGCGCGGTCCAATGCAAACAAAACCGGCAGATCCTGAATCGCGACATCATGAATGAGTTGATCGTAGGCACGCTGTAGGAATGTTGAGTAAATAGCTACTACTGGCTTCATACCTTCACACGCCATACCAGCAGCAAAAGTCACTGCATGCTGCTCAGCAATACCGACATCGTAATAACGCTTAGGGAAATTCTTTTCAAACTCCACCAGGCCAGAGCCTTCACGCATTGCTGGTGTAATACCAACAAGCAATGGATCAGCATGCGCCATATCGCACAGCCATTCACCAAACACTTGAGTAAAGGTTTTTTGAGAAGGGGCAGCAGACTTCTTCACACCCTCTTCCGGATTGAACTTGCTCGGACCGTGATACAGCACTGGGTCTACTTCAGCCAACTCATAGCCCTGACCTTTGCGAGTGACTACATGCAAGAACTGGGGACCGCGCCCCTCAAGCGCCAAACGGCGAACATTTTGCAACATTGGAACAAGAGCGTCTAAATCATGGCCATCGATTGGGCCAAAGTAATTAAAACCAAACTCTTCAAAAATAGTGGATGGAGAAACCATGCCTTTAGCATGATCTTCCAAACGCTTAGCAAACTCACGCAAAGGCGGCGCAATGGATAACACGCTATCGATGCCCTTCTTTGTTGCAGAGTAAATATTGCCGCTCAATAATCTAGCAAGGTGCCGATTGAGCGCACCTACTGCTGGCGAGATCGACATATCGTTGTCATTCAGAATGACTACTAACGGTAGGTCCTCATACACGCCCGCATTATTCATCGCTTCAAATGCCATACCGCCAGTCATCGCACTATCGCCAATCACCGCAACAGCGACTTGTCTCTCGCCCTTGGTTTGGAAAGCACGCGCCATACCCATCGCCGCAGAAATACTGGTTGAAGAGTGACCAGTACCAAAAGCATCGTATTCACTTTCAGCGCGACGGGGAAAACCTGACAAACCATCTAACTGGCGCAAGCTATTCATGCGTTCACGACGACCAGTCAAAATTTTGTGCGGATAACTTTGATGCCCCACGTCCCACACGATTCGATCCTGCGGTGTATCAAAGACATAGTGCAGCGCAATCGATAACTCCACCGTTCCTAAATTAGAGGAAAGGTGTCCACCCGTTTTAGAAACAGAATCTAATACAAACTGACGTAATTCATCTGCTAGTGCAGGAAGCTGCTCACGAGGAAGTTTTTTTAAATCTACGGGGGAGTGAATGGAATTTAAAGTCATCAAATCTTTAGTAATCTTATTTGCCTCTATTAACTACCAATAGAGCCAAATCTCTAAGGGCTTGGGCTTTAGCCCCAAAACTCTCTAAGCTAGCAATCGCCGTTTCTTGTAAATCGGTTGCTGCCTTCTTAGCATAGTCTAAACCCATCAAGCTCACATAGGTGGGCTTGTCATTGGCCGCGTCTTTTCCTGCGGTTTTACCCAAGGTTTGACTGTCTGCAGTGGCATCCAAAACATCATCCACAATCTGAAAGGCCAGCCCCAAAGCTTCAGAGTAATTTTTGAGATGCTGCATTTGAATCGCATTGAGCTTGGCAGCAATGCCACCCATCTGTACTGAACAAGAAAGCAGAGCACCTGTTTTCATCGCATGCATTTGCTTTAAGCCAGCAAGGTCTAACTTCTTTCCCACGCTCTCCAGATCAATCGCCTGACCACCAGCCATGCCACGCGAACCCGATGCACTAGCCAATGCACTGATCATTGCCAGGCGGGTATTAGCATCGCACTGCGCGTTTGCCAAAACCTCAAATGCGCGAGTTTGTAATGCATCACCAACCAATAAAGCAGTCGGCTCGTCATAAGCCTTATGTACAGTAGGACGTCCACGTCGTAAATCATCGTCATCCATACAAGGCAAATCATCATGCACCAAGGAGTAGGCATGAATACATTCAATTGCAAACGCAGCAGAATCTAAAGCATTATTTTTCTCTTCATTGGCATCATTGCCTAACTCACCAGCGGCATAAACTAATAAAGGACGAATACGCTTACCACCACCTTGAGCGGCATAACGCATAGCTTCATGTAAACGTATGGGATGAGCATTCGCTGCATCAAGCCATCTATCGAGAGCTACTTCAGTTCGCTGCCCGTGAGCACGAACCCAATCTTCAAATGAAAGTGTGTTGTTCATAAAAGTAAAGTCTTAGAACAACTTACGCCTCGAATACCCGAACTTGCTGCTCAACTTGAGCAAGCATGGCCTGGCAATGTTTTAGGAGTGCTGCACCACGTTGATAAGCCAAAAGTGTCTCTTCCAAAGAGAATTTGCCTGATTCCATATCCGAAATCAGCTTTTCCAGCTCCTTGACAGCCTGCTCATAACGCAAATTAGGGTCGATTTGTAGCTCAAGACCGGGCTTCTGATCTTCAGATTTCTTCGCTGGCATTGGCTTATTTCCTTGAAATTTCTTATAGATGTAGTCCTATATATTAAAGCGAGACGGGGGTCAGATGGGTATAATCGCTTCCTTCCTTTCCAATATCGATCCGTCGATGGTTGGATTGGTTATTCCGCTTAGCTTCGGCTGACGTTTTCGGGGGTGGGGAGAATGACTAATCTGGCTACCGCGCAGCAGCTTGCGCCGTCCAACTTACAACTGCCGGTTTCGGCCTATTTTGACGTTGATCTCTATCAGCGTGAAATTGAACTGCTATTTAAGCAGGGTCCAGGCTATATTGGTCACGAACTCATGGTTCCCGAGATGGGTTCCTACCAAACTTTGACAGCTGAGAATGAAGGCCGCCTATTGGTTCGTAACCAAGCGGGCGTTGAACTCCTTTCCAATGTCTGCCGTCATCGCCAAGCACTCATGCTGAATGGCAAAGGTAAGGCAGATAACATTGTGTGCCCCTTGCATCGCTGGACCTATGATTTAAACGGTCAACTTCTGGGTGCGCCCCATTTTGAAGATAAGCCTTGCCTTAATCTCGGCAAATCGCCTTTGCAGAATTGGCAAGGACTCCTCTTCGAAGGTCCGCGTGATGTGCGTACTGATCTAGCCAAGCTTGGCGTTGCTGATGATCTCAACTTTGAAGGCTACATCCTCGATCATGTTGAAGTTCATGAGTGCAATTACAACTGGAAGACTTTTATTGAGGTCTACCTTGAGGACTACCACGTAGTGCCTTTTCATCCAGGCTTAGGTAAGTTTGTTTCTTGCGAAGACTTGTACTGGGAATTCGGTGACTGGCATAGCGTGCAGACGGTTGGTATTCACAAGGACTTAGAGAAGCCCGGCTCACCCGTCTATCAAAAGTGGCATGAAGCAGTGTTGCGCCACCATAAGGGTAAGACACCACGCCATGGTGCTATCTGGCTTACCTACTATCCCAATGTGATGGTTGAGTGGTATCCAGGTGTTTTATGTGTTTCCACCTTACATCCGATGGGGCCCAATAAAACACGCAATGTCGTGGAGTTTTATTACCCTGAAGAAATCGCTCTTTTTGAACGTGAATTTGTAGAAGCAGAGCGTGCAGCCTATATGGAAACCTGCATTGAAGATGATGAAATTGCGGAGCGCATGGATGCTGGTCGCGCTGCCCTGCTAGCCCGCGGTCAAAATGAAGTGGGTCCATACCAAAGTCCCATGGAAGACGGCATGCAACATTTTCATGAATGGTACCGTCGTGCCATGAACTATCAAGGCGCATAATTCAGTAACGCCCATAACGCCCTCTACAGGAAGCCATCATGACGCCGCTTATTACCGCAAATCAATTAGAAGAAATGATTAACAGTGGTGAGAATGTATTGATCTGTGATTGCCGCTTTGATTTAGTCGATCCACTAGCCGGTCGCAAGTCTTATTTAGAAGGCCACATTCCAGGCGCACTGTATGTTGATCTAGACCACGATTTATCTGGTGAAAAGACAGGGAAGAATGGTCGCCACCCACTTCCCACCCCAGAAGCCTGGGCCAAAACCAAATCTCGCCTTGGCTTTGACTCCAACACCTTGGTGATTGCCTACGATAATCAGGGCTCTGTATATGCCAGTCGCCTCTGGTGGATGCTCAAAGCTACTGGCCATGCCAATGTACAAGTCTTAGATGGCGGCCTAGATGCTTGGAATGGCCCCATCGGCACTTTGCCACGCGAAGCAAATCCAACAACAACGCCAGTACCCACAATGCCTTATGTTGGCTTAGTGACAGTAGAAGAGGTTGTTCACAATCTCCAGGCTAAAACGAATGTCATTGTTGATGCTCGTGCAAATGATCGCTTCCATGGTCAAAACGAAACCTTAGATCCTGTTGGCGGACATATCCCCGACGCAATTAATTACTGCTTCAGAGAAAATCTTTCCAAAAAAAGTTTTAAGGCTCCAGAACAACTCTTCAAAGACTTTGTAGAGCTCTTGGGCTCAAACAAAGCTTCTGATGTCATTCATCAATGCGGTTCTGGAGTAACGGCCTGTCATAACCTACTAGCTATGGAAATCGCTGGTCTCAAGGGCTCACGAGTGTACGCAGGTAGCTGGAGCGAATGGTGTGCCGATCCAAGTCGACCAGTAGCTCTTTAATGCAAGAGCGAAAGCAGGATGACAAGGCCAACGCCACCGGCAATCAAAATCGTTTGACGTAAAGACTCAGCCCAATGTGGGCGTCGGTGCATTTGTGGAATCAGATCGCTTACCGCAATATAAATAAAACTACTTGAGGCGATGACCAATAAGTAAGGCATTGCCGCATGAGCCCTCTCCAAAAAGAAGTAAGCCAATACGCCACCTAGTACCGCAGCTAAGCCACAAATAAAGTTGTATACCAAGGCACGAGTACGGGAAAATCCAGCATTTAGTAATACGATGAAATCGCCAATCTCCTGCGGAATCTCGTGAGCAATGATGGCAATCGCAGTAAAGATGCCCACCTGGTAATCCGCCATAAAGGCGGCAGCAATCAAAACACCATCCACAAAATTGTGTATCCCATCGCCGACCAAAATCATCCAACCACTACGACCTGCCACTTCTGCATCATGACCATGGTGATGATCATGACCATCTCCTTCGTGATGATGGCTATGACGCAATAAAGAAATTTTCTCAAGCAAGAAAAAGCCTAAGAGCCCTGCCAGCAAGGTGGCAAATAAGAGCTGAGGGTTCACGCCCGGCATCGTGAATGCTTCAGGCAATGAATGCAGCAAGGCGGTGGCCAGCAAAATACCAACTGAAACACTCACCATACTGTTGACCATCTTTGATAGCAAAGACAAAGAAAAACTCGCGGCAATGAGAACGCTAGTAGTTCCCGCTAGCGCTGTTACCAACAAAATGCTTTGCAGTACTGACATGGGAGTTAGGCAACCCCGTTTTGTTTAAACCAGGCAATGCATTTTTCCCAACCATCTTTTGCAGGGCCTTCGCGATAGGTAGCGCGGTAGTCTGCATGGAAAGCATGCGGTGCATCAGGATAGATTTCAAAACGAGATGCTTTGGCTGCTGGATTTTTGGGGGCTGCTTTTGCAAGCGCTTCACGCATTTGCTCAACACTTTCCAGAGAGATACCAGTATCAGCGCCGCCATATAAACCAAGCACTGGTGCCTTGAGATCAGCAGCGATATCGACTGGGTGGCGCGGGTTGCCCTCGGTTTTCTCACCGATGACACGACCATACCAAGCTACACCAGCCTTAACCTGAGGCAGTGTGGCCGATAGCCAAGTAATGCGACCACCCCAGCAAAATCCAGTAACGCCCACTTTTTTCAAGTTGCCACCGTTCTTGCCGGCCCACACTAAGGCTGCTTGCAAGTCATTGAGAACTTGAGTATCCCCAGTTGGAGCAACGATATTTTTTTGAATCTCGGCAATAGTGCCGTAAGTGTTCGGATCGCCAGCGCGCGTAAAGAATTCTGGGGCAATAGCCAAGTAACCTAATTTAGCAAAACGTCTTGTGACGTCTGCAATGTATTCATGCACACCAAAGATTTCGCTGGCAATAATCACAATCGGCAAACTGCCTTTGGCTTTTTCTGGACGTGAAACATAAGCAGGCATCTGAAAACTTCCCACTGGAATCATTTGCTCGCCCGCTTTAATGCCGGTGAAATCCGTTTCAATTGCTGCGGCCATGACTGGCTCAGAGGCAGCTACAAAACCAATTCCCATAGTGGTTGCGGTAATAGCGGAGGCTTTCATAAAACCTCTTCTATCGCTCAACACCATGTTTGAACCCTGATCTTTTTTAGTTGTCATCTCTTAGTCTCCTAATTTAGTGCGCTTCTTCCCAATTATCGCCAATCCCAATACCCACTACCAGCGGAACCTTCAGCTCAGCTACCTTGCACATCAAGTCAGGCAGTTTTGCTTGCAAAAGCTCTAGCTCATCCAGCGGCACGTCAAATACCAGCTCATCGTGGACCTGGAGCAACATGCGAGTCTTGAGCTGCTCTTTTTCCAACCAGTTTTCGACCGCAATCATAGCCAATTTAATCAAGTCAGCTGCCGTTCCCTGCATTGGCGCATTAATTGCGGCCCGCTCTGCACCCTGGCGGCGAGGACCGCTACTCTTAATTTCTGGGAGCCAAAGACGCCTGCCAAAGACCGTCTCAACATAACCATTCTCCCTAGCCTCCAAGCGAGTGCGCTCCATATACTGAGCAACCCCTGGATAGCGATCAAAGTACTTAGCAATATAGTTTTGGGCTGCTGAGCGCTCAATACCTAAATTACCGGCTAGGCCAAAGGCACTCATGCCATAAATTAGGCCAAAGTTAATGACCTTGGCATAACGACGCTGCTCTGAATTAACGCTCTCGAGCGGCACGCCGAAAATCTCAGCGGCAGTTGCTTGGTGCACATCCTTACCAGCAGCGAATGCAGCTAATAAGTTTTCATCCTCTGCAATATGCGCCATGATGCGTAATTCAATTTGTGAATAGTCGGCCGAGAGCAACTTACAACCCTGGGCCGGAATAAACGCCTCCCGAATGCGACGACCCTCTTCCGTGCGCACAGGAATATTTTGCAAGTTCGGATCACTTGAAGCCAAACGCCCAGTCACCGCAGTCGCCTGAGAAAAACTCGTATGTACTCGTCCTGTTTTAGGATCCGCCATACGCGGGAGTTTCTCGATATAGGTCGACATCAATTTAGCAAGACTGCGGTAGTCCAAGATACGCGCAGGTAAGGGATAGTCTTCCGCCAACTTCTGCAACACTTCCTCGTCAGTCGATGGCGCACCGGATGGCGTCTTCTTAATGACAGGGAGCTCTAACTGCCCAAATAAAATCTCTGCGATCTGCTTGGGAGACTGAATATTAAATGGCTGTCCAGCTAACTTATGAATCTCACCCTCAAGAGCAAGCAGACGTTTGCCAACTTCTTGACCTTGCTGAGATAACAAGGCAGAGTCAATCCGAATGCCATTACGTTCCATGATGCCCAGAACCCGCATTGCTGGCATCTCGACATCTTCATAAATGTATAAAAGACCTGGACTTGTCTGAATTTGTGGCCATAGCATGTGATGCAAGCGCAAGGTAATGTCAGCATCTTCTGCTGCATAGTCTGCGGCGATCTTGAGGTCAACTTGATCAAAGCCAATCTGGTGGACGCCTTTACCGCAGACCTCTTCATACTTAATGGTCTTCATACCGAGATGTCGCTCAGCTAAGTTATCCATATTGTGCGGCATATGCGACTCGAGCACATAAGATTCCAGCATGGTGTCAAAGGCAATGCCTTGCAAGGTGATGCCGTAGTTTGCAAAGATATGGCTGTCGTACTTCAGGTTTTGCCCTACCTTAAAATTGGTAGCGCTTTCTAGCCAGGGCTTCATGCGTGCCAAAACCAGTTCGCGGCTGAGCTGGGCCTCTCCATTGCGATGCGCTACTGGGATGTAACAAGCCTCCCCAGGGGTAACACAAAGCGAGATACCGACAAGCTCAGCAGCCAGTGCATCTAAGCTAGTAGTCTCGGTATCCACCGCCGTAAGATCAGCGCCCTCAATTTTTTTAATCCAACGATCTAGTGTTACCTCATCCACTACACACTCATAGTGTTTTGCAATCGCACCTTGCAGATCTGTTGTTTCTTGTGACAAGGCAGTTGTCGCTTCTGTAGCAGTGGGGCCAAATTTCTTGGCCTCGCTTTTTACACTTTCCTCTGAGTTGTTTTTTATGGGACTACCGGCTAAATCAAAGTTGCTGTTGGCTTCAGGAACAGTACCACCCAACTGCCTCTCCACATCACGCAACCAAGTCTTAAATGCGTAGCGCTCAAACAACTCACGCAATAGCGGTGCATCTTCTGGTTTCGCATGCAGGTCATCTAGGCCTGGCAGATGAGGTGATAAATCGCAATCGGTTTTGACGGTAATGAGTTGACGCGCTTGTGGCAGCCACTCCAAACTATTTCGCAAGTTCTCGCCAACAACACCCTTCACTTGGTCGGCGTTTGCCATCAAGTTGTCTAAGTCACCAAATTCAGCCAACCATTTGTTTGCCGTTTTAGGACCGGCTTTAGGAACACCCGGTACGTTATCAACCGTATCACCAATGATGGAAAGGTAATCTACGATGCGCTCCGGAGGTACGCCGAATTTTTCAATCACGCCATTGATATCCAATTTCTCATTGGTCATCGTATTAATTAAGGTGACTGAAGCATTCACTAACTGAGCCAAATCTTTGTCGCCAGTAGAAATAATTGTTTCCCAGCCAGCTTGGGTTGCTTGGCTAGCTAAGGTGGCAATCACATCATCGGCCTCAACCCCAGAAACCATCAATACCGGCCAGCCCAAAGCTTTCACCATCGCATGGATCGGCTCAATCTGCCTTACCAAATCTTCAGGCATGGGGGAGCGATGCGCTTTGTACTCGGGGTACATTTCATCACGGAATGTCTTACCTTTGGCGTCAAAAACACAGGCAATGTGATCAGCCTTGAGTTCTAAGCGAGCTCGGCGCATCATATTTACCATCCCATAGATAGCCCCCGTTGGGTCGCCTGCCCCATTTCTGAGGTCTGGCATGGCATGAAAGGCGCGATAGAGGTAGCTAGAGCCGTCTACCAACAAGAGTCTATGTTTAGTCATACCGCAATCGTACAATCTAGTTGCTAACTGCCTACATATCAGGCTCAAATCCTCCTGAAAAGAGGCCTATAAAGGTGAAAAATGATGCACGCTCTAACTAACTTACTCCACGCTTCTGTGAGCCAAACCCTTGTTCTAACAAGCTTTTTAGTGGCTTTTGCCTCTTTTGGCCTGCATACAGCGCACGCCCAAAATAATTCTCAAGCGCTGAGCCCCTCCGAGTTGCAGCGCATCAATAATCAGCCCTTAGCGCCGCCAGTGAGCGCTTCTCAGGTAACCAATACGCCCGAGGGTCGCAAACCGAGCTTTCAGCACAAAGAAGCCACTGGTACTGAAATTACCGAATACAAAGATACCAATGCGCCTACTCAGGTGGATGTGAAGACACGCTATACCAGCTACGAAATGGCGCCCCCAGCAACAGTGATGCCTGGCGTACCAAAAGAAACTGACCTGATCAGCGTACCGAGTATCAGAGTTCCTTTTTAGTCTTTACTCATGGCCGTTTTCACCCCCATTGAACTAAGTGATATCTCTGCTTGGATCTCAAGCGACTTTGATATTGGGCAGGTCATCGATATTCGTGGAATTCATGGTGGGATTGAGAACTCCAATTTCTTTCTCGATACTGAGAAAAATGGCAAGAAACAAGAATATGTTCTGACGATTTTTGAAAGACTATCGGCAGAGCAACTTCCATACTACCTAGAGCTAATGCGCCATTTGGCGAATAAAAGTATTCCCGTACCTAAGCCGCTTGAAAATAAACAGGGGCAAATTTTATTTACACTCAAAGGTAAGCCTGCAGCCATTGTGAGCAAGCTTCCCGGCCTTTCTATGCTCGCACCCGAAGCCAAGCATTGCGCCCTGGTTGGCGAGTATTTAGCCAAAATGCATTTGGCCAGCAGCGACTTTAAGCTCACCCAAGAGAATCTTCGCAGTCTTACTTGGTGGCAAAAAACAGTTCCGCAAGTGTTGTCACACTTAAGTGACACACAAAAAGAATTGCTGACTAGCGAGCTCGCAACTCAAGAGCAATTCTTTGCCTCTGAAGCCTATAAATCATTGCCACAAGGGGCAAGTCATTGCGATCTCTTTAGGGATAACGTGCTATTTGATCCTCAAGGCGCAAGCGATTGCTCTCAAGATCAGCTGGGTGGTTTCTTCGACTTTTATTTCGCTGGAACAGATAAGTGGTTATTTGATTTAGCAGTTACTGCAAATGACTGGTGCCTTGCTGACAACAAACAAGATTTAGATCCTGCTCGCTTCAAGGCGCTGATGGATGCCTATCAGGCTGTTCGCCCACTCACTAGTGAAGAACAAGCAAGCTGGCCCCTGATGGTGCGGGCTGCAGCTCTGCGTTTTTGGATCTCCCGACTGTGGGATTTTTATTTGCCACGTGATGCGCAAATGCTCACCCCGCATGACCCTCGTCATTTCGAAAATATTCTTTTAAGTCGCAAGGCAATATGAAACTCAATTCCGTCACTCCAAAAGAGGGTTATACCTGGATACGTCAAGGCATTTGGCTTTTTAAACAAAATCCTTTGGGTTTTTTAATGCTGGTATTCATGTACATATTTGCAGCGCAACTTGCAGTACTCGTACCCGTGATTGGTATTTTTGCCGTCTTATTACTCACGCCTACTTTATCAGTAGGCTTTATGACCGCCTGCCGCCTAGCGATTCAAAAAGAACGTATTCGACCCTCGGTATACGTGATTGCACTGCAATCGACCCCCTTGATTCGCAAACGCATTCTCCAATTGGGTTTGGTCTACGCCGCACTCATACTTGCTCTCAGCTTTATCTTAAGCTTGTTGGTAGATTTTGAGTTGCTCATTCCACTAATGACTAACGAAAAGCCGATTACCTCAGAAGCCATCAATCAGATTTACCTGATTCTCTTTTTTGGCGGCATTCTTTATGTGCCAGTGGCAATGTTGATGTGGTTTTCTCCCGTGCTCGTTGCTTGGGCTGATATGTCTATAGCGCAAGCACTCTTTTCCAGTGCTGTTGCTTGCTGGACCAATCGGGGCGCATTCTTTTTATATCTCGCAATTTGGGGTGGAATCTTAATCGCTATTCCTCTAACGATTGGCTCTATTTTTGATGCTCTCGACTTAGGTCAAGCCGCATCATTCATCATCGCCCCTATTTCCATGGCGGGGCTCACTGTGATGCACTGCTCTTTCTTCGCTACCTGGAAGGCATGCTTTGCTGAAAAAGAAGCGGCTACTTTAATCGCTTAATCTATCGCAGCTAGCTTAGCAATGCTGAGCTGAAGCCATTTAACGCCATGGCGCTTGAAATTCACCTGAGCACGTGCATCAGCATCATTACCCTCGAGGCCTGTAACGCGCCCTTCACCAAACTTGGTATGGAATACATTTTGGCCAATCGTAAATGGGTAGTTGCCGCGTGGTGGCGAGGCCATTCTGGTCACGGCGGTTGAGGCAGATCCTACTCGGCCAATTTGCCTTGCAGGTCGCTCACGCTCATTACTACTGTCAAAGAAATCATTCGACCCAAACTCGCGCTGACGGGTATAGCCATCCTGCCAAGTCGATTCTGAGCGGTCGCCATTTCCACTACTAGTACCACCCCAACGGGCATCTTTCACTTTGGGAGTGAGCCACTTCAGTGAATCCGATGGCAACTCTTCCAAGAAACGAGACGGCATGTTGTAGCGAACTTGGCCATGCAACATCCGTGACTGGGTATGAGATAGGTAGAGACGCTCTTTTGCGCGAGTAATCGCAACATACATTAAGCGTCGTTCTTCTTCCAAACCATGCTGCTCATTAATACTGTTCTCATGTGGGAACAAGCCCTCTTCTAAGCCAGTAATAAATACAGAGATGAACTCCAAGCCTTTGGCAGAGTGCACCGTCATCAGCTGCACAGCGTCTTGGCCTGCCTGAGCTTGGTTATCACCGGCCTCAAGTGAAGCATGCGAGAGGAATGCGGCTAATGGTGAGACCTCGACTACACCAGGCGCATTCTCACCCGGCAGTGTGGCAGCAGTGGCATCCTGACCATAACCTTCTTCCGCAATAAACGCGGTTGCAGCATTAATTAATTCTTGCAAGTTTTCTACACGGTCCTGACCTTCGCGCTCCGAGAGGTAATGCTGAATCAAGCCACTATTTTGAATCACGAATTCCACTGTCTCAGGCAATGTGTTGTGACGAGTAGCTTCACGCATATGATCAACGAGGCGCACAAAGCCACCCAAGGAGGCGCCAGCTTTGCCATCCAATGTCGATGCCGCCAAATACAAAGAACTGTTTTGTGTACGAGCTGCATCTTGCACAGCTTCAATCGATCTCGCCCCAATACCGCGTGTTGGGAAATTGACCACGCGGGAGAAGGAGGTGTCATCATTTGGATTTTCTAGCAGACGTAAATACGCTAAGGCATGCTTAATTTCAGCTCGCTCGAAGAATCGTAGTCCACCATAAACCCGATACGGAATCGCTGCAGAAAATAAGGCGTGCTCGATGATTCGTGATTGAGCATTACTGCGATAGAGCAAAGCAATTTCAGTACGCTTGATGCCGCTATTCACTAAAGCTTTGATTTCATCTACAAGCCAGGCAGCTTCAGCGTGATCACTCGGCGCATCATAGATGCGCACTGGCTCACCATGACCTGCATCGGTACGCAAGTTTTTACCAAGACGATCTGTATTGTTAGAAATGAGGTAATTGGCTGTATCCAAGATATGACCATGCGAGCGGTAGTTCTGCTCAAGCTTGACCATCATCGGGTGATATTGCTTTTCATACAGACGCATGTTCTCCACATCTGCGCCGCGGAAAGCATAAATACTCTGATCATCATCGCCTACCGCAAAAACTGCACTGCTTCCCATGCCGCTGACATTGACGCGACTAGCATCGTGACCAGAGAGTAATTTGAGCCAAGCGTATTGCAAGGCATTGGTATCTTGAAACTCATCAATCAAAATATGCCGGAAGCGTTCTTGGTAATGCGTCCGAATAGCCTCTTTATGTTTGAGCAACTCATAGCTACGTAATAGGAGTTCAGCAAAGTCAACTACACCCTCACGCTGGCATTGCTCGTCATAAGCCTCGTACAACTGGGCCATCTTGGCCTGAAAATCATCCCCTACCGATAATTCTTTGGCACGCTGACCACGCTCTTTGGCGTGGGCAATGAAGTATTGCAACTGCTTAGGGGGGTATTTCTCATCATCGACCTTTAAGCCCTTCAAAAGTCGCTTAATGGCGGAAAGCTGATCCTGGGTATCCAAAATCTGAAAAGTAGACGGTAAACCTGCTTCTTTGTGGTGCGCACGCAATAAACGGTTACAAAGACCATGAAAAGTGCCAATCCACATGCCTCGGGTGTTAATCGGCAACATGGCGCTCAGACGCAACATCATCTCTTTAGCGGCCTTATTGGTAAAGGTCACCGCCAGGACACCAATAGGTGAAACCTGACCTGTTTGGATCAACCAAGCTATACGGGTCGTCAGGACGCGGGTTTTTCCACTACCAGCGCCAGCCAAAATCAGGGCTGACTGGGTCTGGCCATTTTCATTTACCGGCGGGAGGGTCACTGCCTCGCGTTGTTCTGGATTAAGGTTTGCGAGTAGGTCTGAGTACATCGCCCCAATTATAATTTGCCTCTTATGCCAAATGCTTCGAATACCCCTAATTTACCCACTTCCCCTAACTCTCCAATAGCGAGTTCTGTAGACGACCTAGCCAAATCCTACGAACCCGCCCCAATTGAAGCTTATTGGGGTCTAGAGTGGGAACGCCGAGGTATTGCCGACGCCACCCTAGATGAGGGCAAGGGCGATTTCTCGATTCAGCTGCCGCCACCAAATGTGACGGGCACACTGCACATGGGTCACGCTTTTAATCAAACCATTATGGATGGCCTGGTACGTCATGCCCGCATGTCTGGCAAAAATACTTTGTGGGTTCCGGGTACAGACCATGCCGGTATCGCTACACAAATCGTCGTTGAACGCCAACTCGATGCTCAGAAAATCTCTCGCCATGATTTAGGTCGTGAGAAATTCTTGGAAAAAGTGTGGGTGTGGAAAGAAACTTCCGGCAATACCATTACTCGTCAGATTCGTCGCTTAGGTGCCTCAATTGATTGGGGTAAAGAATATTTCACGATGGACAGCAAGATGTCCAAAGCGGTTGTCGAAGTATTTTTTCGTTTACATGAGCAAGGATTAATTTACCGCGGTAAACGTTTAGTGAACTGGGATCCAGTTTTAGGAACTGCGGTCTCTGACTTAGAAGTGGTGAGCGAAGAAGAAGATGGCTCGATGTGGCACATTCGCTATCCATTAGCCGATGGCTCCGGACACCTGACCGTTGCTACCACGCGCCCAGAGACTTTATTGGGTGACGTAGCCGTCATGGTCAATCCAGAAGACGAGCGCTACAAATACCTCATTGGTAAGTCAGTACAGCTACCGCTGTGCAATCGCGAGATTCCGATTATTGCGGATGACTATGTTGATTTAGCTTTTGGTACCGGCGTGGTTAAAGTGACACCTGCGCATGACTTCAATGACTATGCTGTTGGACAACGCCATCAGTTGCCACTCATCAATATCTTGACTCTCGATGCCAAGATTAATGAAAATGCACCTGCGGTATATCAAGGTCTTGAGCGCTTTGCTGCCCGCAAAAAAATCGTTTCTGACTTAGATGCAGCTGGCCTATTAGAAAAAGTGCAGCCATATAAATTAATGGTTCCACGTGGCGATCGCACCCAAACTATCATTGAGCCAATGCTCACTGACCAATGGTTTGTCGCGGTATCTAAACCAAGTCCAGATAACAAATATCAACCAGGCTCCTCTATTGCTGGCGCAGCGCTAGATGCAGTAAAAAATGGTGGCATTAAGCTCGTTCCAGAAAACTGGATTAGTACCTACTCTCAGTGGTTAGAAAACATTCAGGACTGGTGCATCTCTCGACAACTCTGGTGGGGACATCAAATCCCTGCTTGGTATGGTGAGGATGGTCAAATTTTCGTAGCGCGCTCTGAAGAAGAAGCGAAAGTGAAGGCTAGTGCTGCCGGTTATAGCGGCCAACTCAATCGCGACCCCGATGTCTTAGATACCTGGTTTAGCTCTGCACTGGTGCCATTTAGTTCATTAGGCTGGCCTGAAGAAACGCCTGCACTCAATCACTTCTTGCCATCCTCAGTATTGGTGACCGGTTTTGACATCATCTTCTTCTGGGTAGCCAGAATGGTCATGATGACTTGCCACTTCACTGGCAAAGTGCCTTTCCATACCGTGTACGTACACGGCTTAGTCCGTGATGCTGAAGGTCAGAAAATGAGTAAATCCAAAGGAAATACTTTGGATCCAATCGATTTAATTGATGGCATCAAGATTGAAGACTTAGTTGCCAAGCGCACTACTGGCTTGATGAATCCTAAGCAAGCAGAAAGTATTGGTAAGAAAACGAAGAAAGAGTTTCCGGAAGGGATTCCTGCATTTGGTACGGATGCCCTACGCTTTACCTTCGCCTCACTCGCGTCACTGGGTCGAAATATTAATTTTGATCAGAAGCGCTGTGAAGGCTATCGCAACTTCTGCAACAAACTCTGGAATGCCACTCGCTTTGTGCTCATGAATTGCCCTGGCAATAATGAAGATAATGGCTTTGCGCCGTGCGACAAGCAATGTGGCCCAGAAGGGTATCTCGACTTTTCAGCAGCAGATCGTTGGATTGTTTCTCAACTGCAAAGAACCGAAGCTGATGTTGCTAAAGGCTTCCAAAACTATCGCTTTGACAACATTGCTACGAGCATCTATCAATTTGTTTGGGATGAATACTGCGATTGGTATCTAGAGTTAGCCAAGGTACAGCTCCAGACTGGAACGCCTGCACAGCAACGCGCCACTCGCCGCACTCTCTTGCGTGTTTTAGAAACCATCTTGCGCATGGCTCATCCACTGATTCCATTTATTACTGAAACCCTCTGGCAAACCGTTGGGCCGAAGGTTGGTAAAGAGCTGGCTAAACAAGATAAGCAAACCATTGCGCTCCAGCCATACCCAGTTGCTCAACTCGATAAGATTGATGAGCAAAGCGAAGCTTGGGTAGCCCAGATTAAATCGATTGTGGATGCTTGCCGTAATCTACGCGGCGAGATGCAAGTCTCTCCCGCACTGAAGGTGCCTCTCTGGATTTGTGGACCGCAAGATTTCTTGGAAAAGGTAAGTCCCTACCTGACTGCTTTAGCCAAGCTATCTGAGGTCAAAATCTACGATGATGAGTCTGCTTTAGAAAAGGATGCCCCTGGCGCACCAATAGCCCTAGTTGGCAATCTGAAGTTATTACTCAAAATTGAGGTGGATGTGGCAGCTGAGAGAATTCGCCTAAGCAAAGAAATTGAGCGCCTAGCTAGTGAGATCACCAAAGCACGCAGCAAACTTGGTAACGAAAGCTTTGTAGCCCGCGCCCCAGAAGAGGTGGTAGCTCAAGAAAAGCAACGTCTTGCTGGTTTTGAGCAAAACCATGAGAAGCTTGTTGCACAATTAGAACGACTGAAATAAAACATCAATAAAACTGATCGGAATTGCAATGCCATTAAGCACTAAAGCCGTTACTAAAGCCGTCTTCCCCGTTGCAGGTTTGGGCACACGCTTTTTACCAGCCACCAAGGCTAGCCCGAAAGAGATGCTCAATGTGGTGGATAAACCGCTCATTCAGTACGCGGTTGAGGAAGCGATTGCTGCTGGTATTACCGAAATGATTTTTGTAACTGGTCGTAGTAAGCGTGCAATTGAGGATCACTTTGATAAAGCTTATGAATTAGAGGCTGAACTCGAAGCCAAAAATAAAACTGCTTTACTGGAGATTGTTCGTAGCGTCAAACCCAGCCATGTAGATTGCGTTTATGTTCGCCAACCTGAAGCTTTGGGCTTGGGTCATGCGGTCCTATGCGCAGAAAAGCTCGTACGTGATGAGCCTTTTGCCATCATCCTGGCAGATGACTTACTCGATGGCCAACCACCAGTACTCAAGCAAATGCTCAAAGTATTTGATGAGCAAAATGGTTCCGTCTTAGCGGTGGAAAAAATTGATCCCTCTAAAAGTAGCTCCTACGGCATTATTTCTGGAGCAGAGGTATCCAAGGGCATCTATCACTTAAATGGCATTGTAGAAAAGCCACAGCCTAAGGATGCGCCATCCAACCTAGCGGTAGTGGGTCGCTATGTTCTGTCTTCAGATATCTTTAATCACATTCGTAATCTGAAGCCCGGTGCTGGCGGTGAAATCCAGCTCACTGATGCGATCGCCTCTTTACTCAAAGAAGAGCCTGTATTTGCTTATGAATACGATGGCGTGCGCTATGACTGCGGTAGCAAGCTTGGATACCTCAAGGCTTCAGTAGAATTTGCTTTGCGGCATCCAGAAGTCAGTACCGAGTTTGCAGCTTACTTAAAGAGCCGTTCTTTAAGCTAGGGTTCACAGCCAATCTCCAAGGTGAGAAAAGCAAAAAGGCAGAAATCACTTTCTGCCTTTTTCTTTAGTGCCGAGTATTTCGGTACGCCTTATCTTCTCTTAAGAAAGAAAACTAATACGTCACCCTCAGAAGTACTAGAAAGTAGCTCATTACCAGTCTGCTTTGCAAATGCAGGAAAGTCATGCGCAGCACCGGCATCCGTGGCCTTCACTTTCAAAACCTCGCCTGATTGCATAGTCGCTAAGGCCTTCTTAGTGCGCAAGATGGGAAGCGGGCAATTCATGCCAATCGCATCAACCTCAAGATTAAATTCGATGACATCGCTCATTTAGATGCCACCCAATCTTTTACGCCAGCCAATGCCGCACCTAATTTACTTGGATCAGTACCGCCGGCCATCGCCATCTCCGGCTTACCGCCGCCCTTACCGCCAACTTGCTGGGCGACGAAGTTCACTAAGTCACCTGCTTTAACTTTAGCAATCGAATCTGCAGTCACACCAGCAATCAAGCTGACCTTGTCACCCTGCACTGAAGCCAAGACAATTGCTGCAGTCTTTAACTTTCCTTTCAGGGCATCCATAGTCTCGCGCAAGACTTGAGCATCTGCGCCATCTAAGCGCACTGCCAATACTTTGATGCCATTGATATCAACTGCTTGCGTTGCTAACTCATCGCCTTGGCTAGCAGCGAGTTTGGAGTTGACCTTATCTAGCTCACGCTCAGCCTGACGCAAACTATCTTGAAGTTGAGTAACGCGACTCACTAAATCACCAGGGTGAGTTTTCAGTACCGCAGCAGCTTCATTAATTTTATCTTCTAAGCCTTGCAAGAAGTTCAAGGCATTTTTGCCGGTCACCGCCTCAACACGACGGATGCCAGCCGCTACACCACCTTCAGACACAATCTTCAAGCTACCGATATCACCCGTACGTCCAACGTGAGTTCCGCCGCACAACTCTCTAGAGCTACCGATTTCTAGTACGCGCACTTCGTCTGCATACTTTTCGCCGAAGAGCATCGTGGCACCGGTTTTCTGAGCATCGTCTAAGGACATCACTTTTCCGGAGGTCGCGGTATTTGCCAAAATCTCGGCGTTCACAATACCTTCTACCCGACGAATTTCTTGTGGAGTTATAGGTGCGTTATGAGTAAAGTCAAAGCGGGTTTTAGTGGCATCCACCAAAGATCCTTTTTGCTGTACGTGATCACCCAATACTTCACGCAAGGCTTTATGCAAAATATGAGTCGCACTATGGTTACGCATGGTTTCAGTTCTTTGTTCTATATCCACCAAGGCGTTGATTGCGTCGCCAACCTTGAGCTCCCCCTCTTGCACTTCGCCCTGATGTCCAAAAACATCTGCCTGAATCTTGAAGGTATCTTCAACTGCAAAACGTACCGCTTCATTACGCAACTCACCTTTATCGCCAACCTGTCCACCAGACTCGGCATAGAAAGGGGTGTTATCTAATACGATCACTGCAGCATCACCAGCCTTGACAGACTGCACAGCAGATCCGTCAACATAAAGGGCAGTGACTTTAGCGCCTTCATGCTTCAAGGTGTCGTAGCCATGGAACTGGGTTGGCTTACCGGAATACTCCAATCCTTGAGCCACCTTGAACTTACCAGCTGCCCTTGCTTGATCGCGCTGCTTTTGCATTGCCAAGTCGAAACCTTCTGCATCGACTGTGACATCGCGCTCACGGCACACATCAGCGGTGAGATCCAATGGGAAGCCAAAGGTATCGTGTAAGCGGAAGGCAGTTTCACCATCAACCGTCTTGGCGCCACCAGCAAGTGCACCTTCCAAAATCTCCATACCATTGGCGATGGTCTGAAAGAAGCGCTCTTCTTCCTGCTTAATCACTTCACTCACTTTATCTTTCGCTGCCTGCAACTCTGGATAAGCCTGACCCATCTCTTTTACGAGAGCAGGAACGAGTTGATAAAAGAACGGTTTGCGTGCGCCTAATTTATAGCCATGACGAATCGCGCGGCGTGTAATGCGGCGTAGTACATAGCCACGACCAGCATTGCCTGGGATCACACCATCTACCACAATAAAACTACAGGCGCGAATGTGATCAGCAATGACTTTGAGAGATGGACTGCTTGGATCGCAATTCTCACCACCAGCTAAATCAACTGCTTCTTTGGCCGCTTTGAGCAAATTCACAAAGAGGTCAATCTCATAGTTCGAGTGCACATGCTGCAACACTGCCGCAATACGCTCAAGGCCCATGCCGGTATCGACGCTCGGCTTAGGCAATGGATTCATTTTACCCGCTTCATCGCGATTGAACTGCATGAATACGTTATTCCAAATCTCAATATAGCGATCGCCATCTTCATCAGGGCTACCAGGAGGGCCGCCAGCAATATGTGGGCCGTGGTCATAGAAGATTTCAGTACAGGGGCCGCAAGGACCTGTATCACCCATCATCCAGAAGTTATCCGAAGCGTAACGAGCACCCTTGTTATCGCCGATGCGAATAATGCGCCCCGCCGGAACGCCGATTTGCTTGTTCCAAATCTCATAAGCCTCATCGTCTTCCGCATAAACGGTGACGAGCAGCTTTTCTTCTGGCAGCTTAAAGACTTCCGTCAATAGGCCCCAAGCAAACTGAATGGCATCTTTCTTGAAGTAATCCCCAAATGAGAAGTTCCCCAACATTTCAAAGAAGGTGTGATGACGGGCTGTGTAACCAACGTTATCTAAGTCATTATGTTTGCCGCCAGCACGAATACATTTCTGGGCGGTGGCAGCTCGGTTATAGGGGCGCTTATCAAAGCCTAAAAATACGTCCTTAAACTGATTCATCCCCGCATTGGTAAATAACAGGGTTGGGTCGTCTCCAGGCACCACAGGGCTGGATGGGACAATTTGATGGCCTTTTTGGGCGAAGTAGTCCAGGTACGCCTGGCGAATTTGAGAGACTTTCATGCGAATAATTATCGCATTGGCACTAGTCGGGGGCAAACCCTTGGTAAAGCACCTCAATCCTGCCTTACAATCCCGTAACGTTAATAAATAGATCGACCTTTAAGTCGATATAAGGAGCTCAACTTGAAAATTCGCAATCAACGGGATTTTGGTGCCGGAATCATGTATATGGTTATCGGCCTGTTCTTCACCATAGTGGCCACTCAGTACCCTATGGGTACTGCCGCAAAAATGGGTCCCGGCTACTTTCCATTTTGGCTTGGCATATTGATGACGCTTTTAGGGCTACTAGTGCTGGTTAAATCCATGGGCGCCAAAACTGCAATCGAATCCATTCCTAAATTCAATTGGAAGATCATTGCGCAAATTACTGGTGCAGTGGTCCTTTACGGCTTGCTGCTCCCTAAAATGGGCTTCTTGGTGGCTGTAGTGGTTCTGGTATTTGTATCAGCGAGCGCAAGTAAGGAATTTACCTGGAAAGGCACCACAATTAACGCCGCCTTTTTAGTGACCTTCACTTACTCAGTCTTCGTTTTGGGTCTTAAGCTTCAGTTCCCACTACTACCTTTCTTCTTACAACAATAACGAACCGGGACTCTAAAAATGGATTTATTTGCTAATTTAGCGCTCGGTTTCGACACAGCGTTTACCTTACAAAACCTGATGTACTGCCTGATTGGCTGTATTTTGGGTACCTTGATTGGTGTTTTGCCAGGCTTAGGCCCAATTGCAACCATTGCGATGCTCTTGCCAGCCACCTACGCATTACCTCCAATTGCCGCTTTGATTATGTTGGCAGGTATTTACTACGGCTCGCAGTACGGTGGCTCTACTACTGCGATTTTGCTCAACATACCAGGGGAAACGTCCTCGGTAGTGACGGCGATTGACGGCTACCAAATGGCCAGAAATGGTCGAGCAGGTGTAGCCCTCTTTACTGCTGGCATGAGTTCATTCTTTGCTGGTTGCGTAGCAACACTGGTTTTGGCTGCATTTGCTGCACCACTCTCCCAGCTGGCATTTAAGTTCGGTCCCGCTGAGTACTTCTCCTTAATGGTTCTTGGATTGATTGGTGCGGTCGTACTAGCCTCGGGCTCTTTAATCAAGGCGATCGGCATGATCATCCTTGGCCTCTTGATGGGCTTGATTGGTACTGACGTGAACTCTGGCGTATCGCGCTATGCTTTTGACATCCCTGAATTAAGTGACGGTATTGGCTTCGTAGCCGTTGCCATGGGTGTCTTTGGTTTTGCAGAAATTATGGGTAACCTGGAAAAGACGGGTGATGACGAGGGCTTCCTCAACAAACTCACCACCATGATGCCGACCAAGACTGATATCAAGCGCATGATTCCTTCGATCTTGCGCGGCACAACTATTGGCTCCATTCTGGGCATTCTGCCAGGCGGCGGCGCTGCTTTGGCAGCCTTTGGCGCCTACTCAGTTGAAAAGAAATCCTCTAAGTACAGCCATGAGTTTGGTAAGGGTGCGATTGAGGGTGTAGCAGGTCCTGAAGCGGCAAACAATGCTGCTGCTCAAACCTCTTTCATCCCATTGCTGACCTTAGGTATCCCACCGAATGCTGTGATGGCCTTGATGGTTGGTGCGATGACGATTCACAATATTCAACCTGGTCCACAAGTCATGACCAGCAACCCAGCCTTGTTCTGGGGTCTGATTGCCTCGATGTGGATTGGTAACGTGATGTTGATTCTCTTGAACTTGCCACTCATCGGTATTTGGGTCAAGCTCTTGAAGATTCCTTATCGCTTTCTCTACCCAGCAATTTTGGTGTTCTGCTGTATCGGTGTGTACACCGTCAACAACACTGTATTTGACGTTTATGTCACTGCAGCCTTTGGTTTAATTGGTTACCTCTTCTTCAAGTTGGGTTGCGAGCCACCCCCATTGCTCTTAGGCTTCGTACTTGGGCCAATGATGGAGGAGAATTTCCGTCGTGCCCTCTTGTTATCACGCGGTGACTTCACAACCTTCTTAACCCGCCCACTGTCTTTAGGCTTGCTCATCGCAGCAGCCCTATTGGTTGTGATCGTGGCCTTGCCAGCGGTTAAGAAAACCCGTGAAGAGGCTTTCGTAGAGGAGTAATTCTCGAGCGCCTCCCATAAATGAGCCCGCAGCAGTTTGCGGGCTTTTTCTTTACAGGCGGGGGTTTTCTCTACAATGAGCGCATGTCCCAAGATAGCAAACCATCTAAAACGCCTGCCGGCACTCTTGCTGAGCCCTCCAACTTTTTGCGCCAGATCATCGATCATGACCTGGCGAGTGGCGCCTACCAAAATCGTACTAATCGAGATGGTCAAGCTATTCCCTCGATCATTACGCGCTTTCCACCAGAACCCAATGGCTACCTTCACATTGGCCATGCCAAAAGTATTTGCCTGAACTTTGGCTTAGCCGCTGATTACAATAATCAAGCAGGTGGTGCGCGTTGCAATATGCGCTTGGATGACACCAATCCAGTCAAGGAAGATGTTGAGTACGCTGACAGTATTTTGGATGCGGTCAAATGGCTTGGCTTTGATTGGGGCACACATCTGTATCACGCGAGTGATTACTTTGATCGACTCTATGAGTTTGCCGAAATTCTGATTCAGAACGGCAAAGCCTATGTTGATAGTCAGAGCGCAGATGACATCCATACCAATCGTGGCAACTTTGGCCAAGCTGGAAAAAATAGTCCGTACCGCGATCGCACTCCCGATGAGAATCTTGCCTTGTTCCGCGAGATGCGTGACAGTAAATACAAAGATGGTGAGCATGTACTGCGCCTGAAGATCGACATGGCGCATCCGAATATTGTGATGCGTGATCCTGTGGTCTATCGCATTCGCCATGTAGATCACCACCGCACTGGTAATAAGTGGTGCATCTATCCTTTGTATGATTTCACCCACTGCATTTCTGATGCCCTAGAAAATGTTTCGCACTCTATTTGTACTCTGGAGTTTGAAAATAATCGTCCGCTCTACGATTGGATTGTTGCCTCATTAGCGGAGCTAGGAATCTTCAAAAATCCTGTTCCACATCAATATGAATTCGCCCGCCTCAATTTAACTTACACCATCACTAGCAAGCGCAAGCTCTTGCAATTGGTAGAAGAAAAACATGTTGATGGCTGGGATGATCCGCGCATGCCAACCATCGTAGGTATTCGTCGTAGGGGCTACACACCAGATAGCATACGTTTGTTCTGTGAACGCATTGGGGTTTCTAAAGCGGATAGTTGGATTGACATGAGCACCCTAGATCAAGCCTTACGGGATGATCTTGAGGCCAAGGCCCCTCGGGCTACAGCGGTTCTGAAGCCACTCAAACTCGTGATTGATAATTTTGATGCATCCGCGAGTGAACCTTGCTCAGCCCCCCGCCATCCACAGCATCCCGAGTGGGGCAATCGCGAGTTTCATTTCACAAGAGAATTGTGGATTGAAGAAGATGATTTTATGAAAGAGCCCATCAAGGGGTTCTTCAGACTCTACCCACCCATTGGCGATCAAGCTGGTGGACGCGTGCGTCTGCGTCATGGCTTTGTGATTGAGTGCACTGGGTTTGAAGTGGATGCCAATGGCAAGGTGATTCAAGTTAATGCGACTCACTTCCCAGATAGTAAGAGCGGCACCCCCGGCTCAAATAATTACAAGGTCAAGGGCAATATTCATTGGGTCAGTGTGGCGGAAGCTGTGCCTGCACAAGTTCGCCTCTATGACTACCTGTTTAATGATCCACATCCCGATAGTGGCGATAAAAATTTCCTTGACGCAATTAATCCTCACTCGAAGCAAATGATTACTGCCTACTTAGAGCCTTGCATGAAAGCCGCTAAAGCAGAAGATCGCTTTCAGTTTGAGCGTCATGGTTACTTTGTTGCGGATCAAAGCGATTCAAAACCAGGGCAACCGGTATTTAATCGTACGGTCGGACTTAAGGATTCTTGGAAATAGTTTTTAAAAACTCGGCAACGCTGGGATAGCGTAGCGGGGTCTTTAATTCCGAGAGCCGCGCATTCGTTACGCGCCGAGACTCCCGCATAAACGACCAGAGCATAGGGGATACGATTTTCTCCAACTGCTCAGCTGGCAATCTGGGTGGTCGCTTCAAACCAAACGCATCAGCCACTTCATCAAAGTAATCACCCATCTTGGTTTCACCACCGTCACAGGCGTTAATGACACGCTGTGGCTTGCCGTGATAAACAGCAGCACAAACCAATCTTGCCAAGTCATCACTTTGTATGTGGTTTGAGTAAGCATCGTCGGCTGGATTTAAGGCGGGCGTGCCGGCCTGTATGCGCTCAACTGGCAATCGGTCAGCAGCATAAATACCTGGTACTCGCAGAACAGTCAGGGCGACTCCATGAGCTGGCGCCCAAAGACGTAGGCAGTTTTCAGCATCTACCCGTCGCTTGGCTCGCTCGCTTTGGGGCTTAACTGGTGTCACTTCACTTACCTTGGCGCCTGCTTGATCACCATAAACACCTGTTGTACTCACATAAATCAGGCGCCCAACAGTATCAGAGCCTTGGGCTAAAATTCGGAGGAGGTTGCGAGTTCGGCAATCACGATGACCTGTATTTTGGGGTGGTGCCAAGTGGATCACGGTTTGCGCTAATCCACTTAAACGCCACAAGCTATCGGGCTTATCCAGATCCCCCAAAATCGGAATCGCGCCAACCGCTCTCAACTCCTGAAAACGGGTTTTCTGGGAAGTTAAGGCAAATACACGATGACTTCGAGCGAGTTGCTTGGCAACACGTAGACCAATGTCACCACAGCCAACGATCAGGATTCGAGATTTACCAAAAGATTGCATAGATCACATCGTAACGATTTATTGAAAGGAATGAGAGTGTCTTATCAAGTCACGCTCAAGGCGAGCGGCAAACAATTTACTGTCCAGAAGGATGAGACACTCCTGGAGGCAGCCTTACAGCAGGGCATCACCCTGCCCTATGGTTGTAAAAATGGTGCTTGTGGATCCTGTAAAGGCAAGATTCTAGAAGGTCAGGTAGAGCATGGTCAGCATAGTGCTGCCGCCCTCAGTCCGACTGATGAAGCCGCCGGTGGCACCCTGTTTTGCTGCGCCCATCCTAAATCAGACCTGCTCATTGAAGCTCGTGAAGTTCAGGGTGCGGGTGATATCGCCATTCGGAAAGTGCCTTGTCGCGTGAACACTATTACAAAACCGAGCGCAGATGTGGCCATTCTGCAATTACAGTTACCAGCTGCCGAGCGCTTTCAATTTCTGGCTGGGCAATATTTAGAGTTTCTACTCAAAGATGGTCAGCGCCGCGCTTATTCCATTGCTAATGCACCAGATCAAGACGGCCCTCTCGAGCTACATCTTCGCCATTTACCCGGCGGTCTTTTTACTGACTTTGTCTTTGGAGCAAAAGACCCCGCCTTAAAAGAAAAAGATATCCTCCGCTTTGAAGGGCCATTAGGTAGCTTCTTCTTAAGAGAGGATTCCAAAAAACCTATTATTTTTGTTGCGGCGGGTACTGGCTTTGCACCGATTAAATCCATCATTGAGCAAATGCAACTCAAAAAGATTAGACGCCCGATTCATCTGTATTGGGGCGGACGGCGCCCGAATGACCTCTACCTCAATGAGCTCTGCCAGTTATGGGCAAAAAATATTCCTGATTTCAACTACATCCCAGTGATTTCAGATGCCCTGCCGGAGGACCAATGGACAGGACGCACAGGCTTTGTGCACCAAGCCGTGATGGCCGACCACCTCAATATGAGCCCCTACCAAGTCTATGCCTGCGGCGCCCCTGTAATGGTCAATGCTGCCCGCCAAGACTTTTCATCGCACTGTCATTTGCCTGAGGAAGAATTCTTTGCAGATTCTTTTACCAGCGCTGCTGACCTCGCGACAAACTAGCCCGCTAAGCGCCATAATAGAACCTTCATTTGATTTTCACTTTGCATACAACATGAATAAGCCCGCCCAATCCATAGATGCCCACTCAGTGATGTTTATTACCCCACGACCAGAGGTGACGATGGTTGAGGGTAAAGGCTCATGGCTGACTGATAACAAGGGCAAGCGTTATTTGGATTTCTTGCAAGGCTGGGCAGTGAACTGTCTCGGTCATAGTAACCCCGGCATGATTGAAGCGCTCAACGCGCAAGCAAAAAAACTCATCAATCCAAGTCCAGCGTTTTATAACGAACCAATGATTCGCTTATCGAATCTTCTGACCGAGAACAGCTGCTTTAACAAAGTATTTTTTGCAAACAGCGGAGCCGAAGCCAATGAAGGCGCTATTAAGTTGGCGCGCAAATGGGGGCAGCTGAATAAATCAGGCGCCTTTGAAATCATTACTTTTGATCACAGCTTTCATGGCCGTACATTAGCGACGATGAGCGCATCTGGCAAACCAGGTTGGGACACGATGTTTGCCCCACAAGTTCCCGGGTTTCCAAAAGCCGATTTGAATGATTTAGATTCCGTCAAAAAACTGGTAACCGATAAAACAGTTGCGGTCATGCTAGAGCCGGTACAAGGTGAAGGTGGCGTGATCCCAACTACTAAAGAATTTATGCAAAGCCTGCGTAAATTCACCAAAGAAAATAATATTCTGTTGATCGTCGATGAGGTTCAAGCTGGCTGTGGTCGTACTGGCACTCTCTTTGCCTATCAGCACTACGGCATTGAACCAGACATCATGACCTTAGGCAAAGGTATTGGTGGTGGCGTGCCATTAGCTGCACTGATGGCAACCGATGCAGTTGCTTGTTTTGTACCTGGCGATCAGGGTGGTACCTATAACGGCAATCCACTGATGGTTGCAGTAGGCATCAGCGTGATCGAGCAATTATTAGCACCAGGCTTCCTAGAGTCTGTGCGCACCAAGGGTGAGCTGCTTAGCAAAGAACTCCTTGCCATCTCCGCAGAATTTAATTTAGATGGCGAGCGTGGTGAAGGACTATTGCGTGCCCTGATGCTGAGTAGTGATATCGGTGGGAAGCTAGTTGAATTGGCTCGCGATAGAACTCCAGAAGGATTATTGATTAATTCACCAAGACCCAATCTGCTGCGCTTTATGCCAGCACTCAATATTTCTGATGATGAAATCCATCAGATGTGTAACATTTTGAGAGATTTGCTCAAGCAAGTTAACTAAACAATATTCAGACTGATTGTAATAAAGGGGCTCTAAGCCCCTTTATCTTTTATTGCAGCCATCACCCCAACAATAGTATTACTTGTTAGCCAACTAAATTCTTTGGCAGTGAGAATATGACATCCTCCACCACGCCCTCAAGATTACGAATGCTACGTGGCCCAAATTCTTGAATCTTGGCCACAATCGAGAGGGCTAGGCTTTCAGGGGCTGATGCCCCTGCGGTTAGACCTACACGCCTCTTACCAATAAACCATTCAGCCTGAAGCTGCTCTGGTGCATCGACCATGTAGGCTGGTACACCCAGTTTTTCAGCTAATTCACGCAAGCGATTCGAGTTCGAGCTTGCCTTGCTTCCAACCACAATAACTACCTCAACTTGAGGAGCCATAAATTTCACAGCATCTTGGCGATTTTGAGTGGCATAACAAATATCTTGCTTGCGAGGTTGCACGATGTTCGGGAATTTTTGAATTAAGGCATCGACAATTTCTTTGGTCTCATCCACAGAGAGTGTCGTTTGTGTAACAAAAGCGATTTTTTCATTCTCAGCAAAAGGCAGCTTAGCAATATCTGCCACTTTCTCAATCAGATGAACACCTTCCTGAACCTGCCCCATCGTACCCTCGACTTCCGGGTGTCCCGCATGGCCAATCATCAGCACTGTGAAACCATCCTTGCACATCTTAATAACTTCAACATGCACCTTTGTCACCAAGGGGCAAGTAGCGTCATACACCTGCAAGCCGCGCGCCTCTGCATCTTGACGAACTTCTTGAGAAACACCGTGAGCACTAAACACCACAATGCCACCCTTAGGAACTTCATGCAACTCTTCAACAAACACAGCACCCTTTTCACGCAATTCGTTCACGACATAAGCGTTGTGAACAATCTCATGACGTACATAAATTGGGGCACCAAAGCGGGTAAGCGCTTCATTCACAATATTGATTGCACGATCAACACCAGCGCAAAAGCCGCGGGGCTGCGCCATCAAGATTTCGGAGGTGCTATCACCGCCGGCTTGTGTAATGGTTTGTTTATTCATCGGTTACAGAATCGCAACAATTTGAGCTTCGAAGGTAACAGGCCTTCCAGCAAGCGGGTGATTGAAATCAAACCAGGCACCCTCTTGGTTAATCGATTGCAATACACCAGCGTATTGAGCGCCACCGGGCGCATTAAATTCAATGACGTCGCCAGGATTAAATTGCGCATCATCATCGCGACCCTCTTTTAGGGCTTTCAGAGAAACCCACTGAATTAATTCTTCTTTGCGCTCACCAAAACTCTCTTCTGGTGGCAATAAGGCACTTTTCTGATCACCCACACCCAATCCGATTAATACCTTTTCAAAACAAGGCGCAAATTGTCCAGAACCCATCAACACCGTCGCAGGGCGATCGATAAACGTATTTATGTAGTCATCCCCACTGGGCAAAGTCAGCCGATAGTTGAGGGTCAGAAAGGAATTGGGCAAAACCGTAAGCTTAGTCATAAGGTAATTGTATCTAGGCCCGACCCTAGCGTGCACTTACCGATTACAGATTGGCCAAAAATGGAGCAGCCTCGCGAAAAACTGCGTGCTCTTGGCGCAGCAGCCCTCAGCGATGCCGAGTTACTCGCAATCTTTCTGCGCGTTGGCGTCAAAGGCAAAACTGCCGTGGCTCTAGCCGAGGACCTGCTCCACCATTTCGACAGCTTGCCGCGCCTCATGTCCTGCACCCCTGAAGAATTAACCCAGATTCATGGCATGGGTATCTCTAAGTGGTCACAAATCCAGGCGGCCTACGAGCTAGTCAAGCGTAGTCTTGAGGAAACCCTCTCCCAGGAGTCTGTCCTGACCTCACCAGGCTATGTCCGAGAGTTCTTGCAGGCCAGATTTGGACGCTTGCCTCACGAAGTCTTTCTGTGTCTATACCTCGACTCACGCCTTCGCCTGATTGAGTGCCAGGAGCTCTTTAGAGGCTCCCTAAGCCATACCGCGGTGTACCCGCGAGAAATCCTCAAGGAAGCTCTTGCTAGGAACGCTAGCGCTCTCATCGTGGCACATAACCACCCCAGCGGAAACCCACAACCCAGCATCGCTGATCGAGAATTGACCATGACACTAGCTAAAGCCTTGCAACTCGTAGATATCCCCCTGCTGGACCACTGCATTGTGAGTGACGGCGGTTTTTTCTCATTTTCTGATGAGGGGCTCATGAAAAATGACCATAAATTGAAGTGAATACTAACTTAATGGTCTATTTTGACCCATATTGACGACAATTTTTCCTCACCCTCGTAACTTAAGCCAATTAGGGCTAGATCAAAGTACTCGGAGACTGATACAATCTTCTTCTTTCGCAATTAATGGAGTTATGTCATGGCAAAAGTTTGCCAAGTCACTGGGAAGAAGCCGATGGTTGGCAACAATGTATCCCATGCAAACAATAAAACGAAGCGTCGCTTTTTGCCGAATTTGCAAAATCGTCGTTTCTGGGTTGAATCTGAAAACCGCTGGATTAGCTTGCGCTTAACCAATGCTGGTTTGCGCGTTATCGACAAAAACGGCATTGATGCTGTCTTGTCTGATCTCCGTGCACGTGGCGAAATTTAAGGGGCGCAAAAATGGCTAAAGGCGGCAGAGAAAAAATCAAATTAGAGTCATCAGCTGGTACTGGTCACTTCTATACAACATCAAAAAACAAGCGTACTAAGCCTGAAAAAATGGAGATCATGAAATTCGATCCAACCATTCGTAAGCACGTTGCTTATAAAGAAACCAAGCTCAAGTAATTTATCGATTCGATACTTATTTGCAGCAAATAAAAAACCCGCTACTTCAGCGGGTTTTTTATTGTCCTTATTTCTTTTAAGCGTAGCGACGCAACCTCAAAGAGAAATCACGCAGACTCGATAAACCACTCTCTTCAGCGTGTTGACACCATGCATGCAACTGAGTAAGCAGTTGATCGCCATTGGCGTTAGATCTACCCCAGATAGCATGCAAGTCACGACGCATCTCAATCATCTTTCGTAACTGCGCATTAGTTGCCATCAGCTCTTCAAGTTTGATTTTTTCTTCTACAGTCAAACGAGACTCATCTTTACCCAGCCAGGCACGGGCATCTTTTAAGTGAGCAGCCAATACCTGCATATGCTGAACTTCGTTGCTAAAGAAGGTCCTTAAGGTCTTACTGTAGCGTGCCATGATTTCATAGCGATTTGCAATGATGGCTTCAAGTGTGTTTTGGTCTGCAGGACGTAAGTCACTCAGCATTGGCTTAGGAGAAGTCTTTTTTACTTTCGCCAAACCAACAGCACTCATGATTTGAATGTACATCCAACCAATATCAAACTCATACCATTTGCTAGAAAGCTTAGCGCTTGTAGCGAAGGTATGGTGGTTGTTATGCAACTCTTCGCCACCAATCAAGATACCCCAAGGCATAATATTTCTTGAGGCATCTTCGCAATCGTAATTGCGATAACCCCAAAAGTGGCCAATACCATTAATAACGCCAGCGGCAGTAATAGGAATCCACAGCATCTGCACTGCCCACACAGTCAAGCCAATTGCGCCGAACAAGAGTACGTCGATGATCAACATCAACGCTACGCCTTGCCATGAATACTTCGCATAGATATTGTGCTCAAGCCAATCATCTGGCGTACCGTGCCCAAACTTATCTAGGGTCTCTTGATTGCGTGACTCGTTTTTATACAACTCAGCACCACGAGAAAGCACAGTATTAATACCCAAAATTTGCGGACTGTGTGGATCATCCACAGTTTCACATTTGGCATGATGCTTACGATGAATCGCTGCCCACTCTTTGGTCACCATGCCAGTGGTTAGCCACAGCCAAAACCGGAAGAAGTGGGACATGATTGGATGCAGCTCCAAAGCACGGTGCGCTTGGCAACGATGCAGGAAAATAGTCACCGCAGCAATGGTGATGTGGGTGGCAACCAGGGTAAAAACAAGGATTTGCCACCAAGCCCAATTTAAATAACCATTGGAAAGCCAATTCAGGAATAAATCAAAACTAGAAGCTGTGTTCAAAAGGGAATTTCCAAGAAGATCTAAAACTCTATTTTAGTTCTTTATCCGCTTTCTTGCTTTTGACTTTTACCGACTTTTCGCCATCTTTATCGACAGTTACTGCAGAAACAGCTGCTTTTCTCTGAAAAACAGCCCCAAAGAAGCCATCAGTCCCATGAATATGGGGCCATAACTGCCACCAGGGATTGTCAGGGCTGCAGCCCAAAGGAATTTTATCCTTTGGAAACAATGGCTTAAGAACTTCAGCCGCAGGAACCACCTCAAAATTAGGGTGCTTGACCAGGAAATCCTCTGCAATTTGCTGGTTTTCTTGTGGCAACAGACTGCAGGTGGCATAGACCAAGCGGCCACCTGGCTTAAGTAAGCGGCTTGCAGAGGCCAAAATATTCATCTGCTTTTGATTGAGCTCCAAAACGCCTTCTGGGGTCTGGCGCCATTTGAGGTCGGGGTTGCGTCGTAATGTACCCATGCCACTACAAGGAGCATCTACGAGGACGCGATCAATCTTCCCAGCTAAACGCTTAATCTTGGAGTCATTCTCACTATCAATCCAAACGGGATGCACATTAGAGAGGCCGCTACGGGCTTGTCTAGGCTTTAAATTAGCCAAGCGATGCTCAGATGTATCCAGGGCATATAAACGGCCTGTGGAGCGCATGATTGCGCCAATTGCCAAAGTCTTACCGCCGGCACCAGCACAAAAGTCCACCACCATCTCGCCACGCTTAGGCGCAAGTAAGTAAGCTAATAACTGACTGCCCTCATCTTGAACCTCAAACATTCCCGTCTTAAAGCTGACAGTATTTTGCAAAGCGGGCTTACCCATGATGCGAACACCATCCGGCGCGAACGGAGTTGGAATGGCTTGATAGCGACCACCAAGAGCATTCATCTCAGCGAGCAATTGCTCGCGAGTCGTCTTCATGGTGTTGGCACGCAAATCCAAAAGAGCTGGATGCATGAGTGACTTGGCCAATGCTTCACGTGATTCTTCACCGGGATATTTTCCAAACGCATCCCAAAGCCATCCAGGCAAATTATTCTGAACTAAGGGATTAAGCGCTGATGGATCGACCGTGGCAAAACGTTGCAACCACTCGTACTCGCCTGTCTTCAATACGTGAGCTAAATCAGCAATGGCACTCTCAGCACGGTTAGCAGAACCTAAACCACCTTCAGACAAAGCGGACAGCAAACCCAATAGGGCTAAGCGTCTAGCTTGTGAACCCTCACCACTAGAGGCAAATTGCGAGAACTCATTCTTGCGACGCAGAATGGCAAAAGCACTCTCTGCAATCAAGGCGCGATCACGATTGCCCAGCTGCGGCTCAGAGCGGAAATAGCGACTCACTACACGGTCAGCTGGTTGCTCGAAATTCAGCAACTCTGGAAGAAGGCGCTCTAAATGAATTGCATGCTGAGGCAAAGCCTTCGCATTAGAAAAGTTTTTTTGGCCTTCTGGTGCAATGATGTTGCCACTCGCATTACGACGCTCTGGGCGACGCAATGGATCTTTAGATTTAGCGGCATAACTTTTTTGTGGGCCTAAGCGTGACCCAGATCTTGATCCAGATTTACTGCCTGCGCTAGCTGCGCGGGATGAACGTTCTTTACTCATAATTTTATTAATTGCGACTCCGGTGGTTTAACCTGAACTTGATTACCTTCTATTCGCAATCGTCCATCTAGAAACCATTTTACGGCCCGCGGGTAAATCTGATGCTCAGCAGCCAAAACTCGCGCTGCCAAACTATCTGCATCATCTTCAGGAAATACTGGAACCGAGGCTTGGCAGATGATAGGGCCTTCATCCACACCCTCAGTAACAAAATGCACGCTGGCGCCATGTTCAACTACTCCAGCCTCCAAAGCGCGCTCATGGGTATGCAATCCCGGGAAAGCTGGCAGCAATGCTGGGTGAATATTGATCAGGCGACCCTCGAAATGACGAATAAAACCCGGGGTTAAAATCCTCATGAAACCCGCCAGAACCACTAAATCAGCGCCTAATTCATCGATTTTCGCTATGAGAGCGGCATCAAAGGACTCTCGAGTAGCGTGCTCGCGATGTTCGATGGCAAAGGCCGGAATACCCTGAGAGCGAGCAAAATCAAGGCCCTTGGCGGCCGAATGATTAGCAATGACCCCGGCAAAAGTAACCGGCCACCGCTCTTTTTGAGCTGTTTTGACGATAGCCTCGAAATTAGATCCGCGGCCAGAGATTAAGGTGACGATAGATGGCATGCCCACAATATAATTGATGGTTACCCCGAAAGCGACCCTGAAAGCGATTTAGTGAACGTATTCCGCGGCCCCACCCAGTTTTCTGCAGGACCGGCTTGTGCCTTAAGCATCGGTAATTTCGATGGCGTGCACAGGGGTCATCACGCCCTGCTAAAGGAGTTGAAAGATGGCGCGCAAGCTCGCGGTTTAGTTAGCTGTGTAATGACTTTCGAACCGCACCCTAAAGAATTCTTTTCTCCAGAACAAGCGCCGCCAAGAATTCTGAATTTGCGCGACAAGCTTGCTGCCTTTGCCGACATCGGCATCGACCGCATAGTGGTGGAGCACTTTAATTCCGCATTTGCTCGCCTTACTCCCGAAGAATTTGTTTCTGAAATTATTGTGAAGCAACTCAATGCCAAATGGATTTTGATTGGTGATGATTTTTGCTATGGTGCAAAACGCGCCGGCAACTTTGCCAGTCTGAAAGCAGCTGGCGAACAATTTGGTTTTGAAGTATCTAGCATTCACACCGTGCAAGAAGATGGCGAAAGAATTTCTAGCTCAGCATTGCGCAATGCCTTGGCTAATGGGGATATGGATCAAGCTAGTAAATTACTAGGTCGTCCTTATGGCATCTCTGGCCACGTCATTCATGGGCAAAAGCTAGGCCGCACTTTAGGTTTCCCCACACTTAATCTTGCCGTCGCCAATCATCTGCATCATCGCAAACCCGCATGCTCTGGTATCTTTACCGCACAAGTCCTAGGGCTTGGAGAGAGGCCACTTCCTGCTGTAGCTAGTCTAGGCGTCAGACCAACGGTAGAAGATCAAGGTCGCGTATTGCTTGAGACTCATATCTTTGATTACAACGCCGATGTCTACGGAAAAATTATTACCGTGGAGCTCTTAGAAAAAATTCGTGATGAGGCGAAGTACTCCGACCTCGATACACTTACCAAAGCGATTGCATCTGATGCAGCGCATGCCAGAAATTATTTCCAGAAAAAATCTTATGTCTGAAAAAGAAAACTCTTATCCCGTTAATCTCCTAGAAACATCATTTCCGATGCGGGGAGATTTACCGAAACGTGAACCGCAATGGGTTGCACAGTGGCAGAAAAATAAACTTTACGAAAAGATTCGTGCAGCGCACGCTAATCAACCAAAATTTATTTTGCATGATGGCCCTCCCTATGCAAACGGCGACATTCATATTGGTCATGCCGTAAATAAGATTCTCAAGGACATGATCGTGAAGTCCCGCTGGTTAATGGGCTTTGACTCTGCCTACGTTCCAGGCTGGGATTGCCACGGTATGCCGATTGAGATTCAGATTGAAAAGCAGTTTGGCAAAAATCTGCCGACGGCTGAAGTGCAAGCCAAAGCGCGTGCCTATGCCCAAGTACAAGTAGACAAGCAAAAGATCGACTTTGAGCGCTTGGGTGTTTTGGGTGACTGGAACAACCCCTACCTCACCATGAACTTTCGCAATGAGGCCGATGAGATTCGTGCACTTGGAAAGATCTGGGGAAAGGGTTATGTTTTCCGCGGCCTCAAGCCAGTGAACTGGTGTTTCGATTGCGGCTCTGCATTGGCTGAAGCTGAAGTGGAATACCAAGACAAAACTGATCCAACAGTAGATGTGGGATTTGCTTTTGATGATGCACAGCGTCCACAACTGGCAAAAGCATTTGGCCTAGCTGAGATCCCAGCCAAGCCTGGAATGATTGTGATCTGGACAACCACACCTTGGACCATTCCCTCCAATCAAGCATTGAATGTTCATCCTGAACTCAGCTACGCTTTGGTCGACACTGGTGACAAGTTGCTCATCTTGGCAGAAGACCGCGTAGAAACTTGTTTGGAAGATTTTGGTCTCGCGGGCAAAGTCATTGCCACTTCCTTAGGTAGCCAGTTAGCCAACATTTCTTTCTGGCATCCGCTAGCTCCACTGCATGAAGGTTATAAGCGTCTTTCTCCAATCTACCCTGCTGAGTATGTCACGCTCGATACGGGTACTGGTGTTGTGCACTCTGCGCCAGCCTATGGTGAGGAAGACTTTAAGTCTTGCAAAGCAAATAAACTCGCAGATAAAGATATCTTAAATCCAGTTATGGGTAATGGCGTCTACGCTTCTTGGTTGCCGCTCTTTGCCAATGAATATATTTGGAAAGCCAATCCGAAGATTGTGGAGGCCCTGCGTGAAGCAGGTAGCCTCTTGCGAGACAAGACTTATACCCACTCTTACATGCATTGCTGGCGTCACAAGTCGCCGATTATTTATCGCGCTACTTCACAGTGGTTTGCGAGTATGGATAAAAAACCTTCTGATGGCAGTGCAAGCTTGCGCGAGACTGCATTAGCGGGTATTGAGAACACTGAGTTCTTCCCGGCCTGGGGCAAGCAACGCTTAAACAGCATGATTGCCAACCGTCCTGACTGGACCTTGTCACGTCAACGCCAATGGGGCGTACCAATGGCTTTCTTTGTTCACAAGGAAAGTGGTGAGCCACATCCTCGTACGGTTGATTTGCTTGAAGAGATTGCTAAGCGCATTGAAAAAGAAGGCATTGAGGCTTGGCAAAAACTAGAAGTAGCTGAACTGCTTGGCGAAGAGGCCGCTCAATATGAAAAGAATCGCGACACCTTAGATGTATGGTTTGATTCTGGTACTACGCATTGGCACGTCATTCGCGGCTCGCACCGCGCTGAACTTTATCGCCCTGAATCTGAAAATGCAGATGGTCGTTTAGCTGACCTCTATCTGGAAGGCTCAGACCAACATCGCGGCTGGTTCCACTCTTCTTTACTGACTGGTGCCATGCTTGATGGTAAGCCGCCATATAAGGCACTCCTAACGCACGGCTTTACCGTTGATGGCCAAGGCCGCAAGATGAGTAAGTCGGTAGGCAACGTGATTGCCCCGCAACAGGTTGCTGATAAGTTGGGTGCAGAGATTATTCGTCTCTGGGTAGCATCTACTGACTACTCTGGCGAGATGACTATCTCTGATGAAATTCTGAAACGTGTAGTGGAAAGCTATCGCCGCATTCGCAATACATTGCGCTTCTTGTTAGCCAACCTATCTGACTTTGATCCAAGCAAGCATGCGATGCCTGCAAGCGAATGGCTAGAAATTGATCGTTACGCTGTTGCACTAGCCAATCAGTTACAGCAAGATGTACAAGCGCACTATAAAGCTTATGAGTTCCAGCCGGCCGTAGCGCGTATGCTGACTTTCTGTTCGGAAGATTTAGGCGGCTTCTACTTAGACATCCTGAAAGATCGCCTCTACACAAGTGCCTCGGACTCCAAAGAACGTCGCGCAGCACAGAATGCTCTCTTTCATATCACTCGCAACCTGCTCAAATGGCTAGCCCCTTTCCTCTCCTTTACTGCTGAGGAAGCCTGGTTGTCATTCCCACATGGTGCGGATGAAAAAGCCAAAGAGTCTATCTTCATGGAAGAATTTGGCACTTTCCCGGAAATTACTCAGACTACTGAGCTCCTGGCCAAATGGAATCGTGTTCGAGAAATCCGCTCCGAGGTCACTAAAGCTATTGAGATTGAACGTGAAGCTGGCAATGTAGGTTCATCCCTGCAGGCTGAGCTAACTATCAAAGTAGGTGATGTTGATTTTGCAATTCTGCATTCTTTGGAAGATGACTTGCGCTTTGTCACCATTACCTCTAGCGCCAAGTTAGAGCTGAGCAACGCAGGTCTTGAAGTACTTGTACGCGGCAGTCAATATAAGAAGTGTGGTCGTTGCTGGCATCACACCCAAGATGTTAGCTCCAATACCGAACATTCAGAGTTATGTGGTCGCTGCATTAGCAATCTTTTTGGCAGCGGTGAATCTCGCCTATTTGCATAAGTAAGAAAATCAACAGGCCAAGAAAATATATGAGTACAAACCGATCATTTCTTCGTTATCTAGCTATTGCAATCATGACACTATTGCTAGACCAGCTGAGTAAATGGTCAGCCTTGAGCAACTTGCAGCTAGGCGTACCTGAACCTGTTTTGCCATTTATGAACTGGTTCTTGCTGTTTAACCCAGGTGCAGCGTTTTCATTTTTAGCGCAGAGCTCTGGTTGGCAGCGTTGGTTTTTTACTGTCCTGGGCTTAGCGGCATCCGCTTACATTCTGTGGCTGCTACGAAAGAGTTTGAGTGACAAAATGCTCTGCTGGGCTCTCAGTCTCATTCTAGGTGGCGCACTAGGTAACGTATTAGATCGCATCATGTATGGCGCTGTGGTGGACTTTATTGACCTACATTACGCTAATTGGCATTGGCCAGCCTTCAATATTGCTGATAGCGCCATTTGTATTGGTGCAGCCCTCATCATTTGGGGTGAGTTACGCAAGTCATTTGGCAAAACCTCCCAATCCCTTTAAGCTGGCGTCATGCAATCACTTTTAAATAAGAAAATCGTTCTCGGCATTTCTGGTGGCATTGCGGCCTATAAGTCTGCAGAGCTAGCACGTCAGCTGATGCAAGAAGGTGCCAGCGTCCAGGTGGTCATGACAGAAGCTGCGCAGCAATTTGTGACGCCTGTCACGATGCAAGCACTCACGGGCAATCCCGTTTACACCAGCCAATGGGATAGCAGCATTGCCAACAACATGGCGCATATTGAACTCTCTAGAGCTGCCGATGCGATTTTGGTTGCGCCTGCAAGCGCAGATCTGATGGCCAAGCTCTCTCTCGGGCTGGCTGATGATTTGCTCAGCACATTGTGTTTGGCAAGAGATTGTCCACTCCTTTTGGCTCCCGCTATGAACAAGCAAATGTGGGAGCATGCAGCAACACAAAGAAGCGCAGAACGGCTCATTGCAGACAAAGTTACATTACTCGGCCCTGCAAGCGGGTTCCAAGCATGTGGTGAAGTCGGCTTTGGGCGCATGCTTGAGCCCGCAGAGATTACCGAGCAACTGATTGCTTTCTTTCAGAAAAAGCCACTCCTTGGAAAACGTGTACTGATTACCACTGGGCCCACTTTTGAGGCGATTGATCCGGTACGAGGCATCACTAACCGTAGCTCAGGCAAGATGGGCTTTGCCATTGCCCGCGCAGCTCTTGAGGCTGGTGCAGAAGTGCACTTAGTAGCAGGCCCGTGTGATCTCACTACACCATTAGAAGCAACAGGAAAAATTACCCGCACTAATGTGGTCAGCGCTAAAGAAATGCATGCAGCCACAATGCAATCTACTGACTACGATATTTTCTTTGCAGTAGCTGCAGTGGCTGACTGGGGCATTGCTAAGCCAGCCAAAGAAAAGATCAAGCGCCAAGGTAAACAAGCTCCAAATTTAGAATTTGTCACCAACCCCGACATTCTTGCTGATGTAGCAAAAACGGTCAAAACCAAAGGTGGGAAGCCACATCCCTTTTGCGTTGGATTTGCAGCTGAATCTACTGAGCTCCAAAAGCATGCAGAAGAAAAGCGCAAACGCAAAGGCATACCGATGATTGTCGGCAATATTGGTCCAGATACCTTTGGCAGCGATCTCAATCAACTACTCATGGTCGATGAAAGCGGTAGCAAAAAAATGGCTAAAGCTGAAAAGCTTCAACTTGCACGTCAGCTTATTCAACTTGTTGCCAAAAAAATATAATACTCAAACCCAGTTTTAGGAAATCCCATGCAACAACTTCAAGTCAAAATTCTCGATGAGCGTATGCGCGACCAATTACCCGCATATGGAACTCCTGGTAGTGCTGGATTAGATCTGCGCGCCTGCATTGATGAAGCAATTGAAATTGCTCCTGGACAAACAGTCCTCGTGCCAACAGGTTTAGCGATTTATGTAGAAGATCCACGCTATGCTGCATTTATCCTGCCGCGTTCTGGCCTTGGCCATAAGCATGGAATCGTTCTCGGAAACTTAGTGGGATTGATCGATTCGGATTACCAAGGCCAACTCATGGTGAGCACTTGGAATCGTGGATCTACAGCATTTAAATTAGAGCCCATGGAACGCTTAGCCCAATTGGTGGTGATGCCAGTACAACAAGTGGAACTCAAAGTCGTTGAGGAGTTTACTGAGAGTAGTCGTGGGGCTGGTGGGTTTGGCAGTACAGGCCGCAGTTAATTACTGTCACTCCACCTTACCGATTTTCTTAACGATGTCACTCATTTGAGAAGATTCTTTGTCCCAGTAAACCTTGAACTCAGGCGCATCTAGATATTGGATGGGGCTTCCAGCAGTATTAATCACCGAACGAACGCGCTCATCATTAGCGGCTTGTTTGGCCGCTTCACGTAAGCGATTAGTAATGTTTTCTGGGGTAGTGCTAGGAACAAAGAGCCCAGCCCATTGAGAAAATTCGATCTTCACTCCCATTTCCTTAAAGCTAGGCACGTCAGGCATGCTGGCCAATCTACCATCCCCCCAATGGGCAAGAGCGCGGACTTTGCCAGCTTTTATCTGAGAAACAATTGAGGAAGGTCCTGTAGCAATTGCATCAACATGACCGCCTAATAGCCCCACGATAGCTGGGCCTGCTCCTGTGTAAGGTATATGGACCATATAGAACTTTTCGGAAGACTTGAGCATTTCCATGGGCACATGCATCGTGCCGTAATTCCCAGAAGAGCCGAAGTTATATTTACCAGGATTAGCGCGCATAGCGGCGACAAAAGACTTGTAATCTTTCCATGGACTATCTGCCCTAACCACTAAAACGGTCGGATCGGCGGTAAAGCGTGCTATTGGCTTTAATTGATTTAACTGAAAAGATTGTTCACGCCCAACAATTTTATCCGCCTCAGGAATGATGGAGATTGAAGATAAGGCCATCAAGATGGTGTAACCATCTGGTTTCGATTTAGCTACTGCCGCCATACCAATTCCTCCGCCAGCACCCGGTTTGTTCTCAACAACTACTGGTTGACCTAGAATTCTGGAAAGAGCATCAGCAACTGGCCTTCCCACGGTATCCGCTACGCCGCCAGGTGGAAATGGCACGACCATATTGATGGATTTTGTGGGCCATGATTCAGATGTTTGCGCAAATGCTGAAGTCAAGAGTAAGCAACTAGCTAAGCAAATCAGATCGCGGCTAATATTCATTTCTGCCTCTTCGTATTAGTTATGTGGTTATTATTTATCCTACTATAAGTTTGATTGAGTTAAATAAACAAGGGGGCTCCTAGAGACAAACCCCAAATGGAGAAAAAATATGAGATATGCAGCCTTTTCTTTGATTAGCGAGCCCAGCAAAACACGGGTTGGATTGATTTCATCCGATGGCACAACAGTTGAAGAATTTGATCTTGGAGTGAACCTTAGCGAGGATGGTGTCGTCGCTCTTTTGCGTGCTGATTTAAAAGGTCAATTACCAAGACCGATAGCTACTTATGCATTTAGCGATATTCGACTACTGGCTCCAGTTCCTAGACCCCGCAGAAATATTTTTTGCGTTGGTAAAAATTACCATGAGCATGCCAAAGAATTTTTCAATAGCGGTTTTGATAGCAGTGCAAAACCGGGGGAAGATATTCCTAGTCACGCCATATTCTTTACCAAACCACCAGAATCCGTAACTGGCCCCAACACGAATGTCATCATTCCTACTGCCATATCCACAGCCATTGATTACGAGGCTGAGCTAACCATTGTGATTGGTAAGGGTGGCAAAGGTATCAGCGAAGCAGATGCAATGAACCATGTTTGGGGTTACACCGCAATCAACGATGTCACTGCTCGCGACTGGCAACAACGTCATAAACAGTGGTTTCTGGGAAAGAGTTTTGATACCTTCTGTCCCATGGGCCCTTGGGTTGTGACAGCAGATCAAATAGATGCAAACGATATATCTGTCAAATGCTGGGTCAATGGAGAATTGCGACAAAATTCCAATACTAAGGATTTGATTTTTGATATTCCCAATATGATTGCTACAGTTTCAGCTGGCATCACGCTGTATCCAGGCGATCTCATTGCTACCGGCACCCCAGTTGGAGTTGGCATTGGATTTAAACCACCAAAATATTTAGTAAACGGTGATGTGGTTGTGGTTGAAATGGGCGGAATTGGAAAACTAGAAAATATGTTTATTGCCGAGTAAGCAATTAAGCTCTAGTAGTGCCTATCGAAGCTGGCACCAATAAAAATGGTTGAGGGATTGAACTTGGTATTGCACCAAGCTCAATCCCTTCAGCTTTTCCTAACTAGATCATCCAGACTTCAGAAGCATCAAATTTCTTCAACCGGAGCTACATCAGCTTTTGGCCGCTTACCCGGAACTACTGGGGCATCAAACTGAAGCTGAACTTTGCCATCAGCATCAATGTCGACGTCCACATGACCACCCTGCGCTAATTTGCCAAATAGCAATTCGTCAGCAAGTGCTTTGCGAACCGTATCTTGAATGATGCGTTGCATTGGTCTTGCACCCATGAGCGGATCAAATCCATGCTTAGCTAAATGAGCACGCAACGCTGAGCTAAATGTAGCATCCACCTTCTTCTCATGGAGTTGCTCTTCTAACTGCATCAGGAACTTATCTACCACGCGCATGATGATGGTCTCATCCAGCGCCTTGAAAGAAACAATCGCATCTAAACGATTGCGGAACTCTGGCGTAAAGAACTTCTTGATGTCCGCCATCTCATCACCAGACTCACGCGCATTAGTAAAGCCGATAGTGGACTTCTGCATTGCTTCAGCGCCAGCATTCGTTGTCATGATGATGATGACATTACGGAAGTCAGTCTTGCGACCATTGTTGTCCGTGAGAGTACCGTGATCCATGACCTGCAAGAGAATATTGAAAATATCTGGGTGTGCTTTTTCAACCTCATCAAGCAAGAGAACGCAATGCGGCTTCTTGTTAACAGCCTCAGTAAGTAAGCCACCTTGATCAAAGCCGACATATCCTGGAGGCGCGCCAATTAAACGGCTGACCGCATGACGCTCCATATACTCGGACATATCAAAGCGGAGAAGCTCAATACCTAAGATATAAGCAAGTTGCTTGGCAACCTCGGTCTTACCGACACCAGTAGGGCCGGAAAATAAGAATGAGCCAATCGGTCTATCAATCTTGCCAAGACCAGCACGAGTCATCTTAATAGCACTCGCTAGAGCCTCAATGGCAGGATCTTGACCAAACACCACGCTCTTAATATCCCGATCTAAGGTTTGAAGCTTGCTACGATCGTCCACCGTGACAGATTGTGGCGGTATACGGGCGATTTTTGCGACGATCTCTTCAATCTCTGGACGGCCAATGGTTTTCTTCTGTTTGGACTTCGGCAGAATGCGTTGCGCTGCACCCGCCTCATCAATCACATCAATTGCCTTATCTGGCAAATGGCGATCATTGATATAGCGTGAAGATAATTCAGCTGCGGCTACCAATGCAGCGGAAGCGTACTTAACACCGTGATGCTCTTCGAAGCGTGACTTTAAACCACGCAAGATTTGCACGGTCTGATCGACGGTTGGCTCAACCACATCCACTTTCTGGAAGCGACGTGAAAGAGCTGCATCTTTTTCGAAAATACCGCGGTACTCAGTAAAAGTGGTTGCACCGATGCACTTGAGCTGACCATTTGATAGCGCAGGCTTTAGTAAATTGCTCGCATCCAATGTGCCGCCCGATGCAGCACCCGCACCAATTAAGGTATGAATCTCATCGATAAATAAAACACCATGGGCACTGTCCTTTAAAGACTTAAGAACACTTTTCAAGCGCTGCTCAAAATCTCCGCGGTACTTAGTACCCGCCAATAGTGCGCCCATATCCAATGAATAGACTGTGGCATCGGCCAAGATCTCAGGGACATCACCCTTCACAATTCTCCAAGCCAAGCCTTCAGCAATCGCAGTCTTACCGACGCCCGCCTCACCCACCAGTAGCGGATTATTTTTGCGACGACGGCACAGCACCTGAATCACACGCTCAACTTCGCTATCGCGACCGATGAGCGGATCAATCTTGCCCTGCTTTGCCAGCACATTAAGGTTCTGGGTATATTGCTCTAAAGGGCTCTCTTTGCCGCCAGACGAGGCATCCTCGGTCTCTTGGGTTGCCTCAGCAGGCTTCACGCTCTCGGCTTGATCTTTACGTACACCGTGGCTAATAAAGTTAACCACATCCAAACGAGTGACACCTTGCTGCTGCAAGAAATACACCGCATGAGAATCTTTTTCACCAAAGATAGCTACGAGTACATTTGCCCCCGTAACCTCTTTCTTCCCATTTGAAGTAGATTGTACGTGCATGATGGCGCGCTGGATCACTCGCTGAAAACCCAGAGTTGGCTGGGTATCAACTTCATCGTTACCCGGAACCACAGGCGTATTGTCGTTAATAAAATTTTTGAGCTGGGTACGAAGCTCAGCAATATTGACAGCGCAGGCTTTTAAAACCTCAACCGCGGTCGCATTGTCTAGTAGGGCAGCGAGTAAATGCTCCACCGTAATAAATTCATGTCTTGAAGCTCGCGCATCAACAAACGCCATATGCAAACTGACTTCTAATTCCTGGGCAATCATGCTTCCTCCATAGTGCACTGTAGTGGGTGACCCGCTTCGCGCGAGAGCTCGATAACTTGATGCACTTTTGTTGCTGCAACATCACGTGTAAATAAACCGCAAATACCTTTGCCAACCAAATGAACCTGCAACATGATCCGTGTAGCTGTCTCATGATCCTTATTAAAATACTCCTGAATGACCATGACCACAAATTCCATTGGCGTGTAATCGTCATTTAATAGTAAAACTTTATACATCGAAGGCGACTTAAGTTTCTCGGCCTGCTTTTCGAGAAGAATGGTGTCCTCAATGTGGGGGTTGTTTGGATTGCCAACCGTTGGATTTTTCGTTGTACGACTCATATGAAACATTCTAAACACAGATGTAAAAATTGGGATTTAAGAGCTTTGTTGCAAAAAAACCATCAATAAAGTGCCTTAAATACTATATTGGGGCATTTTTCGATATAAAAAGGGGGTTTAAAGAGCAACTATATCTACCCAACCCCTTGACACCCCACCATAAAGGGCAAACAATCAGGGGTAGGCTTCGTTTGAGGTCCTATTTAGGCGTGTTGTAGAGCGAGACTGATTAAAAAGTATTCACCCTCATCACGGTTGTTTTAAGTTTATGTAATGGAGTTCGCATGGCGACCGGAATTGTTAAGTGGTTCAATGATGCAAAAGGTTTTGGCTTTATCAAACCTGATGATGGTGAAGAAGAGTTGTTTGCGCATTTCAGCGCAATCACAATGCCTGGGTTTAAAACACTCAAGGAAAACCAAAAGGTAACGTTTGATATTACCCAAGGTCCTAAGGGCAAACAAGCTACTAATATTCAAGCAGCTTAATCTGCTTTAGATCATTACTAAAACTCAGGACTTGTTCCTGGGTTTTTTTTTGCCTGTATTTTCTTGTCTTGCTAGCACTGCCATAGAATTACCTCCACTCACCTACTCCTGAAACCACTATGCGTTTACCCAACATCAAACAATGGATCTTTTCACTGGCAGCAATTTCTGGAATCTTTTCAGCGCTATCGTTTGCACAACAGAATGTCGGCTTGCCTATAGTTGAGCTTAAGACAGGCATCTATCGTATTCAGGCAGAGTTAGCCAATACACCCAAAGCGCGCGAGGTCGGACTCATGAATCGCACCAGCATGCCTACTAACTCCGGCATGCTTTTTATCTTTGAGCAAAAAGCAGGGCATTGCTTCTGGATGAACAACACAAAAATTCCTCTATCGATTGCTTTCATTGCTGATGACGGCAAGATTGTGAACATCGAAGAGATGCAGGCGGAGACTACCAACAACCACTGCCCTAAGGTAGCAGTGCGTTATGCACTTGAGATGAATAAACAGTGGTTCTCCGAGAGAGTCATCGCACCCGGCACGACCATTCAGGGATTGCCTAAAAGGTAGAGCATCTAGTTCTTTAGGATAAATTGCGCTGCGGCCTTAATAAATTCAGGCTCCTTTTCATTAAAGCCGTGGTATGCCTTTGAGCCACATACATCACCCTCGCTCACACCGCCCTCCATCGCAACAAACTGGGATGGAAATTTGCTGGGTCTATTTTTAATAATTCCCTCTGAGGTAGAAAAAGGTGTACTTGCACAGCCGTCATCCACATGATGAATGGCTTGTACCGGCATAGTGACATCCGAGTCAATGGAAGCTGAGCGATAGGTACCGGCAACAATAACTCCGGAAATTAACGCCGCCTGATCTTTTCCACCATTCGCAAACTCTGTAACACTCACAGTCCCCATACTGTGACCAAAAATCCAAATTGGTAAATTGAGCTTCTCTTTGTAATAGCGCACAACATTCAAAATTCTTTGCTGGTGATTTCTAATAGATCTGGAGTTTCTCATTCCGCCCCCTAAATCATAGGGCGTATCAACCAATATGGCATCTATTCCGTATTGAGCCCATAAATTCTTTGAGCGCACGAAAGTATGGAAGTTAGTGCTGGATCCATCATCCTGAAGACGCAACATACCACCGCCACCAGGAAACAATAAAACTACGGCCTTTGCCTTTGGTGTCGGTACCAGTAGCGTTCTTGTGGGTGGATCATCCTTGTACGGAACATCAAAAATCTGCGCACTCACTAAATTAGAGAACGCAATCCCAATAAAAAAGATTATTTGTACTAGCTTCATGTTCTCTTTTGTACACCGATCCACATGAAAAAACCACCCGGTTGAACTGACCCCCAAAAGTTGGACGTTATGTCCAACCAAGGGGGTTTTGTTTTATGAGCAAGTACAGCAAGCAGTTCAAGCTAAAGGTGGTTAAAGAGTTTTTAGAGTCAGGCGGTCTTAAGCGGGTAAGTCACCTATTTGAGATCAGTCACTCAGATGTCCGCAAATGGGCCTTAGCTTATCAAGCACATGGCCATAGCGGCCTCAATCCCAGATACCAACGCTATCCCCAGCAGTTCAAACTGCAGGTGCTCGAGTACATGGCTGTGCATCAGATATCAGCTAGGCCAGCTGCTGCCCACTTTGGGATTGGTAGTATGGGTTCGATTTTGCAATGGCAAAAACTCTACAATGAAGGCGGTATTACAGCCCTTGCCAATCGACAGAGAGGACAACCGCCTATGTCCCAATTTAATATCAAAGCATTACTCAAAAAGCCTATCTCAGAACTCACGCCGGCAGAGTTGCGACGACGTTTGGAGTATGCCGAAACGGAGGCTGCCTACTTAAAAAAGTTAGAAGCCTTAGCTCAGAGCAAAGCAGCAAAAGAGAGCAAGCCCAAGTAATTACTGAGCTAAGGCCGCATTACCGTTTACTAGATTTACTACTCATCGCCAAAATGGCTAAAAGCGTTTACTACTACTGGCTTAAAGCCAGTAGTAGTCATGAACCCGATCCTTATGAGTTGGCTAAAGATCGCATTACCCAGATCTTTAATGCCCACCAGGGGCGTTATGGCTATCGGCGGGTGCATTTAGAGCTGCGCAATCAACGGCAATATTTAAACCACAAGACAGTACAAAAGCTCATGACTCAGCTAGGACTTAAATCGACTGTGAGGCCTAAGCGATACCAGTCCTTTAAGGCGAATATTGGTAAAGCGGCTCCCAATTTATTAGAGCGTAACTTTGGAGCAAGCAAGCCTAATCAAAAGTGGGTGACCGATGTCACCGAGTTCAATATCAAGGGTGAGAAGGTGTATCTCTCACCGATCTTAGATTTATATAACCTAGAGATCGTCTCCTATGAGATTGCTGATCGGCCACAGATTAGCTCAGTGATGCAGATGCTCAAAAGCGCATTTAAACAACTGGGGCTAAAAGATAAACCCATGTTGCACTCAGATCAGGGCTGGCAATATCAGATGGGGCTTTATCAACAGGCATTAAAGAAACAAGGTATTACCCAAAGCATGTCTAGAAAAGGTAATTGCTTAGATAACGCGGTGATGGAAAACTGGTTTGGGATTATGAAGACCGAGTTCTTTTACCGAAAGAAGTTTGAAAGTGTTCAATCCTTTAAGGCGCAGCTAAAGGAATACATCCATTACTACAACCATGATCGGATCAAACAAAAACTAAAGGGATTGAGCCCGGTGCAATACCGAACTCAATCCCTCGTGCTAACCTAACTAAACTGTCCAACTTTATGGGGTCAGTTCA
>NZ_JACVOU010000001.1 GCF_018882205.1 Polynucleobacter bastaniensis | reverse complement strand
GACGCAATAAGGTGACGATTTGCTCGGGTTTAAGACGCTGACCTTTTGCCATATTTAGCACTCCTTTAAGGTGAAGATTATCAAAAATCCTCTCTTCTAGGGTGGTACTAAAAATCAGGTCAGTTCACAACCACTATTTCGTCTGACTCTCCGTGATGTATGACATAGCAATTCTCTCTCAAGATGCCTGTTTTTATTGCTTTTAAATGAAATTTACCAAAATTTAATTCCATATTTATATTTAATACCTCTTAATGATTGCTCACTTAACAATTCCTAAGTATATAACCTGCCCAGTTATAGATTTGCTTAAATCTGATATAAAAAAATCAGTTGCATTTGAAATCTCATCATGCCCAATTACCCTCTTAAAAACCTGCTTGTCTAACATCTGCCTTTCCCAATCCAATGATTGAGCTAACTCTTTTGATGAATCAGTCACCATCATTCCTGGCGCAACTATATTGCATGTAATACCCCTTGGCGCCAATTCATTTGCCAGTACTTTTGTCATCTCGGTTACCGCACTCTTTGTTGCAGAATATACTGCAGTTCCTTGCTCATGCAAAGCCATCATAGTTGAAGAGATAGTAATTATTCTTCCGAATCCCTTAATCACCATTATTTTCGATACTTCACGCAATACATAAAAAACTGCAGATATATTATTATTTAAAAATGAGTTCATAACTGAACTTGGTGTCAAGGAAAGATAAAGTGCGGAATAAACAAGTCCTGCATTACATATGAGAACATCGATAGACCCGAATGACTTATATATATTACGTATCCAAATCCCAACCTCTTTCTCATTTGTTAAATTACAAGATGTATGAAAATAAGAGGCATGATTGATTGTTCCCAGTCCTTTACTACAACCAACTACGCAATAACCTAATTTTAGATAATGTAGCGCAAGACTGAAGCCAAGACCCCTGCTTGTCCCAGTTATAACAACTATCTTCATTGAATTAATCATAATTTAGATGGGACATACATAAAGAATCCAAGTTATGAAATATTCTTAGTTATAGATTCTTAATATAATCCGCCAAAGAGTCAACTGTTAATGATGGGTTATTAACATTAAAACCTTCTATTTCATCTAGCACAACATAAGCTTCTCGTCCTAACCTTTGTTCGAGTCTATTTTCTATATCAGTAATAAGAGTTATAAATCCTATAGAATCAAAATCAGAATCTCGTCCTAAAATTACTGTTTCAGGATTAATTTTAATATCTGCTGATATTGTTCCTGCACGCCTTAAGGATTCAATGCACTCTTTAATGAGTTCTTTTGCTTCGCTAATATTTAACATTTTTCACTTTCAAAAAATTAGATCTATATTTATGATACTTCTTTAAGGATAACCAACTGTCTGACAATAACTCAATGAGTACAATATTATGAAATTTATCATCTTTTAAAACATGATCCCTAAAGACACCCACCTCTCTGAAACCGTGAAATTGATGTATTTTTCTCACATTTATGTTATCCCAAAAAACTTCACCCCATATTTTGTTAAATTTTAAATCGAAAAAAATATAGTTATAAAAAAAGGGGGGGATTAGCGCCCCAATAGAAAGGTACTCAAATGCTCCAATGTAAAAACCTGCTGTTAGTTTTTTACTTATCTGATCCATTCCAGCCAAATTGAATAACCCGATTGGACGATCAGCGTACTCTATTATCCAGTATTCAGATGCTGGGTCTAAAGAAACTCTTTTAAACCATGCGATATGTTCCTCAAAACTCCCGCTCATTTTGCTCAACTGAAATTTGGAAACTCTCTCGCTAGTTCTCCATTCGTACAGCAGCGGTAAATGCCTGTCCTCTAGCTCTACAAAATTTATATTTATCATCCCTATAATTACTCATTCTTACGAATTTTTTTATACCTATGGCTATAAGGAAGATGATCCCTAGATTCAAGTATGAATTTCACTGGTACTTTATACTTAGCCATTTTGCTATTGCAAAAAATCCGCAATCTTTCAATTAAATTTTCAAAGGCTTCATCATTTAATAATGAAATTTTTGCGACTACGATTTGGCCCATAATAAAATGATTTACACCATAGACTGTTACATCTTTAATATTCTCGGCACTTAAAAGAATAGACTCAATCTCCACTGGAAAAACTTTCTTGCCTCCCACGTTGATAACTTCTGAGGCGCGACCGAGAAACTTAATGCAGTCACCTTCAATCTCTACTTCATCTCCAGTACACATCCAACCCGATTCGTCAAACGGATTTGGGGCATTAATATATCCAACCATATTGGAGTGGGAGCGCACCCACAAGACTCCATCGATAACTTTAGTTTCAAAACCATCACCACCCACCTTAACCCATGTCGTATTCAAATCTTTTGATTCAGATCTTAATACCCCTAACTCCGAGAGTCCATATGTCTGCTTAAGCTTTGCATCTGGAAAAGCGACTACCACTTTATCTAATGTTGATGCACTCATCAACTCAGTGCCATATGTAATTAATTTTACAGAACTTAAATCATAAATTTTATGGGTCATACTAGCCAGCATTAGATTTAAAAATGTTGGGGTAGTAGGCAATAACTCTGCTTTGTAATCCTGTATTAATTTTGCAATACTTGCAGGAGTCCTTTTATCAGGGCATATAGCCACCCCTAAGTTTGCAAAAGTAGCTAAAAATGTATTAAATCCTCCAAAGTGATCAAACAGTAAGAATAGAATAGTTCTCCAGCCTTTTCTAATTTTTGTGAATTTTTTTATCAGTAACTCAAAATCATGCAAAATTCCTTTTGGCTCACCAGTTGATCCTGATGAAAAGACAATTAGCCCAGGATGCCCCATGTCCCTAAAATTGTTAATCAAATCGGAATTATTTGATGAAGCAATTTTACTAAAAGTAATCTCCTTATTTGATTGAAAATCATATAAAAACTCAGCGCAAGATATATCAATAAATGTATTTTTTTGAAACTCAAGCTCGCTGGTTAATGGAACTAGAATAGCTTTAATTTTTATTAGCGCAAAAATTAAGGCACTGGATTCTATTGAAAAATCACCAATGAAGGCGCACACTGATCCTTGGGATAATCCATCTCTTGTTAAGCGTGCCTCCCATAAATTTATTTTTGATATTAAGTCACCATAGCTATATGTCTTTCCGTTAGATATTACGGCAGGTTGCAAATTTGCGCCGTACATCCTTGAAAGAATAAGATCGATAGCAGGGTTTGAATTTTCCATTTTTCTAGAGTTTAATTCCATGCTCAATAAGCACGGACTTAATTAATGGATAGCTTAATATTTCAACCGTTTGCTCTTCTGTCAATGCAATCTTAAAAGCCTCCTCTAAAGCGAGCACTAAATTTAAATGCTTTAAAGAATCCCATTTTGATACTGTATCAACCGACGTATCATCATTAATTGTTGAAATGTCCACCATAAATAAATCGCTTAATATTTTTTTTAAAATTTTTTCGTTTTCCATAATTATCCTTATTAATAATATTTAACCTACCCATTTTTAGTTAATTCTATCCAGTCATTAAATACATGCTCATGTTCTTTCTCAACATTCCACACCCAACTTGAACTAGCATCTTCAACATCTATCCTTACAAATCCCTGTCGTTCAAATAAATCCTCTACCTGTGCATTTTTTACCGAAGGTACATACATTCCAATCACCTTCTTGCAGCCCAGCGTTTTGGCCCTATCAATAATATAAGCAATCAATACATCCTCAGCACCACGCCCTAAAGCTCTACAAGAAAGTAATAAAGAATCTATGTGGAGCTCCGAATCAATCCTCCTAGTAATTGCAATTCCAATTAGGCCTAAATCAATAAACTTATCCTTCAATTTCAGATAAAACACATCAAAATCTTCTGATCCTATCATACGAGTGATATCTCCCTCGGTATATCGCTTGGTTGTTAAATTAAACTGATTTGTTTTTTGCGTTAATTGAGAAACTCGTGCAATCATTAAATCATCTGGTATGCCTATTTCTGCCTTTAACTCTAATTTTTTTAAATAGTCAGAATAATCATCTGAATTACTAAGCAATTCATCACTTTGGAGAGCCCCTAAATACATTTCAGTTCTCGCTTTATCCTCCGAGGTATAAGTAAGTCCGTCAAAATAAGCTTTTTCGACTAATTGCCTCCTATACGAGCTCGCATCTCCCTTCAAGTTCAATACAGCAACTTCTGGCAACTTCTGGGCTACCCATTCACACTCAAAAATACTGTCATCTACAAAAACAAAACTATCGATACCAATATTTAATTTTTTAGCAATTTTATCTATATTGCTTGCCTTATCATCCCAGTTAATTTGCCAAGCAGCAAAGTGTGATTTTTTGAGAATCATTTCTGGATGGTTATCCAAAACATCTAGAACATCTATCTCATTATTCTTGCTACAAATAGCCAAAATAACGCCTCGATGATATAGGTTTAATAGCTCGGTTTGAAAAGAGCAAAAACTATCTGTACTATTTTCGCCAATCCTAATACCCTTGATACCATCCTCTCCGATAACCCCACCCCATAAGGTATTGTCGCAATCCAGTACAAGGCATTTTTTTGTTTTTCCTTTTAAAGCCTTCAGGTATTTCGAGTACTCACCGGCTAATGCAGTTATCACATCTGATTTAAGCGGCGCTTTTGCTACACTCCAATACCTATCATCAATCACATTTCTATACCCATAGCGTGAGAAAATTAATTGGTAATCAACAATATAAACATTAGGGTTCTGTTTGGCTATTTTTAAGAGTTCTTTATTTAAATAAATAATAGAATTTGTTTGTCCCCACTCCAACTGCGAATCTAAAATCCCTAATGTAGGATAGCTATTTAAAGGGAAATTATTTATTAAAATAGAGGCTGTTGAATTATTTCTGAAATTTTTAATTAAATTACTAATTTCATCAATAATTCGTTTAATTTCCAACTGCACCTCTTCATGCGATAAACGTATAAACTCCAAAGTTAGCATCGGCGATAAAGTTTCAAGCCAAAAAAACATCAGGAGCATATTTGGATTAAAATCATATAGTCTGCTTTTTGAATTTAAAACATCCATTGATACAGTGTCGTAATCGCCCAAATACATCTCTGCAAAATAACCTGCCAGTGCGAATTCTGATCGAAGAACGGGAATAAGAGGTTCAATAGTAAAATTTCTGACGGCTGCTATCCTCAATAACTCCAATCCTGAACTTGGTTGATCGAACAAAAGATTATCTACCCTTGAATATGCATTCATGGAGCGTTCATCTGAAAGCTTATTCAATTCCACTTGAAGTGATTTAGTTTTATCGTTCATACCATTACTCCCAATGATCTACTTAGCCAAGCCCAATAATGCGCAATAATTTATAGTAACCAATTCAGACTCCCAGCGACTTTCTGGAATATTTTCAGCTGGAAAAGCAACTTCGTCGATGATATTTAGTCCAGCATTTAAAATCATTTTTTGTATTTCTGAAATATTTTTAAAATGCAACACATGATCTAATGCCGGACTATTGGCCGCCGTTGAAAGGTAAATAACACCATCTAAATTTAATAAATTTCGAGCCTTTTTTAAAAATCTATCTCCATCATTCACGTGCTCTAAAACCTCCCCCATAATCAAAAAGTCAAAACGCTCATTACTATCTTGAACATCTAAAAAGTCACCGTGAATAAATCGTGTATTTTTTTTATCTACACCAAATGCATCTAGTAAGCTCTGAGCCGCTAATATTGAAGTTTCACTAATATCTATTATTGTTGATTTTATTCTAGGAAATTTATTTTTTATAACCGCAGTAAAAAGGCCATGTCCAACGCCAACCTCCAGATAGGACTCAAATGATTTTCCATTTAAATGCTTTTCGTAGAACTTGAAAAGTTTATAGTGGTTTGGCCAGAACATATAAGAAAGCAATAAACCTACCATGTAATACTTCATGACAGCAACTTCGTCGTATACCTTAACTTTTGCAATAGACGCATCACTTATTGGGTAGCAGCCTGTTTTTTGAAATTGAATTTGGGCATAAAGAAAATCGCGACACATTTTGTTATAAGCCTGAGCAGCCTCAATTTGCTCACACTCTTTTGTAATTAACTTTTCGATCAAAGTTGTACTTAACTTCTCAGAAAACTGGAAGTAATCTTCATCTTGGATATCTAAGAATGCATTTATTCTCTTTTTTTGTAGAGGACTTTCATCAGATATAAGTTTTAATATCTTATTAAAATTTGGATATTTTATAAATTTGTTTATCATTTATAGACTCATTAAATAGTTTTTTAGAGACAATTTTTTTATATCTTGGTTTATTATTTTTGAAAAAGTTTCTAATATTTTTTTTCTTTTTTCAAGATTCAAAATAAAATTTTCTATCTTAAATTTTAATGCCTCAATTTCCAAAGACTCATGAAAACCCAAATGAACACATAATCCTTCATTTTCAAGAAAATCCAAATATTCCTTTTGCTTTGGATTCAACGAAATGCCTAAAAATGGGATTTTCATATATAAAGCTTCCCACATAGTTGTCCCGCCTGAAAATATTCCAATATCTGAGTTCATCATTTCCTGAGCCATGAAATCAGAATGCTTTTCTATTCTTAAAGACATATCTGATGGAAAATTTTTAAACTGACCATCCATTGTCATACTCATTAAACCAGTCATAATCACTATAGTCCAATTTTTTTTACTAATTAAACTAAAGGCATGAATTAGCTTTTCATTAATCAGATCTACCTTGGCTGATCCCCCACCAAGGGATATTATTACCCTAACATTTTTTTGACTAAATATCGGGTTTTTTTTCGCCATTAACTGGCGAAAAGTTCTTCTTAAAATAACATGTTGCAGCCCTTTTAAGACTGTACTATTGGGCCTTACTTGATATAAATTTTTTTCAGCGCCATGATTTTGATCTAACAGAATATCGGCAAAACTAAACTCCGTATTAAAGTCGGTAATCTTTAGTAATTTTATTCCGGCTTCTATTATTTTGTGTTCAAAATTAGTACTAAAGTTATATCCGTCTAAAACTATCCAATCTGGATTATATAACCTGGCAATGTCAAAGAATTTTTTTTCATTGATTTCAAAACTATCATTTTTTTCTAAGTAATGAAATTTATAGTTATCTGCATTCAATCTTTTAATTAACTCGGGACTATGAGGCACTGTTACGAATTCAATACTATGCCCCCAGTCTTTTAGCTGCTCTGCCAACGCCATGGTTCTGACAAGATGACCAGAACCAATCTCGGGAGAGGCATCAGTCCTAACTAAAAATTTCTTAATTAACCCAGTCATATGTTCATAGTTTTTAGACCTTCATCTATAAAGGGCTCAACTAAGTCTTTTAAATAGGGATTTAGATCTAGGTACTCAATAATACTTTGTAGAGGAATTTTCGGGGCTAAATTGCTAAATTTTTGATACACAGATCTGCAAACAATGAGGTCTTCAGGGTAATCAACTGTTAAGCGTATATCTAGCCTTCTAATGCTATCTGGTACATCTATATATTCAGTTTTAAAATCTGCTTTGTGTTCACGTATATATAAAGAGCATAATTCCGACCTATGCTTTGCCTGTCCATTAAAATGAGATATTTTAAGAGTATCCAGGGCTATTATCTCAAATCCACATCCATCCGGTACATTATCTAGATATGAAAAATCGAGTTCTCTATTCTTATGTCGCTCCCATGCTTCTTCAATAGGCTCATAGCAAATAAATGGTGATTCTGTCGTAATCCTAAAAGCATCAGTACCTCCCACCTCTTCCAAGCAAAGTATTAACCTTTTTAATACATCCTCTTCGCTTCCGGTTATATATTTTATTTTATTTTTTTTTGCATAGTCATAATAACAACTATTATCAGATCCCTCAGAAATTCCTAAAACAATATCCTCAATACTTGGGATCGTTTTAATTAAATTAATTTGATGCTCCAAAATTGTTAATTTGTTTTTAATATCTAAATTTTGTAATGGCTTACCATAAAGTCGTGTGCCTTGATTTCTACAGGCTAATGTCGCTACAAGCTTTTTCATTTATTCCACATGCTCCCAACTAAGCGGCGTTCCTCTTTTAAGAAATTGAGAAGCTTTTCTGCCGGCAATCCCATGAAAATGCTTTGGGGCTAAACCATATGCCGGTCTTATAATTTGGATGTTTTCTATCGTGAACATCTCCCCAGCAAGGATGTCTTTGCTTACGTATATAGATCTCCTAAACTGCCTATTTTTAATTTCTTCTTTTGTTGGAGAATAATTAACCTTGCCAATCGCCAACCAAGCCCTTTTTGCCTCCTCACATAACAATGTTAGCTCAGATGGCTCCAATGAAAATTGGCTATCGACCCCACCATCAGAGCGCTTTAAAGTAAAATGCTTTTCTATCAAGCAAGCCCCAAGCGCTACTGAGGCTATGGCCACGCCAACACCCAAGGAATGGTCTGATAAGCCGATGGGGACATCAAAGAGATCTCTCATGTTTGAAATTGTTGCCAGATTAATTTCTTCTGGCGGCGCTGGATACGCTGTTGTACATTTCAATAAAATTAAATCTTTCCCCCCGGCCTTCCTAAATGACTCAGCAAGCTGGTATATTTCTGAAAGATTTGCCATTCCGGTAGATACTATAGTCGGCTTTCCCGTCTTTGCAACCCTCTGCACTAGAGGAATATCAATGATTTCTGGTGATGCAATTTTATAAAATGGGACGTCCAGTGTCTCTAAAAAATCCACTGCACTTTCATCGAATGGGCTACTAAAAAAATGTAGGCCATTATCCTTACACCTCTTCATGATAGGGTCATGCCATTCCCATGGAGTATAAGCCTCCTTATAGAGTTGATACAAACTCTTTTCATTCCATGGGCTATCGCTGTTTTGAACTATAAATTCTTCGACGGGCATATCCATAGTCATGGTATCGGCTGTGTATGTTTGCAATTTAATAGCATTTACCCCAGCACTTGCTGCCGCATCTACGAGTAACATAGCTCTATCTAATGACTGGTTATGATTACCTGAAAGCTCAGCAACAATGTATGGAGGAAATCCATCGCCCACCAATCTTCCATTTAAACTTACTACTCGACTAGTCATATAATCTCTTTAATTTTCTTTTCTAAAGACTGGTTTAATTATTGCTCCCTGCACTGCAGCTAACATTCCTTGATTTTCTGCAGCTTTTTTCATTTCAATTAATGAGTCCTCTATTATTTTTAAAGCCGTGATTATTTCAGCCTCAGTATGAGAGTAGCTTATGCTGATATATGGTATTAATAACCCCCTTTGGGCTGATTCTTGTAGGAAAAGAGTTCTAGCAATGGGGGAAATTGCACCAGTTTCATCCCTAAATATCAGTCCAGTTTTGCATGGATAACCAATTACATCTATATACCGCTCTACATCGAGCCGCGCTGCAATTTCTCGAACACCAGATTGAAAAAGACTTCCTAGCTGCCAAATATGGTTAATAACATTTTTTTCTTGAAATTCACGTATCGTAGATTTTGCTGCAGCTAATCCATGAGTCTCACCACCATGGGTTGTCGAGAGTAAAAACATACGTTTTTGTTTTCCCTCGATAGCGCCTAAGGACATAATGTCTCTCTGTCCAACCAATGCACTACAAGAAAATCCATTTGCCATCCCCTTTCCAAACGCTGAAAGATGGGGTGTAACACCAGCAAGATTTTGTGCGCCACCAATATTAAAACGAAAACCGGAAACAACTTCATCAAAAATTAGAATACTTCCATTTTTCTCACATAGTAATTTTACTTTCTGAAGAAAATTATCTTCAGGCTCAATCATTGATAGAGGCTCAAAAATTACTCCAGCAATTTGGTATGGGTACTCATCAAATAATCTTTCTAAACTACCAATATCGTTATATTTAAACTGTAATGTCAGTTCACGCACCTCATCAGGAACCCCTGAATGCAGTATGGTGCTGCCAATGAACCAGTCATCTATAGAGTTAAATGCATCATCTTGACATCTTGCAATATATTTTCGAGAAGTATATGCGCGCGCTAATTTAACGGCACTAGTTGTCGCATCTGAGCCATGCTTTGCAAACTTCACCATCTCAGCGCTAGGTATAATATCTATAAGTAATTCAGCAACCTCTGCTTCAATTGCTGTTGGCCTAAGGAAATTTACGCCTTTTTCAAGCTCCCTTGTTACAGATTGCAATACTGGATCGTACGCATGGCCTAAACTGACAGATCCCAACGACATAGCAAAATCTAACCATTTATTGCCATCCACATCCCAAATATAACAACCCTTGCCTCGATCGATTATTTTAGGTGCATTAGCAGGAAATTGATCATCTCCTTTGCTATAAGTATGCGCTCCACCAGGGATCAGTTTTTTCGCTTTATTGGATAAAGCTCTACCTATTTCTAGGTTAATTTTATTAGTCGTCATAATGTAAAAACCATAGAAGTATAGAGCGTAAGTGCAAATACAAAATATTACCTAACTTTACTTAAGTAATATCGTCAATCAGTATTGGTTGATTTATTTGTACACCATTCTTAATCACTTTATTGTACGCAAAGGACAAATCCATAACGGCCATATCGGCTGGTGACCGCTTCAAAACTACATCACTTGGAGAGATAATATTGCCAGCATGCATATTTCTTGAGGCAACCACATGACGCCGAATTTTTATCCTGTATTCCTGCTCACTAATACTCATACCGAAATCCTCGACATGACTTGATGCCCCAATGGCAGAATAGCACCCTCGTATAGTTTGAGTAAATTCAAAAAATTCATCTGGATTTAAAGCAGACTCATGATCCTCTAATTTCATTACCCTTCCCAGGGTCAAATGTTTTTCTATTATTATTGCGCCAGCCCCAATGGCAGTCGCCGCCAATGCATAGCTTAACTGGCTATTTTGCTCTGCATGGTCAGCAAATCCAATCGTAACCGTTTGACCTGAACTTTTAAATCTATTAACTAATAATGTAACTCTAGATATTTGATTATCTGGAGTAAGGGTTGGATATCCCTGAAACCCGAGGAGAACAATTACCTGCTTACTTGATAATATTTCTAAAGCCCTATCTACTTCAGCAAGATAAGCTCCTCCGGCACCCAATAGCACCTTTTCTATAGAGCTTTTGGCTACCTCATGTAGCAAACCAATATTCGCAATATCCGTTCCATGCAGCTTAATAGTTTTTACACCAATTTGCTCGGATAAACGAAGGCTTTGAATACCAAAAATATCAAGGTGGAGCTCAATTCCCAAATCTAAAGCCAAATGAACTAAATCTTGCCACACGTCAGTAGGCATTTCGAGAGATTTAAATAAACCATAATGCTCATAATCTGGTGTAGCTAATTCATCAGCGTATACCATCTGGAACTTAGCAGCGTTAGCGCCAGCTGCAGCAGCTGCCTTCATTAATAAGCGGGCTTGCTCTGGTTTGCCTTCAAAGCCCTGTGCTAATTCGGCGATAATTTGGATAGGCATTTTAGTTAATTCTCTCATAATATATTTTCAGCTAAAAATCATCAATGGCGTCTTATTTTCAAAGATGGTCTTTCTATTTGATAAGAACTTATGGTTGCTACTATTATCGTAAATAACAATATTACTATAGATATAATAAAAGGCTGCTCTTGAATATTATCTATAAATCTCATCAGCAAAGGATGCCATGCATATATTCCGTATGAAAGGGTACCTAAAAATCCAAATATTAAATAAGTTTTATTTTGACAAGCCACCCTCTGAATGCTGCTATGAGCAATTATGAGGATTAGTATTAAAGCATCAATTAAAAGGATTCCATAAGATGACCAATAAATCGAAGGATCCTTGTGATACAGATAATTGGTGAGAGTCAAAAAAACTATACTTAAAAGAATACAAAGTATTAAGCGAAAAATATTTGGCTTAATCTCATAGACTAAAGCACAGCCAATCATTCCAATAAAAAAATGGGGAAGATTGGATATGATGTTTCTCCCATCGTAATTCCATCCATACTTATTTACCAGAAAATATTGCAAGCCTACCAGCATTAGATACAATAATAGTCCAAGAATTAAACTTAATCTCCAATTAAATAAAGTAAATACAAGAACCAACACAGGGGCAATTAAATAAAATTGCCCCTCTATTCCCAGCGTCCAAAATACGCCATTTAAAATATAGCTGTGATTAAACTGTAACGCAAGAAACTGCGAGGGGAGATCTTTTAGTCCAAGTGGATTTGAGCCATTTATAGCATATTCCATAGCCCATGCAAACAATGCAACACAAAAGAATAATGGGTAAATTCTAAGGAATCGATTTATATAAAAAAATTTAAGGCTCTTAAAACTAAAAACATATCTCTTATGGATAAATCCATAAGAGATTACATAACCAGATATTCCAAAAAAAAATCCACACGGCTGTTCTGCCAGGCGTATTAATTAATGGTGAAATTTCATTGGCATGATAAGCCCCAAACCCATGCCAAAATACAACAAGGATAGCTGCTAACCCGCGAATGACCAGCAATAAATCCATTTTTCTTTCTAGCGATTTTCTGTAAATTAATTTTATTTAACTGAATTTAATGAGGACCAATTTGCTGGATTAATTAAATCTAAATCGGTAGAGTAAAACTCATCAGGTATAGCCAGAGCTGGTCTTTGTACTCCCTCTATGATCTCTAATAATTGATTTGTATTCTCAACTCCAACTAGGATGCGATCAATTTGGGGAAAGGAAGCAACAAAACCAAGGCAAGCTTGCAAAGCCGTTATATTCATGTCCTGTAACCATTCATGCCATCTTCTCCAAAGTGGTGACCATCGATCAAATTGATTAGGTCTTTTACCGTTCTCCATCAAAAGTAGGCCTTGAAGAAAAATTGATCGAACATGTAATTCAATCCCCAAAGATTTTAGGCGCGATGCCCAGCCGGAAAAAATGACTCGCTGATCAAATGGACTAAAAGGAATCTGCGCTAAATCAAAATTAAAACTTGGAAGAATTATTTCAAGTGATGCTGGGTCATATATAGAGATACCTATTTTATGAACAAGTCCATCTTTTTTCACTTGCTCCAAAGCACGATATAAATCTTCCCCATTTTTTTCAAGTAGCTGCTCTGGACGGTGCAATAGTAGCCCGTAGATCTGATCTACCCCTAGCCTTTGCAAAGACCCTTGAATAACCGATCTAACTTCTTCATAAATATTACTGGTATCGCTTGCAAATGCTGGTAGCTTGGAAATAATTTGCCAATTGGGTACCCCAATTCTCCCGAGACGCTCTTCGCAGTCTCCGTAAGCAATGGCAGTATCCAGGGTATTAATACCATGTGAACTAGCGATCTGTAGTATTTCTTTAACCTCAACTTCGCTAGGCTGCCCAATGCTATTAGCTACTCCATATTGCATCCCAAACTGGGCAGTTCCCAAGGCTAGCTTCACCCCACTAAATCCTTAAAAACAGTAACGATATATTCTTGCTGCGCGTCTGTTAAATCATAAAATAAGGGGATGCTTAGCGCCTCTTCATAGTAATTAATAGCACCTGGAAAGTCCTCTAAATTTAATCCCTGCTTTTGATAATAAGGCTGCATTGGAACTGGTATGTAATGCACCTGACTGCCAATATCCCTCTCTTTTAACTCCTTCATTAGCTGGGCTCTATTCATGCCAAGGGCGGTGAAATCGATCCTCAGGACATAAAGGTGATGTCCACTGAAGTCTCGTCCCATAGATTGTGCTGGCCAACAATTTTTAAAAACAGCAAATGCCTCATCATATTTTTTTGCCAAAATGCGGCGTCGTAATATAAATTGATCTAATTTTTTGAACTGCGAGAGTGCAAGCGCGCACTGCATTTCAGTGATACGGTAATGAAAGCCTAGCTCTTGCATTTCATAATACCAAGGATTGGCCTCTCCCTTAGTTTGGGCCTGAGAAGGTATTTCCAGAGCATCATCTAACTTATTGATACCGTGACTTCGTAATCTTAATAACTTACGATAGACAACCTCATCATTCGTAGTAATCATACCGCCTTCGCCCGCAGCAATAGCCTTTACTGGATGAAATGAAAAAATAGTCATTAGAGAGTGCAGGCAGGATCCAACCTTACCCCCATCAGGGTAACTCGCACCCAACGCATGTGCACCATCTTCAATAATGACCGCTCCAGCATTATCAGCTAGTAGCTTGATGGCAGTCATGTCACATGGCAATCCACCAAAATGAACTGGTATAACTGCCTTAGTATTTGGATTATTTTCTAAGGCTATTTTTAATGATTTAGGTGACATATTGATCGTTTGAGGATCAATATCGGCAAACGCAACATTTCCACCGGCATATAAACCGGCATTTGCACTAGCGACAAAGGTGATTGGGCTTGTAATTAAGGTTGAGCCAGGCCCAACTCCGGCTGCTATAGCAGCAAGGTGCATTCCAGCGGTCGCGCTAGATACTGCAACCGCATATCTAGAGCCGACATACCGCGCGATCTCCTGCTCAAATTGCTCAATGATTGGACCCTGAGTCAGAATGCCACTTCTTAAAACATTGACAACAGCTTGAATATCTTCTTCATCAATATGATGTTTTCCATAAGGGATCATAATTTTCCTAACTCCATTGCCATGCCATTTTCTTCTTGCTGGCGTAATCGAGAAAAATGATCGTCAATAGCGCCCAAATCCCTTCTCAAAAAATTAACAGTTTTTTTATTGCTCAGACTCATATCTAAGGGTCTTTTTACCAGTGAGGTTTGCTTAGTGATCTGCGTTGCTTTGATTAGAGCTTCATTTAGATCAAACTCTTTAGCCAGCCTTACTCCAAAATCAAACTTGGAAAGACGTTGTCCACCAACAACATTAAAAATTCCCCTGGCTTTCAAGGCAATTAAATCATGCGTTGCTTGTGCCAGAACCTCTGCAATAATGGGCGTGTAAAAAACATCATCAAATAATTCTATTTGCTTTTCTGCCCGTAGTGTACGAATAATAAAATCACTAAAAGATTGGCGATAGCTTGTTCCCCAGCCATAAAAATTAGTCCGAATTATCAAGGCTTCCGGGTTTTCTTCAAGAACCCTGAGCTCAGCTTCCGCTTTGGTACTTCCGTAAATGTTGATTGGGGATATTGGCAAATCCTCATCAGCACATGCATTGTAGCCAGGATATAAGTGGTCGGTAGAGATATGTACGAAAGGTACTTTAAACATGTAGCACACTTTCGCCATGTTGATGGCCAAAAGAACATTTAAGTGTCTAGCTAAGATTGGATCAGACTCACATTTTTCTATACTAGTCAGCCCTGCAGTATGAATAACAAATTTAGGCTTGATAACTTCAAATTGTTTTATAAGTCCATCTAATGACTCTAAACTGAGCTGAACCGCCGAAGTTCCAGCAAGACTAATTTTTTTCTGGTGCAGCCCTAAAGTGATGGAGTATCTATCTCTAAACGTACAAGCCCAATTCAAGGCAAGCAATCCCGACCCGCCAGTAATTAAGATTCCAGGCTTCATAAATACTAAATCGAACCCACTTTATTTTTATTTAAATTAATCCAATTTCTTAGATCTCCAACTGGCATCCAATTTACATTGTTGTCTGATGTGTAGGTAAAACCATCCGTAACCTTAGTTCCGTTTTTGATTCTGGAAGCGTCCAGGGACCAGCCATGAATCATCGGCAGTATTTTATAGTGCTCCTCGTACTCGTATGTATTAGGAGCGTCCTCTAAGCCAATCATCTGCTCGTGAATTTTCTCTCCTGGTCTAATTCCAATAATTTTATGACCAGCATCTGGAGCAACTGCTTTTGCAATATCTCCAATTGACATTGAAGGGATTTTTTTGACATAAATTTCCCCACCTTGCATGTCGTCAAAAGCGTGCCAAACTAGTTCCACTCCTTGCTCTAAGGTAATCATGAACCGCGTCATGCGAAGGTCTGTAATTGGCAATGTTCCAGATTCTGCGACCGACATGAAAAAAGGAATTACTGAACCTCTGGAACCCATGACATTACCATAACGCACTACCGAAAATCTAGTATTGTGAATACCGGCATAGGCGTTAGCTGCTACAAATAATTTATCAGAAGCGAGCTTAGTCGCGCCATACAAATTAATAGGGTTACTCGCCTTGTCAGTAGATAAAGCGATCACTTGTTTTATTCCTCGATCAATACAGACATCAATTAAATTCATGGCGCCATTAATATTGGTTTTGACGCATTCGAAAGGATTATATTCGGCAGTAGGTACAATCTTTGTGGCTGCAGCATGAACAACATAATCAATTCCATCTAATCCACGGGCTAACCTATCCCTATCTCGAACATCACCAATCATAAAAACTACTCTAGGGTCCCCAGAATATTTTTGCGCCATATCCCACTGCTTCATTTCATCGCGGGAGTATATAACCAATCGCTTAGGATTATATTTTTCCAATGTCATTGGTACAAATGTATTGCCAAATGAACCTGTACCACCAGTAATGAGAATTGATGAATTTTTTAACATAGTATTTTATAAATGCGCTAATGGGAGATACTTAACAGATCTGGATAACTATAAATACTTTCGATGCGGCCATGATTAAGCTTAACAATTTTTGAGCAATTTCTTAATGTAGTGATGCGATGCGCAACAATTAAAATTGTTAGATCCGCACTAAGATTATCTATCGCATCCATGACCGCTTCTTCGGTTTCATTATCTAAGGCGCTGGTTGCCTCGTCTAAGATAATCACATCTGCTTGCTTATACAGTGCGCGGGCAATACCGATCCGCTGGCGTTGACCGCCAGACAAACGGATTCCACGCTCACCTACCAATGTTTGATACCTGTTTGGCCAACTCTCAATACTCTGAGCAATTTGAGCCTGCCCAGCTGACTTAACAACTCGCTGACTATCAATGAGTTCTTTGGGAACGCCAAATGCTATATTTTCCTCAATGGTTCCATCAGACAAGAAAATAGCTTGTGGGACATGTGCAATGTGTGAGTGCCAAGAACGTTGATTTTTTAAAGTAATGCACTCTTTATCTACCTCTAATTGGCCATTAGTTGGAGGCAGTAAACCCATGATGACATCTAACAAAGTGCTCTTACCGCTTCCAGTGATACCAATGAAACCAACCCTACTGCCTTTAGTAATTTTTAAATCGAGCTCTTGGAATACCCACGGGGTAGTTTCGCTATAACGAAAGCTTAATTGATTTAGATAAATTTGATTTTGAAACTTGAGGGATTTAGAAGAAATCTCATCGATATGAGTAGGCAGCGGTTGATCTAATAAATCTAGCGCATCTTGAAGTGATGCTTGACTACCTTGGATGGTGGACCACGAAGCGTATGCCTGCTGCATTACTGGAAGTAAGCGCTGCGCACCTAAAGCAAATACACCTAATACGGGAATGACCTTTGCCACTCCATCTGATTCTTGGATTAAAGCGTATGCCAAGGATGCTATTAACACCATACCCAACGCCTCCATGCCATAGCGTGGACTTTGGGCTAAAAATTGGTTACTACCTTGGGCTTGGCGTAATTGCAAATCTGCCTTACGATAAGCTCGGCAATATACCTCTTGACTACCATCGATCAAGACATCCCGAATTCCACCCAAGCCTTCCTGCAAGGATTTAATTACTTGGGTAGATTCACGGGCAATGTTCTGACCATTTTTCGTCTTTTGCTTGCGCGTAAACCATGCAATAAAAGCATATATAAATCCAAATCCGATAAAAGTCAAAATAGCGATATCTGGATCCAAATAAAGCAAGGCGCTCAAAATACTAACTAACATCACACTGGAGCTTAAGAGAGTTAAAATTGGCATGATAGTAGTATAAATAACACCATTGGCCTTAATTGAAATGCCAGCAATCACTTCGCTACTGTTTCTAGAAACATGAACAGAATAAGTTTGATATAAAGTGCGTCGATAAATACCGATACTGAGATCGGAGCCTGCAGCAAATGAGAGACGCGTACTAGCCCACAACAACAACAAACGTATCGCTCCAGCCAAAAGAGCAGCTAGGCAAAAAAAGATAGTCAAAGGCAATAGTAATTGTTGGGGTGAGCTAAGCCCAATAGCTTTGATAAAAGGTTTAGCAGCGGCTGCATGAAAGACTTTTTCTGGCATAGTCAAGGCACCCAGAAAAGGCAAAGCACTACCAATACTGACAATTTCAACAAATGAAGAGAAAATAATCAAAACAAATAAACAATAAAGTTGTTTTCGCCGGCGATTGCTAATATGGTGCCATAACCTTTCAAGCGATCTGACTAGGGGTTTTATTTCAGAAGTCATCATTGGAATATATCCAAAATCGCCTGTAAAAACATTCTTTGATTAAATTTTCAATATAATTTTTGAGTCCGTTAATGCCCAGTATCGTACATTTACTTTATACCGATCTGATGAATTACTTGAACTCGGGTCTTCACTTAGCGGCGCCGCTATTAACGCTGGAAGCACTAGTCCACAGGCGCTGACCCAAGAGTAGTAAGACCATTAAAAAAAATCCGCCCGCCATTCCGCTTAAGGTACTTTTGATCATACCCCTCTTAGCGCCTAAAATAGGGGACGTATTGGTTTCTAAGCCCTTGGTAAAGCGGGCCTGAATAATTAATAATTGCGAGTGAATTTGATCTAAGATTTCTTGTTGCTTAGGATCATTATTGTTAATTTTGTTACGCAGCCTTGCCTCAATTCTAAGCAGTTCTTTACCTAAAACTAGGCCGTCAAAAGTGCTTAGTGCTAGAGGCATCGCCTCGTCGAGAAAGGATTTGGTTAAAGTAAACTGGGTCAAACGATCATCTAGCCTATTTAAGACTTCCTTAGACTGATTTATGTCGTTATTCGCAGCAATAATTTGTGTGGTGATAGAGAGATACTTTGCACCAGATTCTTTAGGGTCAACTACCTGTTGACCAACGCTAGAGTTGCAAGGGTAGCGCTTATATAAATCTTCCAAATACTTCAGTCGCTGTTGCTGGTACCCCATTTCAATTTTCGCTGTGGTGATCTTTTTTTGAATCTCCCCCGCAGCACTTATAAGCTCTCTTTCATAACTATTAAGCAAAGCGCGTATCTGTAGATAAGCTCCACCAGAGCATAAGAAGTTGGCAGCCCCCTTAACTGTATTAATTGCCCCCTCTTTACTCGCGCTATTAGCGCTGACTGCTAAACTCAGGATCATTGAACTAGCGCTATCAAATTCTTTACCGATCCCTACTAATTCTTTAGTGTCTGCCTTCGAAAGCGCATATCTGATTTTTATATTATTCTGCCACCATTCGTAATTAGCTAATATTTTATAAAGCCCTACTTGACCCTCGGGTACCTTGTCTTCTTCAACTATTTGAGTAGCTAAGTTAGGTAAGCTCCTTTGAATTATCTTCCAAGACAATAAATCGAGTCCGTAGGTGTTGGTGTTGGTGTTGGTGTTGGTGTTGGTGTTGGTGTTGGTGTTGGTGTTGGTGTTGGTGTTGGTGTTGGTGTCGCTGTTATTCAACAGGATAAGCTCTGCGGAATAAGTTGCCATGACAAACCAGCCTGATAAACCTAAAATCCCACCAACAATACTAGCAATGACTAGTTTTTTCCAAAATTCTTGCGCGAAATTGACGATATCTAGGAGAGATATTTCATTTTCAACTTTCTGAGCATCTTGCTTTATGGGAGCTTGAACTTGCATCATAATTTTCAATCGTAATAAATTTACTTTGTTATTGTAACTTTTTAAGATAGTTCTCCATTATTACTTGTTATTTATTCTTAGTGGATCCGAACACTCTAACAATGATGGCTAATCTACACGGGCACCACCAGTAATCAATATCCCCAATAGATTTTGCCTCTAAAAATACTTACTGAAGTTTTACGAAGGTGGCATTTTAGGATCTCTGTTTATGAGCGTTAATCCGCCAGCCCAACAGATCCAAAAGACCAGAGTAGCAAAGCTGACTGTGGCGGAGACCTCGGTTGTCACCCAGAGCAGGAGATTTGCCGTCAAAGACCAAAATATCAGTACCCTCCATGGATCAAGAACTGTCCTGCTCAGCCAAATGACACCCGCCATGGCCCCTAAGATACAAAAGAAGCCTGGGAAGCCCACCGCCAAGATGACATCGAGCCAGCCACTGTGGCTATGCGAGAGGTTGGGGCTCGCTTCAGGCCACTTGGCTTTGGCCATTTTTTTGAAAGAATCCTCCACCAATCCATACCCTAAGGGGGTTTGCAGTGCCAGTTGTACCCCTACTTTAAACCAGGCGGCCCGCTCGTAAGTAGTGGCTGAGACTATGGTTCCAAACTCATTATTCGGATAACCTTGAGCGCCTGCGAACTTCCATTGTTGATACTTATCAAGCTGGAAGGCAACCTTAGTGTCGGCTATTAATGTTCTCCAAGTCTGATTTTTCTGAATATGCGGGTAAAGAGCAGTTACCAAGATCGCCGTTCCAGCAATAACCACTAGAGTCTTACGCCACCAATATCCTGGGTACCCAACAAAAAGAAAGGTAGCAAATAGTGCCATGCAAAGGGTTGCGTAGGCCATGCCATTTTTGATATCTTGGATATAAAAGAGAAATAGGGTTGCCGCAATGATGCCTAAATAGACTGTTAACGATACATATTGCCTTAACTTGAGAAGCTTATGACCCGTTAAAAGGGAGCTAATCTGCCCTAGGGAAATCGCTAGGGCAGGTAGGCAGAAGGCGACATAATCAGTTTTGGGGACGTAGTAAGTAGTTGATCCAAAGTAGATTTGTAAATAAGGCGGGGTTTGGATGCCCAAGGAGGGTCCGTAGGTTGTTAAGGTGTATTTAAGCAGATAGGTGAGTACGGGTAGGCATAACCCCAAGTAAATGGCCGGCCAAAATGGTGGCTTAGGGTCTTTGAGGGTGGCATTTACCAGCGAAAGCCCAAGTCCCAAGGCAAAAATACCCCCTAAAGCAGCGTATTTCCAGATGCGATTGAATTCTAATAGCTGTAGGGCGTAGTCCTGAGATAGGAAGAACAGGTGAAAGGTCGCCCAAGCAAACAATCCAACTATTAACCAGATTGGGATAGCCCTTCTTTGGAGAAAGTAGGCTCGATACTTATAAATGGGGTAGAGGCCGGCCAAGGCGCCAACGACTAAGGCGGTATTTCGAAATCCCACGATTTCTGGGAGGATCCAGAAGCAATAAAGCACCATAAAAGCGATGCACTGAACCCAAATTAAGGGTTTTGGGATATGAATGGGAGGGTTTGAGGGGGAGATTTCTGGCATTTTATGATTTGGACTGCATTTATTCTAATCTCTATATCTATTCTTTAACACCGAAACTCTTTTCAGAGTCCGTTATGCTTTGGTTCACACCTTTTTTCCGCATTCGTTGATGTTCTTGATCCCAATTTTTCGCCACTCACACCCTTGGCCCTGCTGGCCCCGTTGACCACACTAAACCAAGCACCCATGACTCATCCATCTTACCGCACTGATATTGATGGTCTGCGTGCTATTGCCGTTTTATCGGTGGTGGGGTTTCATGCATTTGGCATTCAGGCCGGATTTATTGGGGTCGACATCTTTTTTGTCATTTCTGGGTATTTGATCTCATCCATTGTTTTTAGCGATCTGCAAAAAAATCAGCTTAGCGTGCTGGATTTTTATCGTCGTCGTATTAGGCGAATCTTCCCAGCCTTGCTCACCGTTTTACTGTTTTGCTTTGTTTTGGCTTGGTTTACCCTGCTCGCTGATGAATTCACAGACCTAAATAAACATATTGCTGCTGGCCTGGCTTTCACATCTAACCTCGTTTTGCTTGGGGAGAGTGGCTACTTTGACAGTGCATCTCACAACAAAATTTTGTTGCATCTTTGGTCTCTCGGTGTCGAGGAACAGTTTTATATTTTTTGGCCCTTGCTATTGCTGATTTTTTGGCGTTTGCGTCTTAAGCTGGGCATGCTACTTTGGGCGCCACTCCTTTGCTCTTTCCTTCTGAATGTCGCCCTCATTTACAGCTACCCCTCTGCCACTTTTTACTTACCCTTCACCCGTGTTTGGGAGTTGTTAATTGGCGCGGCATTAGCTTATAGGATCACCATCCAAAATAAACCGGTTCTATTGAGGGGTTCATCTAATCTCAATTCTTGGCTTGGGCTTGCCTTACTGATCATCGCCAATATATTTATTAATGATCGCAGTGCATTTCCGGGATGGTGGGCTTTGTTACCAACGCTCAGCGCCGCCTTATGGATTTCAGCAGGGCCATTGTCTTGGTTTAATAAGCATGTTTTAAGTAACCGAGTTCTAGTATGGTTTGGCCTCATTAGCTATCCGCTCTATCTCTGGCACTGGCCTTTGCTAACGTTTGCCAGAATCTTAGACGGTGGTCATCAGCCATCCAGCTTAGCTCGTATCTGCATGGTGCTACTAGCGATCCTCTTGGCATGGTCAACCTATCGCTTTATTGAAAAGCCGATCCGCTTCAATCAAAAAACCTTCTTTACACCAGCCCGTCTTTTTATTACCGGGATCGTATTCTTTTGCGTGAGCGGCTACGTTTATATTAATAGTGGACTTCCTAATAGAGCTGCAGCACAGCTAACGATTTTGAATGATGGTGATATTGGTCATGATGAATTTAGGACTTACCTGCATGCAAAACCAAACTATTGTGAATACAAAGATGCCACACCTAGTGCATGTGGAGAAAAATTCTCATCCTTCAAAAGAATCATTGCCGTTGTAGGTGATAGCCATGCTGAACATATTTTGCTAGGCATAACCGATGCAATGCCAGAAGTGGCATTTATGCTGTTTGATACTAATCAAACATTACCTTTTGTCAGTAGCGCCCTATCCAATCATTTTTTGATGTCATCGATAGCGACTCAAAAATCGATACGGTCGTATTAGTGGCTTACTGGCATTTGCGAAAAGGCTTAATTGAACCTGGCAGTAGCTACCTACAAGAAATTATTCCCACGGCCCAAAAGCTATCAAGTCACAGCAAGAAAGTATTTCTAGTAGATGGCACACCCAACTTTAGTTTCTTGCCCACCAAATGCAAATACGATTGGCCTTTTCTGCGCGAACAGCAATGCGCCGAGGCAAACCTATTTGCAAAACAATATTCGCAATACTTTTCAGATTTTCATGAGGCAGAGAAGGTGGCGCCAATAAAACTGATTAGGCTGATGCCACTCTTTTGCGATGGTGATATTTGCACAATGGCAAAAGACGGAAAACTTTTCTTTAGAGACGATAACCATCTAAGTATCAATGGCTCACGCTACATTACACCTATGTTAGTTGATGCTTTAATTCTTTCTCAATAGTCTATTCTGATGGCAAAAACGTCATATTTTTAGCTTAAGCAATTTATAATTAAAAGAATTGATCGAAGTCAATCACCGGATCAGTACTACTTAGATTCATAGGATATTTGTGCAAATCGTTATTCCCATGTCAGGCTTTGGCGAGCGCTTTCGTCGCGCTGGATATGCTGTTCCTAAGCCCTTAATTGAGGTTGATGGCAAACCCATTATTGGGCATGTAATTGACATGTTTCCTGGAGAAACGGATTTCATCTTTATTTGCATTGAAGATCACTTGGCTAATCCTGATTATCGGATGGCAGAGATTCTTCATGAGCTTTGCCCCACTGGGCGTATTGTTGGTATTCCGGCTCACAAACTAGGTCCAATTCATGCAGTTTGCCAAGTTGAGCACTTATTAGATCCTGCCCGCCCTGTCGTTGTTAATTACTGCGATTTCACCTGTTATTGGAACTGGAATCACTTTAAGTCTTTTGTTGCGGAAACTGGCTGTGCGGGTGCTATACCTGCATATAAGGGGTTTCATCCTCATACATTAGGCACCACCAACTACGCCTATATTAAAGAAGCTGCCGGTGAAAATTCAGGGCAAGTAGGTAGTGACGATATTGGCGTTGCTAGTAGTCGTAGCGCCTGGGCATTGGATATTCAAGAGAAGCAGCCATACACCGATAATCGGATGGAGGAGTTTGCCTCTAGCGGAACTTATTACTTTGCAAGTGCAAAGATCATGAGTGATGCGTTTAAGCAAACCATGGATCAAAATATTAATGTTTGTGGTGAATACTATGTCAGCCTAGCTTACAAGCCCATGTTTGCTCAAGGTGACAAAGTGGCGGTTTACCCACTACAGCATTTCATGCAATGGGGCACACCTAATGACCTCAATGAGTACAACTCTTGGTCTGATACCTTTAAGCGCTTAATCAATCCAGATATGGCATCTACTCCTGCTGGATCTCTAGTGATCCCAATGGCGGGTATGGGCAAACGTTTTGCTGATGAAGGCTACATACTCACCAAGCCTCTCATTCCTGTTTCAGGCAAGGCAATGGCAATTCAGGCTATGGAGGATTTGCCCAAATCCAAATATCAGTCCCTGATTCTTCGCTCTGACATGCCAGGCTTAGCAGACATTCAAAAAGAAATTCAAGAGTACTTCCCCAATTCAGTTATGGCACTAGTTCCACAAGTCACTGACGGTCAGGCATGTACCGCCCTGATTGGCTTGGATGCTCTTGAGGAATTCGTTACTTGCGATGAGCCTGACGACTTATCGCCCATTACCTTTGGTGCATGCGATAACGGAGTGCTCTTTAATCAAACCGCATATCAAGCACTCATTAATAATCCAGAAGTTGATGTGATTGTCTGGGGTGCACGCGGCCACACCAATGCCGTGCGCAAGCCACAGATGTTTGGCTGGATTGATGCCAATACTGATGGACGCATCAATACCATTTCTGTAAAAACACCATTGGCATCACCCGCAAGCGATCCCATCGTCATCGGCACTTTTACCTTTAAAAAGCCCAATGATGCAAGACGCGCAATCGATACCCTCATTGCTCGCAATGGCCGAATCAATGGTGAGTTTTACCTAGACTCCTGCATTAATGACGCTATTGGACTAGGGCTACGTTGTCATTTATTTGAGGTAGATAGCTTCATCTCTTGGGGTACCCCAAACGATCTCAAAACCTTTGAGTATTGGCAATCTTGCTTTCATAAGTGGCCACACCACCCTTATCGCTTAGAGCTAGATTCTCGAGTAGAGCACTCCGCTCTAGAGGGCCTATCTCAGCGCTATGCCGCAAGCACTCCACAACTTCCACAATAAGTATTGTTTAGATATTGTCTTGCTTAATTACTTAGTTAATCCTTTAATCAAATGACCGCACCCATCAAACGTGAACTAGGCATTTTTTTAATCGTTGGCCTATTAACGGTTGGAATTGATTTTTTAATCTATCGCGGCTTTATTTATCTACAACCATTTGGTCTGGATAGTATCAATATTGCTAAAGGCTTTAGCTTTATTAGTGGAACTATATTTGCTTACTTTGCCAATCGCTTTTGGACTTTCAATCAACAAACTACAGGCGCTGGTAGCGTCTTTAGATTCGTGATGGTTTACATCCTAGGCTTAATCGCTAATATTGCGATCAATTACATATGTATCGAATGGTTTAGTAGCCCCACTCTTGCCATGGAATACACCCTCTTGGTTGCCTTCATCCTAGCAACTGGCGTATCTGCCGCATTGAATTTTATTGGCATGAAATTTTTTGTCTTTACCGATCGCAAGATTATTAAATCCTAAGCACATTTAATCACTTAATCACTCAATCCTCTAATACTTTCGACTCTCGTGAAACTATCTCTCATCATCCCCTGCTATAACGAAGCTGCTAATTTGCCCCTGCTCTTAGATCGTTGCGCTTTCCTTGGTGGAAATCACGATATTGAAGTTATTCTGGTAGACAACGGTTCTACCGACAATAGCCCCGAAGTATTGCAAGGTCTTTTGCCTACCTACCCACACTGCCGTAGCGTTCGCGTTCCCGTTAATCAAGGTTATGGCTATGGCATTTTGTCTGGGTTACGCGCTGCGACTGGTGAGCTATTGGCTTGGACGCATGCAGACATGCAAACCGATCCTAAAGATATTTTGCGAGGAATCGCAATATTTGAGAAGCATGGAAGCAACAATATCTACGTCAAAGGCCAGAGAATCAAACGCCCCCTGGCAGACGTTTTCTTTACCATAGGCATGAGTGTGTTTGAAACCCTATTGTTACAAACTCGGCTTTGGGACATTAATGCCCAACCCAATATGTTTTCTAGGAGCTTTTTTGAGTCCTGGGAGAACCCTCCGCACGATTTTTCTCTCGATTTGTATGCTTATTTCACAGCTCGAGCTCAGGGTCTGCCGGTTTACCGCTTTCCCGTAGAATTTGGAGAGCGGGCTCATGGCGTCTCTCACTGGAATATCAATTGGGCCGCCAAAATGAAATTTATCCGCAGAACCATTGACTTTAGTTTTGAGCTGAAAAAAAGGCTGTCTAAATGAACTTCATTTCTCATCGACGCAATACTATTGAGGAGCTTAAAGCAACTCCAACTGAGTATGGCGTTGAAGTAGATATTCGCTCAGACAATGGGAAATTAGTAATCCATCACGATCCTTTTGCTTCAGGAGATGATTTTGAGGAATGGATCAAGCACTATCAGCATGGCACTCTCATTCTTAATGTCAAAGAAGAGGGCTTAGAGGCGCGCCTGATTGATTTAATGAAGCAATGTGGCATTGATGACTACTTCTTCTTGGATCAATCTTTTCCATTTCTCATTAAATGGTCAAAACTGGGTGAACGTCGTTGCGCAGTGCGCGTATCTGAGCTCGAGTCGGTTGAAACCGCTCTTACCCTTGCTGGAAAAATTGACTGGGTGTGGGTTGATTGCTTTACTAAGTTCCCACTCAGTGGTGAAGAGGCTCAGCGCCTGCAAAATGCTGGCTTCAAACTTTGCCTTGTTTCTCCAGAACTGCAAGGTCGTCCTGCGGAAACTACTATCCCTGAATTAGCAAAACTACTTGCTGAGCGTCAGATTACGGCCGATGCTATTTGCACCAAAAAACCTGAGATCTGGAAAGACTGTCTATAAATATGCCGACCCTATCTCTGAAGTCACTATTTGGCTGTTGCAAAAGCCCTCTCTTCTTGTTTGGGCTTCTACTACGCTTAGGGCTAATCGTTGCCATACTACCTAATCCCGTTGGTCAGTGGTACGTACCCTTCCTTAACAACAGCATTGCTATATTTAGCTTAGACCCATGGCAAGCATGGTTAAATCAGGGTGGCGCTGCAGTTGCATTTCCTTATGGCTATGCCATGTGGCTATTTTTGCTGCCCTTTAGCTTGTTATGCAAGCTACTCTCTATTCCATTGGCATTTGGGTATGGCCTAAGCTTAATAGCAGCTGACTTTGGTTTATTACTGATCCTACGCAAATTACTCAAAACCAAAGACTGGGTTTTATTAACCATCTATTGGCTATCGCCTATTAGCCTCATTGCCAGCTATTGTCTTGGGTACAACGACATCATTCCCGTATTTTTACTCATGAGTGCCGTTTACTTTCTGAGAGGACATTACCTCTTACTATCAGGGATCTGCTTGGCTGCAGCCATCTCAGCCAAGCTCAGCATGGTGCTTGGCTTACCCTTCTTCTTAATTTATCTCTTTCATAACGGCAATCTTCGCCAAATTTTGCGCCAATTTGTCATTGGCCTTGCCATAGGCGCCGGTATTTTCTTTTTACCTTTTTTATTTTCTCAAGCCGGCATCGGCATGTTGGCTAGCAATCCCGAAGTGGAAAAGATTTATCAACTTTCGATTAGTCTTGTTCGCGATACCGCAGTCTATCTAGTGCCCTTAGCTTATCTCTTGATGCTCTATGCAGCCTGGAGAATCAAGCGCATGAACTTTGAGCTATTTAATGCGATCTTGGGCATGGCATTTTTATTGGTTGTGCTACTAACTCCAGCATCGCCAGGTTGGTTTATTTGGATACTGCCATTATTGGTTGCCTATCAAGTGAGTGGCGATCGTGCAGCCATCTATATCACCTCAATATTCTCAGTCTTGTACGTATTAAGCGCTGTTCTATTTATAGGAAATCAACTTGAGGCAATACTGCAAGTATTGGATATGCAAAATACTGTGGGCGATGCGCATCTCATCAATACACGCCTGATTTCACTCACCCATACTGCACTGGTAGCTACAGGCATTGTTCTAGCCATTCGCATCTGGCGAGAAACTGTCATTCGTAATGATTTCTTTAGATTAAGTCGCAAGCCATTTGTAATTGGGGTGGCAGGCGACTCTGGAGCAGGCAAGGATACCTTTGCTAATGCGATTGCAGGGCTCTTTGGCTCCCACTCAGTAGCCGCTATCTCTGGAGATGACTACCACCTATGGGATCGTCATCAACCGATGTGGCAAGTGATGACTCACATTAATCCGGCTGCCAATGATTTAGAAAGTTTTGCCACTAACTTAGTTTCCCTGACCGATGGTAGATCCATTCAGGCATGTCATTACGACCACGATACCGGCAAGATGAGCAGGCCATTCAAGGTTAAGAGCAATGACATCATCATTGCGAGTGGTCTTCATGCTCTCTACTTACCTATCCTGCGTGAATGCTACGACCTCAGTATTTATCTCGATATTGACGAAGACCTGCGGACGTATTTTAAGGTACAGCGCGATGTCAATAAACGGGGTTACACCATTGAGCGCGTCTTAGAGGCGCTAGCCAAACGTAAACCTGATTCAGAGAAATTCATTCGTCCGCAAGCTGCTTTTGCCGACCTGATATTCAGCCTGCGCCCTATTCATTCGAGCTCCCTTGCAAACGCCAGCGAGCAAAACCCACCTCGCCTCAAGTTGGTCGTTAAATCACGTCACGGCTTTAATGAGTTATCGCTAAAACGAGTACTCATTGGGGTTTGTGGTCTTCATGTCGATATGAGCACCAACGCAGATGTCTCTGAAGTCGAAATCAGCATTGAGGGGGAGGCTAGCGCTGAAGATATTCGAATTGCGGCGCAGTTAGTTTGCCCGCAAATCTTTGAATTCTTGGATTTGCAGCCTCAGTGGCAAAATGGGGTTTTAGGACTAATGCAGCTAGTTACCCTTTCGCATATCAACCAAGCACTGACAAGACGATTCATATGATCCCTATTGCCGACCAAAGTCGCTTCTTGCGCCTGCCTGATGCAGTGTTATTTGATACAGATAACACCCTCTATCCATACGATCCAGCACACGCAGCAGCACAGCAAGCCGTCAAAGAAAAGGTGATGAACACCTTTTCTATTAGCGGAAAGGATTTTGATGATGCCTTTAGTGAGGCGCGCAAGCAAATTAAGACCCGCTTAGGCCATACCGCATCGTCACATAGCCGCCTTCTCTATTTGCAGCGCATGTTGGAGATTATGGGTTTGGGCTCACAAGTCTTGCTTGCTCTAGATTTTGAGCAAACTTATTGGCGAACATTTCTAGCCAATGCCGTTCTATTTGATGATGTCAAAGAGCTATTAGATGATTTGCGTATTTTAGGAATTCCTACCGCCATTGTTACTGACTTAACTGCGCAGATTCAGTTCCGCAAGGTGGTGTACTTTGGCCTAGACCATTACTTTAATTACATTGTCACCAGCGAAGAAGCTGGTTTTGACAAACCCCATGCAGCTCCCTTTCAGATTGCGCTGGAGAAAATGCAACCCAAAGGCGATTGCATTTGGATGATTGGCGACAACCCGATCAATGACATTCGTGGCGGCAAAGAGAAAATAAATGCGGTTACTCTGCAAAAAATTCATGAAGGCGTTGAGCTTGGAGTGGGTCCTAATGCGCCTGATGCCAGCTTTAAACAATTCAAAGAATTGCGTCAGTTGTTAAGCAAACTCAGCGAAGCTAAATAAACGATAAAAGCTATGGCGATTAATCATCAAACCATCAGCCAAATGTGTGCCGACCTCGGTAAAGATCCTTTGTTAGTTCAGGGAGCAGGCGGTAATGTTTCATGGAAGGAAAATGAAACACTTTGGATCAAGGGCTCTGGGACATGGCTTGCTAACGCCAATGATGAAGATATTTTTGTACCGGTCAATTTTAAGCATCTTCAAGATGCGTTATCCAACCAAGACTTTGAAGTAAAACCAGAGTTAATTGGTGAGCACATACTCAGACCTTCAATTGAAACTGTCTTGCATGCTCTCATGCCACATCAAGTGGTGGTGCATGTGCATGCAATCAACGCCTTAAGCCACCTAGTTACCCAAGATTGCAACAAGTCCATTCAACAGATTTGTCAGAAATCTTCCATCAACGCTGCGTTTGTTGGCTATCACAAACCTGGTCCTGAGCTTGCCCAAGCTATTTACAAAGCTTTACAGAGCACGCCTGAAGCAAACGTGATCTTCTTACAAAACCATGGGGTTGTGATTGGTGCAGACTCCATTGAGGATATTTATTCCCTGCTCAATAAAATTGATACAGCTCTGGCGCCTAAACAAGCATCCACCAGAGTAAGTGCATCATTAATGACTCCCGCCTCCCCAATCGTAGGCTACATTCCATTCGCCGACAGTGAGGTACAGGCCTTGGCTTGTGATCCATACTTATTTAAACGGCTGCATCAAGACTGGGTTCTGTTCCCGGACCATGCAGTGTTTTTAGGCCCCAAAGCAAACACTTACTCTTCTTGGGAAAACTTTCAAAATCCGGCATCTAGAGAAGATCCGGAACTGATTTTTATTGAAAATACTGGTGTCTTTGTCAAACCCGAATTCAATCAAGCTAAAACAGCTCAGCTACGCTGCTATTTCGATGTTATTAGCCGTGTAAGCCCCGATGCCTGCCTAGAGCCACTTAGTGAGAGTGCTATATATGCGCTACTCAACTGGGATGCTGAGAAACTGCGCCAGCAGATGTCCCAGAAGCAATAAAAAATAAGAAATAAGAAATAAGAAATTAATACTTAAAGAATATTTACTTTAGCAAGCTACCTCTTACGTAAACGTAGATATGGTTAGGGCAGTAACCCTCATAGCAAGTATCCCCCGTTGAAGTAGTGGGAGACACAAAACCACGCTCCCGCAATGTTTGATATTTGGAGTTCTTTTGCAGGCGAGTTAAAAATTCATCAAAATTTGCTTGTCCGTGAGCATCTTGCAACAGAATGACATCAAACTGGTTATCGTCAATATCCTGATTTATCGACTTAATTTCTTTTGGGAACAAGGAAATCTTAGTGTGATACCAAAGCGGATAATACAAAGGCGGCGCGCTACCAAGTTCTGCATAAATAGGCGTTAACTCACTGATATTAAGTATCTTTAAAGGTGTATTAGGATTAGCCTTGGCAATTTCTTGAAGCTTCTCAATCATCACTATCGAATCTTTTGAGCCCATCACATTCTTAAAATAAGGCATTGATTCAGGATAAGCCTGAACAGGTCGCGTGACATATACATGTCTAAATGAAAATGGTTCTGCCTTTGCTAGAACAGTGGTTTGTACCAGGCGATACAGATACTTCGCCGGAAAGGCAATACACGTCAGTACAGCCAATAAAAGTAATGCTGATAACCATCTTTTCTGAACAAGCTGCCTATCTGTGACAGTCTGCGCTAGTAGCGGTAAAAATAGGAAAAAGAAGAATGCAGTGTAGTCCAATCCACTGGTGCTCGAGACGATGAATGCACAAATGAAGAAAATACCTGCAAAAAGTAAATCCATCCGCACAGTGCGGTAAGCAAAATAAAATGCAATGCAGGCTGGTAAGAACAAATTGCCATGATTAGCAAAATCCCAAATATGGATCTTGCGGATTTCATGGGGAGGCTGCCCATAATTGAACCAATAAAAAAATTGGGCGCTATCAACAAAATAAATTAAAGCTGCTATCGGCAAAACAAAAAATACCAAAAACAAAATACCTGCACCAGCAATTGATTTAAGCCGCTGCACATCCGTGATAGCGGAAAATTGGAAGGTGATCTTACGATAAGGGCCGCTTTGCTGCGACTGGGTCAATAGAATTACTAAAGAACCTAAACAGAGATTCATCACGCCGTAGTCTTGCTTTGCTAGAAAACAGATTCCAGCCATCATGCCTGCCGCGATCAGGGACCAATAACAGGTAGCCAGCAATAAAACCATAGATGCCAAAAAGCATAAGAAAGCACCTGAGTTGTACCAAGGATGCGATAAAAATACTAAATAAAGAAATGAGAAGCAGGCAATCGCTTTGTTAATATTAACTTGCGTGAAGTGCAAGCGTCTTACTAGGTGATAAGCCAAGAACAGCAGTATCGCGTTTTCAAACATCTGTGATAACTGCATCACAAACCAGCTCGGTGAAAATAGCTTAAAGAAAAGCGCAGGGATGAGGAACGATACGGGCCCAACCGGAGTACCAAAATCAGTGAATGGAATTTGACCCAAGGAAACCCGATAAGCTCCTTCCCAAAGAATGGAGTAATCCCTAAACAGTAGAAAGTGTCTTTGAAAGAAAAAGAGATTGACCAGCGCAAAACAAATGGCTAGGAAATAGTCATTTCTGATGGCAAATAGTTGTTTCGCCTTAGAGAACAAAATACTGACTCACTTAGTATGATTTATTAGAAAGTCGGAATAGGCTTGCTCTAGCCCGAAACTAAGATCGACTTTGGCCTGCCAACCCAATTGATTCAATCTACTAGAATCCATCCACTTACGAGGGGAGCCATCAGGCTTAGTTGAATCAAAAGCAATTTGACCTTGATACCCGACAGTAGCTCCAACCGCTTTAGCCAAATCCGCAATCGTGACATCACTACCGAATCCCACATTGATATGACTTTGCATAGGAGACGTATGACGATCATAAATCTCTTTAGATAAATCCATTACAAAGACAGATGCTGCAGCCATATCATCTACATACAAAAACTCTCTCTTAGGGGTTCCCGTGCCCCAGATCAGCACCTCAGGTGCATTGGCAATTTTTGCTTCATAAAATCTTCTAATGAGCGCCGGAATGACATGGCTATTTTCAGGATGGTAATTATCCCCGGGGCCGTACAAGTTAGTTGGCATCACAGATCGATAATCAATGCCATGTGACTGTCCATACTGACGGTTATAGCTTTCGCATAATTTAATGCCAGCAATTTTGGCAATCGCATAAGGCTCATTTGTTGGCTCCAGCATGCCAGTTAACAAATCATCTTCAGCCATCGGCTGCGGGGCTAATTTTGGATAAATACAGCTAGAGCCCAGAAATAGCAATTTCTTTACACCGCTTTCAAAAGCTTGATGAATGACATTGGCCTCCATCATGAGGTTTTGGTAAATAAACTCAGCCGGAAAAGTATTATTTGCATGAATGCCACCAACCTTGGCTGCAGCTAAATATACCTGGGTAGGTTTTTCTTGCTCAAAGAATGCTTTAACTGCTGACTGATTGCAGAGATCTAACTCAGCATGGGTTCTAGTAACAATATTGCTGTAACCTTGCCCCGCCAAATTTCGCATGATAGCCGAACCCACCATGCCGCGGTGACCCGCAACATAAATCTTTTGATGAAGATCTACGGCCATTACTTTTCAGTACCAACTGAAACGCTATGGCCGTGCTTGAGTAATAAAGCATGCTGCTTGGCTTTATCCAAATCATATGCAACCATCTCTACAATCATTTGGTCTAGAGTGATCTCTGGGACCCAGCCTAACTTAGTTTTAGCTTTGGTGGGGTCACCCAAAAGCGTTTCTACCTCAGTTGGGCGGTAGTAGCGTGGATCGATTTGAACGATGACGTCACCCACCTTCAGTGCGGGCGCTTTATCGCCTTCAATACTTGCAACGATGGCTTTTTCATTTTCAGCAGCACCTTCAAACTTAAGCGTAATGCCCAACTGCTTTGCGCTACGAGCAATAAATTCACGAACAGTAAATTGAACGCCTGTTGCAATCACAAAATCCTCTGGAACTTCTTGTTGCAGCATCAACCATTGCATACGTACGTAGTCTTTGGCATGACCCCAGTCACGCAGCGCATCGATATTACCCATGAATAAACACCTTTCCAAACCTTGAGCAATATTAGCTAAGCCACGAGTTACTTTCCGAGTGACAAAGGTTTCACCTCGGCGCTCGGATTCGTGATTAAACAAAATACCATTACAGGCATAAATGCCATAAGCTTCACGGTAGTTCACAGTGATCCAGTAGGCATACATCTTCGCTACCGCATAAGGGCTTCTTGGATAGAACGGTGTAGTTTCTTTTTGTGGAATTTCTTGTACTAAGCCGTATAGCTCGGAAGTAGATGCTTGGTAAAAACGGGTTTTCTTTTCCAGCCCCAAGATGCGGATTGCTTCAAGCATGCGCAGTGGGCCCATCGCATCCACATCTGCTGTGTACTCAGGAGATTCAAAAGATACCGCCACATGAGATTGGGCGCCCAAGTTATAAATCTCATCAGGCTGACATTCTTGAATAATGCGTACCAAGTTACTGGTATCCGTTAAGTCACCGTAATGCAAAATTAAATCGCGATGATCAATGTGGGGATCTTGGTAGATATGATCAATACGATCAGTATTAAATGAAGATGCGCGGCGCTTGATGCCGTGAACGATATAACCTTTTTCTAATAAGAATTCAGCTAGATAAGATCCATCTTGACCTGTAATACCAGTAATGAGGCCGACTTTTTTCTTGCTCATGTATTTTACTTTTTCATCTCTAAATTAACTTCTACCGTAAGTATCTTCAAAGCGCACGATATCGTCTTCACCAAGATAACTGCCAGACTGCACTTCAATAATCTCTAGAGGCGTTTTTCCTGGATTAGCCAATCGATGTATCTGCCCTTGGGGAATATAACTACTTTGATTTTCAGTCAGCGTGATCACCTGATCGCCATTAGTAATCTCGGCGATACCCTTGACCACAATCCAATGCTCTGCGCGATGATGGTGCATTTGCAGTGACAGGCTAGCCCCCGGCTTGACCTGAATACGCTTGACCTTAAAGCGATCGCCCTCGTCAACCGAGTCATACCAACCCCAAGGCCTAGCAACTTTGCGATGTAAATTCTTTTCTTCGCGTTTTTGCGCTTCCAACTGATTAACGATCTGTTTTACGTCTTGACTATTTTTACGATCAGCAACAAGCACTGCATCTGCAGTCTCAATGATGATGAGGTTTTCTAAGCCAACTGCACTCACTAAGCGGCTAGATGCATGGACTAATGAGTTATTTGTGTTGCTTAGCAGGGTATCGCCACTAGTGACATTCCCCTGCTCGTCTTGCTTACCTACTTGCCAAACTGCATCCCAGGCGCCCAAGTCATTCCAGCCAGCATCCAGCTCAACCATCTTGACTGAATATTTACTTCCTGGACATTTTTCAATCACTGCATAGTCGATGGATTCACTGGGAATGATATTAAAAAGCGCTTTATCTGGACGAATAAAAGTTGTGGCATCAGATTGATCAATTGATCTTGCTTGCCAAGCCTTTTCCGTAGCACCAAAAATATCAGGACGAAATTCTTTTAAGGCTGCAAACCATGTGCTCGTTCGCAGCACAAACATGCCACTATTCCAAAGGTAGTCACCATTCTCCAAATACGATTGAGCAGTTCTAGCATCTGGTTTTTCAACAAACTGCTCAACAATATATTCATGATGGGAGCCCATTTCGGCGCTGCGCCGAATGTAGCCATACCCTGTTTCTGGGGATGCAGGCGTAATGCCTAAAATCGCAATCGTCTGCTTAGAGCTATCAGCATCCACCAAGTTAACGCAATCCTTCAGCGCCTTGGTGAACACTTCCGAGTTTTTTACAGTCTGGTCAGCAGGTGTAATCACCAAGATGGGGTCATGCTCCTCATCCCCTGCCTGAAACGCTGCCAAAGTTAAAGCCGGTGCAGTATTGCGACCTGAAGATTCGAGCAATAAAGTAGCTTCGAAGCTCTTTAATGTGTTTTTTAACTCACGCAGTTGATCTAAAGCTAGGAAGCGATGGTCTTCATTGGTCACAATTAAGGTAACACCCAACTTAATATTGGTGCCCTCAATCGCATTGAGTCTTTGAACGGCCTGCTGAAATAGGCTCTGGCCCGAATCATCCCCCGAAAGCACTAAAAACTGCTTCGGAAAACCTGAGCGTGATAAAGGCCACAAACGAGTGCCGGATCCGCCACAGAGAATAACTGGGGTGACTTGAGTCATATAGTGAAAATACTTATCGTTCTTAGAAATTAGACAGCAATTTTAAAGCTTATGAAGTCAATCCATATTTATTAGAATATAAACAGGGCTAGCCACCATTAATTAAAAATATCAGGAGATATCATTATGACTGCAAGCAAGGCACCAAAAATCAACCTACGCAATTCCGTTACAGAGTGCGCGCAATCGCTCAAGAAAGAAAATGTCGGCAAGTATTACAACTACGGCATTAAAGACTGCATCGCCTCTATAGCAGCCACAAAATAAAATTATTTACAAGTTATTGTTTTTAAAGGATTAATTTTTCTTATTGGGGTAGCATTTGCCAGTTAAGTTGCTGTAAACAGCCCCAAAATGAATAGGCTCGCAGTCAATGGTGTAGCGAGCAAGGGGTCATGAACTAAATGAATAAGCTAATATTCCAAGCAATGCAGACAGGGTATTGCCGGCAACAAGAGCCCAAGGCCGAGCCATTGAGCTCTAAGGCAAGGCAAATACTAGCAAGGTGCATGCGCCCAAGAATGCCATCAACCACTCATCTAACCCTCTAAGCTCACTGAGGTATTTGGCCATAGTAAGCACTAACATTAGTCCGAGAGATGCCCCAAATACTGATCTCAGGCGCTCAACCCAAACCACGGGTGCTTGATCGCCACCTAAATAAAATGAGTAATGCTTTAGATAGTGCTTAAAGGTGTGCCTCATGAGCGCATCTCATTTTTATATTTTCAGAATCAATTTGGAGTTAGCAATAAAAAAGACCACATGGCGGTCTTTTTTAAGAAGCATTTAAGCTAAAGCAGCATTAAGCCTCGCTAATGCCAGCCTTTAAGATTCATGCAAGCAATTCGTTGCTTTACATGCACTCCCGAACCAGACTCAGGATATGACTGAGCACAATCTACCGCATCGCGATGAAAAATGACCTTATTGTTTTTTGCGGGATCCCTATTGACATCGGGATACAAGGAGCATCCAAAGGGGGTAGATGCGATTGAAAGGACCGCAAGAGCTTTCAGTAGGGCCTGTATTGAAGGTGCAACTTTCATCTAGTTGTTTTATCTTTTATCGAGAAGAGACAAAAACTCTCTACGCAAATTAGAGTCTTTTAAGAAAGCTCCGCGCATCACGCTGTTGACCATCTTCGAGTCACGATCTTTAACACCACGCCACTGCATACAGAAATGATCTGCATCCATCACGATCGCCACACCTATAGGTTTGATTTTTTTCTCCAGCATATCCGCTAACTCCACCACCGCCTCCTCCTGAATTTGTGGACGACACATCACCCATTCAGTTAAGCGCGAGTACTTTGATAAACCAATGAGAGCAGATTCTTTATTTGGTAATACGCCAATCCATATGCGGCCCATGATTGGGCAAAGGTGATGAGAGCAAGCACTACGAACGGTAATGGGGCCAATAATCATCAACTCATTTAAGCGGCTGACATTCGGAAACTTGGTCAGCGTTGGTTGCTCTATATAGCGACCATTGAATACCTCTTTAACAAACATCTTGGCCACACGTTGGCTAGTATTTTTAGTGTTGTGATCGCTCTCAGTATCAATCACCAAGCTTTCTAAAACAGCTTGCATCTTTTCTGCTACCTCATCTACCAAACCTTCCAGTTCGCCAGGCTGAATAAACTTAGCAATATTGTCATTCGCATGAAAGCGTGCCTTCTGGGCCTCAATGCGGCGGCGAATCACCACAGATAATGGAGTGCCAACGTCACTCTTTTTGGCAGTCACTTTCTTGACAGGAGCCTTAACAACGGTCTTAGCAGGAATTTTTTTAGTAGGCATATCTATTTATTGTCTCGATGAATTTAGTGAGTTACTTTTAGTTCTTTTAAATCTGAAAGAAGATTGCTACGACGCAAGCTAAGCCGGCAAGCCAGACAATGGATCGAGTGCTTGGCCAATCCGCTACATAGCAAATCAAATAAGCTATACGTGCAGCAACAAATCCGATTGCCAGCAGATCAACTCTATTTTGTGGCACGTTAGCTAGAGATGCAATGATCACCGCAGCAAAGAAGAGGGGAAGAGATTCAAAAAGATTGGCTTGTGCTGCATTGGCTCGCGCCCGAAATCCTGTCTGCTGAGCAAGCCATTGTCTGGGCATGCCATTGTCATAGCCCTCAAATCCTTTTTTTGCAATCCCCGCTGCCACGATTGGAAAGAGCCCCATAAACAGAACGCACCAATAAGCAATAGTCATGACTGTCCTTTTTTCTTGGAGCCAATGCGACTTTCTTTGCCATTCATGAGATTATGAATATTACTGCGATGACGCCAGATCAACAGAAGACAAACTACTAACAGCGCAATACCCATAGGCTGAAAGCCAAACAAAAATACAAAATAGATTGGGCCAAAAACCGCAGCCGCTAAAGCAGCCAAAGAGGAATAGCGCATGAACACCGCTACTATGATCCAAGTACCCAGAGTAGCTAAACCCAAAATCCAATTAATACCAAATAAAATTCCGCAGGCAGTCGCCACACCTTTGCCACCTTTGAAACCATGGAAGATAGGAAACAGGTGGCCCAAGAACACGGCAACTACAACGCCACATAACAACCAAGAATTGAGTGTCGATGTCAAAGATTCATCGCCCAACAAAATTCGGGACAATATGACTGCAAGATAGCCCTTTAAGGCATCCCCAATCAATGTAAGAACAGCTGCCAGCTTGTTACCAGTTCTCAGAACATTAGTTGCCCCTGGGTTACCAGAACCATAAGTATGGGGGTCAGGCAAAAGCATGCACTTACTCACTACAACAGCAAAAGAGATGGAACCAATTAGGTAGGTAATGGGAATGAGTAATAGATCGAAGGTTAAATTCATGGAGCTATCTTAAACACTTATTACTTTGTTGATGACTGCTGAGACCAATATCTCCATCAACTACCCCTAGGGTGATGTTGCTGATGGATCGATTTAAGGCGCGCTCTAGCCACGTGGGTATAAATCTGAGTAGTGGATATGTCAGCATGCCCAAGAAGCAATTGAACCACCCTTAAATCTGCTCCATGGTTGAGTAAATGAGTGGCAAAAGCATGACGCAGGGTATGTGGAGATAGCGCAACGGGGATATTGGCAATAGTGGCATAGCGCTTAATTAATGCCCAAAAGGCCTGGCGAGTTAAACCTGTTCCAGTATGGCGCCCTAAAAAGACGGCATCAGAGGGTTTACCTTCCAGCAATGGTGTTCTGGCTTCAGATAGGTAGCGACGTAACCACTGACCTGCTTCACCACCAAATGGGACAAGTCGTTCTTTGCCGCCTTTACCATTGACCACTCGGATAACGCCTTCATTTAACCCTAAGGCAACCGTCTTCAAAGAAACGATTTCTGAGACACGCAAACCACTGGCATACATTAATTCCAACATAGTGCGATCACGCAATCCAAGTGAAGTCTCTACATCAGGGGCATTGAGTAATGCGGTGACCTGATCCTCACTCAAGATCTTAGGAAAACGCAATGCTTGCTTGGCAGCACGCAAGCCAATACAAGGATCACTTTTAACTAAATTCATTCGCAGAGCATGGCGATAAAAGCGTTTGAATACCGTCAACCGACGATTAGCAGTAGTTGCCTTATCAGCCCGGCGATGTGCAATATAAGCCGTAAGATCTTTCTCAGTGACACCGTAGAGATCGGTGCTGGAATCCTTTTGTAGCCACTGCGCCAAGAGCACTAGATCCCGGCGATAAGCGGATAAACTGTTTTGTGCTAATCCATCCTCCAACCAACAAGCATCACAAAAGCGCTCAATAGCCTCTTGGCTTGCTGGATGGATGGATAGCGCAATTACATTAGTCACGGAAGTTATTAAAGCCTAATGGAGCCTCGCTGACTTCTTTCTTGAGCATAGCCATGGTTTCTTGCAAATCATCGCGCTTAGTACCGGTCACGCGCACCGCATCACCCTGAATGCTGGCCTGCACTTTGACCTTGCTGTCTTTAATTATGCGCACTACTTTTTTTGCCAACTCTGAGGTAATACCTTTTTGGATTTTCATGGTTTGCTTGCGCTTATCACTACCAATAGTCTCTTTTTTATCATCCTTGAGGTAACGCACGTCTACATTGCGTTTAGCCATCTTGCTGTAGAGAACGTCACGAACTTGACCCAATTTGAAGTCGTCATCACCAAACAAGATCAAAGTCTCATCCTTTTGCTCTACTCGGCTATCAGAGCCTTTAAAGTCAAAACGGTTGGTAATCTCTTTATTGGATTGCTCGATTGCGTTTTTTAACTCAATCATGTCAGGCTCACACACTACGTCAAATGAGGGCATCTCAAACTCCTTAAATAATCTGGGTAATCAATTCTGCAAATTTAGTCATTGCATTGTTACTTTTCAAGTTTTTTCATAAATTACGAACAGAAACTCGAACACGAATAAGATTGTGGCATGAACTCCGCGAAAAATGCGCCCAATCCAGCAAAATTGACCCCCAATCTGGGACTCAAGCACCGGAATAGCTTTGGCCTAGATTCCAAAGCGGAACTAGCATATGAGATTACATCCGCGGATCAGTTACCCGCCCTCATGAAAGAGTTTAGGGTTAAAAAACTAGTTTGGCGTGTATTGGGCGGCGGAAGCAACGTGATCCTTCCTGAGGCTTTGCCTGGAGCAACTCTACTCATTAATATTTTTGGTCAAGAGCTTATTAAAGCTGATGACAGCAACTCTTGGCTCTCCGTAGGCGCTGGTGTTAATTGGCATGAGCTAGTTTCTTGGACTCTAAAGCACAATCTCCCTGGATTTGAGAACCTCGCGCTCATCCCTGGAACAGTCGGTGCCGCGCCCATTCAAAACATAGGGGCCTACGGTGTTGAGGTTGGGGAGTACATCGACAGCATCGAAGCATTTGATTCTATGACCCATGCCTTTGTCACTCTCCCGCAAAAGGCATGCCAGTTTGCCTATCGCGATAGCTACTTTAAGCAAAATCCCAATCGCTTTATCGTGACAAAGGTCGTTTTTAAAATCCCCAAGACATGGCAGGCTCGATTACAGTACGCCGATCTGGCAAAGCGATTTTCTGAGTCAAGCCCCAATCCCAATCCCAATCCCAAACAAATTTTTGATGCCGTATGCACTATCCGATCAAATAAATTGCCAGACCCCAAAGTCATTGGCAATGCGGGAAGTTTTTTCCAAAACCCAATTGTCAGCACTGAACAATACGAGCAACTAAGTAAGCAATTTCCGAATCTGGTTTCTTATCCAGATAGCAATGGCAAGCGAAAGTTGGCGGCTGGATGGTTGATTGATCAATGCGGCTTTAAAGGCAAACGTGTTGGCACTGTAGGCGTTTATGAAAAGCAAGCGCTAGTACTTGTAAATCATGGCGGTGGAACGTCGACCGATATCCTCAATCTAGCAAAAAATATTCAGGAAGAAGTGCTGGGGAAATTCGGCGTACAACTCGAGATCGAGCCAAATATTCTTTAGAAAAATATCAAATAACCACGTTTATATCCTGCTTAATTACTGGCAGTACTATAACGTGATGCCCCAATACCCTGCAAAACTTACAAAAGACGGTTCCAATTTCTTAGTCACATTTAGAGATGTGCCAGAAGCAATAACGTTTGGAGTAAATGAAAAAGAGGCTCTCGAAAATGCTGTTGATGCACTTGCAACTGGCTTATTTTTTACATTGATTGTGGCAAAGATTGGCCGCAACCGAGCACTGCAATTGATGGTGAATATTTAGTTTTTATTTCCAAATCAGCCACAACAAAGTCTAGGCTAAAACAAGGTCGAGAATAGCGCCAACTGACTTTACCTTTGGCACGCCCAGCTTTCTCGCCTTCCATAAATCATATGTCGCCTGCTGGCTCAGCCAAATATCTGCACTACCGCCATTTTTAATTCCCAGCCATTTCTCAATACGTAAGGCCATGTCCGGTGAAATAGCAGCCTTCCCATTAATTACACGGGAAAGTGCGACGCGTGTAATACCCAACTGATCCGCAGCCTCAGTTACGCTCATACCCAACGCAGGGAGAATATCCTCTTTGATAATCAAGCCTGGGTGGGGTGGATTGTGCATTTTTCTCATATTTTGTATTCCTAAACTTATCACTTAATGGTAATCCTGATAATCAAGCAATATGACATCTTTATCATCAAATTTAAAAGTAATTCTCCAATTGCCACTCACGGCGATTGAGTAATGATTATTTAGCTTTCCTGATAGCAAGTGAAGCCTCCACCCAGGAATATTGACATCCCCCCAACATGTAGCCTCATCCAATCTAGCCAACTGTCTACTCAATTTATTTGAATGGGAAGACTGTATGCCAGTCTTTTTTCCGGTTTGAAAAAACAACTCCAAACCTTTATGCCTAAAAGATTTAATCATCCCTCATTGTATATTGTATAGCATAGCTATACATACACGCAAATACGTTAAGGCTTTTAATTGGCCTGACTAATTTTTGAAAACTCCACCCCTACCTGCCCCTCTGCCAGTCGCACCTCAAATACGCTCTCTGTATTGAGCTCGTTAGGACTACGCACTGCATGCATCGCTTGCTCTTCTTTACTTAAGATGACTGCATAACCCCGCTCTAAAGTTCTTTGCGGGTTCAGCATTTCAAGCTGAGACTGGAAGTGACTTTGATCTCGCTTCCAATTCTCAACTCTCACTAGCCATGCTTGATTTAGTCGTTTTTGCCAGCCGCTGATTTGCTCACGCATGCGATCGGGATTAGGCAAGGCATGACTGAGACGCAAGGCCAATTGATCCAGTGTTTGCGCTTCACGCTCTACTCGCTGACTTACTCTTTGCAACAAGGCTTGCATGATGGCATCTAGCTCTTGCAACATTTGATCGCGTCGTGGCGCTGCTAATTCTGCCGCGCCTGTAGGTGTGGGTGCGCGCAAGTCTGCAACAAAGTCAGCAATCGTGACATCGGTTTCATGACCAACACCACTGACAATTGGGATGGGGGACTGTGCAATCGCATAAGCTAGTTTCTCGTCATTAAATGCCCAAAGGTCTTCAATGCTGCCGCCACCCCTGACCAACAAAATCACATCGACCGCATTTTCTTTTTCGGCAGCCTTCAAGGCGGAAATAATTCCAGCCGGCGCATCTGGTCCTTGAACCAAGGTTGGGTAAATCACAATCGGTATGTGTGGCGCTCTTCTAGCAAGCGTGCTTAAAACATCTTTTAGAGCTGCCGCCTGCGGCGAAGTAATAATGCCAATCGATCTCGGATGTGTCGGGATGGGGCGTTTATTCTCAAGATCAAATAAACCCTCTTTGGCGAGCTTGGCTTTGAGCTTTAAAAAAGCCTCATAAAGGCCGCCCATGCCAGCACGTCGCATGCTTTGCACTGTCAGCTGAATGTCCCCACGCGGAACATAAAACCCGAGATTGGCAGCAACTTCTACCAAATCCCCCGATTGAGGCATAAATCCGACCTGGCCATTGCGACCCCTAAACATCACGCAACGGATCTGCCCTTCCTCGTCCTTAAGGGAGAAGTACCAATGCCCACTGTCATAGGCCTTGAAATTGGAAATCTCACCGCTAACCCAGACGGTATCAAAGCGCTCCTCTAAAGAGCTTGCAATGGCGCGGTTTAGATCGCCAACACTCAGAATTTCCCTTGATATTTCAGACATTTTTTCTCTTTTTCTTGACGGCTATTGGGCTTAGGGGTCAATAAATATCCACAGAAGCCAATGTGCCCTGGGCCTAATACTCAAAAGTAAGTAATTACTGACCCAAAACGTCTCATAAATCCAACAAAATAAATGTAAGCTATTGATTTATATAAATAAATCTTGAGACCAATTTTAATAGATTTCTCTCAATATTGGCTACTTTGACTATTAATCAAGGACTTACAACACATTTTCTAAAAAGTTTTGCACAGAGTTATCCACAGGATAGCTTAATGAAAACGGGTTATTAATTCAGCTAAAGTACTGTGCTTATGTACTCAATCTTACTATCTGCAGGCTGGCCAATCTGGCCTCTTCTAATCATCTCCATTATCGGTTTGGCTATTGTCATTGAGCGTGCTTGGTATTTGCGCCAAATTCACCTATTTCCTAAAGACAGCTTAGCAACGGTATTTGGACTGGCAAATGCCATTTTCCAGCAAAAAACAGTCTCAGAATCTGAAATTAGTGCTGTCGGCCAACTTTTCCCCGTTGGTAGCCTCTTTGCCTGCATCCTTCGTGAAAAAGCCTCTGGAAACTCTGCAGAATCCGCCTTAGAAGAATTACAAGCCAGCGCTCAGTCCACTTGGTTAAGGCTAGAGCGCTATCTTGGAGTCTTGGCCACTATTGCGACCATTGCCCCCCTCTTGGGACTCTTTGGAACTGTTGTCGGCATGATTGAAATATTTGGCAGTCAGGGCGTTGGCAGCCCTCAACAACTAGCGCACGGCATCTCTATTGCTCTGTACAACACCGCTTTTGGATTGTTGATTGCGATTCCTGCTCTAGCTGCATGGCGCGGTCTGCGCGCAATGGCAAATCAACGCCAACATGAGTGTGAAGAATTTACTCGTCAATTATTCAAAAAACTCTATCCACATTCTGCAGATACAAAATGAGTTGGTTAGAAAATAAGCTTCAGCATCGAGGTCAATTTTCATTAGGGGTAAGGACAGCTCCGGTAGAGCCTGAGATCAATCTCATTCCTTTTATTGATGTGTTGTTAGTAGTGCTGATCTTTCTGATGATCTCCACTACCTTTACCCGCTACCAGGAGTTAGCTATCACCCTACCTACTGCCAATGGAGCAGCAAGTCAGTCGGAGGTGAAACAAATTCATATTGCGGTCAGTCGCGATGGGCGCTTTGCCATCAACGGCAAGGTGACTGATCGCAGACAACTGAGCAATAGTCTCAATGCACTCAACGAAGATAATGCCATCCAAGTTAATATCGATGCTGATGCTAAAGCGCCCCACCAGGCCGTTATGAGCGCTTTAGAAGCAGCGCGTGATGCCAACCTATCTAATATTGTGTTTAGCAGTCAAACTACTAAGAAGTAATCCAACATACCAAAATATTGAGCTCAACCAGTCGCCATTAATGTCATCCCAAAAAAAATCTTCCTTCTTCAATAAGGCTCCTCGGTTTTGGGAGAGGCGCGGACTAACAAGTCTGGTGCTTTGGCCTTTATCTAAGGTTTACGGTTGGGTAAATCAAGCTTTAGATATGGTAAATGAGCTGAACTTAGGAAGACGCAAATCAGCACCAATACCGGTCATTATTGTTGGTAATATCCGCGTAGGTGGCACCGGTAAAACTCCTATCGTCATTGCCTTGGCTAAGCAACTCGCCAGAATGGGTTGGAAACCTGGGATTATTAGTAGGGGTTATGGCGCCAATGTATCAAGCGAGCCATACCAAGTGAAAAGTGATTCCAATCCTGCAGATGTTGGCGACGAACCCGTCTTAATTGCTCAGCGCACAGATAACCAGTTTCCGATTTGGGTTCATCCCAAACGAACCTTCAGCATTCAGTCCTTGCTAAAACAAGACCCCTCGGTCAATGTCATCATCAGTGATGATGGCTTACAACATCGAAGTCTACTGCGCTGGCCCGCTCGCGAAGGCGGTCGTGATGTTGAATTCGTAGTACGTGATCAACGTGGCGAAGGCAATGGCTTCTTACTGCCTGCTGGTCCTTTACGTGAACCTGCATCTCGCGAGCGAGATGCCTCTTTGATGACTGGAGCCATCACGCCCTCCAATCACATTGATGAATATTTTTTAGGGCGACGTGCTTTCACGCTGAGTAGTCAGCTGGGCACACCCTATCAACTGAATAATCCAAGTAATACACAATCCTTATCTTCCATGGCAGACACCTATCTTCCAAACAAGATTACCGCTGTTGCTGCAATTGGTAATCCACAACGCTTTTTTGATGACTTGCTGAAACAGGGCATAGCAGGCAAATGCATTGGTTTGGCTGATCATGCCACCTACACCCCAGAATTTTTCACTACCATCCTTGCTGAGTGCATCCTCATTACTGAAAAGGATGCCGTAAAATGCACCTTAATACAGGACGAACGCATTTGGGTAGTTCCGATGAGTTTAGAGATCCCCAATACATTGGCCGAATGGTTGCAATCCATTTTGCAAAGACCCGATCCAAATCAATACACTTTATAAAAAATAACAAAGATCAAATATGGACAAGCGCTTATTAGAGATTTTGGTCTGCCCTTTATGCAAAAGCACTTTGCATTTAGATGCAGAAAAACATGAGCTCATCTGCAAAGCGGATCGATTAGCCTACCCCATTCGTAATGACATTCCCGTCATGCTCGTTGATGAAGCCCGTAGCCTGTCTGCTGATGAAATCAATTAATCATGGATTAAGTAAATTCAAACGAATGAGTATTAACACCCCAGAGTTTTTAGTAGTGATTCCTGCAAGACTAGGATCCACTCGCTTGCCTCGCAAACCGCTAGCCGATATTGGTGGCAAGCCCATGGTGATTCGCGTGGCTGAGCGTGCGCAACAATCCAATGCCCACAGTGTTGTAGTTGCAACAGATTCAACAGAAATTCAGGCAGCGTGTGATGAACATCGTATTGAGTGTTTATTAACTAGTGCAGATCACCCTACTGGCACAGACCGTATTGCAGAAGTAGCTCAATTGTTAAAACTACCAGCGAATACTTTAATTGTGAATGTGCAAGGTGATGAACCGCTTATTCCGCCAGAGTTAATCAATCAAGTTGCTCAAACTTTGGCCGACAATGTCACGTGTGCGATTTCAACTGTGGCGGTACCCATTACTGACGTCACAGAAATTAATAACCCCAATGTAGTCAAAGTAGTCCTCAACCGCTCTAATGAGGCGCTCTACTTCTCTAGAGCCGCTATTCCGTTTGTGCGAGACCCGGACTCTGAGCAAACGGTCACTCATTTGCGTCATTTGGGCATCTACGCCTATCGGGCTGATTTTCTTCAGGCCTACACCCGCCTTGAGCCAGCACCGCCTGAGCAAGCGGAAGCTCTAGAACAGCTCCGCGCCCTCTGGAATGGCTATCGTATTGCGGTTCATACTGCCAGCGAAGCCCCGCCAGCTGGGGTTGATACAGCAGAAGACCTTGAGCGAGTACGCCGCATCTTAGCCAGCTAACCCAGAATCCATTTATTCGAGGTTCTCGGGGATAATCCTAGGAATTGATAGCAAAAGATCTCGAAAAAATACGGGACAATGAGGGCTTCTAAGGGGAAAACAATGCGCTTAATTCTGCTCGGTGCACCAGGTGCTGGCAAAGGAACACAGGCTCAGTTCATTTGTGAAAAATTTGCCATTCCACAAATCTCGACAGGCGATATGTTGCGTGCGGCCGTTAAGGCTGGAACTGAACTTGGCATTGCTGCCAAAAAAATTATGGATGCTGGCGGCCTAGTTTCTGATGACATCATCATTGGCCTTGTAAAAGATCGCTTAACTCAACCGGATTGCAGTAAAGGTTACTTATTTGATGGTTTCCCAAGAACCATTCCACAAGCTCAAGCCATGAAAGATGCTGGCGTACCAATCGATTACGTCCTCGAAATCGATGTGCCGTTTGATGCCATCATTGATCGCATGAGTGGTCGTCGTGTTCACCCCGCCTCAGGCCGCACTTATCACGTCACCTTCAACCCGCCAAAAGTGGATGGCAAAGACGATGTCACTGGTGAAGCCTTGATTCAGCGAGATGATGACAAAGAAGAAACCGTGCGCAAGCGCTTGCAGGTTTATAACGATCAGACCCGTCCGTTAGTCGAGTACTACTCCACTTGGGCAACACAAAGCAATGTAGCCGACAAAGTAAAGGCTCCGGCCTATCGCAAGGTTAGCGGCACAGGTAATGTTGATGACATTACTGCGTCTATTTTTGCAGAATTAAAATAGAACGTTTTCTGTAAAAGTAAAAGGGCTGCAATGCAGCCCTTTTTTGCTTCATGAATTCTCTATTTTTTAAAGGAATTCTTATTTAAGCTCTTTCAGCGCACTCTCAAAAGATTCAATATCTGCAAAGCTTCTATAGACAGAAGCAAAGCGAATATAAGCTACTTTATCTAGACGCTTAAGTTCACGCATCACTAACTCTCCTACCCGCTCACTCGGGATTTCTTTTTCACCTAAGCTGAGGAGCTTTTCTTCAATGCGAGCAATAGATTCATCAACTGAGTCGGAAGAGACTGGGCGCTTACGCAATGCCAGCTTGACTGAGCTAACCAACTTATCGTGACTGTATTCAACACGACTGCCATTTTTCTTGACGATTGCAGGCAGCACCAGCTCAACGCGCTCGTAAGTCGTAAATCGTTTATCGCACTTTGCACAACGGCGGCGGCGGCGAATAGTATCGCCTTCATCCGATACCCGGGTATCTAAAACCTGGGTATCGTCGTTATGGCAGAAAGGGCAGCGCAATGTGGTTCTTCTTTATATTTTAGTTTGGCTAGTTATTTGTATTAGCCGTAAACAGGGAAACGCTTAGTCAACTCAGCAACTTGTGCACGAACTTTTGCGATATTGTTAGCATCATTTGGATTATCCAAAACATCTGCAATGAAATTCCCCACCTGACGTGCTTCAGCTTCTTTAAAGCCGCGCGTGGTCATTGCTGGTGAGCCCAAACGAATACCACTTGTCACCATTGGCTTTTCTGGATCATTTGGAATGCCGTTCTTATTGCAAGTAATGTGTGCCTCGCCCAATACTCGCTCAGCTTCTTTGCCGGTCATTTTCTTGGCGCGCAAGTCAACTAACATCAAATGAGAATCTGTACCACCAGAAACAATTCGCAGACCGCGTGAGATCAAAGTCTCGGCCAATGCTTTTGCGTTTGCAATCACTTGTTTTTGATACTCAATAAAGCTAGGTTCTTGCGCTTCTTTAAACGCTGTCGCTTTAGCTGCGATCACATGCATCAATGGACCACCCTGAAGACCTGGAAACACTGCAGAGTTAATTGCCTTCTCGTGCTCAGCTTTCATCAAGATGATGCCGCCACGAGGACCGCGCAAACTCTTGTGGGTTGTGGAGGTAACAATGTCAGCATGCGGTACCGGATTTGGATATACGCCAGCAGCAATCAAACCAGAGTAATGCGCCATGTCCACCATAAAAATGGCGCCAACTTCTTTAGCCAACTTACCAATGCGCTCCCAATCGATCACGAGAGAGTAGGCAGATGCACCGGCAATAATTAATTTAGGTTTGTGCTCACGAGCTAAACGCTCCATCTGTTCGTAATCGATCGCTTCGTTTTTATCGAGGCCATATGAAATAGGGTTAAACCACTTACCGCTCATATTCAAAGCCATCCCGTGGGTCAAGTGACCGCCTTCAGCCAAACTCATTCCCATGAAGGTATCGCCTGGTTTTAAGAAAGCCAAAAATACCGCTTGGTTTGCAGATGCGCCGCAATGGGGCTGAACGTTCGCTGCTTCAGCACCGTATAAAGCCTTCACTCGATCAATCGCTAACTGCTCAGCCACATCTACAAACTCACAACCGCCGTAATACCGCTTACCTGGGTAGCCTTCAGCGTACTTATTGGTGAGCTGGGAGCCTTGTGCCTGCATCACTGCTGGTGATGCATAGTTCTCAGATGCAATCAGTTCAATATGGTCTTCTTGACGCTTATTTTCATTCTGAATCGATACCCACAATTCTGGGTCGGTTTTGGCTAAGGTATTTTGGCGGTCAAACATGGTCATAATCCTGATGAAGTTGTATTGCTTAGTGAATTAACTTAGTAAAATCATCCTACATCATACAAAATCCACCATGACACCTACTCAAGATCTCTCATTTCTCTCTCTCGTCCTGAATGCCAGCCTATTAGTCCAGTTAGTAATGTTGTTATTACTGAGTATGTCTATAGCCTCCTGGACCATCATTTTTAAGAAAACGGCCATTCTGAGAGGGGTAAGGCGCGATACCGAGCGCTTTGAGCGGGACTTCTGGTCAGGCGGCGATCTCAATACCCTTTTGGATGCCGCTCAGCGTAATACCCGTAGCGACGCCGTTCTAGAGCATATCTTCGAAGCAGGCATGCAGGAGTTCATGAAAGTCCGTGAGATCGACGCTGCCCGCCGTGCCATGAAAGCCACCTACCAACGCGAAATGGACATACTGGAAGCCAACCTACCCTTCTTGGCGTCTGTGGGCTCAGTCTCACCTTATATCGGCCTCTTTGGAACCGTTTGGGGGATCATGCATGCCTTCCGTGGTCTGGCTAACGTACAAAATGCAACCTTGGCGGCAGTTGCCCCTGGTATTGCTGAAGCGCTGGTGGCTACCGCTATTGGCCTGTTTGCTGCTATTCCTGCGGTGGTGGCTTACAACCGTGCTGCGACTGATGTGGATCGCTTAGCGATTCGTTTTGAAACCTTCATTGAAGAATTCACCAACATCTTGCAACGTCAAGCTTCAGGCAGATAAATATGGCCGGCTCTATCAGAAAATCCTCCAAACGTCGGGCGATGTCCGATATCAATGTGGTGCCCTACATCGATGTGATGTTGGTATTGCTAGTCATCTTTATGGTGACTGCACCGATGGTGAATCCTGGCGTTGTGAATTTACCAACAGTAGGTGGCGCAAAAGTGCAATCATTGCCACCCGTCTTTTTAACGATTGATGCCAATGAGAATGTCATCGTGCGCAAAGATGGTGATCCAGTTCAAACTTTAAATAAGTTTGAACTCGGTGCATTTGCAAGATCACAGGCAGAAAAATCTGCCGAGCAACCTGTTGTTCTTGCTGCAGATAAATCTATTAAATATGAAGTGGTGATGGAGGTGATGTCCAAGCTGAAAGAGAATGGTGTGAAACGTGTCGGACTTGCCGTAAAGAGCCAATAAGCCTCTTTGTATTGAACACATGAATAGCGCGCAAACCTTTCGCTCAAGCCCATTAAACTTTAAACGAGGCCGCCCCACCAAAAACGAAAGCACAAAACGTGCTTTTAGTTTTTCGCTAGCTGTGCACTTAGGCTTGCTTGCTTTCTTGGTAATCGGCATTAGCTGGAATAACTCAACCCCTTCAGGCGTTGAAGTTGAACTTTGGGATGCAAACCAGCAAGTCGAAACGCCTGTCGCCCCTGAAATCAAAACCGAGATGAAGGAAGAGGCAGCGGACATCGCCATTAAGAAAAAGAAGGTCGAACCAGAGCCTCCTAAAAAAGAAGTGATGAAAGAAACACCAAAGCCAGTTACTCCAACTAAGCCTCCTCCACCTAAGGAGAAGGAAAAAGAGAAACCTAAAAAGGCTGAAGCACCGAAAGCTACTGCACCTGCAGAAACTAAAGCCAATGCTGCCGCTGAAAAAGTTCGCGCAGATCAGCTAGCACGCTTACGCGCAGCTGCCGGAGCTGAAGGTGGTAGCGGTGGCACTAGTGGTAGCGGTGTTGGCGGTGGCGGCAACGCGCCTCCCGGCTGGACTGATAAGGTAGTCAAGAAAGTAAAACCGCTCATTGTGTTTAATCCAGAATCCATTAGCGGCAACCCTGCGGCAGTTGTGAAAGTAAACCTGGCACCGGATGGTGCAATCTTAAGTACAGATCTCGTCTCCTCCAGCGGTAATGCAGGATGGGATCGGGCAGTTCTCCTCGCACTAACTCGCGCAGAAAGTCTGCCAAAAGACGACAATGGCAAAATTCCTCAAAGAGAAGTTAAGCTGACATTTAAACCCAAGGACTAAAGCATGTTGCAAGTTGCTCAAAAGTATTTTTCATCAGTGGTGTCAGCATCTCTAGCGGTGCTATCACTGGCCGGACTGAGTTCTTCAGCGCTAGCGCAAATGAATATTGAAATCACCGGCGTTGGGCAGTCTCTCTACCCCATCGCCGTGATGCGCTTTAAGGATGAGGGCAAGCTACCCGCTAGTATGACCGACATCATTCGTCAAGACTTGGCACGTAGTGGTTATTTTAAAAATACTGAGAACGGTAATGCGAGCGAAAGTGACGAGGGTACACCAAACTATAAATCTTGGGCAGCTCGCGGTGCAGATGCCTTGGTAGTGGGCTCTGTGGCACAGACTAGCCCAGGTCAGTTTGAGATTCGCTATAAGCTGTTTGACATTCGTAAATCCGAAAGTCTTGGCGGCTTGAATATCAATTCCAGCGCAGACAATTTACGTGCAGCAGCTCACAAAATTGCTGATGACATTATTCTTAAACTATTGGGTGAGCGCGGTATTTTCTCAACCCGCCTCTCTTACGTGATTAAAGAAGGTAAACGCTATCGTTTAGTCATCTCTGATGCGGATGGCCAAAATATTCGTAATGCCATGAATAGTGGTGAGCCAATCATCTCCCCATCGTGGTCGCCAGATGGCAAGAAAGTAGCCTACGTTTCTTTCGAAGATCGTAAGCCAGTGATCTATGTTCACGAACTCGCTACTGGCCGCCGCATTGCTCTCTCAAACCAAAAAGGCAATAACAGTGCGCCAGCTTGGTCACCCGATGGCAAAAAGTTAGCAATCTCCCTCTCAAAAGATGGCAATACCCAGATTTACAGCATCAATACGGATGGAACGGGTTTACAGCGTCTTACTCGTGGCTACACCATTGACACCGAACCACAATATTCAGCTGATGGTCGTTACATGTACTTCACGAGTGATCGTGGCGGCAATCCACAGATTTATCGAATGAACGCTGAAGGAGAGCAAGTTGAAGGCGTCAAACGTGTTACTTTCAAACAGGGTTTTGTAACTTCGCCACGCATATCGCCAGATGGTAAATATCTTGCTTACATCGCTAATATTGGTGGAGCATTTCGCCTCTATATCCTCAACCTAGCAACAGGCGACGCCCAAGCGCTCACCGATGGAGCTAGCGATGAGTCCCCCTCTTTTGCGGCAAACGGTCGTTATGTTCTGTATTCCACTAAGGCGGGTGGTAAACGAGTTCTGGCCGCGGTATCAGTTGATGGAAACTCTAAACAGGTATTAAGCATTCCGGGATCTGACGTACGCCAGCCATCTTGGGGACCATTTATGGATTAAGGCTGACCTACTAAACGTGGGTCATAAGAAAATTTTTCAATTTTCTTAGCTTTTATCAACTTGATATCTGGATGCAAAGGGTTGATTAGTACATTACTTGCTTGTGGAATAACAACTGAAGGCACCAACAACAAAGCGCTTGCATTCGACTGTAGCCATTTCTGACCCTTCTCAATGCTAGCGGCTCCTGCTGGCAATGCATCCCAACCCATGCCAGCTGTTTTAGCATTGAGTCTCTTAGCCAAATTCCATACTTTCGTTGGGATATCAATCCGTACCAAGTAGCGGGTTAAGGGAAGGCCCTGTGCATTAATATGCACCAGCGTTTCTAGACAGGCAAGTGCGATAGACTCCGAGGTATATAAGACGGGTGTCCCTTTTTTATTCCATCTTCCACCAGATTTTTTTGCACCCTCCCCACTGAGATCATCTGCCTTAAAAAAGGGGGCATCAAGCGCAATCCTCCAAACCGCCTGAACACTCATGCGTATGCTCCAGTTTGAATTTTGGCAAGGAGATCAGAAATCATCCCTTGACCAGAAACCGTATCTAAGTAGGCCGATGGCTTCTCGCCACCTAATGCCGGGGATGGTTTTTCAAGCCAACTTGCCACCCACTTAGCGGCATCAAAACCATCTGGATTCCCCGACTCAGTAATGATTGACTCTACCTGTCCTACAAGCTTAGCCATACCGATTAAACGCTCGCCCTGCTCAATCGGAAGTATTTGGTTTGTGATGGATTTCTTATCAATAGTTGATTTCGGCAAATTCAAAAACTTAAATAAGGTTTCTTTTGTGATGCCCATGGAGTCAGAAATGACATTGATATATCTAGCGGGAATCCCATCTCGAATTAACTTGATGCGATCAATCGGTTCAACTCGATAAATAGTGGCAAAAGATAAATCCAGTTGGGCAGTTCCCAGCGGAGATTTACGAAGTACTCTCGTCGAAGCTTTTTTCGGGATTACGCTGGGCATATTAAAATCCTCATTTGAGGCATTATTTTAACTCATTTGAGTAAAAATAAAAGTATTCGCAACTAATTTAGGTCCCTACCCAACGTAATTTCCATTCAAATAGAGCAATCTTAGGGGCATAATATTGGCTATTAGTTTATTTAGTTACTCAGTTTGTAGGAAAAAGGACAGATCATGAAGATTTCTATCGCACGCCGTGCCGCAACCCTCGCCTTTGTTGGCGTAACAGCACTATTTTTGGCAGCTTGCTCTAGCGTCAAACTAGATGATGTCGATGGTGCTAGCGGTGGCGGTAGCGGAAACTTTGGCTCGCAGCCATGGAACGATCCAAGCAGCCCGCTGTTTCAGCGTAGCGTGTACTTTGATTTAAATGAGTACACCGTTCAAACTAAATATCAAAGACAACTTTCTGCCCATGCCAGTTTCTTAAAGGCCAATCCTCAGCAAAAGATCATCATTCAAGGTAACACCGATGAGCGCGGTACCGCAGAATACAACTTGGCCTTAGGTCAACGTCGTTCAGATGCAGTGCGTAAATCACTCAATTTGATGGGTGTTTCTGAAAATCAAATGGAAGCAGTGAGCTTTGGTAAAGAAAAGCCAAAAGCTGAAGGTGATAACGAAGCAGCGTGGGCAGAAAATCGCCGCGCTGACATTGTTTACATCACAAACTAATGTCTAAGCACTCACACTCTTTTAAACAAACGCTCTCACGAGCGTTTTGTTTAAGTGCAGCGGCTCTTTGCTTAAGTGCCTCTGGTAATGCATGGGCTCTATTTGCTGATGATGATGCACGTAAGGCTATCTTGGAGTTACGTAAGTCATTTGCTACTGCGCAGATGGACTTACAAAATCAGATTGAAAAACTGAAAACTGATAATGCACAGCTCCGTGGCAAGATTGAAAACTTGGAGAAACAAGGCGAAGACATTAGTACCAGTCAGAAAACCTATTATCAAGACCTAGATAATCGCTTAGGTAATTTCGAGCCCCGCACAGAAACTATTGAAGGTGTCACTGGCACCGTTCAACCTAGCGAGAAAAAAGCTTATGACGATGCTTTAAAAACCTTTCAAACGGGAAGCCTTAAGAAAGCCGATGAAGGTTTTTCAACCTTTGTGAACCGTTACCCTAAGAGCCCATACGTTCCGCTGGCACTCTTTTGGAGTGGCAACAGTAAATACGCAAATAAGGATTACACCGGTGCAATTGCGCAGCTACAAAGTCTCATTAAGCGCTACCCAACACATCCTCGCGTGCCATCGGCTATGTTGACTCTGGGCAATGCGCAATTGGAGAGCGGCAACAAAGTAGCCGCCAAGAAAACCTTTGGTGAGATTATCAGCAAGTACCCAGATACTGAAGCAGCAAAAGACGCGAAGCAACTCGTCGCCGCTACAAAGTAATTTAGTAACTAAGGCTTTAATACCTTCTCATGTCTAAGCTATCTGCTGCTTTTCAAAGTATTGCTCCTCGCAAACCCAATGCGCCTGCCATCATTTTGTTTTCTGGCGGCTTGGATTCGAGCACGATTCTGGCTCTAGCAAAAGACCTCGGTTACGCGCCCTATGTTTTGTCAGTTAGCTATGGTCAACGCCACTCTTCTGAGCTAGCGGCAGCAAAACACATTGCTAAGAAAATGGGTGTTGTGCGTCATGAGTTGGTGAATTTAGACCTTACTCGTTTTGGTGGATCAGCCCTAACAGACTCATCCATCGACATTCCCATTACCCCAGGTAAAGATCTAGAAATCCCTGTTACTTATGTCCCTGCTCGAAATACGATCCTGCTTTCCCTTGCCTTAGGCTGGGCTGAGTCATTGGGTGGGTTAGATATTTTTTATGGCGCTAATGCCGTTGACTACTCAGGCTATCCTGACTGCCGCCCAGAATATGTTGCTTCATTTGAGAGGATGGCGAACTTAGCCACTAAGGCTGGTGTAGAGGCCATCAATAATGAGAATCGCTTTCGGGTTCATGCGCCGATCATCAGTATGAGCAAAGCAGAAATCATTCAACTGGGCACTACTTTAGGTGTCGACTACTCACAAACTGTTTCATGCTATCAAGCAAATGATTTAGGTGAAGCTTGTGGTGAGTGTGAATCTTGTCGCCTACGACAGGCAGGTTTTAAGCAAGCTAACTTAAGCGATCCAACGCGCTATCAAAATAAGTAGAGACCAACTAGCTTGCCGAGCTTAACAAAATAACTAAGCTTGCGTTTCCATCATACGCGCTACATAACGCGCAATTAAATCTACCTCTAGATTTACCGCATCGCTCTGCTTTAGCTTACCCAAGGTTGTGTTCTCAAGAGTGTGGGGAATGATATTGATGTCCACCAAGCAAGCATCCTTACTGTCTTGGGTTTTGTTGACTGTTAAGGAAACGCCATTAACAACAATCGATCCCTTGTATGCCAAGAATGGTGCCAACGATTTAGGAGCCTCAATTTGCAAAAGCCAAGAACCATAGGCATCGTCAGCGACAGTTGCAAAGTGGATAACCTTACCAACACCATCCACATGCCCACTCACCAAATGACCACCTAAGCGATCATTGAGCCGTAAGGCTTTTTCTAGGTTCACTGGCCCTACTTTATCCAGGCCAATCGTCTTGTTTAAAGACTCGCGCGAGATGTCTAAGGCAAAAGTAGTGTCAGTCAATTCAGTAGCAGTCATACAAGCACCCTGAATCGCAATGCTGTCACCCAATGCAACATCATCGAGATATCCAGAAGGCACTTCAACTACCAAATATAGGCCATCGCCTTTAGCTTGAGCGCTTTTAATTTGGCCAACTGCCGTAATAATTCCAGTAAACATAGTGAGATCTTCAGTAGGGGTTTGTAGTTTTTGGATCGTTATTTCTTAATTGCTATTTCTTGTTTTTTTCTTATCTCTTAGTCAGGCGTAAACGAAAATCAGAGTCAAACAAAGCTTGATCGATCATTTGCCAATCTTGACGTTGATCTAGCGTAGTCAACGGGGTGATATTAGCCATACCAATACCATCACCCATAAAGAAGGGGGCGTAATAGAGCAACAATTCATCAACGCAATCTTCTCTCAGCAAGGATCCATTGAGCTTAAACCCAGCTTCGATGTGGATTTCATTCATATGGCGCTCTTTTGCTAAATACTCAAGGAGTTTTGGCAAATCTACTTTGCCATTGGCGTTAGCTATTGTGACGACTTCAACACCCAGAGCCTCAAATGCTTTTGCCTTATCTAGACTCTCCTGAGAATCTAATGAAGCACAAACCAAAATGACACCGGATGCTTGGGGCTTACTCAATACCTTAGCGTTTAGTGGTGTCTCAAGCCTAGAGTCCACAATAATTCTCCAAGGCTGGCGTTCAGTTTTGACATCCCTAACGTTGAGACTTGGGTCGTCTTCTTTAACAGTGCCGACACCAGTCAATATGGCACAAGCTTGAGCGCGCCAATGGTGGCCATCTGCCCGGGCTAAAGGGCCAGTAATCCATTGGCTGTGACCATTAAGTAAAGCCGTCTTGCCGTCTAGGCTGGTAGCAATCTTCATGCGTACCCAAGGCAAACCTCGAATCATCCTAGAAATAAACCCCTGATTTAATGCTTGAGCTTCAGGCTCCAATAAGCCACAAAGAACATTAATGCCCACAGCCTTTAATCGCTCAAGGCCTTTGCCACCAACCAAAGGATTGGGATCTGACATTGCCATAATCACCTTAGCTGGTTTGGCTGCAATTAAGGCATCGACACAAGGCGGTGTTCTACCAGTGTGGTTACAGGGCTCTAAGGTGACATAGATTGTTGATCCGGCAGCGTCAAAACCATTGGCCTTTACATCAGCCAAGGCCTGAACTTCCGCATGGGCTCCGCCCAATCTTTGGGTATGCCCACGCCCAATCACCACCCCATCTTTCACGATGATGCATCCGACCCTTGGGTTGGGGTTAGATAAGTAAAGGGAGTTTTGAGCCTCGGCTAAAGCCTGGCTCATAAATTGATGGTCGACTACGGTGTACATGAGTCTATTAAACCCGATTGTGGGCATAAGCGGCAAATTTGCCCTACCCTACTTACAGGCTTTGGTGTCCTTGGTCGGATTACAAATTCTCCAGCGACCCCCGCTACCTAGGATGAGATGCCTCTCGAGCCCAGAATCTCGGTCATGACCCAATATCAGACGATTGGCTACAAACCCGCCTTGGGCTGTTTTGGCAGCACCGGCAGCATTAAACAAAATACCCCTCTTGGATGTATGAGGATCAATAAACTGCTTACCCCCACCCTTGAAATACACCTGCCCAAGATCACCTTGAGAAATCCACTGCCGCTCAATACAAGTTGATTTTGGCTGGCGTTCATTACAAATATTTTTAACCACCCAACCCTCTTCCCACAGACCACCATTCATTGGAGTAATGCGCACAGGCGCACTCAGTTGAAATGCTTGAGCTCTTGCAAATTGAGCGTGCGCAATAAAACGCCTGGCAATAATGTCGATTTCTCGAGCGGCCATTTGCTTATGCAAAAGAGGTAGTGTCGATATTGCAATGATGGCGATGATCAGTACAACAGTCATCAACTCTAACAAGCTATAACCTTGATCTTGCTTATTCAAAATTTTGCCGCCAATTTAATCGTGTAGCGATATTGGTTTTTTCATCCAGAAATATCAGGATCTCTAAGCTAGGCTTTGATTTACTGGATATCAACCAAAGATTTTTTCCGGCTGACTGTATATGACAAGCAGGATTTGCTAAGGCAGTGATATTAGAAAGATGTTGCTCACATTCAAGAAGTGCTTTTTCTACGGCAATAAATTCTTTTTGAGATTCTGCATACGTATTGACGCTCATGACTTCAAGTGCAACTAAGCGCTCCAGCTGAATAACCAGCATGGAGAGTAGCGTCAGTAGTGATAAGATCCAAGCAAGAATCATCGTAGATTCATAGCAGATTACGAGTAGTAAATGTTCGCTCAAACCGCTTGTGGATGGATGCGCCATCAGTCATCTCCAGCTTGACCTTAAAAGCCATGCCAGCGCTAGCTTGAAGCGGTTCAAAGGAAAGATGGTGAATACCATTCATTAAGGTTGTGTTTTGGATGCGCCCCTGACGATCAAGTGATTGGCAGATTAAGGAACCGCCATTCACCCTCACTCCTTTTGGAGCAGATGCTTGCCGATCCACTAAAAAACCTTGCTGCGCTAAATTATTTTTAGTGCGTTCTTTTGACAAAGTATTACCAATGCAATCGAAGTCAACCCCTTGAGAAATCTCCTGTTTCACCATCAGCGAATCGGAACTGCGATATCCATTATTTTTCTGAACCTGAACGTAATCGATCGCAGAGGTATTTTTTCTTGTAGATGCAATCGCTGAATGAGCATTTTGATAACCAGCCATTCGAATAGCACGCCCGATTAATTCCAGTGCACGGTCTGCTTCTGCAGTCAGAGACTGTGATTTTTCATACTGAATTTGCTTGGTGATGAACTCACCACTATTTTTTATGAGTGGTGCGACCAAGACTAGAGATAGGGCGAGACCGACGAGACATTCCAATAGATTCATCCGCTAACTTTCGCGAGGTTTGGTTTGGGTTATTTAGTTGCGCAGCAGCCAATATGGCAAGCTCATGCCTATCCATCTCTTTTCTCAGCTCCGCCCTTTTCTCCTCTAGTTGACCTAAGCGCAAAATCATCCCTTGATAGATATTGCTCATGCCCACCCAACTACTTGCAACTAGACTCGTTGCCACTAGCACCTCCAATAAGATGAATCCATTGGACTTGGCATTTGACTGAGGTATTGAGGATTTTTGAATTCGAGAGTGCACAAGCCATTTTCTCGAGACTAGAGCCGTAAAAACAGGCCTTGCATGGGTGCTCACTGTCAGAAAAACTGGATATTGCTCCAATATCAACCCTAGGATCCCAGGCCAAAGCCCAAAACCACCTCCTCAGCTTAAAATAGAAGGCTATGCAAAATAATCTCGCCTCCACAGAAGAAATCGTTGCCGAGCTTAAAGTTGGCAAGATGGTCATTCTGGTCGATGAAGAAGATCGCGAGAATGAAGGTGATTTAGTGCTTGCTGCCGATCACGTTACTCCAGAAGCTGTGAATTTCATGGCCAAGCATGGTCGTGGCTTAATTTGTATTACTTTGACGCGTGAGCGCTGCCAACAAATCAACCTGCCTTTGATGGTGAGAGATAACGGCACCTCGATGGGAACCAATTTCACTGTTTCGATTGAGGCAGCTAGTGGTGTAACCACAGGTATCTCAGCAGCAGATCGTGCTCACACCATCAAGACAGCAGTTGCTGCAAATGCAAAACCCAATGATCTAGTTCAGCCAGGCCATATCTTTCCTTTGATGGCACAACCTGGTGGCGTGTTGATCCGCTCCGGTCACACAGAGGCTGGATGTGATTTGGCTGCCATGGCTGGTTGCTCACCCACCGCCGTCATTTGCGAGATCATGAAAGATGACGGCAGTATGGCGCGATTGCCAGACTTACTCGAGTTTGCAAAAGAACATCAATTAAAGATTGGCAGTATTGCTGACCTGATTCAATACCGCAGCCAACACGAGAGTATTGTGGTGCGCGAGGGTGAACGTGAGTTCACTACTCCTTGGGGCAAGTTTCAGGGAATCATTTATCGCGACACGCCAAGCTCTTGCATTCACTTGGCGCTAGTTCATGGCAAACCCTCAGAGACTGAAGAAACCTTAGTCCGCGTTCATGAGCCCGTTACAGTGTTGGATTTCTTGGAATCGAATATCAGTGCGCACTCCTGGCCTTTGGCTCAAGCTTTGCAGAAGCTAGCGGCGGCACCTACTGGCGTAGCAGTTCTGTTAAATGCATCTGGTATTGCAGCTCCTAATGATGCGGACTGGTTAGCCCAGTTTCATAAGTTGAATGGCACACCTGCTGAAGCTGCAGTAAAGCCACTAGCTCGCAAAACTGATTTCCGTAGCTATGGTATCGGCGCGCAAATCCTCAAAGATATCGGCGTTGGCAAAATGCGTTTACTCGCCAACCCTATTCCAGTACCCAGCCTTTCGGGATATAAGCTCGAAGTAACGGGCTACACTCCATTTAAATCTAATTAATAAGTAATTTCAGTAAACAATATGAATATAAGTAATGACGAATCTGCAGTAGGAGTACTCGCTACTGACCTCAATGGCCAGGATCTGCGCGTGGGTATTGTGCAGGCACGCTTCAATGAAGAGCATTGTGTTGCGCTGACTACTGCTTGCATTGAAGAGTTAATCAAACTGGGCGTGTCGCAATCTGACATTAAATTAGTCACCGTCCCGGGCGCACTTGAAATTCCTTTTGCACTACAAAAACTAGCTGAAACAGGCGAGTTCGATGGCTTGGTTGCGCTAGGCGCCATCATCCGTGGCGAGACTTATCACTTTGAACTTGTGTCAAATGAATCTGGTGCTGGCATTACCCGTGTTTGCCTTGAATCTGGATTACCGATCGCCAATGGCGTTCTCACCTGTGAGACGGATGAGCAAGCCCAGGTTCGCGTTCAGGTGAAGGGCGCAGATTGCGCAAGAGCTGTTGTTGAAATGGCTAACCTGGCTTTAGCTCTTACTCCCGATATTGATTTTGAAGTCAATCCTTCAGAAGAGTAATTCCTAAGATGAATAAAAACGCTCCAAGCTCACAGGCAGCAACAGGTACGCCCGGCGCACCCAGCGCACCTAAGCGCTCACTCACACCACGTCGTCGCGCCCGTGAATATGCCCTCCAAGGCGTTTATCAAAGTCTAGTTATGCGCCGTGCAGGCAGTCTTCCGAATGCTGCGGCAATCGCAAAGCAGTTAGCTGAGGATCCTGGATTTCGCCGTTGCCAACATGATTTATTTCAGGGTATTTTTACTGGGGTACTAGAGCGCACGGATGAGCTAGAGAGCATCATTACTCCGGCTCTCGATCGCCCTATTAATGAGCTGTCTCCTGTTGAGCACGCTGCCCTTCTAATCGGCACCTATGAACTGGCTATTGATTTGGCCGTTCCCTACAAAGTGGCTATCAATGAGGCAGTGGAATTGGCCAAAACCTTTGGTGGCACCGACGGACATAAGTACGTCAATGGCGTACTCGACCTACTAGCTCAAAGATTACGTAGCACTGAAATGCAGGCTGGTTAATTAGATAGCCGAGCTCTCGCTCTAGCTAACTTGATTGAATTTTTTTGTAAACCAAGTCCCACACTCCGTGACCTAACTTAATCCCGCGGTTTTCAAACTTAGTGGTCGGCCTATACGCAGGCCTCTCTACATATCCAGGATGCTTGGCATCAAGTTGATTGAGAGTGGGCTTGAATTCCTTAAAGGATTCTTTAGCAAGCTCAAGATCACTTGCTACATCAGCCGCAGAAAAAGTTTCAATACTCATTTTCTCAGTGGACGTATTTTCTAAATCAGACTCTGCGTTTAAGACCAATAACATTTGCTCAGCATAGTTGTGCCAATCTGTTGCCAGGTGCAAATAGGCTCCGGGCTTTAAACGAGAAATCAATAGTTTCACAAACTGCGTCTGAATCAAACGACGCTTGTGATGGCGCTTTTTATGCCAAGGATCTGCAAAATAAATGTGGATGCCATCTAAAGAATTAGGGGTAAGCATTTTTTCTAGAACCTCAACGGCATCATGACGAATTAAACGCAAATTAGTCAGATGATTCTCACCAATCAATTTCAGCAAAGTACCTACGCCCGGAGGATGGACTTCAATCGCTAAAAAATCATCTTCGGGGCGCAAGGTAGCAATTTTGGCAGTAGTCTCACCCATACCAAAACCGATTTCTAATATCTTGGGACGCAAAGATCCATCAAACGCTTGCTGCAGATTTAGAGCAGATTCCTGAAACGGAATTAAAAACTGGGGACCGAGTTCATCAATAGCGCGTTGCTGTCCGGCAGTGGTCCGGCCTGCACGCAGGACAAACGAGCGAATACGATCTGATCTTGTGATGTTCACGAAATACTTATCTTTAGAAGGTTTATTTTGGAAAGGGCGTATTCCAGCCAGCCGAACGATAGGCATAAACCACTTCACTCAAAACGATAGAGAGCGAAGTCATAAATGAGATCAGGCCGAGCACGAAAGTCCAAATGACATAAGTTGCTTGTAATGATCGCACTGCACCAGCCTGAAAGAAGAATAGTTCTAGTACGGTAAGTGAAATAAATACGCCACTGAGTACATCAAAGAAAATTGCAGCAGTACAAAGACGACCTCGAACCTTCGCTTCATTGGCCTCTTTCATCATGTGGGCCAGCATGACTTGATCCTGAATGCCACCCTCTTGAATGCGGTGCTGAATAGCCCTCATACGATCCACTGAACGAGCTAAGCGAGCAGAGATTGCATTAATCATAGTGGCAACTGCAGTCAACAAAAATACCGGGGCGAGAGCCAATTGAATATTATTTGTGATTGCATCTATTGATACATCCATTAGTTTTCCAGTCGATCTTTATTCATATTAATGAGAGCTATCTCAAATTGACCAGGCAACCAAACCGGTGTATGCACTTAATAACACCAGCACACCAAAAATGATTCGATACCAAGCAAAAGGGATGAAGTTATGTGCAGCAACGTAATGAATTAACCAGCGCACGCAAATGAAGGCGGAAATAAATGCAGCAATAAAACCAATCACAATTGCCCAAACAAAATCACCTGAAAGAGAAACTGGGTTTTTCCAAAGTTTGAGCAATTCGTATGCAGTTGCACCACCGATTACTGGAATAGCCAAGAAGAATGAAAACTCCGTCGCTACTGCGCGTGGTAAACCAAATAACATCCCACCAATAATGGTTGCTCCAGAGCGGGAGGTTCCTGGCATTAGAGCGGCGCACTGAGCTAAGCCCACCATCAATGCATCCAGAGGAGTGAGGCCATCCACCGACTGAATAGAGTTTTTGCTCGCAGCGACAGTTTTCTGGCGTTTTTCAGCCCAAAAAATAACAAGCGCGCCCACGATAAAAGCGCTGGCAACCGGAATGGGGGCAAACAATACAGTCTTAATATACTTACCAAACAGGAAGGCCAGACCCATCGCCGGGCTCGATGCAATGAGTAGATTCATTACAAAACGCCGAGAAATCGCACTTGTTTTAAAAGTAGAGGCGACCCTCCAGAGCTTTTCTCGGAACTCCCAGCACACGGCCAAAATAGCGCCAAACTGGATGATGACCTCGAAGGCTTTCCCCCGCTCATCATTAAAGTCGAGCAAATCACCAACCAAAATCAGATGTCCAGTACTAGAGATCGGCAAAAACTCCGTTAAGCCCTCGACAATCCCCAGTATTACCGCCTTACCTAGCAAAATTAGATCCATAGCTCTGATTTTATAGATAGATGAAGTCTTACAGAGGATTTGGCAAAATGGGGCTCAATCAGGGCATTTTACTCAAATAAGCCTTAAACTTCATGGCATATAAAAAGTAACTAAATCAGATGACCCCACCCCGTTTTTGTCTCTCGCAACTCAGTACCCTAGGCTTAATCCTATGCCAAGCACTAGGACTCAGTGCGACGTCAACCAATACCTTTGCACAGGCCGCCAATGGGGCCAAGCCATCGCTTCCCACCCCAATGAGTACTCAAGCCTTAATTGGGCTAGATATACCCCCTCAAATGGTGATTGTTCCACAGCAGGCTATACCGACTTCTGCCGCACCCTCAAACCTCAATGGAAATGGTGCAGCCAGCGCTGCCGGGCAGGCTTCAGACCTCATTCGTCTATATCAAGAGGCTGCATTTAGTGATCCAGTCCTTAACGCGGCACGTTTTAATTACCAGGCAAGCAAAGAGCTCTATTGGCAAGGCCTATCTCTTTTGCTACCTCAAGCAAGCGCATCCCCCATTGGAACTAGATACTATCAACATGCCACCAATGGCTCGGCCTTAACAAGCTATTCAGGTAACTCTCGTGTTTTTGATCAAAAGGGTTATACAGTCACTCTCACACAACCCGTTTTTAATGTGGCGGCATTTGAGGCATCTAAGCAAGGTGACCTCAATACAAAAATTGCAGACATGCGTTTTTATTTGGCGCAACAAGATCTGATCTTGAGAGTCTCACAAGCGTACTTTGATGCACTCACCAGCCAAGACAACGTAGAACTTTTTCGCAATAAGAAAAGTCTCATCAAGCAACAACTAGAGATCGCACAAGCTAAATTTGATGCTGGTCTAGCCACCATTGTTGATGTCAATACAGCACAGGCAGCTTTAGATCTTGCCAACTCCCAAGAGATTGGTGCTCAAGCTGATTTAGTGGTTAAGCGTGGTGTATTGGAGCAGCTCACTGGGCGCCCAGTAGGATCTCTACGACCACTCATTAAAGAAGCGAAGATTGATGGGGTTTTAAAAGATCCTCGCTCCAAAAATAAAGATAATAGCGGTATTCCGATTGCGGAAAGTGTTAACCCACAACTACCAAAAGGCCAAACTCTAGATGATTGGATCCAGCAAGCAGAAACTGCAAACTTTAATGTCTTGGCTGGTCAACTGTCTGTCAGTCTTGCCGAGAGCACTTACCGAGGCTCGCAAGCACTCAATTATCCCTCCGTAAATTTCGTGGGAACAGCCGGCTATAACACGGCAAATGGAAGCGCTAATAGCTACACACCTACAAACACCAATATTTACAACAATACTATTGCCCTACAAATGACCATCCCGCTGGTTTCGGGAGGATTTAATAGCTCTGTCATTCGCCAGAATGCAGCCCTGCTCGATGCAGCTAAAGCTAACTACGATAATGCTCGGCGCACTGCAGCGCAAAATACGAGAGCGGCATTTACTGGCTTCTACGGAGGCTTAGCTAGCGTCAAAGCCTATGAAGCAGCAGAGCGATCTTCTAACTCCGCACTAGAGTCCAGCAAGTTAGGATTTCAAGTGGGGACGTTAATTAATATTGACGTGCTCATTGCATTAGACACGCTGATTACCACCCGCTCACAACTGCAGCAGGCGCGCTACAACACGATTCTCAATGCGATGAGGCTTAAAGCGCATGCAGCAGCACTATCAGATGAAGATCTGATTTCTATCAACGCTTTACTGCGCTAAGAACTTACTTTATAAGCTTCAAGGATGCGTCAAGAACTTCTTGAACGCTTGGTGGATCTTGAATATCACCCACATTAGCAATACGTTCAGACCAATAGCCTTCAGTCTTCCAGCGTGGTGAGTCGCAATAAATCTCAACTGTAGACTTATCGAGTACTGCCGCTAAATGCGTCAGACCAGTATCCACACCTACTGTCAAGGCAGCATCAGCAATCAAAGAAAATGCGTCTTCAATGGAAAATGCAGGCGGTACAAAAGCGTTCGCTATCTGTGCGGCAAGTGATTCACTGACAGTTTTTTCTGAAGCACTGCCCCAAGGAAAAACGACTTGGTATCCAAGAGCGGAAAGCGCATTGCCAAATTCAATCCAATGGCTATTCGGCCAGCGCTTAGCCTCCCTAGCTGTTGAATGAAAGCATAGGACATATGGCGCAATCAATCCGTCAACAGCGCTCTTTGGAATACTAGAGACAAAGTCTAAGGGATAAAACTGTGGCGCATCACCTCGTTCTATTAAAGGCCAATCTAATGCAGAACACATGACCCAACGTGAACGGTCTACAGCATGGCACTGTGCAGGAACTTGTACTGACTGGTTATAGAAAGTTCTAGCCAGAGGCTCGTATCCAGAGAACTCGGTTGCATTGGCAAGACCTGCGACTACGGCACCAGAACTTTTCTTAGCTAGGGAGCATACGATCGCTGATTTAAGTAAACCCTGTGTTTCAATCAATATGTCATAGGTGGTGGATTGAAGTATTTTCCTTAATGCAAAAAACTCCTTCCAGCTTGTCAAGCTAAAAAGATTTTTCTTCCACCGGCGTAAACCAAAAGGAATGATGCGATCTATTCCTTTGAAGCCATCACGCGACAACAAGGGCTCTAAGAGATGTACATACCCCTCTTCTACCACCCAATCGATTTGCGCTTCTGGTAAACGTGCACGCAAATCCCACGCGATCGGCAAGTTATGCAATACATCCCCAAGAGAGGATAGTTTCACCAACAGGATTTTGGGGAAATTGCTCATGTGGGCATTATCTTATCTTTTGAAAATACCCCTAAATTTAATTAAAACTTAGGAGCAGCATCCCACGATAAACCAGCGGAATCTTTGGCACTCATATTGGGTATGATGCCTTCTGGCAAAGGCCATGCAATGTTGATCTGGGGATCATTCCAAGCCAGGCAAGTCTCGCTTTGTGGATGATAGTAGTCGGTTGTTTTGTATAAAAACTCTGCCGTTTCAGATAACACCAGGAAGCCATGCGCCAAGCCTGCTGGAATCCACATTTGCTTATGGTTTTGTGCGCTCAACTCAATACCAACCCAGTTGCCATATGTTGGTGAATTCTGACGAATATCTACGGCTACATCAAAAACGCTACCAGCTACAACCCGTACCAACTTACCCTGCGTTTGCTCAAGCTGATAATGCAAACCCCGCAAAGTCCATTGACGGGAAAATGAATGATTGTCTTGCACAAACTCTACATTAAAACCCGTGGCCATAGAAAAATCTAGAGCATTAAATGATTCAGTGAACCAGCCGCGTTCATCACCAAATACTTTGGGCTCGATTACCAATACATCATGAATAGCCGTAGTCGTGACTTGTAACTTCAAAGAGGTACTCATCCAATCATCTTCTTATGCGATAAGGAAACAGCTTGGCCGGAGGTATTGAGCTCGTTCACGATCTTGCTCAGATATTGACCATAGCTATTCTTGCTCAGTTGAGTGGCAACTTTAAGAACATCTTTAGCGCTAATCCAGCCCTGACGATAGGCAATTTCTTCGGGGCATGCCACCATAAGGCCTTGACGCTTCTGTAGCGTGGCAATAAAGCCTGCAGCGTCTAATAAAGAATCGTGCGTTCCAGTATCAAGCCATGCAAAACCACGACCCATGATTTCTACACTAAGCTCATTCTTCTCTAAATAGGCACGGTTTACATCGGTAATTTCCAACTCGCCCCGTGCACTTGGTTTAATAGAAGAAGCGATATCGCATACCTGATTGTCGTAGAAGTACAAGCCTGTTACTGCATAGCTACTTCTCGGTTTAAGAGGCTTCTCTTCAATAGAGAGTGCCTTGTAATCTTTATCAAACTCCACTACGCCATAACGCTCAGGATCATTGACGTGATAGGCAAAAACAGTGGCGCCGCTATTGCGAGCATGAGCACTATCAAGCTGATTAACTAATTCATGGCCATAAAAAATGTTATCCCCCAGAACTAAAGCACTTGGATTATTGCCAATAAAGTTTTTTCCCAGAGTAAACGCTTGAGCCAAACCATCGGGGGATGGCTGCACGCAATACTCAATATTTAAGCCCCATTGAGAACCATCACCTAGCAACTCTGCGAAACGCGGCGTGTCATGCGGCGTAGAGATCAACAAAATATCCCGAATGCCTGCAAGCATCAGCGTTGTCAAAGGGTAATACACCATCGGCTTGTCATAGACAGGCATAAGCTGTTTAGAGACAGCTTGAGTGACTGGGTATAAACGAGTTCCAGAGCCACCGGCCAAAATAATGCCTTTACGATTTATCTGATTTACTGCCATAACATTCTTTCTAGATAAGTTTGTCTTTTGCTAAATTACGCACATAAGATCGGACTGCCTCATCCCAAGGCTGATTTAATAGTTCCAATTTTGACATATCGCCCCGATCCGAAAATACTTGAAGGAGCTTATCCGTGGACATCCTTGAATTCATGGGCCTAGGAGCCGGTAAAGGGTATTCCACTGCAGGAATTGGCTTGATGCCATCTGGTGCCACTTTCAACGGCACTCCGACCTCTGAAGCTAGCTGCACCACCAAAGCTGCCAAGCTATGCCAAGTAGTCTCCCCAGTGGGAACGGCATGATAAATACCTGACGGAAATTGTCTAATCCCCAAACCCTCATCTGTCACCAGATCCAAACTGACTTGAGCTAACCATGGAGCGCTAGTTGGCACACCATATTGATCATGAATGATCTTGAGCTCTGCACGATCTTTAGCTAAGCGCAAAATGGTCCGAATAAAGTTACCACCATCTCCATACACCCAGCTAGCTCTGAAGATAGCGTATTGACCGCTGCCATGATTACTAGCAAATGCTCGAGCAACAGCCTCTTCTCCAGCAGCCTTGCTTTTCCCATAAACCCCCAAAGGGTTGCGCACGTCATCCTCTAAGTAATAGCCGTATTTTTCACCATCAAAGACGTAGTCTGTTGAGTAGTGGAGAAAAGTAGCATTATGGTCTGCAGCATATTTCGCCATGACTTCAGGTGCTCTTGTATTAATTGCAAATGCTTGATCAACATCTGTCTCCGCCTGATCAACTGCTGTGTATGCCGAGGCATTCACAATAAGCTTGGGCTGAAATTGATTTAAGAGATTGTTTAATGCAACAACATTAGTGAGATCGCATTCAGAGCGTCCTACATATTGAATATTTGGCTTATCTGCCAAAGCAGGCAAGAGCGCATCTAGCAAAACATGAAATGCTCTGCCTAATTGACCATCCCTACCAAGTACCAAAATATTCATAGAAATGAAGTGAGTCTTAGTTGTATTGCTTTTGTAACCAGTCGCGGTAGGAGCCGCTGACAACGCCCTCCACCCATACTGGATTATCTAGATACCATTGCACCGTCTTACGCATGCCAGTATCAAAAGTCTCGGCAGGTCGCCAGCCGAGCTCACGCCCTACCTTACTCGCATCAATCGCATAACGGCGGTCATGGCCAGGACGATCCTTAACGTAAGTAATTTGCTCTACATATGACTTACCGTCAGCCCGCGGCCTTAACTCATCCAAAATCGCGCAGATCGTTTTGACGACATCAATGTTGGCTTTTTCATTCCAACCCCCGATGTTGTATGTCTCACCCAATTTGCCTTTAGCTAAGACCTCACGAATAGCTGAACAATGATCGCCAACATAGAGCCAATCGCGAATCTGCTGACCATCACCATAGATTGGCAATGGCTTACCATCGAGTGCATTGAGAATCACCAGCGGAATTAACTTCTCTGGGAAGTGGTAAGGGCCATAATTATTAGAGCAATTGGTGGTGACCACTGGGAAGCCATAGGTATGGAACCATGCGCGCACTAAATGATCGGAAGCAGCTTTAGATGCCGAATAGGGGCTATTAGGCTCATAAGAATTGGTTTCCGTAAATGCAGGATCGCTTGCCGATAAAGATCCGTAAACCTCATCAGTCGATACATGATGAAAGCGAAAGGCTTTTTTGGCAGCTTCATCCAAACCATTCCAATACTCACGGGCACATTCCAACAAATTAAATGTTCCCACAATATTGGTTTGCACAAACTCAGCCGGTCCATGAATGGATCGATCTACGTGACTTTCTGCTGCAAAGTTCACTATAACGCGCGGTTGATGCTCTTTAATTAATTTAGTGACTTGCTCTTTATCGCCAATATCACCGTGCATAAAAATATGACGGCGATCATTCTTGAGAGGCTCTAAGGTAGCGAGATTTCCAGCATAGGTCAGCTTATCAAGATTAATAATGCCTTCTGCATTTGGATTGGCCAGCCAATCAAGAACAAAATTTCCACCAATAAAGCCAGCACCACCAGTGACCAAAATCATGAAGACCTCTTCAAATAGACTAAAACCCTAGCAAATCTTGATTTAATCGCTTAGCCGCCCCAACAGATGCAAGCTCATTGCACCGTTCAATTCGCCTCATGCGCCTCAGAAAATGTGAATGCAACGTATCACCAAAAATTTGACGGTGGATTTGATTATAGTTTCTTTGAGTATGGATAATTAAATCGGGTATCTGCTCTAACGAACCCCAAATGATAAATTTTGAGTACCATGTTTTTTCTGCATAAGGCGTTGACTCACTAATAACAATTGCACCCCTTCTTAGGGCGGGCAAAACCCTTAACTCTTCCAAAGTATCGTGGTATTCAGTTTGGTGGATATTAATCACAATCTTTGCCTTTCGATAGACTGAATCAATATCAAAGTAGACTCCCCGCACATTTATCGAATCAATGTGCCTATTTTTTAAGCTCTCTAAGAACAATTTCCGCCTTGAGTCCTCAGGATTGCCAAATAGCGTGATAACGCCGTCCCGACCAAGGGCATCAATATTCAACGGATAAAGTGCTGGGCTAATACAAAAAGTTTTTTTCAAATATAAGTCAAATGATTTTGCGCATCGTATGTTGTATAAATTAATACGACTGTAATCAAAGATAGCATTTGCGATATTTAGGCGGGAAAGATTTGCGATTCGAACTAAATACTGCATTGAACTATTCGGAACAGGTAAAGACCCCAAGAAAGATCCCTCAGCATCACGCCCTCCGGGCTTTACAAGAGTATGTTCAATTTGTAAATTTATGCGCAGGATTGGTAAAAAAAAATTTAAAAAATGAAAGGTATTGGACTCGTAAAATACAAAACAATTTTTCGATAAGGCACCTAGGCTAGAGCGCAGCAAACCTAAAATATAGAAATAGTAGTCATGAATAACGATCTCAGGATTTCGGCGAGAAATCAAAATTACCCTACCAACAATTTCAGCTTGGTATTGTTTATCTGAGAAAAAATTCCTTATGCTAATGCATAAGGCGGTTGCTAGATAAATAAACTTCATCTTTTTCTTGAGATGAACTAAAGCTTACCCTTGTTATCTAAATAAAAAAGTTCGTAAGGATACTGCGCCTCATCATCTAAGGTCTGCTTTACCTTATTATCGAACATACCGCGGTATCCACCCAGTAAGGTATTTTTATACTTAACATTCTTAATAAAATCTCTATTAAATTTCGAGGCCGTACGAATTCCTTTCGTGTAGCCATCATCGGCAACATCAGAGTGGACATTGTCAATTAATTCCATGTCAACACTTGGAATCTCTCTTTGAAATTCTTGGTAGTAACGCCAGAAGAAATCGCCATCTTCCTCCCCCAAGCCAAGCAAACGTTCATCGAAAAATCCAACCTGAATTAATTCACGTTTGTTCAAGACAAAATGAGAGAAGCTGCCGTTGATTGTGAAAGTATCCTGCTGGGCAGCCATTGCAGACTCTAAGTTATCAAAAAAACATGTGTCTGCAGAAGCCTGAATGTTGAGATCGTCATTTAACACCAATATGCGTTCATTGCTAGCTGTTAACACCCCACGATTCCACATCTTGGCTAAGGATTGAAAATTTGGGAACATAACTGGAAATACATTAATAAATTTAGCAAGATAATTTAGGATATTGCCGCGATACAACTCATCAAAGTCACCCCTTCCAGGCCCATTAATTGTGACAATAATCTCAATATTTGGTCGCTGATTTTTAATACTCGCAATTAGCGGCACTAAGAATTCATCGAAACGCTTATCAAACGTAGTAATTACTACTGAATAACATGCAAGGGAATGGGGCATAAAAATAAATTAGTATAGGGAAATGAAAAATATACGTATAGCAACCATTGGTAGCCCAATTGACTACCACCAAAGCTTGCTTCCAATTATCGCCCAAAGCCTAGGCTACCAGGTTAATTGGGTGACCCCAAAAGAGAGCGATCTTCTAATTGTCGGCCCATTTGCCGACCCCAACCCCAAAAAGCTAAGTTGGTGCCCAAAACCACTGCGCCCAGCCGTAAAACCTTTAAATCAGATACTAACTAGGGCAATGGGTGGCAGGAAAAATACCCCATTAAAACTATTTCAAAGTGCTGAAAATATCCGGCACGATGTCCACCAACCAGATTACTCGGCTTCATTTGATCTCAATATTCAGTCCAATAAGCACTTTCGACTGCCTTACTGGATGGAAATGATTGATTGGTCTCATGAGGGAATACATGGAAACCAAAATCCACGATATGGCTCACTATTAACGATTGAGCGCCTTATGCAGCCACTGGGAAATACCTTCTTGCAAAGGAGGAGGGGCGCAGCATTTTTGAGTTCGCACATGCGGGAGCCTCGCAATACACTCTTTAAGGCTGTAAATAGTGTTTTACCAGTAAGCGGCTTTGGGCCATATTTTAATAAGGACATTAAAAGTCATCATCTTAGTGGCATTGTTAAAGAAGTCTTGTTACAGGACTTTGCATTTAATCTTTGCCCAGAAAATGCCATGTACCCAGGCTATTACACGGAGAAAATTCCCGAAGCATTCTTTGCAAAGTGCTTGCCAATTACATGGGCCGATGAAAATGTAAAGGTGGACTTTAATCCGAATGCATTTATAAATCTCGCTCCAATGTCTTGGTGCAATTTCTCTCCATTAAAAGATATCATTAACTCCCCACATACGCTTGCTCAATATGCATCACAAGCTCTCTTACTGCAGGCCCCCAGTATTTTGCCATTTAGAGATTTTGTAAAACGCGTCCTTGAAGATGCCCGCACTTAAGAAGAGGTTCTCATGAAAATCGGCTTCCACACCAACAGCCTTTCGCTTCGAGGAACTGAAATTGCCTTATATGACTATGCGTTACATAATCAAACGCTACTCTGCCACGAGTCAGTGATTTTTTTTCGAAAAAATTATCCAATTAATCAATCTGTTTTCGAAAAGTTTTCTAAACACTTTAAATTACTCCCGTATGAGGGACAGAAACAGCTAAACCAATTAATTGAACAAGAAAAAATTGACCTCACTTACTTTATAAAATCTGGCGAACGTGATGACGCTATTTGCGAAAGCTCACCAACCCTAATACATGCGGTTTTCCCCACAAAGCCAGAACAATTTCATGGGGATAAATATGCTTTTGTCTCTGAATGGCTTTCCAAAGAATATTCGAATAATAAAATCCCATCCGTATCTCATATGATTAAGTTACCAGATTATGAAGGTAATTTACGGGGCGAAATTGGCATTCCAATGAATGCAACTGTATTAGGTTGCTATGGGGGAGAAGACAGTTTTAATCTTAATTTTGCAAAGCAAGAGGTAGTTAAGGCACTGGAAAATCGCTCAGACCTCTATTTTTTATTCATGAATATTGAGCCGTTTGCAAAGCATGAGCGTTTGATATTTTTACCAGGAAATTCAGATCTTTTTTTCAAAGTGAAATTCATTAATACATGTGATGGCATGATTCATGCAAGAGGGATTGGCGAAAGTTTTGGGCTTGCATGTGGTGAATTCTCAATTAAAGGAAAGCCAGTTATTACTTATGCGATGTCACCACAACGTAGTCACATTGAAATTCTTGGGGATAAGGCGATTTTATATAAAGGAAAAAAAGAGTTGGCAGAAATTTTTCTAAACTTCAATCAACAATTTCAATATCAAAAAAATTGGGATGCCTATTCCCAAAAATTTTCACCCGATGAAATCATGAATCAATTTAATAATGTTTTTATCTACGGGGGAAAGCTCTCGCAAATATCGCTCTCACCTATAGATAAAATAATGATTCAGAAGTATCGCCTTGAGCGCAAACTATGTAACTTACAAAAGAAGCTTTACTCTTAATCTCCGAGGGTCTACTTTGGAAACCAAGGCTGTTTGCCAAATGCTCTATCTAACGCACGAGCAATAGACCTAATGTACTTTTGCAATCCTTTAATGGGCATCCGCTCTGATCGATCTGCAATCGTAGATTTGGCCCGAGTAATGTCAACAGGATAGGGTCGAATAGCAAGAAATTCGATGCCATGCTTTTGGTAATGTTCCAAAAAATGATCTACGGGTTCGTAAATATCGACAGAGTGCTGTAATAACTGCGCTGCAACTTGTGGCTTTAAAAGATAAGCTGTTGCCCCCACTGCATCCCCCTGATTCTTAACTAAAGTGCATCCTGATTGCTCAAGCACCTTCTTAAAGGGGACTTCGTACAAACCTTGCAACCTAACAAAGCTCCATTCAGTAACTTCATTTAGCAGGACGCTTAAGGTCGCCTCAAAATCAGAAGATAAAACAAAGTCATCCTCCAATATTAAAGTGGGTACATTCTTTTCTACACAACGCTTCCAACCCTCCTTATGGGATAAATAGCATCCAATTTCATTAGGAGTTAAGGCATATCCTTGTAATATTTTTACTTTATTTGGTTTATATTCAGCCGGCGGAACATCCAGAGCCGAGCCATCGATAGCACTCAAGAAAGCCCAATGCAAAGAAATTTTTTGCATCTCTTGCTCTACCTGCTTCCTGCGATCAAGAGATTTTTTCAGTGAAATCACTAAAATTTGGACTTGCAGTCGAAGTTGATTCATTTAATTAGAAATAGCTTTGTAAGTAACGCCCAAAACGCTTTATGCAACGAAGAGCGCGGGAGGCGATGGATTTTGAGCTGATACCAAAATCCATCCCGAAGTCCCAATTGGATTGATAGATCACACCTAAATAATTAGCCTTTAGCTTATCTTCTGTTTCACCCATTCTGCGCAAAAGATAGTATTGCCAATCGTAGTAATAAATTCTAAATAACTGCTCAATGGGATGCAAAGGTATCGCACGATAATTCAATAAAGCCTCAAGGTAAAGCAATGTTTCAGGATGATCTTCACTTGAGATATCCCAGAAAGTAAGGCCCTTGGGCTGCAAATATTGCAGATCCAACGATTCCCAAACCTTGGCGGACCAGATAAATGGTGGGCACGGGCAATAGTAGTTTGGGCCAACTCTAGAAAATAATGCTTTGACCCGATCACCCTCTTGGCGAAGATTAGACTCAACTCTATCCTGCTTACGATTAATGGATAGCTGATAAAACTCTTTATTCTGATAGATAACGGTATAGGGATATCCATCCGAACTTACAAAGTCTGTTTTTTTGAAATCTTTGATAAAGATACAGTCAGAATCCAAACAGACATAATTTTCAGCTAGGCCAAGGCGCCAAAACTCCGACTTAATAGCCTGCTGACTGAGACCTCCAGATCTTGTTTTTTCAATGCCGGCAGAAATGCGAGGGTTTGAAGCAATAATCGACTCGTCAGATACCCAATAAAAACCTTTAGTCCCCCCTAGTACAGAAACTAAATCCTGATATTGATCCTCCGGAGTAGAGATATAAAACGGTATCTGATCGAAGTTATTTCGACTGACTGAGGCCAGCAAACGCTTTAAGCGGAGAAAATCTCGGCGATATGACTTGCAGTAGAGAACTAAATCTTTCAAGCGCTTCTTTCAGTTTTTTCTTGAACTTCTGAAAGTATTCTATACGCAGCCTGATCGACACCCACCGGCAACCACTGAGGTTCAACTAGCCTCCTACTTCTCCAATCTAACCAAATTCTTTCCACAGCAAGTTCAACAGCCTTGGTATCGCTCTGAGAACATAAGTAAGCCGACCGCTCTAGCAACATCTGATCGAGTTGAGGATTGCGATGTGTGATGCCCCAAATCGGACGTCCAGTCCAAAGATAGTCGTAGAGCTTAGAAGGAATGTACTCAGCACACCACTCATCATTACCATGAAGAAGAATCAGAACATCTGCAGATTGCATCTTTTCTACTACACGCTCTCTGCCAGATTTACCAGTTACCGAGTCTTTCTCTAATCGACCATGGGCCAGTAATACATCTTCGAACTGTAGTTTTTTAATTGACTCAGTTGTTAGTGGATCCAAAGGCGCACCATAAGCGTGAACCCGAATCTGCTGCCTAGCTTCAGGAAATTTCTGAAATAATGGGACAAGTGCGTTCAGGATGATTGAGAGAGAGCGATCATTAGCCAGAGATCCAAAGTGGCATAGATTCAGATGGTCTGAATACAGATGCATCTTCGACTTACTCAATCCCCCTGGTGGCTTAGCGCCAGGAAGAACCATAAAACCATGGGTGTTATTTGGTGTATTGAGACTTGGATTACGTATCTTTGCGTAATGCAAAGCGCCGTCCGTAAACCACCAAACTAAATCTGCATATTGGCAAATCTGCTTTTCTAGATATTGACGAAATTGTGCATCGCGGTTTTTGGGCTTATCAAATCCTGGATCATTAGGGCCGCTACGAATGACCAATGGATCATGAATTTCCACAATCCAAGGTAGTCCAGTTTTTTTCTTGAGCCATAAACCTGCTAAGTGCGCTGACCAAGCGCCACCAGTTGAATAGATTAAATCGACCTTACCATCCCTGATTAACTTCAAGCTATGTGCATAGGCTGGCATTGCCCAAGACCATTGACTAGAGTAACCAAGAAAGAATTTCTCCAGCGCAATAAACGGGGCAAGCACTAGTGAGACTAAGCCGGTAGTAAGCTTATAAAAAAGTCCGCGCCCATATTGATTTGCAATCCAATGCCGAAAATCAAAACGAAAAGCTGCTGGACCCCAAGCTAGAAATTGCCGATGTGGGAAGCGGGCATCTTTAAAACCGGTAATGGCGCTAAAAACATGCGGTTTGATACCGGCATCTAATAGGTAAGGGATCTTGTCAGTGATGGTGAGGCTTGATGCGCGACCATCCATATTGAAACCATGCGACAGGATTAACCAGTTCTTTTTTTGCATTGGCTCAATTGTTCGTAATGGCGACTAGTTGCCAGCAACGATAGACATCACCGCCATCCGCACCGCAATACCAAAAGTGACTTGATTGAGGATGACTGACTGAGGGCCATCGGCCACAACAGAATCAATTTCTACGCCGCGATTCATTGGGCCTGGATGCATCACGATAGCATCAGGTTTGGCTAAGGCTAGGCGTGTAGGAGTTAAACCATACTCTTTAAAGAAAGCATCACCCTCTGGAACCTGGCCTGCTTTCATGCGCTCTTTCTGAATACGCAATGTCATAACAACATCAACACCTTTTAAACCATCTTCCATGCTGTGGAAAACCTTTACTCCCAGCATATCTAAATCGCTTGGCAAAAGACTCTCAGGACCAATCGCACGAATGTCCGTGCAACCCAAAGTCCTCAAAGCGCAAATATTCGATTTTGCAACTCTGCTATGAACAATATCACCTACGATGGCAACCTTCAAAATACTAAAATCTTTTTTGAAGTGGCGCATCGTATACATATCTAGCAAGCCTTGAGTCGGATGCTGATGACTACCATCACCAGCATTCACTACGTGCACATGCGCAGGCACATGTTGTGCAATTTGAATAGGAGCCCTCGAAATACCATGGCGTACTACAAAAATATCCGCCTGCATTGCCACTAAGTTATCAATGGTATCTAAGAGACTTTCGCCTTTGGCAGTTGAAGATGTGGAGATATCTAAATTAATGACATCCGCCGATAAACGTTTAGCGGCAATTTCAAAGGTAGTTCGAGTGCGGGTAGAGTTTTCAAAGAACAGATTGAATACGCTCTTGCCACGAAGGAGTGGTACTTTTTTCACTTCTCTCGCAGGATCCATCACACTCACAAACTGTTGTGCGGTATCAAGGATGTGCAGGATTTGCTCTTTTGGCAAACCTTCTAAAGTTAGCAAGTGAGTTAACTCACCAGCGGCATTAAATTGATTTACTGGGGCGTTTACTAAATCATTAATTCCGCTCATGCTGCGCGCTCCTCTAATTGGAAGCTGAACTTGCCAGCGCCATCTTTTTCTAAAACTAATATTTGGCTCTCTGGAATGCTCACCCGCTCTCCCACAAAATCGGCTGAGATGGGCAACTCACGATTCTCACGATCAGCTAAGACCATTAACTCGACTTGCGCTGGTCTACCAAAATCAAATAACTCATTCAGTGCTGCGCGAACCGTACGGCCAGTGAGCAAAACGTCATCAATCAAAATCACGTTTGCACCATTCACCTCAAAAGGAAGATGGGTAGACATGGTGCTAGCGGTTCGAAGTGCTGTCATACCCTTCTCAGCATAGTCATCTCGATGAAAAGCCACATTAATTACGCCAAATTGAGGTAGTTTTAAATCTGCAGCTAAGCGCTCTGCTATCCAAGCACCGCCCATTGCAAGACCAGCCAACTCAAACACATCGCCAGCTTTTTTGCGCTGATTCAAAGTATCCAATAACTTCAGATAGGACTGCTCTGCATTCATCTCAACTAATCCAATTCTTCTCAAGAAAATACTGCTCCAAAATCAAGGCTGCAGACTCGGCATCCAAATTGTCTCGCATATCGGGGTCACCTTCTAAAACAGCAGAGGTATAGCGCTCATCCACCCACTCCACCGGCAACTGAAAGCGTCCATGCAGCTGATTGCCAAAGCGGCGAGCCTTGGCACTCATTTCATGCTCGGTACCGTCAGGGTGGCACGGCAACCCCACCACCAACTGATTTGGTTGCCATTCTTTGATGAGGGTCTCAATGACCCTAAATCGCACATCCTCAGATGGCTCCTCAACAACCTTTAAGGGCTGGCCAGCTTTGGTCAGAGCATTACCAACAGCAACTCCAATGCGTCGAGTCCCGAAGTCAAAAGCCATGACTGTCAGCTCTACACCCTTCTTAATGCCCTCAGGCATGCCCTGCCTCGCCTGATAAATGAGAGGGGTCAAATCCCAGGAGGCCCATGGTCCGCTCATAGCGCTGACCAGAAGGGGTATCAAAAATAATCTCAATCATTTGCTGCTGGGACAAGGGGACATTGATCCAGCCATTGAGGGTAATCTCCTCTTCAAGCTGTCCTGCACTCCAGCCCGCATAACCCAAGGTCATTAAGAATTTACTGGGCCCAGAACCTGTTGCCACGGCCTCAAGCACATCCTTGGATGTTGTCATGGTCAAACCGCCTGGAACGGCCAAGGAAGAGCTGTAAGCCACCTCTGTAGTGGGCTCGTGCAAGACAAAACCACGCTCGATTTGCACTGGACCACCAAAATAGACTGGTTGCTCAAATACTGGCTCAGCCTCCAGTTTGACCTCGATTTTTTCAAATAAGGCACCCATATCAAGCTCGGTCGGACGATTGATCACCAAGCCCATTGCGCCCCGTTCAGTATGCTCAAAAAGATAGATGACTGAACCCGCAAAATTAGGATCGACCATCCCGGGCATAGCAATCAGGAATTGGTTTGCTAGATGATCAGCAGAATGAGCAATTGAGGACCCAGCAGCAGAAGCTTGGGAAGTCTGGGTGGGTCTTGCAGCTTGACCCACAGGGGCTTTTTTAGCCATGTTCATGTGAGTTTATTTTACCGAACTCTCTGCCTCGGCTAGATCTTTCCGGTAATCGAGTAGGCCAGAAGACCCACCATCTCATGTAGGAGGTTATTCCACTGTTTAGCACCTCCCATCAGATCAAAGGAACCCCAATGCAATCGATTTCCCGTTTGGTAATCTACTGGAACGGGAATTACCGCAATCCCCTGTTTTTGGAAAATCTTTACTGATCGGTACATATGCGATGCCGAAGTAATCAGCAGCCAAGGTTTAGGGGATATATCAGCCTCTTTGGCACTCTTCGCACCCAACTCCAGGATCATGGGCTTCATCAAAACGACATTTTCATAGGTGTTGCGGGACTGATTTTCATAATGAGCCTTTTTATCCGGCAAACCCTGCTCAAAAACCAATTGCTTAAAGGCATCCGCCTCGGACATCCCAATAGGCACTAGACGCCCAGAGAAGCCACTAAAAATAAAGGGTAGATCAGGATACTTACGAATCAACTCAAAGGCTTTGGTCACACGCTCGGCTGAGGAATGAATAGACACCTCACCCCGATCCAGCGCGATTTCACCACCCTCAATTGCACCGCCCAAAATAATGATCCCACCAAAATCTGCTTCCGACATCTGCGCAAGCTGAACCTTTGGGACGCTATCTTCAAGAGTTCTTAAAAAGACCTCGGATGTGGGGAGCCATCCAACCAGTAATAAGTCTGCCAAAGCGAAAAGCAAGAATCGCTTGCAAAGATGGGGTTTTCTAAGACTCAGAAATAACAAGCTGAGCGCAACAAAACCAATGAGCCAGTTGAGAGGCTCAATGCAAAACTGCACTAGTTTTGAAAAAACGAAAAATAATGTATCCATTAGCTATCAGTCTGTTTAATAAGCAGAATATTACTCGCAAGCCAAGCGGGTCGGTCTAATTAGCCCTAATATAGGGGCTATGAAAAAAGCTCTCGTTTGGCTACGCCGTGATTTACGCCTATATGACAATGCCGCGCTTCATCACGCCCTAAAAAATAATGACCAAGTTTGGCTAGCGTTTATCTTCGATACTGATATTTTGGATCCACTGAAATCCGAAGATCTGGATGCAAGTGGCCTCAAACATGATCGCCGCGTAGACTTTATTTGGCAAGGTCTGCAGCAAATCGACGAGCAATTACGCAAGCAAGGTGGCGGACTAATTGTTCAGTTTGGCAAATCCACTACGTGCATTCCGAAGATTGCTGAAACTCTGGGTGTCAACACCGTTTACACCAATCATGACTATGAGCCTTCGGCAATTGCCCGAGATACATCTGTAGCAGAATCACTGGAGAAACTGGGCATTGAATTAGAGACTTTCAAAGATCAAGTGATTTTTGAGAAAAAAGAGATTCTGACTAACTCTAATACGGTGTTCTCTATCTTTACGCCCTATAAAAATAACTGGCTAAAGACGCTACAAGAAAAAGATATTGCCGCTTATGACTGCGATCCTAAAAAAGGTCAGTTAGTTGCTACCCCCAAATCATTAGAGGCACCCCTCCCATCTCTAGAATCTATGGGCTTTAGCCCGACAGGTATTGAGGCTTACTTACCTCCGGGACCTGAGGGTGGCCAAAGCTTCTTAGAAGACTTCCTTCACCGCATTGATCAATACCAAATCGGTCGAGACTTCCCAGCAATCAAAGGTGTGAGCTACCTATCCGCCCACCTTCGCTTTGGCATGCTCTCGATTAGAGGCTTGGTGCGCGAAGCACACCGCCGCATGCTTGCTGGCAGTATGGGTGCAACAATCTGGTTAAGTGAACTGATTTGGCGTGATTTTTATTTCATGATTCTGGCCAATCACCCACGCCTTGCTAAAGGTGCCGCTTTCAAATCTGACTATGACAATATCGAATGGGAAAGTGGTGCTACTGCCAAGAAATTATTTAAAGCTTGGTGTGATGGCAAAACAGGCTACCCATTAGTGGATGCCGCTATGTGCCAACTGAATCAAAGTGGCTACATGCACAACCGATTACGGATGGTGGTTGCCAGTTTTCTGACTAAAGATTTAGGAATTGATTGGCGCTGGGGTGAAATGTATTTTGCAAAACACCTCAATGACTTCGAACTATCTTCTAACAATGGTGGATGGCAGTGGGCTTCTTCTTCAGGATGCGATGCGCAGCCCTACTTCCGCATCTTCAATCCCATTACCCAATCTCAAAAGTTTGACCCCGAGGGCAAATTTATCCGTCGCTACTTACCTCAACTAGACAAGCTCTCCAAAAAATCGATACATGCGCCTTGGGAATCTGGTCATATCGAACTAGAAGCAGCTGGCATTCTTTTGGGGCGCGACTACCCCCTGCCAGTTGTTAATCATGATGAAGCACGTAAAAAGACCTTGGTGCGCTACAGCGTAGTTAAAAAAGTGACCGCTGAGGATTCTGCAACTTAATTGCGGGCTTTAGCACGTTCCGCTTTAAGATAGGGTATGAGCAAGATCTATGCAGTAGGTGATATTCAGGGGTGTGCTCCCTCTTTAAAGGCGCTCGTCAAAAAACTCCCCGCCGTGTCCAAGATCATTTTTTTGGGCGACCTTGTAAATCGCGGTCCAGACTCCTTGGGTACCTTGCGCTACCTCAAGAAATTACAAGAAGAGAAACGCATTGAGTGCATTCTCGGGAATCATGATCTCCATTTGCTTGCGGTAGACGCTGGTATCCGCAAAACTAAGGGGCTAGATACCGTACAACCCATTCTAGATGCACCTGATAGAGCCGAGTTAATGCATTGGTTACGTCATAGACCAATGGCTCTGAGTAACGGAAAAGTACTCACTGTTCATGCTGGGGTGCTGCCCCAGTGGGATCTTCAACAAACGATTGAATGCGCGCAAGAAGTAGAAAAAGCGCTTCGCAAAAAATCCTATAAAGATTTCTTAGCGAATATGTATGGCAATACCCCAAATAGGTGGAGTAATTCCCTAAAGGGCTATGAGCGTTTACGCGTCATCACCAACGCGTTAACCCGAATTCGTTTTTGCACTCCCACTGGCATCATGGAGTTTGAAAGCAAGGAAGGTTTTGAGGATGGTCCCAAAGGCTATATCCCTTGGTTCAAAACACCCAAAAGAAAAACACAAGACTCCCTGATTTATTTTGGACACTGGTCAACTCTAGGGCTGCTCCAGCATGGGAATGTGATTGGCCTCGATACAGGCTGCGTCTGGGGTGGAAAGCTCACTGCCATGGAGATTCCAGAATCCGGTAAGCCTAGCAAGAAGCTAGAAATCATCCAAGCGGCTGGTTATGACCATCCACTCAGAATGTAATTCTTCTTACAACTTCTTAAATGCAGTTTTCGCTGCGGTGATGATCTCTTCTAAAACTGCATTGTCGTGAGTAATGGAGGTAAATCCAGCTTCATACGCAGATGGGGCTAAATACACCCCTTGATCCAGCATCAAGTGGAAGAATTTCTTAAACGCTTCGATATCGGTTTTAGTCACCGCCTCAAAAGAAGTTGGGACTTCACTCGCAAAGTAAAAGCCGAACATCCCGCCAACACTGTCTACTGCAAAAGGTACGCCCGCTTCATCTGCCGCAAGCTTAAACCCAGCCATAAGCTTTTCAGTTTGCCCAGTCAGGCAGTCGAAGAAACCTTCTCTTGAAATAATCTCTAGTGTCTTTAATCCCGCAGCTACTGCAACTGGATTACCAGACAAGGTGCCCGCTTGGTAAACATTACCCAGCGGCGCTAACTTGGACATAATTTCTTTTTTACCGCCAAAAGCAGCCATCGGCATACCGCCGCCCATGACCTTACCAAGACAAGTCAGGTCGGGAGTAATGCCCTGCAAAGATTGTGCGCCACCCAAAGCAACCCTAAAGCCCGTCATGACTTCGTCGTAAATTAATACACTGCCATGCTGACTCGTCAACTGGCGCAGTGTCGATAGAAATTCTGCTGAGGGCTTAATGAGATTCATATTGCCAGCAAACGGCTCAATAATCACCGCGGCAACCTGATTACCCTGCCTCTGAAACACTTCTTTCAGTGCTGCCGCATCGTTATATGGCAATACTAAGGTGTGCTTCACCAAATCGTGTGGCACACCGCCAGATGAGGGTGCGTTTTGAGTGGAGTCTGCAAAAGTCAGGAGGCCAGAACCTGCTTTAACTAACAAACTATCAGCATGGCCGTGATAGCAACCCTCAAATTTAATAATAAGATCGCGCCCCGTATAGCCACGTGCAAGACGCAGTGCACTCATCGTCGCCTCGGTGCCACTTGATACCATTCGTACCTGCTCAATACTGGGAACTAGTTGGCAGATGCGTTCGGCCAATTCAATTTCACCTTCGGTAGGAGCGCCGTAGCTAAAGCTCGTTTCTGCAGCCCGCTTGACTGCTTCAACCACTTCTGGATTCGCATGGCCCGCAATCATAGGGCCCCAAGACATAATCAAATCAATATAACGCGTACCTTCAGCATCCCAGAAATAAGGACCTTTAGCTTTAGCAACAAAACGCGGTGTACCGCCTACCTGACGAAAGGCACGTACTGGAGAATTCACACCCCCAGGAATTGTTTTTTGTGCGCGCTCAAATAAGATGTCATTTTTTCCCAAGATACTTTTCCCGATTTAGCTAATGAATTTAAATATTGTCTAATTAAATTGATCTATTAGATCGCCATCATTTCAAAGTCTTCTTTGCGTGCACCACACTCAGGACAGGTCCAGTTCATGGGTACATCTTTCCAAAGCGTGCCTGGCGCAATACCCTCTTCAGGTAAACCAGCAGCTTCGTCGTAGACCCAGCCACAAATTAAGCACATATATGTTTTAAATTCCATTACCGTCTTCCTTATTGATCTTGTTATTTTAAATCGGATGCAGCGTCACGCTTTTGATGCATCTCAAACTTAAATAATCTGCATTCTAAGGGGCCATTAAACAAAGGGGTGCGCTTAGACTCCTTGATACGCAACTGCCCTGGCAAGGCCATATCTGCTGTCAATACAAAGATATTCCAGCCACCAAAAGCATCCTTGAGATGCTGGCCAAACTGCCTTAAGAACTCAACGAACTTAGGATCCTGTTCTTCCTGAGCTTGTAACTTTTTGAGAGACTCACGGCTAGAGCGTTTAGCACTCTGACGACCTGTTTCTAAATTAAAGGCATAGCGATCTTCTGGCTCTTCAGCTTGCTCATAGGAGTCCTGCTCCATATCGCCACCCGCAGCGCGATCTTGACCCCGTCCACCCTTAATCACTAAGCGCTCACCATAAGGCGGGTTCAATAGCATCACACCATTTTGAGCATGTGCTGGCGGCCTACTTACTAAAGCATCAATTTGACGCGTTACTGGTAAGCCCGGCAACTGAGCCCGCTGCCAATTACCTTTAAACATGGCTACCAAGCGCTCATTAATATCACCGCCACTAATACCCAAAGACTCTGAGTCTGGGAACTGTTTACGCTTTTCCATCATCTCAGCATGCACAGCGTCTTTTAGAGAGACCCAGCGCTTTTGTTCAGCAGCCTCATTAAATGGTTTGAGTCTCTGAAAACCAAACCCATGAGCGGAGGTTACTAATGGGCGATAGGCCAAGCGACTCGGCTTAGCGTCATCACCATACATCCCCGCCCGAATAGCTCCCGGCGGAATAGCCAAAGCCATTTGTGCAGCCTCAACCAAAAAAGTACCACTACCGCACATCGGATCAAATAAAGTTTGTGAAGGCTTCCAGCCAGTAATCGACAAGATACCCGCTGCAAGATTTTCTTTTAAAGGTGCATCACCTTTTTCATCACGCCAGCCGCGTTTAAATAAGGCCTCACCTGAAGTGTCCAAATAAATCGTGGCATGAGTTGCTGTTAAATGAGCTTGTACTCGTACATCCGGAAACGCAGTATCGATACTTGGACGATCACCAGTCACATCACGGAGGCGATCAACAATCGCATCCTTAATCTTCAAGGTCGCGAAATTCAAGCTCTTCAATGGGGAGCGATGCGCCGTGACATCAACACGCAGGGTTTGCTTAGAAGAAAACCATTCTTCCCAAGCTAAACCACTAGCCAACTTATACAAATCTTCTTCCTGGCGGTATGGCGATTCCGCCATTTGGAGTAATACGCGGCTCGCAATCCGTGAATGCAGGTTCAATGCCATAGCAGCCGATATTGGTGCCGCCAAACCTATTCCGCCCGTAGGACTTGTAGGCGTAGGATCAATCACCCAAGCGCCTAAGGCTTTGCAGTCAGGGCGCTGCGCAATACTTGCTAGCTCTTGTGCAAGAGGCACTTCTAGTCCACCTGGACAAACAACAAAAAATCTCATGATGCTAGCAATCTAAAAGGGGTGAAATAACAAATTAAGGCTTAATGACTACCAAAGCTGTCACGATCAATAGAAGAAGGACCGGCGCTTCATTAAACCAACGATACCAAACTCCTGAATGGGTATTAACACCATTGCGGAACTTTTTGAGTAAGCCCCAACAAGCATGGTGATAGCCGATCACTAAAAGTACAAAGAACAACTTGGCATGCATCCATATCTCACCAGCACCAATTCTGAAATGCAGCCACAAAGCAAGGCCTAGCAATACAGCAGGTACCGCCAATATGGTCATAAATCGAAATAAACGATTAGCCATACCAAGAAGGCGTGCATAGACCTCGGGATTTTTTTCATCAGCCAAGTTCACAAAGATACGCGGGAGATAAAACAAGCCTGCGAACCAAGATGCAATCAAGACAATATGAAAAGTCTTGGTCCATAAATATGCATTGCCCATGGTAAATTATTTCCGTTCTGTTATGAGACTAGATTAAGTACGTATTTAAGTGCGAATTTCGCCATGACCCATGACGATATATTTAAGAGAAGTTAGACCATCCAAGCCAACAGGTCCACGAGCATGTAACTTGTCATTCGAGATGCCAATCTCTGCGCCAAGACCATACTCAAAGCCATCTGCAAAACGGGTGCTAGCATTGACCATCACGCTGGCACTATCGACTTCACGCAAGAAACGATTTGCTTGTGCTTGATTATTGGTAATGATGGCATCGGTATGTTTACTGCCATATTCCTCGATATGGCTCATCGCCTCGTCCATATCCGCAACCGTCTTAATTGACAAAATCGGTGCCAAATATTCTGTTTGCCAATCTTCTTCAGTGGCATTGACTAAGCCTTTAAAACCCGCTGCCTCAAGAGTATTTCGAGTTTGATCATCAACACGTAACTCCACACCCTTCTCTTGATAGATTTTGCAAAGGGCTGGCAACACTTGTGGTGCAATCGCTTTATTTACTAAGAGCGTTTCCATTACATTACATGGCGCATAGCGCTGAGTCTTGGCGTTATCGCAAACCTTGATTGCCATTGCGACATCAGCATCGGCATCAATATAGGTGTGACAGATACCATCCAAATGCTTGATCATAGGTACGCGCGCTTCTGCCATCAAACGGGCAATCAAGCTCTTGCCACCGCGTGGAACGATCACATCAATATATTGGGTCATGGTGATCATTTCGCCAACAGCAGCGCGATCTGTAGTGCTCACAACCTGCACTGCATCCATGGGTAAATTGGCAGCATCTAAACCTTCTTGAATCAATTGCGCCAACAAGGTATTTGAATCAATCGCCTCTGAGCCACCACGCAAAATCACTGCATTGCCAGACTTCAGGCACAGCGCAGCAGCATCAATCGTCACATTTGGACGAGATTCATAAATGATGCCAATTACACCAAGTGGCACACGCATCTGACCGAGCTCAATACCAGAAGCCTGCTTTTGCAATGGGGTAATTTTTCCAATCGGATCTTCTAAGGAAACAATTTGCTCCAAACCTAAGGCCATAGACTCAATGGTCTTTAGCGTCATGGTGAGGCGGTCAATAAATGCTGCATCCTGACCATTATTTTTGGCGCGAGCAACATCAAGCGCATTGACTCGGACAATTTCTTCAGAGCGTTCACGAACCAACTTGGCAATATGCAATAGCGCCTGATTTTTCTGCTCGCTTGATGCCCGCGCCATTGCGCGTGATGTCTGACGAGCTCGTCGGCCAATATCCTGCATCATGTTCTGAATGGTATTTTCTGAATTACTCATATCTTTGCTATGTCTAATTAATCTTCTTTTATCCAAGCCTGCTTCTTCACCCCAGATTCATCTAGCGCAATAAATTGCCTACCAAACGCAAGCCATCCCAAGGATCCGCTGGTAATTCCGCCGCATGTAATCCCTTAGCTTGACGATCTAAACCTGCAGCCACCTGCATTGCCCTGCGCAACCTCAAAGGCTGCACCCGTTTTAGAGCCATAGGATATAAACGCTCTTTGTTGCCCCAGATGCGGTTAGCACGCATTAAGTTCTGTACAGATTCTCCAGTATCACTTGCGGCCTTCAATTTCGATAGTATCCGAAGCTCTTCCGTTACGCTCCACAGAATCAAGACTAGGGGCTCACCCTCACCTTTAAGGCCATCTAACATGCGATTGAGGCGAGGCAGATCACCAGCTAGCATTGCTTCAGTCAATTCAAAGACGTTATAGCGTGCTACCTTCAAAATTGCAGAACGAATTTGTTCCTCAGTAAGAACGCCAGCGGGATGCAACAAACCCAACTTCTGAATCTCTTGATGGGCAGCAATGAGGTTTCCCTCCACCTGCTCTGCAATAAAGGCTAAGGCGCGTTGGCCGTCTGGACCAGACTGCACTTCTTGGCCCTGTTTCTTTAAGCGGCCCGCAATCCATTGCGGCAATTGCGTGCGATCCAGAGAATCCAATTGAATCGCCATACCTGCCTCATCTAAAGCAGTAAACCAAGCCGAGGTTTTGGTCTTGCCATCCAATTTCGGCAAGATGATGCAAAAAATCGTATCTGGGCCTTCAGAGCCTACCAACTGAGACTCGATTTGGGCGGAGAACTGCTTGAGTGCATCAGCACCATCACGTCCTGGCTTACCTGTAGGTATACGTAATTCAACCCAGCGCTTATCTCCAAATAAAGACATGGTCTGACCAGCACTTAACAGAGCACTCCAATCAAACCCGCGCTCTTGTAATAAAACTTCGCGATCGGTGTAACCCATTTTTTTAGCAGTGGCACGCAACTGATCCATCGCCTCCATCATCAACAGAGGCTCATCACCACTAAAAATATACAAAGGATTTAATGAAGCTGCAGAATTGAGCGACTTCAAATGAAGCTGTAGGGCATCGCTCTTAACCATGCGATTTGATCGTCATTCTTTAAAATCTTCGAGCCTGTGGTGCTCGAGCAGATGCAGAAACACGACGCAAAATTTGTACTGCAAGATCTCGCTGCATTAAAGTCAGGAACTGCTGTATTTGGACATCGGTCGCCAAAACGGTGGACACCGAAAAATCCATATCACGAGTCATATAGATTTCAGTCTCAGGCACAATGTCTGCCCCAGTGTTGTCATACGCTCTAAATCCAACGCGAATATTTAAGCGATAGGCGGAGACTTGACCATTGGAGTTGTAAGCCAAGATCTCACGACCATTTAGATCGCTAATAATATCCAGGATTAGATCTGCATCTTTAGGATTAATCGCTACCTTAGCATCTGTGCCCGTCAAAATCGCTGTCTGAAGATCCGTTCTGAGAGGTGGTGATGGGCTACCAGTAATCGCAATGACTTTGAAGGGCAAATCGACCATGCCACGCAAACGATAGCCGCAGGCAATCAAACCACTGACTGGAGCCAAGGCTAAAAGCCCAAGCATGGTACGTCGAAGGTGATTTACGCGCATGTGTTTAGTTTCTCTTCAAAATAAAGCGTTAGCGATCTAAGCAACAATATTAATCAAGCGGCCAGGAACCACAATCACCTTTTTAGGTGCTGCGCCATTTAATACTTTTACAGCAGGCTCACTTTGTAATGCCAAAGCCTCAATTTGCTCTTTAGTGGCATCGGCAGGAACACTTATATCGCCACGCAACTTGCCATTAATTTGTAACATGATGGTCAACTCAGTTTGAATCAGCGCATCTTCATCTACTAAAGGCCATGGCGCATCCAAAAGAGTGCCAAATGATTGATCGCATCCAATCTCATTCCAGAGGGCATGCGTTAAGTGAGGCACTACTGGGTAAAGCACCCGAATCAAGATACTTAGGCACTCACGCAACACAGCGGGTCGCACTACAGTCTTATCACCTAATTTTACGGGCTCTAAGACATTGAGCATTTTCATTGCTGCAGAAACTACGGTGTTGTACTGACGACGCTGATAGTCAAAGTTAGCCTGCTTCAAAATGGTATGCACTTCACGACGCAATTCTTTTTCTGCATCATTTAAATCGCTTGGCAATCCCTCACTAGCAGCGCGGATTAAATCTGCCTGATCGCTGGAATATATCCACACGCGGCGCAAGAAACGGGAGGCCCCTTCTACGCCAGCGCTAGACCACTCCAACTGCTGCTCAGGAGGAGCAGCAAACATCACAAAGAGCCGCGCAGTATCAGCGCCGTATTGATCAATCAAGGCTTGAGGATCAACGCCATTATTTTTACTCTTAGACATTTTCTCAACGCCACCAATAATGACTGGTGTGCCAGAAATATCACCTTTCAGCTTGGCGCTTTGAGGGCGACCTTTATCATCTAGTTCGAGCTCTACATCCAAGGGATTTAACCAAGTCTTTTTACCAGAAGCCTCTTCAGAGTAATAAGTCTCATTGAGTACCATGCCTTGCGTTAGCAAGTTCTGAAATGGCTCATCAAAAGTAATGAGATTGAGATCACGCATGACCTTGGTCCAAAAGCGCGCATAGAGTAAATGCAAAATCGCATGCTCAATGCCGCCAATGTACTGATCCATTGGCATCCAGTATTCATTACGCTCATCAACCATGGTCTTCGCATCTGGGCCGGTGTAACGCATGAAGTACCAAGAAGAATCCACAAAGGTATCCATGGTGTCAGTCTCACGACGCGCAGGCTTGCCGCATTTTGGACATTTCACATTCAGGAAGTCGGCACGCTTATTGAGCGGGTTACCGCTACCATCAGGCACGCAATCTTCAGGCAACACCACTGGTAAATCCGCCTCAGGCACTGGAACTGCGCCGCAACCAGGATTACTCTCATCACCACAATGAATAATCGGAATCGGTGTTCCCCAATAACGCTGACGAGAGATACCCCAATCACGCAAACGATAAGTGGTTTTGATTTCACCAATACCCATTTGCTCTAAATCTTTAGCTACTGCATCCACTGCCTCTTCATACGATAGGTCATCATACTTACCGCTATTAAGGCACACGACATCCTCTTTTTGGGCATACCAATCTTGCCAATGGCTACTATTAAACATGTCCGAAGGGGTGCGCAAAGCAATCACTTGCTTAATCGGTAAATCGTATTTGAGTGCAAATGCAAAGTCACGCTCATCATGTGCGGGAACACCCATGACAGCGCCATCGCCATAAGACATCAAAACATAATTACCAACCCAAACCGGTATCGACTCGTTAGTCAATGGATGTCTCACATACAGGCCGGTAAACATACCTTCTTTTTCTTGAGTCGCTAGATCAGCTTCAATCACACTACCGGTTTTGCATTTCTCGATAAATGCAGCTAACTCAGGATTATTGGTGGTCGCCAATGTTGCCAAAGGATGCTCAGCCGCTACTGCGCAGAATGTAACACCCATGATGGTGTCAGCACGCGTTGTAAATACATGCAGCTGACCATCTTGAACAAAGTTGCCATGCGCATCGGCAATCTCGTGCTTAAACGCAAACCGCACACCTCGACTCTTACCAATCCAATTCTGCTGCATCGTTTTGACGCGTTCAGGCCAACCTAAATTATCTAGGCCAGAAAGTAATTGCTCTGCATATGCAGTGATATTGAAGTAATAGCCTGGGATTTCACGCTTTTCTACCAAAGCACCAGAGCGCCAACCGCGCCCATCAATCACCTGCTCATTTGCCAATACAGTTTGATCGATTGGATCCCAATTAACCACTTGAGTCTTGCGATACGCAACGCCCTTTTCAAGCATCTTCAAAAAGAGCCATTGATTCCAGCGGTAGTAATCAGGATTACAAGTGGCTACTTCACGTGACCAATCAATTGCTAGACCCATCGCCGCCATTTGCTTTTTCATATAAGCAATGTTGTCGTAGGTCCATTTAGCTGGTGGCACTTTATTCTGAATCGCTGCATTTTCAGCGGGCATACCAAACGCATCCCAGCCCATCGGCATGAGAACGTTGTAGCCCTGCATACGTAATTGTCTAGCCATCACATCATTGATGGTGTAGTTACGAACATGCCCCATATGCAACTTACCAGATGGATAAGGCAACATCGAGCAGGCGTAGTATTTTGGTCTTGGCTTGCCCGAAGCATCTACTGCGTTCTCGGCTACCTTATAAGCTTGCGCACTTTCCCAATCAGCGCGTGCTGCAGATTCGATACTGCGGTGATCGTAATCCTTACTCATTCAATACAACTCTTTTCTTCTATTCTGATTTATTCAACTATTTACTTCGCTGATTTACTTCGCTCACTTACGTAGACCTAGAACATCTTGCATGTCATAAAGACCGGAGCCCTGAGCTTGTAAGAAGCGTGCAGCGCGCAAAGAACCTTGTGCGTAAGACTGACGACTAGAGGACTTATGGCTAATCTCAATCCGCTCACCCTCGCCCGCAAATAAGACTGTGTGATCACCCACAATATCTCCACCACGGATAGTGGCAAAACCAATCGAGCCTGCTTTGCGCTCACCGGTATGACCTTCGCGTACATATACCGCAACATCGTCCAATTTCTCACCAAGCGCATCTGCTATCACCTCGCCCATTCTGAGGGCAGTGCCAGATGGAGCATCCACTTTATGGCGGTGATGGGCTTCAACGATTTCAATGTCATAACCTTCGTTCAACATCTTGGCGGCGATTTCTAGCAGCTTAAATGTCGCATTGACGCCCACACTCATATTTGGAGCAAATACGATGGCTAAGTTTGCAGAGACTTTCTTCAGGTTACCAATTTGCTCTGGACTCAGACCGGTAGTACCGATAATCATTTTGCTACCTGTCTTTTGCGCAACAGCTAAGTGAGCCATCGTGCCTTCTGGACGAGTGAAATCAATTAAGAACTCAGCACCACTTAAAGCCTTCGCAATATCTGATGTAATGGCTACACCAGTTTTTTTGCCTAAGAACGCGCCCGCATCTTCACCCAGTAAAGGGCAAGACTCATGCTCCAGCGCACCAACAAGCTCAGCGTCGGTGCAATTGAGCACTGCCTCGATCAACATTTTTCCCATGCGGCCGGTTGCACCAGCGATTGCAATTTTCATCATCTGTATCTTCGTTTCTTATTCAAGGTTGTCGAAAAACTTCACTCGACATCAACACAACTTCATATTTATTTAACTTCACTAGCCTGCGGGACATTGAGTGCACCAGGTCCTAACTGTTGAGGCACCGGCTGAGCATCTGGCGACTTTTTTGAAAAGCTAAAGAAGTCCCAAAATGAACTACTGACAGGAGCTGCAGGCACTGTAGCCCCAGCGGGCAAATTATTAGTTGGGCTAGGAACCAGCAACTCTGGCTGCTGCAAAGGTGGGGTTACTGGTGGCTTATTCGATCCAGTCATGACATCCCAAAATGAGCGTTTGGTTTTTGCATAGCCATCAATCTCAGCAACCAACTCAACATCGGTTGGTAATGGGTCACCCTGAAACTTCACCAGTTTATCGCCTTCGAAAAATACCGTTACGCGACGCTCTTTACTCATTTTCTGATTAGCACGCTTAAATTCAAAAACGTAGTCCCAGCGATTGGCATGGAAATAACTAGCCAGCAAAGGTGTGCCTAGAATCTGACGCACTTGCTCACGACTCTGACCCACCTGCAGCTTCGCGTATTGCTCACTCGAAATAAAGTTACCCTGCACCACATCTGGAACATAAGGTCTAAAGACTTTATTCATCCAGGCACGCTGGGTGTCATCAACGGCGCTGGTGCAACCAGTGACAATCATTACCGAACTCACTGCAGTGATGACTAAGCCCGCCCGAGCGAGGTCAAAAACTCTCAAAATGGAGTTCAGTAGACGGGTAAAAAGTTGAAGGCAATTTTGCATAGCAGGCCGTATCATTAAGACATTGATTTTAGCTCCCAAACCCTGAATATGAACCAAAATCCGACTCCAGCAGATTTACGCGACATTGGCCTTAAGGCAACCGGTCCACGCATGAAAATCTTGGACTTCTTTCATCAAAATGGTGGGACGCACTTTAGTGCCGAAGACGTCTTTATGGCACTAGCCAAAGATGACAAAGAAATTGGTTTAGCCACGGTATATCGGGTGCTCACCCAGTTTGAGCAAGCAGGCATCTTGCTCCGCAGTCATTTTGAGTCCAGTAAAGGGGATAGCAGGGCTATTTATGAACTAAACGAGGGTCAGCACCATGACCACTTGGTCTGCCTAGACTGTGGTCACGTTGAGGAGTTTGTAGACGAGGCGATCGAGAAAAGGCAGCGCGATATTGCTAAAAACCTTGGTTTCAAGCTCCAGGAGCACTCTTTAGCCATGTATGGCCATTGCCAAAAGAAAAATTGTCGCAATAAGCCAAAGTCCTAATTTAGCAAGATAAGTGCAATTAACGAAAAAAGACCTCAATTGAGGTTTTTTTACATGAATAACACGATTTTGAGTGGTTTTAAGCTTAAAAAGCTACTTAATTTCTCACTTTACAGCCATCAATGCTTCAGCCGCATTGAGCATTTGAACTGAATAACCCCACTCGTTGTCATACCAAGCCAATACTTTGACCAACTTACCATCCGCTGAAACACGAGTCTGTGAAGCGTCATAAATACTAGGGCGTGGGTCGTGGTTGAAATCGATGGAAACCAAAGGCAAGGTATTGAAACCCAAAATACCCTTCAATTCACCTTCACTGGCTGCCTTGAGGATAGAGTTCACCTCATCCACACTAGTAGCGCGGCTGGCAGCAAAGGTTAAATCCACAACAGAGACGTTAATTACTGGCACACGCATTGCAAAACCGTCAAAGCGACCTGCTAAAGCTGGCAATACCAAGCCAACCGCTTTTGCAGCGCCTGTCTTGGTCGGAATCATGCTGGTCACAGCAGAACGCGCCCGGCGCATATCCTTGTGATACACATCAGTCAGAACCTGGTCATTAGTAAATGCATGGATCGTGGTCATCAAACCAGACTCGATACCAATTTTTTCTAGTAATGGTTTCACCAATGGGGCGAGACAGTTCGTTGTGCAGCTTGCATTAGAGACCACAACATCGCTTGCCTTGAGAACTTGTTGATTCACACCATAAACAATCGTGGCATCTACATCTTTTTCACCTGGGGCAGAGATCAATACCTTCTTCGCACCCTGAGAAATATGCACCATAGCTTTTTCTTTGGAAGTGAATTTGCCTGAGCACTCAAGTACTAAATCCACACCTAACTCACCCCAAGGAGTTTCCAAAGGATTGCGAGTAGAGAACATCTTGATGCGATCGCCATTGACTACCATGCAATCGCCATCTACTTCTACTTCAGCAGGAAAACGACCGTGTGCAGAATCATATTGCGTCAGGTGCGCATTGATGTCGATATCACCCATCGCATTAATTGCAACGATTTTGATATCGCGCCTTGGCTTGCCATTGACTTGATCTTCATACAAAGCACGCAAGACCATGCGGCCAATACGACCATAACCGTTAATTGCGACACGAATTGTCATTCCATTTCCCTTGCTCATTTTGAATTCTTAGATGAATACTTTGTTTCTGATCTTTTCTATTTCTTTGCAATACATTGCTTCACTGTTTTAGCAATCTGATCGACCGTTAAACCAAAATATTCATAGAGCACAGGTGCTGGCGCAGACTCACCGAAGGTATCAACGCCATGCACTGCTGCGCAACCATACTTCCACCAGAAATCACTTACGCCCGCTTCAACAGCAATGCGTGGAATATCTGTCGGCAAAACTTTTGCTTTGTACGCAGCATCTTGTTGATCAAATACTGTCGTTGATGGAATCGAAACCACACGAATACCAAAGCCTTCAGCATCTAAACGATCTGCTGTTTGCAACGCCAAGGCGATTTCTGAACCAGTAGCAATGATCACTGCCTTGATCTTTAATTTCTTGGTGTCACGCAAAACATATCCACCGCGGGCAATATCTTTTACTTGCTGACTATTACGTGAAACAAATGGGCAGTTCTGACGACTGAAGATCAAAGCGCTTGGGCCATGCTTACGCTCAATTGCAGAGCCCCAAGCCACCGCACTCTCAGTGGTGTCACAAGGACGCCAAACCATTAAATTCGGAATCAGGCGCAAGCTCGCTACATGCTCAACTGACTGATGAGTTGGACCGTCTTCACCTAAGCCAATAGAGTCATGCGTAAAGACAAAGATGCTGCGCAATTTCATCAATGCAGCCATGCGTATTGCATTACGACTGTAATCAGAGAAGGTTAAGAAGGTACCACCGAATGGAATGTATCCACCGTGTAAAGCGATACCGTTCATGATGGCACTCATACCAAATTCACGAACACCGTAATTAATGTGGTTACCCCACTGATCACCACGTACAGGCTTGCATGAAGACCAGTTTGTTAAGTTGGATCCTGTTAGGTCGGCAGAGCCACCCATGAACTCTGGTAATGCAGGAGCCAATGCCTCGATGGCATTTTGACTTGCCTTACGAGTAGCAATCGTTTCTGCTTTGGTTTCACAATTTTTTAAATAAGCTTCTAAAGTTTTGGAGAAATCCTTAGATAAGTCGCCTTGCATACGGCGCTGTAATTCAGAAGCGAGTTCTGGATATTTATTTTTGTACGATTGGAATTCTTTATTCCACTCATGCTCAGCAGCTTGGCCACGCTTCTTGAAATCCCAAGCTTCGTAAATATCTTTTGGAACTTCGAACGGCGCATACGGCCAATTCAATACGACACGGGTTGCAGCAATTTCAGCTGCGCCCAATGGTGAGCCATGTACCTTGTCACTTCCGGCCATATTGGGAGAGCCTTGACCGATAGCCGTCTTGCAACAAATCAATGTTGGCTTGTCGCTCTTCTTCGCTTTAGCGATTGCACTCGATACAGCCTCTGCATCATGACCATCAACAGCGCGAATCACATTCCAGCCATAGGCCTCAAAACGCTTTGGCGTATCTTCGTTAAACCAAGAAACCACTTTGCCATCAATCGAGATGCCGTTGTCATCCCATAGCGCGATGAGTTTATTCAGCTTGAGTGTGCCAGCCAATGAACACACTTCATGACTGATACCTTCCATCAAGCAACCATCACCCAAAAATACATAGGTGTGGTGATCAACAATATCGTGACCGGGACGATTAAATTCCTGAGCTAATAATTTTTCTGCCAGCGCCATACCAACCGCGTTTGAAATACCCTGACCTAAAGGACCAGTAGTCGTTTCTACTCCGGGGGTAATTCCATACTCAGGATGTCCTGCAGTTTTGCTGTGTAACTGACGGAAGTTTTTCAACTCGCTCATCGGCAAGTCATAACCAGTCAGATGCAATAAGGAATACAGCAACATCGAGCCATGACCATTTGATAAAACAAAGCGATCACGATTCATCCAATGAGGATCGGTTGGGTTGTGTTGCAAATGTTCATTCCAAAGACCGACTGCAATATCAGCCATACCCATTGGCATTCCAGGGTGACCGGAATTGGCTTGTTGAACTGCATCCATGGATAAAGCACGAATGGCGTTTGCCATACGAATTTGTAGGTTTGACATCGTAAATTTGGTCTCGAGAAAATTAATTAGCTATATTTCAGTAATGCCTCAATTTTATCTTCCCGGCCCATGGGAAAACCAAAAGCCACATACCCTCACCCCTGAGCTCGCACATCACTTGCGCGTCCGTCGCATCCAAGTCGGTGAATTTTTCCCCATCTTTGATGGAAAAGGCCACGTTGCCCAGGCCAAGCTGCTCTCACTTAGCAATAAGTCAGGGGAGGCCGAGCTAAGTGATATTCGCCAAGACACACATCGTGAGAGCCCCTATGCCATTACCTTGGCACAAGGACTTGCTGGGGGCGACAAGATGGATTGGGTGGTTGAAAAGGCCATAGAAACTGGTGCTCAAGTCATTGCACCGTTGCAGTGTGAGCGCTCAGTCATTAAATTAACGCGCTCTAGCGATGCTGAGCGTGCTCAAAAGCGTCTTTTGCACTGGCAAGGCATCGTTCAAGCCGCTTGCGAACAATGTGATCGCACCGTTTTAGCCACTGTAGAACCTGTACAAAGTTTTGCAAGTTATCTACAGAAGCCACAAAAAGCCAAACTTAAACTACTTTTAAGTCCTGATACCGATAAAAGCCTCTATTCAGTTTTGCTTGACAGTCCACCGCAGGATATTATTTTGATGATTGGGCCGGAAGGTGGGCACACTCCAGAAGAGGAAGCGCAAGCGCAAGCTGCGGGTTATCAAATAGTCTCTCTAGGCGATCGAGTACTACGAACAGAGACCGCTGGAATTGTGGCAATTACTGCAGTTCACAGCGTTTGGGGCCCAGAAATGCAAAAACGCCTCAAATAGAGGCGATTTTTGTTGTTTTACTGTCTTACTACTTCACTCGTTAAATCGAGTGATTAGGCAAAGGAGTAGAACACACGGTATGGTGTGCGGCGCTCAGACCAGAAATCCACAGCATCACGGAACACATCTAACAGAGTCTCGCGAGCTTCTTTGTCAAACTTCTGCGTGCAAGGCAAACCTTCGAGTACCACTACGAAACCTGGCTGGGGACCTGATTTATCAACAGTAGTCGTCAAAGCATCCAGTAAAGGATCGAAATTCTTCGCCTGTTGCTTGGTGAATGTGTAAGCAATCGCAATCGCCTCTAAAACCTCACCCTTAGTCATCGCATTTGCACAATTAGCGTAAATGAAATGCTGGCCAAGTTCAGTAGCAGCTTCCTGAAGATCAGGAGTGCGGAAAGCACGAATAGATTGCACGATATTAGGGCGCACACTGCGCAACATTGCCGGCGGTCCGGCATCGCGAACGGCCAAAGCGGCACGCCAAGAAGCTGTCACTTTTTTCCCCGAAACTTGATTTGCTGCATAGGTTTGTAAACGAGATAAACCGCCCTCAGCATAGATATTGGCTGCGGATGACTCGATTTCGAGTCGATCGTTACTATCCCAACTTTCAGCCCGACTGTGTTCGTCAAAGCCTTGTGTAGTGCCGTTTTCAGAGCGATTATTCATGATGGATGCTAGATTACCCTTAACACGCCATCAAATCAAGCCCAATTACAGTACATTTTATATAAACCATTGATTTATATAGTAATTATTTATGGTAGTTAACACTAACTAACATAAATAAAAGTACAGCCCTAGTTCTTAGACCGCCCCTCTAGCGTTGCTTGCTGCTTCAACTACCGCCAAAGTGGTCAAATTGACGATACGGCGCACAGTAGCGGCTGGCGTCAAAATGTGAATTGGCTTTGCAACTCCTAAGAGCAATGGTCCGATTGCGATACCGTTACCCGCAGCAGTCTTCAATAAGTTGTAAGAAATGTTGGCAGCGTCAATATTTGGCAGTACCAACAAATTAGCATCGCCTTTTAATGGTGATGAAGTAACCGCACCGGCGCGAATGGTTTCATCCAAAGCGCTATCACCATGCATTTCACCATCCACCTCGAGACTAGGGTCTGCTTTTTGAATCAAAGCCAGTACCTCGCGCATTTTGACTGCGGATGGAGCGCTACTAGAACCGAAATTGGAATGGGATAAGAGTGCCACCTTGGGCGCTATGCCTAATTTACGCATTTCGTTTGCAGCCATCAGTGTGAGTTCAGCCAATTGCTCTGCTGTTGGATCGATATTCACATGGGTATCCACCAAGAAGACTTGGCGACCCGGCAAAATCAATCCAGACATTGCGCCATAAACATTAGCGCCCGACTCTTGACCTACCACCTCGTCAATGTACTTCAAATGGGTTGCTAAGTTGCCAACGGTTCCGCAGATCATGCCATCAGCCATGCCTTTACTAATCATGATGGATCCGATCAAGCTATGGCGGCGACGCATTTCTAACTTGGCAAAAGATTCGGTGACTCCTTTACGCTCAGTCAAAGCTAAATAGGTTTGCCAGAAATCACGGAAGCGTGGATCATTCTCTGGATTCACAATCTCAAAGTCTTCACCCGCTTTAATACGTAATCCGAACTTGTCAATGCGGTGCTCGATTACCGCAGGGCGACCAATCAGAATTGGTGTAGCCAAATGCTCATCGACAATGATTTGTACTGCACGCAATACGCGCTCATCTTCACCCTCAGCAAACACGATCCGTTTTTGTGCAGCAGGTACTTGTTTAGCAATACTAAACAATGGCTTCATCAAAGTACCGGAGTGGTACACAAATTGTTGCAACTGATTGCGGTAAGCATCGAAGTCTTTAATTGGGCGCAGGGCCACGCCGTCCTCCATTGCCGCTTTAGCAACAGCGGGTGCAATGACGGTAATTAAACGCGGATCAAACGGCTTCGGAATTAGATACTCGGGGCCAAAAGATAAGTTCTCAATACCGTATACCGAGGTTACTATTTCGCTCTGCTCAGCTTGTGCCAACTCCGCCACAGCCTTTACCGCTGCGACCTCCATGCCACGTGTGATGGTCGTAGCTCCAACGTCTAATGCACCACGGAAGATAAACGGAAAGCACAACACGTTATTCACTTGGTTTGGATAATCAGTACGACCCGTTGCCATTACCGCATCAGGACGAACCTCCTTGACCTCCTCAGGCAAAATCTCGGGGGTTGGGTTTGCCAAGGCATAGATCAATGGCTTATCAGCCATTTTCTTCACCATCGATTGCTTGAGAACACCGCCAGCTGAGAGGCCTAGAAAAATATCAGCGCCTTCAATCACTTGATCTAGGGTGCGTAAATCAGTCTCCTGACAGAACGGCTCCTTCTCTGGATCCATTAATTCTTGACGACCTTTGTATGCAACACCAACTAAGTCAGTAACCCAAATATTCTTTCGTGGAATACCAAGGTCAACCAATAAATCCAAACAAGCTAATGCAGCAGCGCCAGCACCAGAGGTGACTAATTTCACATTAGCAACATCCTTACCGACTACTTTTAAGCCATTCAGAATCGCAGCAGCAACCACAATTGCAGTTCCATGTTGGTCATCATGAAAGACTGGAATCTTCATGCGCGCTTGCAACTTGCGCTCGACGATAAAACAATCTGGTGCTTTGATATCTTCTAAATTAATACCACCAAAGGTGGGTTCGAGGGCCGCAATGATTTCAACTAATTTATCTGGATCGTTTTCATTGATTTCAATATCAAAAACATCAATGCCAGCAAATTTCTTGAAAAGAACTGCTTTACCTTCCATCACTGGCTTACTAGCCAATGGTCCGATATTTCCGAGTCCCAATACTGCCGTACCGTTGGTGATCACACCAACTAAATTACCTCGAGCTGTGTATTTGAAAGCATTAGCGGGATCTTTAACAATTTCCTCGCATGGGGCAGCAACGCCAGGTGTGTAAGCTAGGGCTAAGTCACGCTGATTGGTTAACTGCTTCGTTGGGGCAATTTCAATCTTCCCCGGGGTTGGGAACTCATGATAGTGAAGAGCAGCCGCCCTTAAATCTGCTATTTGCTGTTCTTTACTGCTATTGCTTGGTTTACTCATCAGTTCACTCATCTATAAGCCATATTCAAGCTTTAATTCTATTCCTCTCAGATGAAAGAGTCCCAAGAGCCATAAAATAGGGCATGCAATCTCAAACCTCCTCACTTGGTGAATTTGATCTAATTCAGCGTTTCTTTAAAACGCAGTCGGAACTGATGCTTGCCAGCAACCCCGGCTCAGTAAAGATGGGGATTGGTGATGATTGCGCCCTACTTACAATCGACCCTACTGAAGAGATTGCAATCACCAGCGACATGTTGGTCAGTGGCAGACACTTTTTTCAAGACGCCAATCCAGAGTGGCTAGGCTGGAAAGCCCTAGCAGTCAACCTCTCAGACCTGGCTGCGATGGGCGCTAGGCCGATGGGTTTCACGCTCGCACTAGCATTGCCTGAGGCGAATTCAGTCTGGTTGGAAGCGTTCAGCAAAGGTTTATTTGCAATCGCCAATCAATTTGCTTGCCCCCTCATTGGTGGCGATACTACCGCCGGTCCGCTCAATATTTGCATCACTGCTTTTGGCAGCATTCCAAAAGACAAAGCTATTCGCAGGTCTGGGGCATTGGAGAGCGATGATATTTGGGTTTCGGGAGCCGTTGGTGACGCAAGACTTGCTCTTGCTGCACTGCGTCACGAAATTGAATTAGAAAAAGACGATTTGGAAATAATTGAGGCGCGCATGCATCAACCCACCCCTAGAATAGATTTAGGTATTGCCTTAAGAGGCATTGCCAATTCTGCTTTGGATATCTCCGATGGTCTATTGGGTGATCTAAGACATATCCTCAAGCAATCAGGTAAAGATGCAGAAATCTATTTAGAGCGGATCCCTAAATCCGCTACGCTACGCAAACAATCACCCACCATTCAGAATCAATATGCAGCAAATGGCGGTGATGATTACGAGCTGTGCTTTACTGCGGCAAGCGGTGCAAGAGATGCGATCACCAAAATCAGCGGGGACTTAAATCTTCCACTGACTCAAATTGGTACTGTCAAATCCATGCAACACTCAGCACCCGAGATACGCATCATCGATAACGATGGAAAAGAATTAAATTCTCAGCAAGCAGATTTACTGCTGAAATCTTTTGATCACTTCGCATGAATACCCAAACCAATTCAAAAGGCTCCTCCGCATTGACCCCTAGCTTCAAGTGGGTCTTTGCTAAACCTAGTCGCGCCCTGGCGTTCGGACTAGGTAGTGGCCTGGCGCCATTTGCACCTGGCACCGCAGGAACACTGTGGGCTTGGGCTATTTTCTTATTGGGTGATTACTTTCTATCAACTGAAGCATGGTGGTGGATTATTGGCGCAAGCATTCTTCTGGGTTGCTGGATCTGTGGACAAGTCAGTGAAGAGTTAGGTAAAAAAGATTTTGGTGGCATTGTGCTGGATGAAGTGGTCGCCTTCTGGCTCGTATTGATACTTATCATGCCAGCAACCTTATGGATACAAATTTTGGCATTTGCACTATTCCGATTCTTTGATGCGGTAAAACCTGGTCCGATTGGAATGATTGATCGGCACTTTAAACATTTAGAGAATGGCGATCATTCTTCTCCATCGAGTTTTGGCACAGTGTTGTGGCGTGGTTTTGGAATCATTGCAGATGATCTCGCTGCTGCATTATTCACGCTTCTCCCAATAGCGCTTGTACAAATTGGATTGGGTTATCTCTCATGAAAAATAATAACGATCCTCAGCATGAATTAGCGAGAGCTATTGCCCTGACTTTAGTGGGCCGAGGCTGGAAAATTGTCTTGGCTGAATCCTGCACTGGCGGCCTTGTCTGCGCAACTCTAACGGACTTAGCAGGCTCGAGTGATTGGCTGGAACGAGCTTATATCACCTACAGCAATGCCGCAAAATCAGAATGCTTGGATGTTCCAGTGGAAACCCTTGAATCTTTTGGTGCAGTCAGTGAACCAGTTGCCAAAGCCATGGCTGAAGGGGCGCTACGCAATGCTAATGTCAATGCTGCAATCTCTATCACAGGCATTGCGGGACCTAGTGGTGGTTCAGCAGAAAAGCCGGTTGGCACCGTCTGCTTTGGCTGGGCGATTAAAGAAAATACTGGGCATGATGTTGTGAATACTGTCACGCTTACCAAACACTTCAAGGGGGATCGTCAAGTAGTGCGAGAACAAGCGCGTGATTTTGCGCTCTCTCAATTTTTGGAATTACTTAAACCCAAAAACGACTAGCAAGGTAGCACTACAGAATTAACGTGAGCTAAGCCAGCCCTTGTGGCGGAAGTAGCCCAATGGAATCATCGCTGAAATCACCATAGAAATAATGGCAACTGGATAACCCCAGGTCTGCTCTAGTTCAGGCATATAGCGGAAGTTCATGCCCCACACGCTCGCTAACAAAGTTGGCGGCATTAAGGCAACGGATACCACCGAGAAGATCTTAATGATCTTACTTTGGTTCAAATTAATAAAACCGACTGTCGCATCCATCAAGAAGTTGATCTTATCGAATAGAAATGCGGTATGGTTTTCTAATGAATCGATGTCTCGTAAAATCTGACGCGCCTCTTCTTGCTGCTCATCAGACAATAATTTACTGCGCATCAAAAAAGACAATGCGCGACGCGTATCCATCACATTGCGACGAATACGTCCGTTAGTATCTTCTTCCTTGGCAATGGTTTCGAGCACTTCTTCTGCATCATGATCAGTGATGTCATCTTGCAGCACGCGCTTACCTGCTTGCTCGAGGTTTTCATAAACCTCTTCCAAGGCATCAGCAGAATACTCGGCATCAGTGGAGTACAGGTCAAGTAAAACATCTTTCGCGTTACTGACTGAGCCTGGGCGCAAACGGGCACGCAAACGCACCAAGCGGAATACCGGCAAATCTTCGTCATGAATAGAGAACAAGACTTGCTTGGTCATTACGAAAGCAACTCGTACGTTGCGAGAAGTTTCTTCTTCGTCCAATAAGAAATCAGTACGAATATGGAGGTGGCCATCATCCGCCTCGAAATACCGCGCAGAAGCTTCTAAGTCACCTAAATCATCCAATTCAGGCAAAAGAACGCCAAAAGCCTCTTTAATCCAAAGGAGTTCTTCCTCTTCAGGGTCTACAACGTCGATCCAGATAGGGTTGGAGTATTGCAACAATTCATTGCGATCTTCCACTTGCTCTTGAGAGAGGCGGCCATTTTGCAGGACGAACAAGTTGATCATGGTGAACTCCTAAGGAATGGTCGCTAGTTTATCCTATGGATATAACAGTTTGACTAAAATAAGCTTAATCCTAATGAACTCTAGCTCAAATACCTTTACCCAACAACTACAGTCCGCGTGGGCTTCCCAAGGCAGTATGTTGTGTGTGGGCTTTGATCCAGATCCCAAGCGTTTGCCCGCCGTATTTCAGGGTAAGCCTGAGGGGATTTTTGAGTTCTGCCGCGAGATCGCTGATGCCACTGCGGATACGACCTGCTCCTTTAAGCCCCAGTTCGCTTACTTCGCCTCCCAAAGGGCCGAAGCGCAACTAGAAAAACTGACTCGCTACCTTAAAGATAAATATCCCCACATCCCCGTCATCCTCGACTCCAAGCGTGGTGATATCGGTAGTACAGCTGACCACTACGCCTTAGAAGCCTTTGAGCGTTATGGTGCGGATGCTGTTACCGTGAATCCTTACATGGGCTTTGACACGATCGAGCCTTATTTGAAGCATGCTGGCAAGGGCGTAATTATTTTATGTCGCACCTCCAACCCAGGAGGCTCCGATCTTCAGTTTCTAAATGTGTCACCTGATGGTGAACCCCTTTACCTTCATGTGGCCAAACTCGCTGCAAAACAATGGAATACCTCAGGCCAAATTAGCCTAGTAGTTGGCGCAACCTTCCCCGAGGAAATTGCTAAGGTGCGAGCGATTGTGGGCGAGATGCCCTTACTCATTCCCGGCATTGGTGCTCAAGGTGGCGATATCGATGCCACTGTGAAAGCTGGCATCATACCCAATCAGCCTGGCACGGGCATGATGATCAATTCTTCTAGAGCAATCTTGTATGCAAGCGCAGGAAATGATTTTGCTGAGGCAGCCAGAAAAGTGGCCATCGCAACAAGAGATGCACTAAGAACTGCAAGTACCAAGTAACACTAGCGCGCTTTTGGTTTCTGAATGGGGGCTAAAGCGACCCTGTCCATGTTTTCGAGAATAAAGTCTTGTCGCGTAGGGAAATGAATATTAGCCTTACGGCAGTACTGCACTTTGTCAAAACACTTCGGTGCAGGTAAAGCTGATGCTAAAGCTGCAGCCTGCTCTCGATCAAGTGATGCCGGCTTAATGCCGTAATAATGCTGAGAAGCTGCGCCAATACCAAAGATGCCCTCACCCCACTCCACTGAATTTAAATAGATTTCATATAGACGTTGCTTGGGAAGCATTACCTCTAACAAACCCGTAATGATGAGCTCCTGTCCTTTACGAAAATAATTCTGCTCGGAAGAAAGAAAAAGATTCTTTGCTAGTTGCTGTGTAATCGTAGAGCCCCCACGCAAAGCAGTTTTGGATTTGCCACCACCCTGTTGATTAAGTTGTGAGTTTTTAGCCCATGCTTTTTTCATATCATCAAACCGCACACCCATATGCTGAAAAAAGATATCGTCTTCACTCACTAAAACAGCACGCTTGAGATTGCTGGAGATTTTGTCGTAAGGAACCCAAGATGACTGCACTGGGCAAGACCATGCCAGACCGCAAAGGCGCCAACGTTCAGCCCTTTGAAATGCAGTGCTACTAGGATCAAGCACTACCCATAAACCAATCTGAATGACAAAATACATTTGCATGGCAATAAAGCCACCCACTAAACATTTCAGAAGATAAGAAAGCCAACGCATTCAAGCTTAGCTAGGAATTAGGAAGTGCGAAGTTCTGCCAATACAGCGCGAGAATCAATCGCATCAACAAGCTGGGCACCACGCCAAATTAAGAAAGCATCTGCGGCCTGTTCTACCAGCATACCCAAGCCATCACTAACTCGTGCACCGCGATGCAATGCTTGCTGCATTAAGGCAGTGACTTTGCCGTAGACCATATCGTAGGCAAAAGACTGCGGAGTAAATACATTGCTTGCTGCGGCATCGCTAATGGGAGATTCATCAGATAAACCTGCAGCAGTAGCATTAATAATGAGATCAAAAGGAGATGCAGTCTTGCTTACATCCTCCAGCTCGCTCAAAGTAACTACAGTCAATACAACTTGTAGGGAGTGAGCCAAATCACTAAATAGCTGAACCAACTCCTCGGCCTTGGCATTGGATCGATTGGCAATCATTAACTCTGCAGGCGATTGCTCTAGTAAAGGACCTAGTACTCCACGAGAAGCGCCGCCCGCTCCCAGCAATAAAATTCGGGAGCCTTGAATCTGAATACCCTGCGCCAGTAAGTCTCTGACTAAGCCAGCGCCATCGGTATTGTCACCATAGATTTTTCCATGCTCTATACGCAAAGTATTTACAGCACCAGCGAGCTGTGCGCGCGGTGTTAATACATCTGCAAGAGCTTGGGCATCCAATTTAAATGGCACGGTGACATTCATACCTTTGCCGCCAGCAGCAAAGAAAGCTTGCGCAGCGATTTTGAATTCACCAACTGCAGGCTGTAAACGTCCGTAGTGCATTTTCTGATTTGACTGTTCAGCAAATCGTTGATGAATAGCAGGTGATTTACTGTGGGAGATTGGATTACCGGCAACCGCATAGACATCTACGTCAGGAAATTGAATGGGGTCGGTATGTAACTCAGCGGAAATAAGTTGACTCATATTAACTATAGGATAAGCGAAATTGAGTGATGTCCTCCGAATTAAGGACGCAAATCCAAGCGATCAGATCCATCCCGCGTGAAATCAAAAGTAGAAACCCAATCTAGGATATCAAGCTGGTTACGCATTTCTGCGGGGAAAACTCCAAAGGGGGCAGAAGCACGAACGATCGCTAAGGCCTGGCGATCCAACTCAGGATTGCCAGAGCTTCGTCCAATACTTAAACCATCCTTACCTTGAGCATTTTTGGCAATACGCCCCTGAGCATCTACGCTCACCACAATCACCAAACTTCCGTACAGGGGGCGACCGTTAGCCCGTGGGAAAAATGCGCTGCCATAAGCCTCTATTTTTTGACGCATGGCATCGTAATACTGCGCAAAGACAACCGCCTTAGTACTGGCCCCAGTCAAGACCTTACGACGAGGCTCGCGACCATTAGCTTGCAAACGCTTAGCCAGCTCAGCCTCTAAAGAATTTAGCTGAGGTGTTACTTGTTTCTCATCACCACTTTTGCGACCGCCAGAGAGCGCTCGATCTGCTTCGAGCTTGGCCAGCATTTGTTTTTGCTGTTTTTCTAAAGCCTCGAGACGAGCATCTGCACCGAGTCTGGCTCGATGGAGCGCACTAGCATCCTGATTAAGGGTGTTGCCGCCTCCATGCAAATCTGCTTGGGCTAATTTATTGGCCTGCTTGGGTGCCACTGGATTGCTAGCATTCACTAAGACAACGCTGAGTGGTGTGTTTAAACGACGATTTTCAATTTCTCCCATGCCCCAACGGAAGGATAAAAAGATGAGATGAAGCAAAATCGAGAGGGCTAGGGCATAGAGAAATAGGTAGCGTTGCCAACTACCTAGGCACCCCACTATCTGAGTCAGCTTAGGTGGGACTTGCATCACTCTCAGGAACCTCTAGGGTTTCAATATGAAGAACCCGAACCCCGGCGGAGAGTTGCAAGAGATCCACATCAGCCACACTCACTTCAGCTCGAGTCATCCGTGGATGGGCCGCCAACTCGGGAACTGGAAGATGCAATGGGACTGACTCTACTCGGGACATACCTTCTTTGAGATGTCTCACAAAGACTTGCTTAGGAACTTCATCCTGAGAAACCCAGCGCAAGCACCAGTATTTCTCGAGGCGATCTTGGTATTCACCGTAGGCTGAATAGCAAGCTTCAAAGTCGGCGGCGATACCCATTAATGCGGCATCACGCGGCGGGAATGGCGCTACCATCTTGGCAGTAATACCATGTTTTGCTATAGCAATTAACTGCCACTGATTCACTAAATCTGAGTAACGGCGCAAAGGGGAAGTACACCAAGCGTAATACTCCAAACCCAAGCCTTCATGTGGGCCTGGAGTTGTCTGCATACGCGTGCGTAAGGGGCCCCAACCCTTTTGAGTACGGAACAAACCAGGTATCCCATGATCTGCCAATAAGCGTCCTGAAGCGCTATTGCAATAAATCATCCACTCAGCAACGATAGTATCGACGATAGAGCCACGTTGACGAGGAGTAATGTCTACTCGCTGCGATCCATCCACTTCTTTGATTTGAAAATGAAAGTCTCTCGCTAAGGCATTGGGATCCAAGACCCCCAACTGTTCAGCGCGCAACCCATTTGCTACACGCTGCTCCTGGCGCCCTGCATGCAATAACTTGGCTGCGGCCCACAACACGCTGAGCTCCTGACGATAAGCATAGTCAGACGATTCATCAGCCAAACTTTCTTCTGTCACCAAATACTCTAAATTCTCTAGCCGAAGATTCGCCCCCACCGGAACCATCTCAGCGCGCAACTGCAGAGTCTCTTTATCCACAACTCCAGCCACATCAATATCTACATAAATCGATAAAGCTGGACGAGCGGCGCCTTCATCCAATGAGAACTGCGTAATCACCGAATCAGGCAACATCGTAATCTTGTCGCCAGGGAAATATACGGTAGACATGCGAGTGCGCGCAACCTTATCTAAAGCATCATCCTTGGCAATCACCAAGCCAGGTGCCGCAATATGAATACCGATACGATGTCCACCACCCTCGAGCGCAGTGACCGATAAAGCATCATCGATTTCAGTGGTGCCTGAGTCATCTATCGAGAATGCGGTCACTTCAGCTAGGGGCAATTCTGAAATAGCAGCATCTAACGCAACTTGATCAACTACCAAACTTTGCTCATGTGCTGCGCCTTGAGGGAAATGCGCCTTTAAGAACATCCCTTGGTGATATTGCAAAGGTGAATCAATCGCACCACAGCGGATCATTAACTGCGCAGGCGACTCCCCTGACTCGGTACATGCTGCAATCAATGCCTTATAGGCAGAGGTATTTTTATCCGGAGAAAACAGCAGTTGATTTGCCTGAGACTTGAGCGTCTCTGGAAATACGCCAGCCACTAGTTCTTGCTGCCATGCACTCTCCTGCTCCAATTCTTTTTGCTTGCGCTCGAGCGCTGCTAAACCAGCCTGCAATTGCTCAAGCGGTGCCCTTTGAAAACGTCCCCGCCCTTTACGTCTGAAGAAGACTGGCGCCCCCTGTAATGCAATGGCCAATGCAGTCTGTTGCGGAATATTTGCTTGTGCACCAAAGTACTCGTGGGCAACATCTACCAAGCCAAACTCTTCATCTGGCGCGCAATCCCACAAGAATTGCAGATCGAGTTCTTTGGATAGGGCATTTGCCTCATCCATCAATGGCTGTGGCTCTGGCTTCTCAAAGCGTAACCAAACCTCTTTGGCTTTTAACTTAATCTTTTTTCCAGACAAACTAGTTGCTTGCCAAGATTGGGCATCTCCAGCGCCCGAAGCAGACTGGACTGTGGCGACCTTAATATCGCCACCCTCTTCATATAAAAGATGCATCGTTAGAGTGAGATCCCGCCGCTGGCCTCAAGCGCAACACCATTGACATAGCTCGCCTCATCACTCGCTAGAAATAAATACACGTTCGCCATTTCTTCGGGAGTGCCTAAGCGACCTAACCAACTGCGTCTCTCAATATCTTTCAGAATATTTTCTGGCATCGCTTTGACCATCTCGGTAGCAATAAAGCCAGGACAAACTGCATTTACCCGAATACCTTTTGGGCCCAATTCACGCGCCCAAGTTTTGGTGAATCCAATCACTCCAAACTTGGTTGCTGAATAGTTGGTCTGGCCAAAGTTTCCATAAATGCCCACGACACTAGAAGCATTTACGACAGCGCCTTTACCAGCCTCCAACATATGCGGTACTACCAACTGCGAGCAATTAAAAACACCTTTGAGATTGACATCAATCACTGTATCAAATTGTGCTTCGGTCATTTTAACTAAGCGTGCGTCTTGAGTGATACCAGCGTTATTAATCAGAACATCAATACGTCCATGGTGCTGCATGATTTGATCAACAGCCGCTTCAACACTTGCACGATCAGTCACGTTCATTACATAGGCTTCTGAGCCTGGAATGAGTTCCACTGCAGCCTTAACAGCCTCGGGATTCACATCCGCAATCATCACCTTTGCACCCTCTTGCGCAAAACGTTTAGCAGTTGCAAAACCAATGCCTTTTGCAGCACCAGTAATGATGGCTACTTTATCTTTTAGTCTCATACTCATTACTTTGCTTTCTCTTGTATTGCAGTCAATATTTTTTGGTGCACTCCACCAAAGCCACCATTACTCATCACCAAAATATGGTCGCCAGGCCTTGCTTCATTTGCAACGGCCTCAACTAAAGCAGATGGATCATCAAAGGCTACAGCACGATTGTCACTCTTTGCATTTAATGGGGCTAAGACTTCATTTAAGTCCCAACCTAAAGAATCTTTACCGGTGCTTGCACCGTATGCAAAAATCTTATCGGCTGCTTCCAAACTATTGGGTAGTTGTGCCTTCATCACTCCGAGTTTCATCGTATTAGAACGAGGCTCCAAGACTGCCAAAATACGGGACCGCCCCACCCTTCGACGCAAGCCATCTACCGTAGTAATAATTGCGGTTGGGTGGTGCGCAAAGTCATCGTATACGGTTACTTTATTTGCAACACCAATCGTCTCTAAACGACGTTTCACATTTTTGAACTCAGCTAAAGCGCGTGCGGCATCGGCTGGTGTAATACCAATATGATTTGCTGACGCAATAGCTGCCAATGCATTGAGCTGATTATGTCGACCCATAACTCCAGAGTCAGGAGCCCAAGTCACCGTTGCAAGCTCTTTGCCATCTTGCAAAACGATGAAGCCATCGGCATCTTGAGAAATTAAAGACCAGGCATTGTGTTGATCCTGGCCAAACTTTTCAACAGGTGCCCAAGCACCTCGTGCAATGACTCTTTCTAAGGCGGGCTCTTCGCCATTAACCACAACAAGACCATTGCCTGGCACCGTCCGGACCAAATGATGAAACTGCGTTTCAATTGCAGCAAGATCAGCAAAAATATCGGCGTGATCAAACTCGAGATTATTTAACAAAGCGGTGCGCGGGCGATAGTGAACAAACTTACTGCGCTTATCAAAAAACGCCGTGTCGTATTCATCGGCTTCGATTACGAAATATTGACTCTCGCCTAAGCGGGCGGATACGGTGAAATTCAATGGCACTCCACCAATCAAATATCCGGGTTTGTAATTATTGAATTCTAAGATCCAAGCCAGCATGGCAGAGGTAGTTGTTTTGCCGTGTGTACCAGCAACAGCCAAAACATGCCTACCAAACAGAACTTGCTCACCCAACCACTGAGGGCCAGAGGTGTAAGGAAGCCCTTGATTAAGAATCGCTTCCATCAGTGGATTGCCACGCGAAACGACATTACCAATGACAAATAAATCTGGCATCGTCTCAAACTGTAATAATTGATCGGGCGAAAATCCTTCGATGAGTTCAATACCCTGCGCTTCCAGCTGAGTACTCATTGGTGGATATACGTTGGCGTCACAGCCAGTTACCCGATGTCCGGCCTGCCGAGCGATTGCGGCAATGCCGCCCATGAAAGTACCGCAAATGCCCAAGATATGAATATGCATTGGGGAATTTTAGCTAAGGAGTGGCAATGAATCGAAGACAGTGGATTAGCATCATTGGATTTAACCTCGTGGCCCTTGCTGCGGGAGTGGCGACTTCTCAATGGATCTTCAGAACAGAGCTGGCAGATGACCCTGCTATCAGGGCCTTTTTTGCCAACCCCTGGCAAACACCGACTGGAAAATCAGTAGACACCAAAGAATGGCGCGAAAAAGTCCTTGTGGTGAACTTTTGGGCATCCTGGTGCCCTCCCTGCGTTGAAGAAATGCCCACTTTGGACAAATTACAAGCAGAGTTTAAAAATCAAAATGTCTTATTTGTCGGCATCGGCATCGATTCACCATCTAATATTCGTCAATTCCTAGAAATAACCCCAGTTTCTTATCCCATTGTGATTGGCGGACTTGAGGGCAGCAATATCTCAAAGCAGATGGGGAATGCCCAAGGTGCACTTCCTTATACCGTCATCATTAATTCTCAAGGCAAGTCTACTAGCAGCAAATTAGGAAAGATAAGCGAAGAAGAGCTCAGAAGCGCAATTAAATTAGCTTTATAAGACTTTTTAAATGATCTTTGCGCTCGCCAGGTAGGTCAAAATTGGCAGTTTGTGAGCTAAATATTGCAATATTTACGCTGTAGATGTTAAAAAAATAGCCTGTTTATTGCGTCATTTTTAGGGTTTGGGCAACTGCCCGGGGGTATACTTTGCCTGCAAGATGAAGAAAATTCTTCATCTAGTTAGCAGTTTTCAGAGAAAAGCTTTATCTCGGCAACAAAACTTAACTGCATCTAAAACTATCGATCTATGTCGAAAAATACTTCAATTCTCATTATCCAAGGTCCTAACCTCAATCTGTTGGGAACCCGTGAGCCAGAGGTTTACGGCAAAACTACCATGGAAGATATTCATACAAAGCTGGGTGCGATTGCCAAGTCCCACTCAGTTGATTTATCCACCTTTCAAAGCAACCATGAAGGCGAGCTGATTGACCGAGTTCAAAAGGCCAAACAAGATGGGGTGGATTTCATCATCATCAATCCAGGCGCTTTTACCCATACCAGCGTTGCCTTGCGTGATGCGCTAGCTGGGGTTGCTATCCCATTTACTGAAATACACCTGTCTAATATTCATCAACGTGAGGAGTTCCGCAAACACTCCTACCTGTCTGATATTGCTACCGGCGTTATCTGCGGTTTGGGCGCCATTGGTTACGAATTAGCACTGCAAGCAGCTATCGCCCGTTTACAAAAATAAAGATTTATTCAGAATTACCCGAGAGGAAGCCTTTCCATGGACCTAAGAAAACTAAAAACCCTAATCGACCTTGTTTCTGAATCAGGAATTTCTGAGTTAGAAGTCAATGAAGGTGAAGATCGTGTTCGTATTGTGAATGCCGGCTCCCCAGCTCCTGCGGGTCAAGTGGTCTACGCCAATCCAGCGTCTGTTCAAGCTACGCAAGCCGCACCTGCGGCTTTACCAATTATTCAAGAAGCGCCCGCTGAAACTGGTTTTGTTGCTCGCTCACCCATGGTTGGTACCTTCTATCGCGCCCCAAACCCCGAGTCCCCGGATTTCGTCAAAGTTGGTGACACGGTCAAAGTGGGTCAAACGCTGTGCATTATTGAAGCGATGAAACTTCTCAATGAAATTGAGTCTGAGCAAGCAGGCGTTATTAAGCAAATTCTCTGTGAAAACGGTCAAGGCGTTGAGTTTGATCAACCGCTGTTCATCATTGCTTAATAGATCTCCCTTAGATCTATTCCAATCCACCGTTACTTAACTCAGAGCCGACATGTTCGATAAGATTCTGATTGCCAATCGCGGAGAGATTGCTCTCCGCATCCAGCGCGCATGTCGCGAGCTGGGAATTAAAACTGTGGTGGTCTACTCGACTGCAGATAAAGAAGCTAAATACGTGAAGCTTGCAGACGAAGCGGTCTGTATTGGCCCCGCTCCCTCGCCACTGAGCTACCTCAATATGCCCGCCATTATTTCGGCGGCTGAAGTGACAGATGCTGAAGCGATTCACCCAGGCTATGGCTTTCTCTCTGAGAACGCCGACTTTGCTGAACGTGTTGAGAAATCTGGTTTTGCATTTATTGGCCCCACTGCAACCTCAATACGCCTGATGGGTGATAAGGTTTCGGCCAAGCGTGCCATGATTAAAGCTGGCGTTCCTTGCGTTCCTGGATCAGAAGGTGCCTTACCAAACGATCCAAAAGAAATTATTGCCACTGCAAAACGCGTTGGCTATCCAGTCATTATTAAGGCTGCTGGCGGTGGTGGTGGCCGTGGAATGCGTGTCGTCCATACCGAGGCTGCCCTTCTCAATGCAGTCAACATGACCAAAGAAGAAGCGGGTCGTGCTTTTGGTAATCCTGAAGTCTATATGGAGAAGTTTTTAGAAAAGCCTCGCCACGTTGAGATACAGATCTTGGCTGATACCCATGGCAATGCCATTTGGTTAGGTGAGCGTGATTGCTCCATGCAACGTCGTCACCAAAAAGTAATTGAAGAAGCTCCAGCACCTGGAATTGATCGTCGTGCAATCGCCAAAATTGGTGAGCGCTGCGCTGAAGCCTGTAGAAAAATTGCTTACCGTGGTGCTGGTACTTTCGAGTTCTTGTATGAAGATGGCGAATTCTTCTTTATTGAGATGAACACCCGTGTTCAAGTAGAGCATCCAGTCACCGAAATGATTACTGGTGTCGATATTGTTCAAGAACAAATTCGTATTGCTGCTGGCTTAAAACTGAGTTATCGCCAAAAAGACATCGTCTTCCGTGGTCATGCCATCGAATGCCGTCTTAATGCAGAGGACCCATTTAAATTCACACCAAGCCCAGGGAAAATTGGTTCATTCCATATGCCAGGCGGTCCTGGGATTCGTGTCGATTCACATGCCTATAGTGGTTATGTAGTGCCGTCCAATTACGACTCCATGATTGGCAAGTTAATTGCTTATGGCAATACTCGCGGGCAAGCGATACGCCGTATGCAGATTGCGCTTTCTGAGATGGTGATCGATGGCATCACAACCAATGTGCCACTGCATCGTGAACTCATGCTTGATCCGAACTTCATCGAAGGCGGAACCAGCATTCACTATTTGGAGCATCGCCTCGAAGAGCAAGCCGCTAGTCGCGGTAAGCCCTAAGTTGCAGGTCAGTTAATGTCCATTTGGAGTGAGTATGTCCTATCGTGAACTTATTTTCACGGTTCCGGCTGAGATTGCAGAACCTTTAGGTGATGCTTTGCTGGAAGTGGGCGCACTCTCCGTTACTGTTGAAGATGATGCTGCTGGCGGTTACGATGAAAATCCACTCTATGGTGAGCCAGGTCTATCGCCGGAAGTACAGGCTTGGGATCGATCTTCTGTAACCGCACTTTTTAATCCTGAGATGGATGATTCTGATGAGGCGAACTTCATCCCAGAGCTTCTCGCATCCCTCGAGGAAGTGGGATTCAATCTCCCGGCTCCACAAGAAAAGATCGTTGAAGAGCAAGATTGGGTTCGCTTAACCCAAAGTCAATTTGCTCCAATTCAGATTGGTGAACGTATTTGGGTAGTGCCTTCTTGGCATGAAGCGCCAACCGACCCTAACGCAATTTGTTTGGCAGTAGACCCAGGCTTGGCATTTGGGACAGGCAGTCACCCCACTACGCACCTTTGCTTACTTTGGCTTGAACAAAACACCATGCTTGCGAATCAAAGTTTGCTTGATTATGGCTGTGGATCTGGAATTCTCGCCATTGCCGCTGCGAAATTGGGATGTAAACCCGTAGTTGGTACTGATATTGATCCGCAAGCAATGGTTGCAGCACGCAGCAATGCAGAAATCAACAAGACAGTCATTCGCTTTGTTCTGCCCAACGAAAATGCACCAGAACTCGCATCAGAAACCAAATACGACATTGTGATGGCCAATATTTTGGCTAACCCACTGCAAGTTCTAGCGCCTGCCTTGGTAAACAAGATGCGCCCAGGTGGAAAAATTGTTCTCTCAGGTGTTCTTGCTCGTCAAGCAGAGGAAGTCATTGCAACTTACAGTCAATGGTTAACCCTATCTATCTGGAAAGAGAGTGAAGGTTGGGTTTGTTTGCACGGCACACTTCCGGAGCAGGGCGTTAAAGCAAGTTCAGCTGACAAAAATAGAGATACTTCAGCTCCGACTCAAAAAAAAAGTCCTAAGTTAATCCTTCTCAGCCTTTTTTTCCTCTTACTCATCATTGTTGGCGAGCACCTTTCTAGAAATTCTTTACTACCAGCATTAGCAACGCGTGTTGATGGCAGCTCTTCTGCGATTGCAACAACGAGTTTTTCTCTTTTACAGAAGTTAGATGAAAAATTGTGTCGCGCGCTGGGGTGTGTAAATCGTCCTGTAAGCGATTTTTCTGCCTGGAAAATAACTTCGGTTACTCTTTCATCTGAAAACGCGCGAGAAGGCCTTAAAAACGCTTCAAATCAATCTGTGCTGCAAGTTGGAATACAAAATCGTCTTGCCCTCCCTGTTTTATTCCCGAATTTAGAAATTTCTCTCACCGATCCAGAGGAATCTGAAATCAAAATGATTCGACTCACTCCGCAAGAATGGTTACCGACTACTTGGCAAGAAGCGCATCCTGGTTTTTTAAGTCAAGGCGCCCCTTCCGGTGAAATCTTTACAGCTGCCCTACCGATTTCCCTCCCGCAAAATGCTGCTGGATATCGCGTCAGAGTTTTTTACCGAGAAAAATAGATAGCAAATCCTATTTCACTCTCATTTCAATTGATTTTTATTAGAAAGTAACTATTTATGGCTAGCTTGATCTGCGGTTCCATCGCTTACGACACCATCATGAACTTTGAAGGCAAATTTGCCGATCAAATCCTGCCAGAGCAGATTCATATCCTCAATGTCGCCTTCCTCGTTCCTACAATGCGCCGTGAATTCGGTGGTTGTGCAGGCAATATTGCTTACAACCTAAGTCTTCTTGGTGGCGACCCCATCATCATGGCAACCGTAGGCGGTGATGCTGCCCCCTATCTTGATCGCCTCAAACAACTCAAGATTGATGCAACGCACATTCGTCAGATTGAACAGGCATTTACTGCTCAAGCGATGATCACCACCGATCAAGCCAATAATCAAATTACCGCTTTTCATCCGGGTGCAATGGGTGAATCTCACCTCAACCAAGTTTCCGCAGTGATTGCGGAGCGCAGCAAGAATGCTAAGGGTGCCGCCAAATTTGGAATCGTTGCCCCAGATGGTCGTCAAGGGATGTGGGAGCACTGTCATCAGTTAGCTGAAGCAGGAATTCCTTTTGTATTTGATCCGGGCCAAGGTTTACCGATGTTTAATGGTTCAGAACTCCTTGAGCTGGTAAATATTGCAAGCTATCTCGCCGTAAATGACTATGAAGGTGAAATGCTCTCCCTAAGAACCGGCTTAAGCCTAACAAAAGTAGCTGAAAGAGTAAAAGCTTTGATTGTCACCAAGGGTGCTGAAGGTGCAGATATTTACTTTGAGGGTAAATGCATTGCGATTCCGCCGGTATCAGCAGCTAAAGTAGTTGATCCAACTGGTTGCGGTGATGCTTTCCGAGGTGGATTACTGTTTGGATTAGAAAACGGCATGGATTGGGAAACTACTGGCCGCTTGGCCAGCTTGATGGGTTCAATCAAAATAACTCACCAGGGACCACAAAATCACCAAATGAGCAAAGATGATATCGCTGCTCAATTCAAATCCGCATTTGGATTTGCCCTCTAAAGCCAATAATTAACTGAAGTAGCAATAAAAAAGGGATCTCGTGAGAGATCCCTTTGAACTTCACCCGCCTACAAGCAGAGCTTATGGACGTGTGCCAGTTGGGAAGGGCCAAGCAGCGGCTGGATTCAACGTAGTTGAAACTGCAGCTTTTTTAGCCACGGGCTTTTTTACAGCCTTGCCCGCTTTCTTCGCAGCAGGCTTACTTACTTTTTTTTTGCAGCTACGCGCTTCTTAGCAGCAGGACGCTTTTTAGCGGCAGGCTTCTTAGCAGCAGCTTTTTTAGCAGCAGGACGCTTTTTAGCTGCAGGCTTCTTCTTAGCAGCAGGACGCTTTTTAGCGGCAGGCTTCTTAGCAGCAGCTTTTTTAGCAGCAGGACGCTTTTTAGCGGCAGGCTTCTTCTTAGCAGCAGCTTTTTTAGCAGCAGGCTTCTTAGCAGCTACTTTTTTCTTTGCAGCTGGTTTCTTTGCAGCAACTTTCTTCTTGGCGATTGCCATAGTAATACTCCTTCACGTGAGGATTAGTCCAAACTACCGATTAAGAAGACCCGACCATTCATTTCCGCCTGGTTTTGCAACCGATTGGAGCCGACGAGCGAGCCATTCATCGGCGCGCGGCTTGATGCTAAGTGCTGCACGCTAATGAATCTTGGAAAAAAAGCCGTGACCCCAAAAGGTAACGGCTTCTTCAATATGCTGGAAAAAATAGAGAGAGCAGAACAAGCACCCTTTGGCAAGGGTTTTCGGATTTGAGTCTGGTTTTGCTGACTTTTAAAACTATCCAACCGTCTAATCTCCTATTTAGCCGGCAATACGCTTTTTAATTAACTGCTTATTCCCAACTTAGCGCACCGCCAGTTTGATACTCAATAACGCGTGTCTCAAAAAAGTTTCTCTCTTTTTTCAGATCAATCATTTCTGACATCCATGGGAATGGATTCTCTTCATTTGGGAACATCGCGTCAAGTCCTATTTGCAAACATCTGCGATTACAGATGTATCTTAGGTAACCTTTGAACATCGGCGCGTTCAATCCGAGCACTCCACGAGGCATCGTATCCTCTGCATAACGGTACTCTAATTCCACTGCTTTTTCGAAGATAGATTTGATCTCGTCTTTGAACGCGGAAGTCCATAACTGCGGGTTCTCCAGCTTGATTTGATTAATCAAATCAATACCAAAATTACAGTGCATTGACTCATCACGAAGGATGTATTGATACTGCTCAGCAGCACCCGTCATTTTGTTTTGGCGACCCATTGCAAGTATTTGCGTAAAACCAACATAAAAGAATAATCCTTCCATTACGCAGGCAAAAACGATCAATGATTTGAGCAACATTTGATCAGTTTCTAATGTCCCAGTTTTAAAATTAGGGTCAGTCAACACATCAATAAAGGGAATTAAGAACTGATCTTTAGCGCGAATAGACTCGATTTCGTTATACGCATTAAAGATTTCGCTCTGGTCTAAGCCCAAAGATTCCACAATATATTGATAGGCGTGAGTATGAATTGCCTCCTCAAAAGCCTGACGCAATAGATATTGACGGCATTCTGGAGCAGTAATGTGGCGATAAGTACCCAAAACAATGTTGTTTGCCGCTAAGGAGTCCGCAGTTGTGAAGAAACCAAGATTGCGCTTAATGATGCGACGCTCATCTTCAGTTAAACCATTAGGATCTTTCCAAAGCGCGATATCGCGGTTCATGTTGATCTCTTGTGGCATCCAATGATTTGCACATCCAGCTAGGTATTTCTCCCAAGCCCACTTGTATTTAAATGGAACCAACTGATTCACGTCAGTCTTGGCATTGATCACGCGCTTATCAGCAGCATTGACACGCAAAGCTGCGCCACTAACTGAAGAAGTGGCCTGCGCAGGCGGAGTCATAGCAACCTGGTCTGCTTGCGGACGTTGTACCTCAGCTACCGCTGGCTGTGGTGTCAGCATAGCTGGTGCTAGTGCGGGTGCGACTTCTTCTTCCCAATTCAACATAACTTTCTCCTAATTCTTATTTTCTATCTCAGCTAGCAAAAAGCTTACTGACATGCTTCACATTCTTCAAATCCAGCATCGCCTGGGCGCATTGTGCAAGCAGGGCCATCTAACTCTTGCGCTGATGCTGCATCAGTGCCATTCACACCACCGCCACTAGACACCGCATTTAACTGACCACTTGCAACCGTAGACTTCTCAACGTGTGTTGCAGCCATTGTGCGGAGGTAATAGGTTGTCTTTAAACCACGCAACCATGCCAACTTGTAAGTGTCATCCAATTTCTTGCCAGATGCGCCACCCATGTAAATATTGAGTGACTGCGCCTGGTCAATCCACTTCTGACGACGTGAGGCAGCTTCAACCAGCCAGCTTGGCTCCACTTCGAATGCAGTTGCATATAAATCACGTAAATCTTGTGGAACACGATCAATCTTGGACAAGGTACCGTCGAAGTACTTCAAATCCGCAATCATGACTTCGTCCCAGAGGCCGCGATCTTTTAAATCACGAACCAAGTACTCGTTTACTACGGTGAACTCACCTGAGAGGTTCGATTTCACAAACAAGTTCTGAAATGTCGGCTCGATACAAGCTGATACACCAATGATATTGGAAATTGTTGCTGTCGGTGCGATCGCAACACAGTTTGAGTTGCGCATACCGTGCTGCTTAATGCGGGCACGCAAGCCATCCCAATTCATAATGGAGGAACTATCCACTTCAAGGTATCCACCTCGCTCTGCGGCCAACAATGCCACCGAATCTTGTGGAAGAATGCCACGATCCCATAATGAACCTTTATAGGTACTGTAAACGCCACGCTCTTCAGCCAACTCATTCGAAGCTTGATAGGCGTAGTAGCAAACTGCTTCCATTGAAGAATCGGCAAACTTCACTGCCTCATCACTGGCGTAAGGAATCCGTTGCATGTGCAGGCAATCTTGGAAGCCCATGATGCCCATACCCACTGGACGGTGCTTCAAGTTGGAGTTGCGCGCTTTTGCAACAGCGTAATAGTTAATGTCAATCACGTTATCCAACATCCGCATTGCAGTGCGGATAGTTTTTTGGAGTTTCTCGTGATCCAAAATCATCTTACCGGATGCATCGGTAGTCATGTGCGCTGTCAAGTTCACAGAACCTAAGTTGCAAACTGCAATCTCGCTCTCATTTGTGTTCAGAGTGATCTCAGTACACAAGTTAGAAGAGTGCACTACACCAATATGTTGTTGTGGGCTACGAATATTGCAAGGATCTTTAAATGTGATCCATGGGTGACCAGTTTCAAACAGCATACCTAACATCTTGCGCCACAATTGCTGCGCAGGAATGCGACGGAATGGCTTCAATTCACCAGCATCTGCTTTTTTCTCGTAAGCGACATAAGCCTCTTCAAAGGCTTTACCGAATTTGTCATGCAGATCAGGCGTATTTGAAGGCGAGAATAATGTCCAATCACCACCTTCCATCACGCGCTTCATGAACAAGTCAGGGATCCAGTTTGAGGTATTCATATCATGCGTACGGCGACGATCATCACCGGTGTTCTTACGCAACTCAAGGAACTCTTCAATATCTAAGTGCCATGTCTCTAAGTAGGCACAAACTGCACCCTTGCGCTTACCTCCTTGGTTCACTGCAACAGCTGTGTCGTTCACCACTTTTAAAAATGGCACCACACCTTGTGACTTACCGTTAGTACCTTTTATATGACTTCCCAAAGCGCGTACGTTTGTCCAGTCATTACCTAAACCGCCAGCAAACTTCGACAGGAGTGCATTCTCTTTCAAGGCTTCGTAGATGCCCTCAAGGTCATCATCTACCGTTGTCAAGTAGCAGCTGGATAACTGAGGACGTGTAGTCGCTGAATTAAACAAGGTTGGCGTGCTGGACATGAAATCAAATGTAGAAAGGATTTCATAGAACTCGATTGCACGACGCTCACGATCTAACTCATTCAAAGACAAGCCCATTGCAACGCGCATGAAGAATGCCTGTGGCATTTCAATACGGCGGTCTTCAATGTGCAAGAAATAACGGTCATACAATGTTTGTAAACCGAGGTAGTTGAACTGCAAGTCACGACTTGCATTCAAAGCAGCAGCTAATCTTGGTAAATCAAAATCACGCATACGTGGGTCTAAGAGCTCGGCAGTAATACCTTCATTGATGTACTTGACAAAATAGCTGCTGTACTCTGCTTGCATATCGCCTTGCAATACTTCGTGACCGAGGATTTCCTTACGAATCACGTGCATCAAAATACGTGCAGTTACTTGACTGTATGCAGGATCTTTTTCAATTAAAGTACGTGATGCCAAAATTGCGGAGTCATAAACCTGCGCCATTGGTACTCCATCGTACAAATTCTTGATAGTTTCAGTAATGATTGGGCTTGCATCAATGTTGTTTCCAAGACCTTCACAGGCGGCTTCGATAATGGTGCGCAAGGCCGCCATATCCAAAAACTTCTCAACACCGTTGTCTAATACCCTCAAACCCGGCTCAGTTGCTTGAGTTGACGTTTGGGTTTCTTGTGCAGTGGTCTGCTGTGCGGCACGCTCTTGATTGCGCTTTTCACGATAAAGAACATATGCACGAGCAACGTTGTGCTCACCACTGCGCATTAACACCAATTCCACTTGATCTTGAATATCCTCAATATGGAAGGTACCGCCATTTGGGCGACTACGCAATAAAGCACGAACTACTGCATGGGTTAATTGCTCAACCTGCTCACGTACACGAGCAGAAGCCGCGCCCTGACCGCCATTAACTGCTAAAAATGCTTTTGTAACCGCAATGGCGATTTTGGATGGCTCAAACGCCACCACCGAGCCATTTCGGCGAATGATCTTGTAATCCGATAATTGAGTAGCTTGGCCACCACCGACGCCACCAGCAACAAAACTAGCAGATGGGGATTGATTCATCGATTCGGAGGAGCTTATCCCTAGATTATTTGTGCCGGCAGTCTGTCCCGCTGCCTGAGGGTTGGCGAATGTCATATTTTTCCTGCTTATATATAGTTATTTGGACAAAAAATCATTAAAAACAATAAGATATTACTGTACTTAAACACTACATCTAGTGTCTCGAAGAGTATTTATCACTAAGTATAGGGAAATTTTTAGAAATTAGTAAGTCATTTCTCACGGATATTTATAAGTATTTTTCCCTATATTCTCTAGAAATAAGGGTTTATTTTGGTGCAGTTTTTGTAGACCTTTTACTCAAAGGGCTAGTAAGTGAGCATGTGCTCACTTACTAGTTTAGAGGCCTAACGCGAATCTAAACCAAAGGGTAATTTTTCGGCAGGAATGTTGTTTTTACCCTGAAACTTTTTCCAATCAAATTGCATGCCTGGATCAGCTTTTCTTCCCGGGGCAATATCGCTGTGCCCAGCAAATTGAAGATTGGGGTAAACGGATTGTATTTGGGAGCTTAATTTAGCCAAAGCCGAGTACTGAATATCCTCAAAGGGATGGTTTCCATCCCCCTCCAACTCAATGCCAATCGAAAAATCATTGCACTTCTCTCGCCCTAAAAAAGATGAGGCGCCAGCATGCCAGGCCTTGTTTTGGGTGGATACGAACTGAAAGACCTCGCCACGACGAGAAATCAAGAAATGGCTGGATACCTTTTGATCAGCAATTTCTTCAAAATAGGGGTGCAGGGAAGAATCCAAATTGTTTTGAAAAAAATCCACGATAAATTGCGTGGAATTGCGATCCACGAATTCTCCAGGCGGAAGGCTGATGTGATGAAGCACCATTAGATCGGGTACGAGGCCCTCCGGTCGCATATCTTGGTTGGGTGAGATTCGCCAAGTAGCAGAACCAAGCCAACCTTGGGCATCCAAGCTATGGAGATGGTCTGGGGAGCAATAGAAGCGCGCCTCTTGCATGACTGCTTCAGATTGTGGAAGGTGTACAGAGCAATGGTGGCACTGGACAATCACCTCCGGCTCAACAACTTTGCTTCGCTCTGCTTTTATCTTGGCAGCCTCATCCGTATTGAGCTTGACTTGTTTTTTGCCTTTTAACCAAAGGTACAAAGCACCTGCGCCAGCAAATAATAGAAGCCACTTAATCAAAACGTCATGCTCTCTGAAGAATCACTTCCAACACAAATCGACTGCCAACATAGGCTAGAAGCAAGGCGGTATAAGCGCTCAAGACCCAACGAACAGCTACGCGCCCACGTAAACCAACACGCCAACGGGCTATTAGAAGGCCAGAAAATAAGAACCAGGAGATCAAAGCAAAGATAGTTTTGTGATCGAAAACAAGCGGCTTACCAAAAAGTGTTTGAGAAAAAAGGAGTCCAGAAAATACAGTCAAACTCAGCAGTGCAACACCTACGTAGAGCAGATTAAAAAGGAGACTTTCCATTGCCATCAATGGTGGCAAATCTTCCAACCAATGGGAAATACGGCTGTTGGGCATGACGGCTAATTGACGGTGTAATGCTCGATCCTGAATACTCATTAACATGGCATGCATCGCTGCCAAACTCAATAATCCAACTGAAATAGTAGCAACAATAAAGTGCCCCTTAAACCAAGGATCAGATACCGCCTTTGGAGAAATCAAGGTGCCGGAAAACATCACTGGCATTACAGAGCAAACCAGAGCAAAACATAAGACAAGCCAGCGCAAACTGGAAATCGGTAGGAACCAAGACTGAAACCAGTAAAACGCGAGGCCCACCCAAGCAATTAGTGAAAGATCCTGGGCAAAACCAAATACAAATCCCTCGGGCGTGAAGACCGAGTTGTGCAGCTCGACTCCATGCACCAGCAAAATCAATAGGATCAATGCCTGAACCTGACCTATAAAAGCCGGAGATTCAATCTTTCCCTTGGGCCTAGAACCCAAAAAGACTAAAAGAAGTAAATAAAGTGCGGAAGGGAGCCAGTTCAAGCTTGAGTAACCTAAAATATCCATCTAGAAAGTCTAATCGATAAATGCTACAGAATCTCACCGATCGCCTATCTCGTGTTGTTAAAACAATGCGGGGCCAAGCTCGCCTGACCGAAGAGAACACCGCAGAAATGCTCCGTGAGATCCGCCTGGCCTTATTGGAGGCCGACGTTGCGCTTCCAGTCGTTAAATCCCTACTTGAGCAAATTAAATTTAAAGCCCTTGGCGAGGAAGTGGTTGGAAGCCTCAGCCCAGGTCAGGCGCTGGTTGGTGTTGTTCAGCGTGAACTGGCCCAAGTCATGCGAGGCGATGCCACTCAAAGCGGTGAACTAAATTTAGCAACCCAACCACCAGCAGTAATCCTCATGGCCGGCTTGCAGGGCGCAGGGAAAACTACCTCAGTTGGTAAGTTAGCCAAGTTTTTACAAGAAAAGAAGAAAAAGAAAGTACTGACCGTCTCTTGCGATATCTATCGTCCTGCAGCCATCGAGCAGCTAGAAACTGTCAGTAAACAAGTTAGCGCTGAATTCTTCCCAAGCAATATCAATCAAAAGCCGGGTGAAATTGCTGCTGCCGCCCTAGATTGGGCGCGCCGCCATTACTTTGATGTGCTGTTAGTAGATACAGCAGGTCGTCTCGGCATTGATGAAGCACTCATGCAAGAAATCAAAGCCTTGCATGCCAACCTCAATCCAATTGAAACACTGTTTGTTGTTGATGCCATGCTGGGTCAAGATGCAGTCAACACAGCCAAAGCTTTCCATGAGGCACTTCCACTTACTGGCGTGATCCTTACCAAATTAGATGGCGATTCACGCGGTGGCGCGGCGCTTTCAGTGCGTCAGGTTACTGGAGTACCACTCAAGTTCATTGGTGTTGCCGAAAAAATGGATGGCCTCGAGGCATTTGATGCCGAGAGAATGGCAAGCCGTATTTTGGGCATGGGGGATATTCTTGCCCTAGTTGAGCAAGCCCAACAAAACGTCGATGTTGCCAAAGCAGAAAAGCTAGCGAGCAAGATTTCTAAAGGCGGATTTGATCTAGGTGACTTCCGAGATCAACTTGCACAAATGCAACAAATGGGCGGGATGGCCAGCTTGATGGATAAGCTGCCAAGTCATATGGCACAAGCAGCCTCCAAAACAAATTTGAGTGCCGCCGACAAACAAACCAAACGCATGCGTGGCATTATCGATAGCATGACACCAAAAGAGCGCGCAAAACCTGAGTTGCTAAAAGCCACTCGCAAACGTCGCATTGCAGCTGGTGCGGGTGTCGAGGTTCAAGAAGTCAATCGCCTGCTGGCACAGTTTGAACAAATGCAAACCATGATGAAGCAGTTCAAGGGCGGCAAGATGGCGCGCACCATGGCATCCATGGCAGCTAAAGGAGCCGCCAAAGGTATTGGCGGACTCTTTAAAAAATAATAGTTAAAAACTGTTTGATTTAAGAAACGAGTTTCTTAGCTGCATCAACTTTAGCAATCACTTTTGCTTTAATTGCTGCCAATGGGATATTTTCTGATTCAGCATCATTGCGACCTTTCAATTCCACTTGAGCATCTGCAAGACCGCGATCACCAATCACGACACGGAACGGAATACCAATAAGCTCCCAATCAGCAAACATCGCGCCCGGTCTCTCGCCGCGATCATCGAGTACTACATCTACTCCGGCAGTAATCAACTCATCATGCAATTGATCGGCAGCAGCTTTCACCGCCTCTGACTTGTCATAACCCATTGGACAGATCACCACTTCAAATGGCGCCATTGAAATCGGCCAAATGATTCCACGCTCATCATTACCCTGCTCAATTGCAGCACCTAATAAGCGAGTTACACCAATTCCATAGCAACCCATCACCATTGGCTGTGATTTGCCTTGCTGATCTAAATAAGTACAGCCCATCGCCTCAGAGTAACGCGTACCCAATTGGAATACATGGCCCACCTCAATACCGCGGCAAATATCGACAACTCCTTTGCCATCAGGCGAAGGATCTCCCGCTACAGCATTACGTAAATCCATCACCGCAGGCTCTGGCAAATCACGGCCCCAGTTCACACCGGTCAAATGATGCCCAGCATCATTAGCACCGCATACAAAGTCAGCCATATTGGCAACGGTACGATCTGCGACTACGGTTACATCAGCAGTAACTCCAACTGGGCCTAAATAGCCAGCTGGTGCGTTACATGCTTGCTTGATTTCAGCCTCACTAGCAAAGCGTGACTCCGTCATGCCGGGAATCTTGCTCGCCTTGATTTCATTAAGCTCATGGTCACCGCGCACTAGCACCATAAATAATTTTGCTGGACCTTTTTCTTGATCAGCAGCAAACAGCAAGGACTTCACCGTTTGCTCAATCGGCAAATTTAAAAACTTTGCTACGTCAGCACAGTTTGTTTGATCTGGTGTCGCGACCTTAGTCATCGTCTGAGTTGCAGCAGCACGTACTTCAATTAATGAGACCGACTCAGCGGCCTCTAGATTGGCTGCGTAGTCCGAATTTGGGCAATACACAATGGCGTCTTCACCGGTATCAGCAATCACATGAAACTCTTGACTGCCAGAACCACCAATAGCACCGTTATCTGCTGTGACTGCACGGAACTTCAAGCCCATGCGTTTAAAAATACGAGTGTAAGCATCAAACATGATTTGATAGGACTTCTTCAGACCCTCAGCATCACGATCAAAAGAATAGGCATCCTTCATGCTGAACTCGCGTCCACGCATAATTCCAAAACGTGGACGTCGCTCATCACGGAACTTCGTCTGAATTTGATAAAAATTTACTGGGAGCTGTTTGTAACTCTTGATTTCGTTACGCGCTAAATCTGTCACCACCTCTTCAGAGGTTGGCTGAATTAAAAAATCACGATCATGACGGTCTTTGATGCGGAGCAATTCTGGTCCCATCTTTTCCCAGCGACCGGTCTCTTGCCATAACTCTGCGGGTTGAATCATTGGCATGAGTAACTCAATGGCACCAGCGCGATTCATTTCTTCGCGAATGATATTTTCAACCTTGCGGATGGACTTCAAACCCAAGGGCAGATAGTTGTAAATACCTGCACTGAGCTTACGAATTAAACCGGCGCGCACCATGAGTTTGTGCGACACCACCTCAGCGTCTGAAGGGGCTTCTTTTAGCGTGGCGAGAAATGATTGTGAAGCTTTCATGTATGGATATAATCAAATTATTGATTTTAAAGGATTTGAGGCGCGATCTCATGCTTGACCGTGAAGGGTATCGACCCAATGTCGGCATAGTCATCCTCAACAGCCATAACGAGGTTTTCTGGGGAAAACGCGTTGGGCAGCATTCGTGGCAGTTCCCACAGGGTGGGATTCAACATGGAGAGAGCCCAGAGCAGGCCATGTACCGCGAATTGCATGAGGAAGTTGGCTTGCTGCCAGAACATGTCCAAATTATTGGACGAACTAGGGACTGGCTTCGTTATGACGTCCCTGAGGAATTCTTACGCCGCCAGCAAACCTCAAAAAATCATCGCGCAAGCTATCGTGGCCAAAAGCAAATCTGGTTTTTACTGCGTTTAGTGGGTCTAGATAGCGATATTCACTTACGCGCTTCGGAGCACCCTGAATTCGATGCTTGGCGCTGGGTGCCCTTTTGGATTCGACTCGATTCCGTCATTGATTTCAAACGCGAAGTCTACCAACTAGCCCTTTTTGAGCTTGCGCGCTATTTATCTCGCGGCATGCGTATGCAGCAACTTGCCTGGGGATCTCCGCTCGATTTACTTCAATCCTGGTACGGAGAAGAGGAAAATGAGTTCAAAGAAGAAAAACCAACCGATAAGCCATGATGAAATTCTCTATTTGCACCTCTCGACTTCCTATCCTCAGTCTAGTTTTGGGTTTGGCCCTCGCTGGATGTGCTGGCGACCCTTTAGAAAGTGGTGTTGATCCATTTGCACCAATGGTCTTTAAAGAGGGTGCAACAGCGATGCCGCTGAATCCTCCCAATAGAGCAACTATCCTGCCTTTTTATGTATCACAACAGACTATTTTTAAGTTTGCAGTTGATACCAACTCAATTTTGATTGGTAACGATGGCATCACCAGATATATCGTGATTCTGACAAGCCCCAATGGCAACAGCCAAGTCCAATACGAAGGTATTCGCTGTGACTCCTTCCAATGGCGCCTTTATGGCACATTTGAAAGTGGAGTTTGGAAAGAAAATCCGCTTTCTAGCTGGCGAGGAATTCAGGATCACACGCCCAATCGCTACCAAGCCGCTTTAGCTCAAGGTGCATTCTGCAACTTTAATTCCCAAGAGAAGAATATTAAAAATATTATTCAGTCACTGAACCCCAATGGATTTACCGGCGGGACAAAGCCCACCAATTCATTTGGTGTGATTAACTAGCAGCAGTCAGGCAGGTGCCAATTTTTTCGCCACGCATCAAGCGAGTGAGAACCTGAGGCTCGTGCCCAGAAGCGATAACGGTATCTGCGCCTGTTAAAGCGGCAACCTTCGCGGCCAATACTTTGGTCAGCATGCCACCCTTACTTAACTCGCTTGCAGCACCACCAGCCATTTTTTCTAAAGAAGGATCGCCAGCAATAGCATCACATAACAGGCTAGCCGAAGCATCTTGACGAGGGTCAGCGGTATATAAGCCACCCTGATCAGTCAGGATTACCAATAAATCTGCATGAATTAAATTCGTAACCAAAGCAGCTAAGCTATCGTTATCGCCAAATTTAATTTCATCAGTAACCACAGTATCGTTTTCATTAATGATGGGGACAACGCCCAACTTCAACAAGGTATCTAAAGTTGCCTTGGCATTAGCATTGCGCTCAACATCTGCCAAATCAGCATTGGTTAATAAGACCTGCGCGCTACGTAAATTAAAACGTGCAAAACAACTTTCGTAAACCTGAACCAAACCCATTTGCCCAACGGCAGCTGCAGCTTGCAGCTGATGAATTTCTGTTGGGCGCTTAGTCCAACCAAGACGTTGCATTCCTTCAGCAATCGCGCCAGAGCTGACCATCAACACCTCATGGCCATCAACTAATAAGGCAGCCATTTGCTCAGCCCACATACCAATTGCAGCATGATCTAAGCCCTCACCATTGTTGGTGACTAGGCTTGAACCTACTTTCACTACGATTCGTTTAGCTTTCTGAGTATTCATAACAAATGCGGATCTCAAAGGACTACTGTTTAATCAGGAGTCTTAGCTTCTGGCTGAGTTTGCTCTTGATATCGTGGATCAGCAGCACGCTCATCTGCATCATCTCGATCCTTGCGAACAGAATCTAAGTAATCTTGTAATGAGTAGCACAGCTTATCGCAACCTAAGCCTGTCAAAGCAGAGATCTCAAATACCGGACCCTTCCACTTAAACCGTTTAATAAAGTCCGTAACCACCTTCTTGCGATCTTCTTCAGGAATCATATCGACTTTATTTAATACTAACCAGCGTGGTTTTTCAACTAAAGCTTCATCGTATTTACGTAATTCATTCACGATAGCAACAGCATCGGCCACTGGATCAATATTGTCATCAAATGGTGCGATGTCAATTAAATGCAAGAGCACGCCAGTACGTTGTAGGTGCCTTAAGAAACGATGACCCAAGCCAGCACCTTCAGCAGCACCCTCAATCAATCCAGGAATGTCAGCAATCACGAAGCTGCGCTCAGCACCTACACGCACTACACCTAAATTCGGGTGCAGCGTAGTAAATGGATAGTCTGCAATCTTTGGACGTGCATTAGATACGGCGGTAATCAAAGTCGATTTACCAGCATTAGGCATACCCAGCAAACCTACGTCAGCCAATACCTTTAATTCTAATTTGAGCTTACGACGCTCGCCCTCTTTACCATTCGTCTTTTGGCGGGGAGCGCGGTTCGTACTACTCTTAAAGTGAATATTTCCCCAGCCACCAACACCGCCCTGCGCCAAGCAAAGACGCTCACCGTGAGTGGTTAAGTCGGCAATCGGCTCACCAGTTTCGTAATCAGAAATGATGGTGCCCACCGGCATACGCAACTCAATATCGTCGCCTGCGCGACCATAGCAATCAGCGCCACGGCCGGGCTCACCATTTTTTGCGGTGTGCGTTTTAGCGTAGCGATAGTCAATCAAGGTGTTGATGTTGCGATCCGCAGTAGCCCAAACGCTTCCGCCTTTGCCACCGTCTCCACCATCAGGGCCACCGAATTCGATAAACTTTTCGCGGCGCATAGAAGCACTCCCGGCGCCACCTTGGCCGGCTATGACTTCAATACGAGCTTCGTCTATAAATTTCATGAATAAAAAAGGCCTCGCTTAGCGAGGCCTGTTCCTAAGAGTTAAATTCGGAATAAATCTGAATCAAACGTGTCTCAGTCAGGCGTCTTATGAACGCGGGAGAACTGAAACCTGGGCCTTCTTCAAAGCACCCTTAACGCCAAATTCCACCTGTCCGTCAACTAAGGCAAACAAAGTGTGATCTTTACCAATACCAACGTTCATACCCGGATGCACTCGAGTACCACGTTGACGAATGATGATGCTGCCAGCATTAATTTGCTCGCCGCCAAAAACTTTAACGCCTAAGCGTTTCGATTCTGAGTCACGGCCGTTTCGTGTCGAGCCGCCGCCTTTTTTCTGTGCCATATCTTTTCTCCTGCTATTGAGCCGTTAGCCTAAATTAGGCTTTAATCGTGTTAATCAGAATTTCTGTGTAATTCTGACGATGGCCTTGGTGCTTTTGATAATGCTTGCGACGGCGCATCTTAAAGATTGTCACTTTATCGTGACGTCCCTGGGAGACGACAGTGGCCATCACAGCTGCACCATTAACCAATGGATCACCCAATTTGAGTGAAGCGCCTTCGCCTACGGCTAAGACTTGGTCAAGAGTGATTTCGCTGCCGATTTCCGCTGGTATCTGTTCTATTTTCAATTTTTCGCCTGCAGCAACTTTATACTGTTTGCCACCGGTTTTTATGACCGCGTACATGGTGTGAAACCTCAATTAATATCTACATTTAAGCTAATCCACCCTGGATGAGCTAAGCCGATTATTATATCTTGCATGACGAGCACTGTCAAAACCAACGACTTAAGCCTGATTTTGGCCCCAATTGCCTTAGATTTCAAGGCCTTAGATGAGCTTATTCGCCTGCGTTTAGCCTCAAAAGTTGCCTTAATTGATCAAATCTCGACTTACATCATTCAGGCGGGCGGAAAACGAGTTAGACCCGCCCTCCTACTCCTAGTCAACAGAGCTTTAGCCAATAATCAAGCAAACCCACATGCACTAGAGCTGTCAGCGGTAGTGGAATTTATCCACACGGCCACTCTATTGCATGATGATGTTGTTGATGAATCCACTCTCAGAAGAGGTCGAGAGACCGCTAATGCTGCTTTTGGCAATGCAGCGAGCGTGCTGGTAGGCGATTTTCTGTATTCAAGAGCGTTTCAGATGATGGTGGGGCCCAACGACCTCCGAGTTATGGAAATCCTGTCCGACGCCACTAATACGATAGCCGAAGGAGAGGTTTTGCAGCTTCTCAATATGAACGACCCCGAGGTCGATGAAGAGAGCTATTTACGGGTGATTCGCTATAAAACTGCTAAATTATTTGAAGCATCTACAGAGCTTGGGGCAATATTGGCCGGCGCTGATGAAAAACAAAGGGAGCGCTCTGCCGCTTTTGGTCGCCATATTGGCACTGCCTTCCAATTAATGGATGACCTACTGGATTACACCGCCGACGCCTCCCAAATGGGGAAAAATGCTGGTGATGACTTAAGAGAAGGTAAGCCTACGCTACCGCTCATTCATCTTCTTGAGAATGGCACTACCGAAGAACGCTTACTCGTTCGTGCAGCAATCGAACAAAATCAAGATTTGCCAGATGATGTCTTCCAACAGATTCTGAGTGCAGTTCAAAATTCTGGCGCACTGGATTACACCCAAGCCACTGCAAAGCGAGAAGTCGATCTCGCACTTGAATGCCTTAAAGAGTTTCCTCAAAATGAGGCAACAAGCGCACTACATGCCTTGTGTAGATACTCGCTGTCTAGGCAGACCTAAGCGCCAACGCTTTTCATTCTGATGTCACGCGCAGTAATACGCGCTTTTTCAGCCTCATCACGTAATCGCGCTATTTCCTCCGCACTCAGACGCTCTAGATTGGAATAGTCTAATTTCCAAGAGGGGTCGGAAGCCCAGATCAAAGGTGACTGCACTGTTGTGCGTGCGCTTGGAGCACTCTCTAGCAAACGCAGAGCCAATTCAAAATTGGAATCTTGTGATTGCTCATCATTAGGGAGGGCTACAGCATTGCCCAGCGGGAAGTCGCTAAAGAGCAAGCGTGGCACACCGCAATACTCCACAATATCTTTCGCCGCGCCCATGATGACTGTGGGGATACCAGCCTCCTCCAAATAACGCGCCAATAAGCTTTGACTTTGGTGACAAATCGGGCAATTTGGAATTAATACAGCAAGGTCAACATGGTCTGCGCGCATTTTGCTCAGAATCAAAGGCGCATCAATTTCCAGAGTATGTCGCTGACTGCGATTGGTTGGCAAACCGTAAAAATGTGGGGATAGGGATTGAATGCGCCCCTTTGCAACAGCCCGCTTTGCGGCACCAATTGGAAACCAACAGTTACTGTCTTGCATATTGGCATTGAGCCTATCAACACCGACATGCGCAATACGCAGGTCTACGTTCTCATCAGTTGCGTAAATATAGGGGTCATAAAACTTAGCCTCAGCGTTATAGGGTGCGTCAGGTCCTTGTGGACCCTTACTGGCATCAAAGGGCACGGCAGTAGTTACCAAACCCAGGGTCGATTGATTCAGAGGCTTTTGCAATGGAGTAAAAGGCACATCCAGGTAGTGCGCCCAAATATACGGCGTCTCATACCCCAAACCAAGATAGTAATTACGGGTACGCTCAATATAGCGAATTGGCTGATCCAATTCAGGTGCAAATAGTAATTCAGATTGCTTGGCCATCAATCCATCCCTGTAAGATATTGCTTATAAATATTAACCATCAGGAGGATTCATTATGGCTCAATGGCTCAGGTTTCAACATCAAGGCAAGACCGGTTTAGGACAAGTACAAGGTGATCAGGTTGCCGTGTACACCGGTGATCTATTTAATCATCCGCAAGCCACTGGCGAGACATTAAAGCTATCCGATGTCACTATCGATATCCCCTGCATACCATCTAAGATGGTTGCTATGGTGGATAACTTTCATGCGCTTGTTACTAAGCTTGAGCATGCTGTGCCAGCAGAGCCTTTATATTTTCTGAAAGGCAATAATTCTTTCTTGGCAGCCAATCAAATCATCCGCACTCCCAAGTCCTACTCTGGAAAAGTGGTTTATGAAGGTGAACTTGGCATCGTCATCGGTAAAGCCTGTCATGAAGCTGATGAGGCTCAAGCAGCCAATGCTATTTTTGGTTACACCTGTATTAATGATGTCACTGCAATCGAGATTTTGAATCGCGATCCTGGCTACGCGCAGTGGACTCGCTCTAAGAGTTTCAATACCTTTGGTGTCTTCGGGCCTTACATCACTACTAATGTAGATCCAAGCAAGTTAACAATCAAAACCATTTTGAATGATCAAGAGCGTCAGAACTACCCCGTCTCTGACATGATTTTTCCAGCAGCAAAACTAGTCAGCCTTATATCTCAAGATGTGCCACTGCAAGCTGGCGACATCATCGCCTGCGGCACTTCTGTTGGTGTTGGCTCAATGAAGCCCGGTAGCAATGTCAGCATCATTATTGATGGTGTTGGCCGCCTAGATAATCGCTTCGAATAAATTATTCAGGCTATTGATCTAAAACCAAAGCCTCAAAACAAAAACCCATCACCATGTTTAGTGGTGAGAGGTTTTTAATATTCAATTACTTAGGTATTGAATCTAACTATTGCGGCAGATTCTTAGTAGCCAGAAACAGATGGCAATGCCAAACTTCCTTTAGAAGCTTGAACATTTTCATCAAGGTACTTTGTTAATGCAAAGACTGTATTGAGGCAAGGTGTTGGTATTTTGGTAATCTGGCCAAGCTCAATGACAGAACCTAATAAGGCATCAATCTCCAAGCTTCGACCTGCTTCCAAATCCTGCAACATAGAGGTCTTGTGTTTGCCCACTTTTTCTGCACCAGCAATACGACGTTCAATGTCCACGCGGAAAGTGACACCCAACTTCTCGGCAATAGTTTGAGCTTCAGCCATCATATTGCGGGCTAACTCTTTAGTCAGTGGATATTGGCAAATGCCTTCCAATGTTCCGTGAGTCAAAGAGCTGATTGGATTGAAGGTCATGTTGCCCCACAATTTCAACCAAATCTCTGAGCGAATATCTTCTAGGATAGGTGACTTAAAGCTAGCAGCTGACATCATTTCAGACACCTTCTGAATACGCTCAGTCTGCTTGCCGTCCAACTCGCCCAATGGGAAGCGATTACCCTCCACGTGACGAATCACACCAGGAGCTTGAGTAAAGGTTGCTGGATACACTACGCAACCAATAATGTTGTTAGGATTGATTGAACTCTTAGCGACACCACCCGCATCGACCGTTTCAACGGAGTGATCCTGATAGTCGCCACCCAAGTTCTGGAAATACCACCAAGGGATTCCATTTTGCATCGGAATTAAAATCGTCTCCGGTCCCATGATTGCAGCAAGATCTTCGATAACCGGCTCAACCTGATGGGCTTTTACTGCCAAAATAACCACGTCTGGCGTTTCTGCATCCCGAATTTTTTCAACCGCTTTTACCTCTGCTACCAAAGGCTCAGGCTGGTCATCCATAATTAATGCAAGGCCACGCTCTTTAATTGCCGCCAAGGTTGCGCCACGGGCGACTACCGTTACGTCATTGCCAGCTCTAGCCAACATGACCGCAAGATAACCGCCAATCGCACCGCCCCCACCGATCACACAGATTTTCATAGGAACTCCATAAAGATAAATAATTTTTAATTAATCTCATATTAGAGGAGAACATTTAGGGGTGCAATAAAATATTGAGGCCCTACTTATCCAATGCGCCCAAGCTTGTTATTGGACTCGGTCTTGCTATCAATCCACCCAATAGCATGCCGACAATACTGACTAAAAGACCAGCCAATTGAGGAGGCAGAATTGCTGTCGGGGCAATGATTTCGCAGCTAATCCAAGTCACCAAACCCCCTAAAACAGCTAACAAACCGCCCAAAGAATTTGCTCTTGACCAATACACGCCGAATGCCAGGGGAACAAAAGCTGCCACTAGGGTGATCTTGTAGGCATTTTCAACCATCTTAAAAATAGATAGTTCTGAATTAATTGCAAAAAAGGTAACCGCTACCGTAAAACAGAGAACGGTGATTCGCATAATCTTCAGTAAGTGCTGATCAGTTAAATGCTTAAAAAACCCTCGCACAATATTTTCAGCGAAAGTGACAGAGGGCGCTAACAAAGTGGCACTGGCACAACTTTTAATTGCTGACAGTAAGGCGCCAAAAAACATGACCTGTGCAATCAGTGGAGCATGATTAAGGATAAGCTTAGGCAAAATCATTTGTGGATCACTGTCTATGTACTGCTTTACCAAATCAGGACTAATGATGGTTGCTGAATAAGCCAGGTATAGCGGCACAAAAGCAAATACGAAATACAAGACTCCACCCAATAAGGCTGCCTGAACAGCAATGTTGACGTTTTTAGAAGAGGTAATCCGCTGAAAGACATCCTGCTGGGGAATGGAGCCTAACATCATGGTGCACAAAGCCGCAGTAAAACCCAGAATGGAGGCTAAGTTCATATCAGGCCAAAAATTAGAAAATTGACCTGCTGCGAGTGCATGATCGAAAACGATACCCACCCCTCCAGCTTGGGTTGTCATTTCTCCACCGATATAGAGCATGCCCACCACAATAATGATCATCTGGATGAAATCGGTTATGGCTACCGACCACATACCGCCAAACAAGGTATAAATCAGCACACTCCCAGCACCAATCAACATACCGGCAGTTTGCGTAATACTGCCATCGGAAACTACATTAAAAACCAAGCCGAGTGCTTTAATTTGAGCTGAAACCCAACCTAAATACGAAATCACAATACAAAGGGTCACCAGCACTTCAACCGTACGACCGTATTTCTCTCTAAAGAAATCACCGATAGTAAGCATTCGACGGTTATAGAGGTGACGAGCAAAAAAAAGGCCCACCAATATGAGGCATAAGGATGAGCCAAAGGGGTCAGATACGATTCCGCCTAAACCCTCTTTTAAGAAGGTTGCAGGAATGCCTAAAACTGCCTCCGAGCCAAACCAAGTGGCAAATACGGTAGCGGTAACAATAGGCAAAGGAAGACTATGACCTGCTGCGGCAAAGTCAGCAGTATTTTTGACTCTAAGCGCAGCCCATAGGCCGATACCTACAGAAACCACCCAATAGATGATGACAAACCAAATCAACATCGCCTAATTTCTCCTTGGAATTTGCACAAATTATATGGCTTTGTTACTTATGTCATTTAAGCAATTAGGGTTAAATTTGGGCATGCTGGTCTGACATAATTCAGGGGTGAATTCCGCCATGCACCCTAAAGAGAACCCCAATAGCGATTTAGCCTATCAAAAAGCGATTTTGGGTTCTGTATCGCGCACTTTTGCGCTCACCATTCCTCTCTTGCCACCAGAGATTGAGGTGGTAGTTGGCAACACCTACTTGCTGTGCCGTATTGTCGATACAATCGAGGATGCGGCTGAGCTCAATCCAGCAGAAAAGCAGAATTTATCTAAGCTATTTTTGGAGGCAACGCTAGGGACTATTCCAGTAGCGTCATTTGTAAGCCCCTGCCTAGATGCCTTAAGAGGCTACTCCAATATTGATGAGCTGGATTTAATTGCGCACACCCCTACTGTTCTGCGGATTCTACATACTTTCCCGGATAGAGATCGGACAGCTATTAGCCGCTGTGTTTCGATTATGTCTGATGGTATGTCCCATTTTCATAGTCGACAAAAGCAAGAGGGTTTAAGAGACCTTGCAGAATTTGAAGAGTATTGCTACGTGGTAGCTGGCGTAGTGGGAGAGTTGCTCACAAACATCTTTAGCCATTACTCGCCAGAGTTTGCAAAACGCATTCAAGGACATGAGCAATTAGCCATCGCTTTTGGTCAAGCCTTGCAAATGACCAATATTTTAAAAGACTCACCAGCAGATCGTGCACGTGGCGTTTCCTGGAAGCCAGCGCAGATGAGCCAAGTAGAGCTTCTGAAGATTGCCTATGAAAAACTTCAAGACTCTATGAGCTACATTATTTTGCTTCCGGAGAATGAAATAGGCATGAGGCGCTTCTGCTTCCTAGCCTTTGGGCTTGCCGTAATGACACTTGAAAAAATTGCCAGTAGAAAAGAATTTAGTAATCAGTCTGAGGTAAAACTTTCTAGAAATTCTGTTTGGATTTTTTATGCCTTCACAAAGATCGCGACTGGGAATGAACTCCTGATGAAATCATTCTTTTATGCGGCATCTAAGCAACTCAGAAAACTCTCAGCAAAAAATACTTAGAGCACACCCTCGTGCTTTAAAAGCCAAATTTTGATCTGGCGATAAAAGCCCGGACTATTCTCTTTCATAAAACCCCCAAGACCTTGAGCGGAAACTACTCTATGGCAAGGGGTCACCAAAGGGTAAGGATTGGCACCGCAAGCGGTCCCAACTGCACGAGGCCCACTTTTAATCTTTTTTGCAATCTCCCCATAGGTCATTACCTTTCCCACCTCAATGCCCAGAGTAGCATTCCAGACTTTTTGCTGGTGGGCTGTTCCGGCAGGCTTGAGCGGGACATCAAATGTTGATGAAGCGTCATTGAAGTATTGAGCACACTGCTTTGAGAAAGCTTTCGCCAAGGCATTTCCCGGGGAAATCAAGGCAGTATCTGGCGGCAGATAATCGATTTTTGAGATCATCAAACTCCCGTCCACTAGCTCTGTTTGCACGCCTAGATGCCCAAAAGGGGCGGATATAACGCAATACTCGATTGATCCAAGGCTAGACATGCAGAAGATTCTGACACAGATTGAGGGATAAATTCTCACAGGATTCCGATATAGCTATAGCGAGCGAAATGGCACTTTGCTATATTGGTTGTTCCTTATTCTTTGCAGGCACAACTGATGGACACTTTTTTTGATGATTGGCCTTTTATTAGCCAAGTCGCATTAGTCCTATTTTTACTCGCACTATCCGGCTTCTTTTCGATGGCCGAAACCAGCATGCTGTCATCCAATCGTCATCGCCTGCGGGCCATGGCTCATGGTGGTAATGCTGGAGCTGCACTTGCCGAACGACTATTAAAGCGAATGGATTCACTGCTTTCAGTATTGCTGATATCTAATAACCTCATCAATACCATCCTACCAATTTTAGTTACTGGTATTGCTTTACATATTTTTGGCGATAGCGGCCTGGTGTTATCCATTGCCACCTTGGTTGTTGCTCTACTCATCATTATTTTTAGTGAGATCACTCCAAAAGTAATCGGCGCAGCCTTTCCAGAAAAAATTGCGAGTAATGTTGGCTGGCTCATTCTTCCTCTCACCTTTGTACTCAAACCACTACTCTGGTTCATTAATAGCTTTGTATCAGGGTTGATGAAGGTCTCAGGATTACAAGCTTCAACTGACAAGGGAGTCATGAGCAAAGAAGAGTTGCGTAGCTTAGTTTTAGAATCTAATCGATTTGTTTCTGCACACCATCGCAATATCTTGCTAAATCTTTTCAATCTTGAAAATATTTTGGTTGATGATGTGATGACACCGCGTTCCAAAATCGAAGTATTAGATCTCTCTCGGCCAATTGACGAGGTGATAGAACAATTAGAAACCTGCTATCACAACAAACTTCCAGTATGTGATGGCGACTCTGAGCGCATTGTCGGCATTCTATCTGTAAAAAAAGCACTCTCATTACTAGGTAATGCAGAGCTTCATCATGAAGACTTCAGATCTCTGCTCAACGTGCCCTATTTTATTCCTAGTGGTACGCCTGTTCTGCAGCAGATGCAATTTTTCCAAGACAACCAACAGCGACTTAGCTTAGTCGTAAATGAATATGGCGAAGTCCTCGGTCTAGTAACTTTTGAAGACATTGTTGAGGAACTTATCGGCGAGTTCACTACCTCGTTCTCTAATCTATCTAATGAACCTCATTGGCTTGCTGATGGAACTTACCTTGCTAGCGGTACCGCCTCATTGCGAGATTTAAATCGCCTTCTGAAGTTGGATCTCCCACTCGATGGGCCGCGCACCTTAAATGGTCTAATTCTAGAAAAGCTCGAAGCTATTCCTGATTACGATGTCAGCATTCGAATTGCTGGCGTGGTGATGGAAATCGTGCAGTTTGATGAGCAGGGCGTAAAAACAGTGAAGCTATACCAGCCCCTCGCTCAAACGAACCAAGATTGAGCGACTTACTGCATGACTCTCACATTATTCGGACTTGGCATGACATCGCTGTTAATGCATTAAATAATCGGGCTACGGATATTCATATTGAGGCGAGATCTCAAGAAACAGTAGTGCGCACGAGGATCGATGGTCGCCTCACTCTACAAAACCAATACCCCATTGATTTTCATGAACGTCTAATCACGCGCATCAAAATATTGGCACGTCTTGATATTGCAGAAAAACGTCTTCCTCAAGATGGTCGCCTTGTGATTGGCTATGACTTTAGCCACCCCAATATCGATTGCCGAGTATCCATTCTTCCCACCTTGCATGGTGAAAAAGCGGTTGTACGTATTTTGCCTAGCCGTTTGGAAGAGTTGGCGCTGGATCAAATTGGCTTACTGCCAGAGCAACTAGGAATAGTTCAAGAGTCCATTAGCCAAACCAATGGATTGATTCTGGTGACGGGGCCTACCGGAAGCGGTAAGACGCGAACCTTGTACAGCTGTTTGAGCTCATTGAATCACGTGCAACGCAATATTTGCTCGGTTGAAGATCCGATTGAAATTCGACTACCTGGAATAAATCAAGTAGCTTATCACCCAAAAGCAGGGTTAGATTTTCTAACTATTATTCGCGCACTCCTGCGCCAAGATCCAGACGTCATCATGATTGGTGAAATACGGGATTCCGCCAGTGCACAGCTTGCTATTCAGGCAGCACAAACCGGGCATTTAGTTTTAAGTACTCTTCATACACGTAATGCCATTGGTGCATTAAGCCGACTTAAAAGCCTCGGGGTAGATCAAGAGTCTATTAAATCTTGTCTTCGCTGCGTCAGTTCTCAAAGATTAATTCGTAAACTCTGCAATCAATGTAATCTCAACCTGAGTAAGGCGCCTTGTAAGCTTTGTAAGGGATCTGGCTATTTTGGACGTATTGGCGTCCATGAGGTGCTGGGAAGCAAACATTTATTTGAATCAGCTCAAGCGCTTGATATCCACTCAGCAGGAATGCAACTACTCAAGTCCGGCTTAGTAGATCAGATATCGCTAGATGCCGAGCTTGGCACTTGGCATTAGTCTGAATGCTTTTCAAAAAAACACTTAGCAAATCTGAGCAACTCCATTTTGCAGAGCAGATGCTCGCCCTGCTTCAGGCTGGACTTCCCTTGCTTAATGCCATCCAGCTACTAATTCAATCTGCACCAAAATCCTGGCAGGCTTGGCTAGAGGATGTTCGTACACAGCTTCAAAAGGGCAATAGCTTTTCTTTTTGCCTAAGCGCACAAGATGGAAAATTCTCCCCAGAATTTTCTAATCTCATCAGGGTTAGCGAGAGAACCGGTGATCTTGGCTTGGCGCTACGCACAATTTCACAACAACTCGAAGCCCAGATTGAGCTACGAAGAAAAATACAGCAGTCCCTAACGTATCCCATCATTACTTTAGGAACATCTTTTCTACTTGTCTTGGTGATGATGATCTGGGTTGTGCCGGTGTTTAAAGAAGTCTTTGGACATTTTCAGGCTGAGCTACCAACCCCAACCAGAGTCCTCATCTCTATCTCAACAGGTGTCCAAAATTACTTTATAGAAATATTGCTGGGCATTCTCTTAATGGCTACAGGCTTTGTGTATACCTGGCTCAAATTAAGCTCACTCCAAAAATACTGTGATGCCCTCTTATTGCGCATGCCATTCTTTGGCAATCTCTTTAGACTGGCAACGCTGAGTCACTGGTGTCGTACCTTGGGCCATTTATTGGAAACGGGTTTACCGCTCCCAGATGCTCTGAGAGTTACCGCACAATCCTCCAATCACTGGGTGAGTCATGACTTTAGTGCCGAGATATTTAAACATCTTACTCGTGGCTGGCCCTTGGGAGAATCACTCAAACGAGCCGATCCTCAGTCAAGAATTCTTGATGTAGAGACATTACTGCTACTTCACATCGGCGCTGAAAGTGGCGCATTGGCTGAGATGCTTAATAAGCGTGCTATCACACTGGGCTCCCAGCTAAGTAGCCGACTCAGTGCACTCAGTCAAAGTTTAGAGCCCGCATTAATTCTATTTGTTGGCGCCATTATTGGCAGCTTAGTCATAATCCTATATCTACCCATTTTTAACTTAGGGCAAATCGTTTAGTGGATCCCACAGTAAGTATCTTGATAATTCAATCTCTGCTGATACTGGCTTTGCTGTACTTAGCTTATATTGATTGGCGCACTTTCCGCCTGCCGAATGTAATCACCCTCCCCTTGATTATTCTAGGGATTGCTTTTAACGCATTCTCAGACTTGCGCTTTACTACCCCAAGCTCAGCATTTATTGGAGCATTTCTAGGGTATGGTTTTTTATGGGCATTAAATACTAGCTATCGCCTCCTGAAAAGCCGGGATGGGATTGGTATGGGTGACGCGAAGCTCTTAGCGGCGCTGGGTGCATGGCTAGGCTGGAGCACCCTACCTAGCATCCTCCTTATGGCTTCTGTTACAGGGGTGCTGGGTGGCATCATTTGGCTCAAATTGCGAAGAGACCATTTACGGGAAGCATTTCCTTTTGGCCCCTTTTTAGTTATTGCTGGCATCATTGAGTTGTTATGGTCTCAACTCATTCAAACTTGGATTCTGCCCAATCTGATCTAAAAGCCTTGAAAGGGGAAATTCCTCTCATTGGCTTAACAGGTGGCATTGGGTCTGGCAAAACGGAAGTGGGTAACCTGCTGGGTGGGCATGGAGCCGGGATCATTGATACAGATAAGATCGCACATCAAATCACTGCTCCTGGTGGAAGAGCCATTCCATTGATTACCAAGGCTTTCGGTGCCGACTTTATTGATCCCCAAGGCGCTCTTGATCGACCCAAAATGCGGTCTGTAGTATTCGAAGATCCTAGCGCACGCCAGGTTTTAGAGCAAATCACCCACCCCTTAATTCAAGAGGAAACTGCCAAGCAAGCTCTTGAACTAGCGAAGTCTGGAGTGCCCTACCTGGTTTTTGTGGTTCCCCTGCTAATTGAATCTGGATTTTGGATCAAGTTCATTGACCATCTTGTGGTGGTGGATTGCCCAGAAGAAACCCAAATTCAACGAGTGATGCACCGCAACAATATGACACGCTCCGATGTGGAAAATATTCTCAAAGCACAAACTACCAGAAATGATCGTCTAACACTGGCCAATACTGTTATTGAAAATCAGGGTGGCTTAGATGAGCTCAAACCAGCAGTTTTAAAACTACACCAACAATTGCTCAAAATTTTAGAAGAACCTTTAAGTTCGTCATAGAATATAGGCTTGTGATTGTTTACGAGTACCCCTTCAATGAATTAGTTCGAAGCATGCTTCGGCTAGAGTATTTGTTCGCCCGCTTTAATCACTTCCTCCGATCCGATGATCCCGAGCTACACCACAATGCTATTGCCATGTTGTTTGACTTAGGTGATATTGGTTCTCGAGGCGATATCAAATCCCTGCTCCTCAAAGAATTTGAACGTCAAAAATACACTTTAAATGGTTTAAAGTCTTCCCAAAAAGTGGACCAAGAAGCGCTTACACAAACTCTTTCTGAAATTGACAAAGCTGCGCAAAATATTAATCAGTCTGTGGGTAAGCCTAACGCTGCAATTACTGAGAGTGAGTGGCTGAATGCTATTCGGACTCGATTAAATATTCCTGGTGGGACAAGTCCAATTGATTTACCTAGCTATCATGCCTGGAAAAATACTTCCTCTACTCAACGTAGGGAGTTATTAGACAAGTATGTTGCGCCACTTTTGCCATGGCATGAAGCTTGCCAAATTTTCTTAAGACTACTGCGCCAGTCTGGCGAGGCTAAAGATGTTGTAGCACATCATGGTGCTTATCAACAGGCTCCATCAGGCAAGGTATATCAATTAATGCGCATTGCTGTTGAAGATGACACCCTCTTCTCAGAAATCAGCGCCAATAAATATCTACTATCGATTCGCTTTCTGAAGATCGATCAAGATAAAAAGTCGCAGACCATTAATGAGGATGTGCCTTTTAGACTCACCCTCTGCCAGCTCTAAATCTTTAGCTGTTTGAGCTTTTCCAGCATGGGCCATGCTGCGGGCAATAAGGGCTCTACAGTCGGAAGTCCATCTCCAAGCAACTGCCAAGAGAGCGCCTGGCCCTCACAACCTGTAGGTACTCCAGACCATTTTCGAATGATGCTGACATGTAACCGTACATAAGCATGTGGATAGTCATGCTCTAAGGTAACTAACTCTTCGCTAGATTCAATGTCTATTCCAAGCTCTTCTTGCAATTCACGTTTTAGTGCTGCGAATACAGATTCACCGGCTTCAATTTTTCCGCCCGGTACTTCCCAGTAGCCAGCATAAGGTTTGCCCTCTGGACGCTGACCCATAAGAAAACGACCTTCCGCATCCAACAGAATTCCGGCAGCAACTTCTGTCACAGGGCGATGAGAGTCACTCATGAAAATAATTAAGCAGTATGCGAGCCGGCCCAGTGCTTAGCAAACTGCCAAGCTACGCGACCAGAACGTGAGCCACGCTCTAAAGCCCAAACCAATGCTTCGGCTCTAGCACCCTCAATCTGCGGATCACTCAAACCAAAATGGCGTAACCAATGGGCCACAATTTCTAGATACTCATCTTGTTTTGGTGGATAGAAAGAGAGCCACAAGCCAAAACGCTCTGATAGCGAAATTTTTTCCTCCACCACTTCGCCTGGATGAATTTCTCCGTCATCGCCATGAACATAACTCTCATTGTCTTTCATATACTCAGGCAAGAGATGGCGTCGGTTAGAAGTGGCATAAATCAAAATATTGTCTACCTGAGCTGACACAGAGCCATCTAAAGCAGACTTCATCGCCTTATAACCAGACTCACCATTTTCAAATGAGAGGTCATCACAAAAAATAATGAATCGCTCTGGTCGATCAGCCAATAAATCGGTGATATCAGCCAAGTCAGCTAGATGCTCTTTTTCAACCTCAACCAAGCGCAAGCCCTGGCTAGCAAACTCATGCAAGCAAGCTTTAATAAGCGATGACTTTCCTGTACCACGTGCGCCCGTTAACAAAATATTATTAGCAGGTTTCTTCTGAATAAAATTTTTCGTATTATCACGAATCGCATCACGTTGACGATCGATATTTTTTAGATCTTCAAAGGAGATATCAGCCACATGCTTCACTGGTTGCAAAAATCCAATGCTTCCAAATATGCTATCGCGACGACGCCATCTAAAAGCAGTCGAAGATTTCCACTGCTCTTCGGTCAATGCTTTAGGCAGAAACGTCTCAAGATGACTTAAGAGTTGCTCTAATTTTTCATTCATTTCACGAATTCCTATGAGCGGTAATCAGCATTAATGGAAACGTAGTCATGAGATAAGTCACAGGTCCACATTATTTCTTGCGCTAATCCACGACCCAAGTCAATCTTGACAGTAATTTCTGGCGCCTGCATCACCCTTTGACCATCAGCCTCTTGGTAATCAGGGTTGCGGCCACCATTCTTGGCAACCCATACATCTCCGAGCCACATTTGTACTTGGTTCACATCAAGATCCGTAATGCCAGCATATCCAATCGCAGCAAGGATACGGCCTAGGTTTGGATCGCTAGCAAAGAAGGCCGTCTTTACTAAAGGGGAGTGGGCAATTGCCTCTGCTACCAAGCGGCACTCTTCTTTAGTCTTGCCACCTCGCACATCAATCGTAATAAATTTTGTTGCGCCCTCACCATCTCTCACTATCATTTGAGCAAGCTTGCGTGCAAGATCAATTAATGCAGTCCGAACTAAGTCATACGTAACATCATCCCTTGATTTAATCTGCACGGCTGATTGACCAGTTGCCATAATGATGAATGAGTCATTGGTCGAGGTATCGCCATCAATCGTAATTGCGTTAAATGACTGATCTGCAATCTCTTGAGTCAAGGCAGTAAGTAGGTTCGGCGCAAAACCAACATCAGTTGCGATAAATCCCAACATGGTCGCCATATTCGGGTGAATCATTCCTGCACCCTTGCAGATACCAGTAATGGTCACGGGGCCAGCTGGAGTCTCTACAGTCATCGACGTCGCTTTAGGCTGCGTATCCGTTGTCATGATGGCTTCTGCCGCATCAAACCAATGGTCTTCGCCTAGATTGGCGACTGCTTTCGGTAAAGCAGAAATCAATTTATCAATTGGCAGTGGTTCTAGAATCACGCCGGTTGAAAACGGCAGAATTTGTTCTGAGTTGAGCTTGAGCTCTTTTGCTAACTCGGCACAAGTTGCTAAGGCATCTTGCATGCCCCGTTCACCGGTACCTGCATTGGCATTACCCGTGTTCACTACCAGCGCCCGAATCTCGCCCTTTGCGCCATCCAAAGCCAAATGCTCTCGGCAAACCTGAACTGGCGCAGCGCAGAAGCGGTTTAAGGTGAAAACACCGGCTACTTGTGAGCCAGGGTCCAAGGTCATTACCAATAAATCCTTGCGATTGGCTTTTTTGATTCCTGCTTCAGCGATACCCATCTGAAAACCTTTAATCGGCTTTAGTTGGTCTTTTTGGGGGAGCGGTAAGTTAACTGTCATGATCTGACAATTGTAGATGAGGCATTGCCGAGCTGCCCGATCTGGCAGCTCTATTTAATCCCAATCAATCTAACTTAATGCGCCGCAGCAGTTCTTGTACTTCTTACCACTTCCACAGGTGCAAGGATCATTGCGACCCACCTTAGGACCAGCACGTAATGGCGCAGGAGCTATTGCGATGGCTGCACCACGATCGCCAGTCGACCCAGCAACCTCAAGATCTGCATCGGCATGTTGATACTGTACATCTGAGAGTTTGGCTAAATCCTCATTGATTGACTCTGCGGCCTCATCCAACTCACTGGCACTACGAATCTGCACTGTCATAATGCTCTTCACAACATCATTCTTGATGACATTGAGTAACTCACCATAGAGCTCAAATGCTTCACGACGGTACTCCTGCTTTGGATCCTTTTGAGCATAACCACGTAAATGGATGCCTTGGCGCAAATGGTCCAAGGCAGCCAAATGTTCACGCCAATGGGTATCTAAGCTGTAAAGTAAAACTGAGCGCTCAAACCCAGCGAAAGATGTGCGTCCAGAGAGCTCTACTTTTGCATCATAAGTTTCTGTTGCTGCCTCTAGAACGCGATCAACAATTTGCTCATCGTCCATGGATATAGCATTTTCAACCCAATTTTTCAGGTCAACCGTTAAACCCCAGTCGCTGGCTAACGCCTTCTCTAGACCAAGTAAGTCCCACTGCTCTTCCATAGACTCCATGGGAATATATGGAGCGCAAATGCCACGCAATACATCTTCGCGCAAGTTGGCAATCAACTCACCAACATCGGCACTTTCGAGAACCTCATTTCTGAGGCGATAAGTTTCTTTACGCTGATCATTAGCAACATCGTCGTATTCCAACAATTGCTTACGAATATCAAAGTTGCGACCTTCAACCTTGCGCTGAGCAGATTCAATGGAGCGAGTTACCATGCCTGCTTCAATCGGCTCGCCATCCGGCATCTTGAGGCGATCCATGACTGCACGCAGCCGATCTCCAGCAAAAATACGTAAAAGCGAATCATCTAGGGAAAGATAGAATCGGGAGGATCCTGGATCACCCTGACGACCAGCGCGACCACGAAGCTGATTATCGATACGACGGCTCTCGTGGCGCTCAGTACCAATAATGTGCAAACCACCAGCAACTAATACTTGATCATGCAAGCTTTGCCATTCATCCTGCAAAGTCTTAATCTTGGCTGCTTTTTCTACATCAGGTAGACCGGCATCCGCTTCAATCAAAGAAGATTGTTTGCCAACATTTCCACCTAAAACGATATCTGTTCCACGGCCTGCCATATTGGTAGCAATAGTGATCATCTTAGGTCTACCAGCTTGAGCAATGATCTCAGCTTCGCGAGCATGCTGTTTCGCATTCAATACTTGATGCGGTAACTGACGTTGATCCAGTAGGCCTGCGATTAATTCTGAATTCTCAATCGAAGTTGTACCTACCAAGACAGGTTGACCACGCTTGTAACAATCCTCAATATCCTTAATCACTGCGTCGTAGCGCTCGCGCGATGTCTTATAGATCTGATCTTGACGATCTTTTCTTTGGCTAATCCGATTTGGGGGAATGACTACCGTCTCAAGACTATAGATTTCCTTGAACTCATAAGCTTCAGTATCGGCAGTACCAGTCATACCGGCCAACTTGCCGTACATACGGAAGTAGTTCTGAAAAGTGATTGTGGCTAGCGTCTGATTCTCATTCTGAATCTGCACACCTTCTTTTGCCTCTACAGCTTGATGCAAACCATCAGACCAACGACGACCCTGCATTAAGCGTCCAGTGAACTCATCAACAATGATAACTTCATTATTTTGAACGACATATTGCTGATCGCGGTTGTACAGTGTATGCGCACGCAATGCTGCGTACACGTGGTGCATCAAAGTAATATTTTGCGGTGAGTACAAAGAGCCGCCATCATTCAAGGCGCCAATCTCAACTAAGACTGTCTCTGCCTTGTCATGGCCGCGCTCTGTTAAATAGACTTGATGGGACTTTTCATCAACCCAATAATCGCCTGGCTTTTCAACACCTGTACCATCTGCTTTCTCTTCACCGATTTGGCGCTCTAAGTAAGCAGGCAATGCATTAATCTTGATATACAAATCAGTGTGATCTTCTGCCTGACCCGAAATGATCAATGGGGTGCGTGCCTCATCAATCAAAATAGAATCTACCTCGTCAACAATTGCATAGGCTAGGCCACGCTGAACACGCTGACCCAAGTCTTGGACCATATTGTCACGAAGGTAATCAAAACCAAACTCATTATTGGTTCCGTAGGTAATGTCAGCTGCATAAGCCTCTTGCTTAGTGGTGTGATCCATTTGCGATAGATTCACACCCACTTTCATGCCTAAGAAGTTATAAAGCGTTGACATCCACTCAGCATCGCGCTGAGCCAAGTAATCATTTACTGTAATGACATGGACACCCTTACCTGTAAGAGCATTCAAATATACTGGAAGCGTAGCGGTTAAAGTCTTACCTTCACCAGTGCCCATTTCAGCAATTTTGCCTTGATGTAATGCGAGACCACCCATCATCTGTGCATCAAAATGGCGCATCTTCATCACGCGTGTACTTGCTTCACGAACTACAGCGAAAGCTTCTGGAGCAATATCATCCAATGACTCACCCGCAGCTAAACGTGACTTGAACTCAGCAGTTTTTGCTTGCAGTGCGGCGGCATCCAAAGCTTGCATGCTAGGCTCGAAAGCGCTAACTTTGGCAACTACTTTGCGATACTGTTTTAAGAGGCGGTCGTTACGACTGCCGACCAGGGTTTTAAGAAGACCGATTACCATGGGATATTGAAGTAAATTAAGACCTCGAGTTTATCACCCGCACCCTCTTTTTATATGAACTTTGCTCCCAAACCTATCCGTACAAAAGCCGCCCATGAGTGGTTGGAGTATTTGCGTGAGTCCGAGGGTCTAAGCGGAATTTTGGCCAAAACTGAAGATTTAGCCAAGCTCAAAATTGCCTTGAAAGCCGCTCTCTTTGAGTTGGATTTAGAAAATTTAGCACCCAAAATTGAGGCCGGATGGCGTTCTGGAGCTCAAAATGAGCTCTTTCTACTAGTTAATGGGGCGAGTATTGCGACTCGGCTTCAGCAAGTTTTACCTAGTTTAATCAAAGAGTTAGCAAAAAAAGGTGTTCTCTGCGCTAGCATTAAGGTGCGCCTTAAGCCATCGCCACCCACCTGGGAAATCATGCACCGCGAGGGGCCCCAAGCCAACCAAAAACCTAAAGGCTTTAATGCAGTTGCTAGGGCTTCTTGGGAATCATTATTGGATAAATTAGCGCCGGATTCGGAGCTACGTAAGGCAGTTGAACGCCTACTTCAGAGCAAGCCTAAATAAACCTAGAAAAAGAGGGGTTGACTCTCTTTGGAATAGGCTGCGGGAGCCTTATTTTCTGGAAAACTGCTAATTTCATAAGAGCTAGGATCTTCCAAAAGCTTGCGCAAGAGTGCGTTATTCAAGGCATGTCCTGATTTTTCAGCAACATAGGAACCCACGATCGGATGCCCAACTAGATACAGGTCACCAATAGCATCCAAGATTTTATGACGTACGAACTCATCTTCATAACGTAACTCTTCGTTATTCAGAATGCGATGCTCATCGAGCACAATCGCGTTATCCAAGCTTCCGCCTCGCGCTAAACCCATCTCTCGCAAGGCCTCAACCTCGTGAGCAAAACCAAAAGTGCGAGCACGACCAATCTCGCTGCGATAAGCATGCTCAGCAAAATCCACCACAAAGCGCTGACCAGTTTTATCTACTGCCGGATGTTTAAAGTCGATTGTGAAATCCAACTTAAAACCAAAGAAAGGCTCTAGGCGCGCAAGCTTGTCCCCCTCCTTCACTTCTACAGATTTTTTAATCACTACAAACTGTCTGGAGGCTTCTTGTTCAGCTATACCGGCTGATTCCATTAGGAATAAAAATGAGGCTGCACTACCATCCATGATGGGCACTTCTTCACCATCAAGTTCAATCAACAAATTATCAAGTCCTAGGCCTGCACAAGCTGAAAGTAAATGTTCCACGGTGGAAACGCGCACGCCATCTTTTTGTATCACTGAGGCTAGACGGGTATCGCAAACCGCCAGAGCAGTGGCTGGTACAAGCGACTGCTCTGGGGTATCTACACGTACAAATGCAATCCCTGAATTTACCGGCGCAGGCTTAATAGACAAAGTCACCTTACGCCCAGAGTGCAAACCAATACCCACGGTTTTAATCGGAGTAGCGATTGTGCGTTGCTTCATTATGGTTTATCTAAATTCAGGAATGATTTATTAAAGCTTTTTCAAGATTGAAGCGGCATCGCTTACTTCAAACTTGCCAGGTGCTTCGCGATCCAAGGTTGTTACGACACCATCTTCAACAATCATGGCGTAGCGATCTGAACGAATACCCAAACCACGAGCAATCAAATCTAGCTCTAGGCCAAGTTTCTTAGTAAATTCAGCACTGCCATCACCTAACATGCGAATCTTTTTGCCAACCTTTTGATCTCGGCCCCAGGCACCCATCACAAATGGGTCATTTACTGAGATGCACCAAATTTCATCAACGCCTTTTGCTTTAATTGCATCAAAGTGCTCAACATAGCTAGGAACGTGCTTTGCTGAACAAGTTGGCGTGAATGCACCAGGTAATGCAAAGATCACTATCTTTTTACCAGCAGTGAGTTTTTCAACTTCAAAGGCGTTTGGTCCAATAGCGCAACCCTCGCTGGCTTCATCTAAAAACTCATAAAGAGTAGCGTTTGGTAATTTTTGTCCGACTGCGATCATAAAGTCTCCAATTAAATAGTTGTCATGAGTATGCCAACGCTAGCGCGGGATTCGTCGTCCGGAGGGGCGCCGCGCTGGCATTCTGCAAGACCTATTGTATTAAGCAGTGGTTTAGTCTGCTTGCTTTCTTAAAAAAGCTGGGATTTCGTAGTAATCAGCCCCTTTATCCAGCATATTTTTAGCCTGTGGCGAGCTATCAGCACCCAATGTAGGGGCTGGTGTAGCTTCCCGTGAACTACGGAATACACGTGGCAAATCATATTGACTGTAATCAACACCGCTAGTTGCTGGTTGAGTAGCAATCGCAGGAGCGCTTCCTATACCTGTCATTGCCAAACCTGCGCTCGTGCTCAAAGCTGAGTCAAGATTTACTTTGCTCATTGCCGCTGAAGCACTTGCTGGAGCAAAGCTGTTTAAGTCAGCCATCGTTGGCATCGCATCATGCGTACCAGTAGCTTGTCTCCAAACTACTTCCGGTTGATGATGTTGACGAGCTTGTGGATTATTCAAACCCGTAGCAACAACAGTAACGCGCAATGCATCACCTAAGCTCTCATCATAGACAGTACCAAAGATCACAGTAGCATCATCTGCAGCATAGCCACGAATCGCTGCCATCACTTCACGAGTTTCAGACAACTTCAATGAACGGCTAGCGGTGATATTGACCAATACACCACGTGCGCCAGATAAATCGACGCCCTCGAGTAGTGGCGAAGCAACTGCAGCCTCAGCAGCTAAGCGTGCACGGTCCATGCCAGAAACTGTTGCAGTTCCCATCATTGCTTTGCCTTGTTCGCCCATCACTGTTTTCACATCCTCAAAGTCGACGTTGATCAAACCTTGTACGTTAATGATTTCTGCAATACCTGAAACAGCGTTATGCAATACATCATCAGCACATGCAAATGCCTTATCAAACTCTGCATCTTCACCCATCACTTCAAAGAGCTTTTCATTGAGAACTACAATCAGTGAATCAACATATGCCTCGAGTTCGATAGCGCCATTCTCTGCAACCTTGAGACGCTTAACGCCCTCAAAATCAAACGGCTTACTGATCACACCAACAGTCAAAATACCCATCTCTTTAGCAACCTGAGCAACGATTGGCGCTGCACCTGTGCCCGTGCCACCACCCATACCGGCAGTAATAAACACCATGTGTGCACCTTGTAATGTATCTGCAATACGTGCACGCGCTTCTTCAGCAGAAGCTGCTCCGATTTCAGGTTTTGCGCCAGCACCGAGTCCGCTAGAGCCTAGTTGCAAATTCACAGATGCCTCAGAACGCTGTAAAGCGCCAGCATCGGTGTTCATGCAAATAAACTCTACGCCGTTAACACCGCGACGAATCATGTGCTGAACTGCATTACCACCTGCACCACCAACTCCAACCACTTTAATAATGGTTTTACCCGCTGTTTCTTGATCTAACATTTCAAATTCCATATACCCTCCAAGGTAATAAGTACTACATTGACGACGACGAAAAACTTAAAAATTTCCTGCGAACCATTCCTTCATGCGCGCAATCACACTTTGTAACGCGCCTGATTGTGATGCTCGACGGCCACGCAATAGCTGCGCCTGGCCTTCCATTAATAAACCGATGCTGGTAGCAAAACGGGGGCTACGCAAAACCTCGTGCAGGTACCCGCGGTACTCCGGCGTACCAATACGTGCTGGACGCAAAAATACTTGCTCAGCAAGCTCAACCATTCCCGGCATTAAAGAGGTGCCACCAGTCAACACGATTCCGGAAGACACCATATCTTCGTAACCAGAATCACGGACTACGCCTCGAACCAATGTAAATAGCTCTTCAACCCGTGGCTCGATTACTGCAGCCAAGGCTTGCTTTGACATCGGGCGTGGCTCACGATCACCAACGCCTGGGACATCAATCATGGTGGCTGGATCTGCCATATCTTGGCGAGCAATACCATATTGAATCTTAAGATCTTCAGCATCAATAGTTGGTGTACGCAATGCCATTGCAATGTCATTGGTAATTTGATCACCTGCAATTGGAATCACTGCAGTATGTCGAATAGAGCCTTGGCAGTAAATTGCAATATCGGTTGTACCACCACCAATGTCTACTAAAACAACACCCAATTCTTTTTCATCTTCAGTTAATACAGCTAAGCTCGAAGCCAAAGGCTGCAAAATTAAATCGTTTACCTCTAAACCACAACGACGCACACACTTCACAATATTTTGTGCGGCACTAACAGCACCAGTAACGATATGTACTTTTACTTCCAAGCGTAAACCACTCATGCCAATAGGCTCACGTACATCTTCTTGGCCATCAATAATGAATTCTTGAACAAGAATATGAAGGATTTGTTGATCGGTTGGAATATTGATTGCTTTGGCAGTTTCTAAAACGCGTTCTACATCGCCAGCGCTAACCTCTTTATCGCGTATTGCCACCATACCGCTAGAGTTGAAGCTCACAATGTGATTTCCAGCAATACCCGTAAAGACCTGCACAATCTGGCGGTCGGCCATGACTTCAGCTTCCTCAAGCGCTTTCTGAATAGACTGAACAGTAGCCTCAATATTGACAACCACACCCTTCTTCAAGCCCTTGGATGCAGTTTGGCCAACGCCAACCACATTAAATTGGCCATCTGGCGCTAACTCAGCAACCAAAGCAACCACCTTGGAGGTTCCAATATCTAATCCGACCAATAAATCTCGGTTGTCTTTACTCATTCTCATTCCTTATTGCTTCTGTTCGCTTTTTTTGCCATCAGCTTCATTTTTTTTCAAACTTGCCGAAGCAAGATGCACTGCAAAACCATTTGCATAGCGCAGATCGATTGCATCTACTCGGTTAGCCCACTTCTCTTGAACCTGCGGCCAATACTTAAAGAGGCGTGCCACACGATCTTCAGTTAATGTTTTGTCAGAATTCTCTTCATCCCGACCGAACTCCACCTTCATGCCATTCGATAACTTCACATGCCAGGCATAGCGATCAGAAAGGGTTAAGCTTTTCACTTCTGCGCTCCAAGGCTTAAACCAAGCGTTCGCCCTCTCGTATAAACGCATCACTTCTTTGCTGGCATCGTCTGGCCCCGAGAAATCAACCAAAGAAATGCCATCTCCCACATCAGAGACGCGCCCAGCAAAGAGCTCTCCATGGGTATTCATTAAGGTATGACTATCAGCACCACCCCAAGTACCAAAAGGTTTTTGCTCTTCAATGCTCACAATCAATCCGTTAGGCCAAACTCTGCGAACGTTGGCATGTCGCACCCAAGGCATCGACTCAAAGCCACGCTTCACATCTTCTAATCTCACGCTAAAGAAGTTACCTTGGACAGTCTCTAAGACCTGCTGTTTAACTACAGGCTTATTAATATGTTTGAGCGTTTGACCAACCACCGGCTCTATTACCACTTGGCGTAATGCAAATACCGGCTGCTGGCTCAACCACACCAAAATTCCAAGGAAAACCATGACTGCAAAACAGCGCATCAAGAAACGGCTCAGCTTTTGCATCCGCTCTGCATGATTCCAAAGAGGAGATGCCAATGAAGTAAACACTTCACCGAAACCGTTTATAAAGGCGCTCATCCAACTCATGCTTGAGTAGCCCCTTTGCTTTTTAAGGTTTGGCTAATGACCCAGAGAACTAGTTCGGCATACTCAATACCAGCTGCTTTTGCCGCCATCGGAACCAAAGAATGCGAGGTCATGCCTGGAGAGGTGTTCATCTCCAAGAGATAAGGTTTGCCAGTTTTTTGATCGAGCATCACATCAGCTCGACCCCAAGTTTTGCATCCAAGCGCACGATAAGAGGCTAAGGCCAATTCTTGAACTGCTTTATTTACTTCTGGCGCAAGCCCAGTTGGGCATAGGTATTTGGTCTCATCAGAGAAATACTTATTATGAAAATCATAGTTAGCTTCTGGTGGAATAATTTTAATCACGGGCAAGGCTTCAGCGTCTGCTCCAAATCCAACTAACGGGCAAGTCAACTCATCGCCAACAATACAAGTCTCAGCAATTACCTTTTTATCCATTCCCGCCGCCAACTCATAGGCAGCAGGTAATTCTTCAACGGATTTCACTTTAGTTAAGCCAAGTGAAGAACCTTCATGTGCCGGCTTCACAATTAATGGTAAGCCTAAATGCTTCCCGACAGCATTCCAGTCGCTGTCGGCTTTCAGCTCTTCAAATTCAGGGGTTGAAAGACCACTACTAAGCCAAACAAGCTTGGTCGCAATTTTGTCAATCGCTAATGCGGATGCCAGTACACCGCTACCGGTATAAGGCAAGCCTAATAGATCGAGCAATCCCTGGATAGTGCCATCCTCGCCATAACGTCCATGCAAAGAAATAAACACGCGGTCAAATTTTTCTTGAGCTAGCTCAGTTGGGCAACGTAGTCCTGGATCAAATGGATGTGCATCAACCCCTTTAGAGAGCAGGGCTTCCAGCACACCGTTGCCTGACATCAAGGAAATCTCCCTCTCACCAGAACGGCCGCCAAGCAAGACGCCTACTCGACCCAATGATTTGACATCTAGGTGAGCGAGATCATTCTTTACACGCTCGCCCCATGAATGCATTTGCATGTTTTGATTAGACATGTTTCGTCCCCGTCAATACATTAGGCAAACCAGAGATCGAGCCTGCACCCATCGTGATTAAGACATCACCATCACGCAATACAGCGCTAAGTTTTTCAGGTATCTCAGCAACGCTTGACGCAAATGCCACAGCTGCAGCATTTAAGGAGGGGATAGTAGTTTTATCAGCAGCAAGAGCAGCTTTCATAAGACTTTGACCATCCGCACCTGGAATCTTTGCCTCACCAGCTGGATAAACTTCGGTTAATACGAGTGCATCAAAGTTTTTTAGCACTTGTACAAACTCACCAAAGCAATCGCGCGTTCTCGTAAAGCGATGAGGTTGGAATGCTAATACCAAGCGACGGTCTGGATAAGCGCCACGGGCTGCAGATAAAGTAGCTGCCATCTCAACGGGATGGTGCCCGTAATCATCAATCAATGTGAAGCTTCCGCCAGAGGCCAAAGGAATTTCTCCATACCTTTGGAAGCGGCGACCAACGCCACTAAATTCAGATAAGGATTTCACAATAGCCTCATCACTAACACCCAATTCTGTTGCAATACCAATTGCTGCTAATGCATTTTGAACATTGTGCAGGCCGGGCAAATTTAATTGCACCTCAAGGCGACCTGGCTTATTCCCATGACGGCGCACAGTTTTACGATCAACCGTAAAGTGCATGCGAGTACCTTCGGCACGTACATTACTTGCACGAATATCTGCATCATCAGATAAGCCATAGCGTAATACTGGCTGTGACACAAACGGAATAATGTCTCGAACGTTGGTATCATCAATGCACAGAACAGCAACACCGTAAAAAGGCATACGCTGAATAAACTGAACAAAAGCCTGCTTTAATCTCGCCATGTCATGCTGATACGTATCCATATGATCAGCATCGATATTGGTAACCACCTCCATCGCAGGAAATAATTGCAAGAACGAGGCATCAGACTCATCTGCCTCAACCACAATAAAGTCACCCTGACCTAAGCGTGCATTAGCACCAGCAGAATTTAACTTACCACCAATAACGAAGGTTGGATCTAAACCACCTTCAGCCAAGACTGAGGCAACTAAACTAGTCGTCGTTGTTTTGCCATGAGTGCCTGCAATTGCAATACCCTGCTTCAAGCGCATCAGCTCCCCGAGCATGACAGCCCGCTGAATTACAGGAACTTTAGCTGCACGAGCAGCTAGCACTTCTGGATTGTTACCCGCAACTGCAGTCGAAATTACTACCGCCTCTGCGGTACCAATATTTTTAGGGTCATGGCCAATATGAATCACTGCACCCAAATCTTTTAGGCGCTTTGTTACAGCGCCTTCAGCTAAGTCAGATCCAGATACTTGATATCCCAGATTCAGTAAGACTTCGGCAATGCCGCTCATGCCTGCGCCGCCGATGCCAACAAAATGGATTTGCTGCACGATATGTTTCATATACCCACTCCTGCACAGTCTGCACATACTTCAGCCACACGCTGAGTTGCATGAGGCTTAGCTAAAGCATGAGCACGCTTAGCTATCACTTGTAAATCTTGGCGACTAAAGTTTTGAATCATAGATGCCAGATCCTGTGGGTTGAGATCTTGTTGTGGCAACAAAATGGCCGCATCGGCATCAGATAAGAATCGCGCATTTGCAGTCTGGTGATCATCAATCGCATATGGAAATGGAATCAAGCAGGATGCAACACCACAAGCTGCGATCTCTGAAACGGTCATTGCACCAGAGCGGCAGATCACCAGATCTGCTTGAGCATATGCGCTTGGCATGTCATCAATAAAAGGACGAATATCAGCAGCAAGGCCTAAGTTGGCATAACGCTGTTGTAGATCTACAAGATGTTTATCGCCTGCCTGGTGAATGACATGTGGACGTGCATCCTTATCCATTAATGCCAAGGCTGCTGGGATAACTTCATTTAAGGCGGCGGCGCCTAAACTTCCACCCACAACCAAAATAGATAGAGGACCGCTACGCTCTTCATAGCGTTTTGCTGGCGCACCTACAGTTTCAAATTCTTCACGAATTGGATTACCTACCCACTCAGCGTGCGCAATCGTATCTGGGAATCCAGTCAAGGTACGCATAGCAATTTTGGCTAAAGCCCGATTAGCACTTCCTGCTACGGAATTAGCCTCATGCAAAACCAATGGCTTTTTCAAGAATTTCGTCATCAAGCCGCCAGGAAATGTAATGTATCCACCCATACCTAAAACTACATTTGGTTTGATGCGGTGCATGATCTTCCAACTCTGCATACAGGCTCTAGCAAGATTAAATGGCAACATCAATGTCGCTTTGATACCTTTGCCACGCAAGCCACCAAAGTTCACCGCCTCAAATGGGAAATCGCAGGCTTTTACTAGGCGATATTCCATACCGGCTTGATTACCAAGCCAAGATACATTCCAGCCACAAATTCGCAGGTATTGGGCAACAGCTAGCCCTGGGAAAATATGCCCCCCAGTACCGCCGGCCATAATTAAGATGGATGGCTTAGTCATAGCTTGCCACCCCGCATTAAGATTCGGTTTTCGTAATCAATCCGAAGTAGCATTGCTATGGCAATGGCATTCATCAAGATTCCTGAGCCACCATAACTCACTAGTGGGAGTGTTAAGCCTTTTGTAGGAAGCAAACCTAAGTTCACACCCATATTAATAAATGCTTGCCAACCAATCCATATCGCAACACCTTTGGCAGCGAGACCCGCAAAACTGCGATCCAACTGCAATGCAGTACGACCAATCAGGAATGCGCGACGTACGATCCAGTAGAACAAGAAGATCATTACCACTACACCGACAAATCCGAGCTCTTCACCAATCACCGCCATGATGAAATCGGTATGCGCTTCAGGTAGGTAATGTAATTTTTCAACGCTACCGCCTAGGCCAAGGCCAAACCATTCACCACGACCAAATGCCATCAAAGAGTGGGTTAACTGGTAGCCTTTATTTGCGGCATTATCAACTTGCCAAGGATCAATAAAAGCCATGATGCGCTTTTGACGAAAAGGTGAGAAGGCAATAATTGTCACGGCACTTAAAATTCCGACCGCCAATAATCCACCAAATAATTTAGCGTTGATGCCGCCTAAAAATAAAATTCCAAATGCAATGAGCGATATCACTACGAGCGCGCCCATATCTGGCTCAGCCATTAGTAAACCACCAACTAAGGCAACAGCAATACCCATCGGCAGCATGCCTTTAACAAATGAGTGGAGATATTCTTGGCGTTGAACTGTATAGCTTGCAGCAAATATCACAGCCGCAAACTTCATTAATTCAGATGGCTGGAAGTTCATGAGGCCTAATGGAATCCAACGCTTGGCACCATTCACGCCTTTTCCAATGCCAGGGATGAGCACAGCGATTAATAGTAAGACAGTGAATCCAAAAATGATTGGCGAATAGCGATCCCATACGTGAGTTGGAATCTTAAACACCCAAATAGCAACACTAATCGCAATAGCTAATGAAATGCAATGACGGATTAAGAAGAAGTTACTGCTGTAATTTGCGTACTTAGGTCCATCTGCCAACGTAATGGAGGCTGAATACACCATCACTAAACCGATGAGGGCTAGAGATAACACCGCCCAAACCAACAGCTGGTCATAGTCCATCATGCGTGAGCGCGTTTGCTCAACGCCAGATACCGCATCTCTCAAGCCACTGCGGAAATTATCTATCCCGCCTCTAGAGAAGTTCCAGAAGCGACCAAGACCTAAATGATTCTCAGGAAAAAGTTTTTCCTTCAAACTCATGCATCAGCTCCTTCGAATTGCATTCCCAATTCTTGAACTTCAGCGACAAACGCCTCAGCACGCGCCACGTAATCACTAAACTGATCAAAGCTAGCGCAAGCTGGTGATAACAAAACAATATCGCCTGACTGAGCTTGTTTTGCGGCTTGCGCTACAGCATTTTGCAGAGTCTCACTCACGACATAAGATACGGAGTCACCCAAAGCTTCAGCAATCATTGGGGCATCTTTACCAATAAGGAAGACACCTTTTACAAAACGTAATGCAGGCTCACGTAAGGGGCTAAAGTCTTGGCCCTTACCTTCACCGCCAGCAATCAACCAGATCCGCTTGCCAGACTCATTAGCGCTGAGACCATTCAAAGCGGCTACTGTTGCTCCTACGTTAGTGCCCTTGCTATCGTCCACATATTCAACATTCGACACAATCGAAACACTTTGAACGCGATGAGGCTCGCCATGGTAATCACGTAAACCATGTAAAAGCATATTCATAGGCAAGCCAGCTGATCGCGCCAAGGCTAGAGCAGCTAAGGCATTTAAAGCATTGTGGCGACCGCGAATCCGCAAAGCATCAGCCGGAATCAAACGCTTGAGCCTTAATGGCTCATCCTCTACCACCACTGCTTTACGGCGACGCTTTGGTTGAGGCTCAAAATCTTCATCTACTTCAGCACAGACCAACCAATCAATTCCACCAGCCCGCAGATCATGTTCGATTCCAAAAGCACCCTGCTCATCAGGACGGCCGGCACCGAAAGTAATGACGGATTTATTGGATTTCTGCTCGTCAGTAAGCAGATTCATGACCAGCGCATCATCACGATTCAAGATGCAAATACTGTCTTGTCCAAAGATATTGGCTTTTGCATCAACATAAGCCTGCATATCACCATGCCAATCCAAGTGATCTTGCGTAATGTTCAGTACGGTCGCTGCTGTTGCATTGAAGGTTCTCGTATAAACCAGCTGGAAGCTAGACAGCTCGAGTACCCATATCTCAGGCATGTCGGCAACTTGATCAGACCCATCCAAACACGACATCAACTTATCTAAAGCTGCTGGGCTAATATTGCCAGCTACAGCAACTCTCTTGCCGGCCCGTTCACATAACTGCCCTGTCAATGCCGTTGTAGTTGTCTTTCCATTTGTTCCAGTGATAGCCAATACAGCAGGCTTATATTGAGACTGCTCAATCTGAGCCATACGATCCAGTGCAGCAATAGCTCTGGCAAAGAATTCCAATTCCCCCCAGATATCAATACTCAATTCTTGTGCTTTAGCTAAGAAAGAAGCTGCCGGCTCTTGAAATGGCGATAGACCAGGACTCATTCCAATAACTTCAACAGTCTTTAAATTAAGTTCATCTAAAGAGCCAAAATAAGCTTCTTGAAGTCCCGCAAATTCAAGATCCGCCAACCAGGCTTTTTGTCGCTCATTCAGCTTTTCACGATCACGCGTATCAGCCAGACTGACCTTTGCAGCATTCCGCAAACACCACTTGGCCATCGCATAGCCAGATTCACCCAATCCTAAGATCAAGAAATGTTGGGGTGCCTGATAACCCTCATCTGCGATGAGAGCTGGGTTAGCAAAGGCCTGGTCTAAGTTATTCATATTCTTTGGCTTACCTTAATTTCAGGCTGGAGAGGCCAATGAGGACTAATAAAATAGTGATGATCCAGAAGCGAACCACAACTTGCGTTTCGCGCCAGCCACCCAATTCGAAATGGTGATGCAGTGGGGCCATCCTAAAAATACGACGGCCTTCACCGAAACGCTTCTTAGTAAATTTGAACCAGAAAACTTGCAGCATCACTGACAGTGTTTCTGCGACGAAGATCCCGCCCATAACAAAGAGTACGATTTCCTGACGAACAATCACGGCGATAGTTCCAAGTGCACCACCCAATGCGAGTGCGCCAACGTCACCCATAAATACTTGTGCAGGATGCGTGTTGTACCAAAGAAAGGCCAATCCCGCACCCCCCATAGCGCCACAGAAAATCATGAGCTCACCTGCGCCGGGAATATAAGGAAACAATAAATACTTTGCGTAAATCGCATTACCCATTACATAAGCAAATGCGCCTAGAGCAGCGCCAACTAAAATTACCGGCATGATCACTAGACCATCTAGTCCGTCCGTTAAATTAACGGCGTTACTACTTCCAACAATCACCAAATAACTCAAAATGATGAAGCCCATGACACCTAGTGGGTAACTCACTTCTTTCATGAAAGGAATGAGTAAGTTTGATTTAGCTGGCAAGTTCAAAGCAAAGCCACTCTTGAGCCAATCAAAGAACAGCTGCAAAACTTTGAGATTATTCACTTCGGATACAGAGAAAGCCAAATAAATAGCAGCAAATAAGCCAATCAAAGTTTGCCAAAAGAATTTTTCTCTTGAGGCCATTCCTTTGGGATCTTTACGTGCTACTTTGCGGTAATCGTCTACCCAACCAATCAAGCCAAATCCAAAAGTCACAATCATCACAATCCAGATAAAACGATTGCTCAGATCAGCCCACAGCGTGCAGGAGATAAAAATACCCAACAGAATTAATACGCCACCCATAGTAGGGGTACCTGATTTCACCAAATGAGTTTGTGGGCCATCAGTACGAACCGCTTGACCCATCTTTAATGCAGTCAACTTCCGAATAACCCACGGGCCAGCTGCCAAGCCAATCAACAAAGCAGTCACGGTTGCCATCACCGCTCTAAAAGTGATGTAGCTAAAGACTCGGAAAAATCCAAAATCATCTTGTAGCCATTGCGCCAACATTAAGAGCATGTTTTAGCCTCCTCTAATAAGGCCTGCACTACACGCTCCATACGCATAAAACGAGATCCCTTTACCAAAATATCTAAATGCATGTGCTTGCTCGACTCTTGATCTACTAGTGCTGCATTGAGCTCTTCAAGTAGGTGATCTAATGTTGCGAAATGAGTAGCGCTACTGGTAAGCAAAAAGTTCTCTGACTCATTAAACCCTTGCACCGCAAATTTGCACTGCTCTCCGAGTGCAAATAACCTACTGACACCCTGCTCAGCAGCGTAGGCGCCGACTTCCTCATGGAAGGCAGGGCCTTGATCGCCCACCTCACCCATATCGCCCAATACCAACCACGAAGTATTTCCAGACTGTTTCAGTGCATCAATAGCAGCTCTTACAGAATCGGGGTTGGCGTTATAACTGTCGTCAATCAGAGTGCGGCCTACATTTAAAGGTTTTGATTGCATGCGTCCATTTACTGGGACAAAAGATTCCAGACCCACTTGAATTTGCTCCAAACTTAAACCGGCACCTAAAGCAACTGCACTAGCGGCTAGGGCATTACTAACATTGTGGTTTCCTAAAGTGTTGAGCTGGACTTCAATTTTGCCGAATTCAGTTGCAATTTCAATTTTTCCGCTAGCCAATACCTTGCCAGTAACAGAGGCCGTAGCTGACGCAGCCTTAGTAGATAAAGCAAAATCAATTACCTTGCGCCCTGCAGCAGCTTGATACCAAACATCAGAAAATTCAGAATCTGCCGGAAATACTGCGACACCATTCGCAGGGAGTGCGCTCAAGGCAGCTGCATGCTCTTTCGCAACAGCTTCCACAGTCGCCATAAATTCTTGATGCTCACGTTGAGCGTTATTAATTAGGGCAATATTGGCTTGAGCAATGACCGCTAACTCTGCCGTTTCACCAGGATGATTCATACCTAACTCAATCACTGCTAGGCGATCAGTCGGTCGCATGCGCAGTAAAGTTAAAGGCAGTCCAATATCGTTATTGAAGTTGCCCTTGGTCACTAAGGTACATTCTTCACCGGCAGCTACCTTGAAGATAGAGGCAATCATCTCTTTTACAGTAGTCTTACCATTTGATCCAGTCACTAAAGCTACTGGGATAGAAAACTGTGCACGCCATGCCTTTGCTAATTCACCCAAACCTTGCTTAACATCCTGGACACATACTGCAGCTAAGTTTGTAGGGCACTTTTCTTTTTGACTAATAAGTGCTGCACTTGCACCTGCCTTGGCGACATCATCCAAAAAATTATGCGCTTCAAAACGTTCTCCCGCCAAGGCAATGAATAATTCACTAGACTGAATCTGGCGACTATCACTACCAATACGAGAAATTAGGATCTCTCGAGCAGATTCCTGATCAGCATGAATCAGCTGGCTGTCTGGCAACATGGCATGAACTTGAGCAAGCGTAGTCATAGGCGCACTCATACGCTGCCCCCCTGCTGCTAAACGAATGTGTTCTTGATCAGAAAAATCAAATTTTTTGCCATTGATTTCTTGAGTAGACTCATGGCCTTTACCTGCTACCAAGACGATGTCTTTGACATCGGCATGTCGTACCGCAGCCATAATAGCGGCCGCTCTATCAGGTAGCATTTGAACATTGCCCAAATCACCTGACATACCAGATTCAATCATGGCAATAATGGATGCTGGATTCTCAGATCTAGGGTTATCGCTTGTAATCACAATGTGATCAGCAAACTCTTGCGCCACACGACCCATTCGGGCACGTTTACCTGAGTCTCGGTCACCGCCGCAACCAAAAACGCACCAGACTTTTCCATTACGTTGATTTGCAATTGGGCGTAATGCGTTCAATGCTTTACTGAGGGCATCTGGTGTGTGTGCATAATCCACCACAATCAATGGACCCTCAGTTCTTTGCGTTTTATTCAAGTGCATCAGTTCCATGCGACCTGGAACAGTACTCAGCTTGCTCATACGCTTAGAGGCCTCACTTGGGCTTAAGCCCTGTGCCAAAAGGACTGTCCAAACAGCAAGGCAATTACTAAGATTAAATTCACCCAATACTGCAAGCTGAACAGCGCTTAAACCTAGGGCATCGCAATTAAATTGAGATTCATAACTAGCGTTTGTAAATACAGTGTTTTCTGTATAGCTACGCTTTAGACGTTCGCCAAATTTTTCAAATCCAACAAATGCTTGACTACTTAAGGCGTAGCCCCATACTTGAGGACCATCGCTAGCAAGAAGTTTCATCGCCAACTCTCGCCCGAATGCATCATCAAAATTGATGATGGCATTTTCAAGCTGGGGAAACTTAAAGAGTTTTGCTTTTGCTGCGGCGTACTCTCCCATCGTGCCGTGGTAATCCAAGTGATCTTGCGTCAAATTGGTAAATACCGCACTTCGTATATCTAAGCCAGTAACACGGCCTTGATCTAATGCATGAGAAGAAATCTCTATAGCAAGAGTTTTAGCGCCTGTATCAAATAATTCTTTTAGTTGGGTTTGCAATTGCGGTGCATCTGGCGTGGTGTAACCAGTCTGAATTAGTGCACCCGGAAACCCAGTACCTAATGTGCCCAATACTGCAGTGCGATGATTAGGTTCATCCATAGCCTGCGCCAGCCACTGAGTAATACTGGTTTTTCCATTGGTACCTGTGACGCCGATGACATTGAGATTTTTGCTTGGGTGGTCATACCACTCTGCGCAGAGCTCTCCAGCCAAGACTGCTAAATTCTCAACGGGGAAACATTCTGGGTGGTCTAAGTATTCATTCTCAATACCATCAGCAGGATCGAATACTACTGCCGCAGCACCATTTGCTAAGGCAGCCGTAATGTAATCGCGACCATCTCGTAGCGCATTACCATGACCAACAGAGTATGCAAAGAAGATATCGCCAGAATGAATTTGACGACTATCCGCAGTCACTTTGGCATTCGCTGAAGTGAGATCACGTAAATGTGAGATTAAGAGATGGGGTTCAATATAGACCATTGCCGTCATCTTTTTAAAACCGCTGCATTTGTTTTGACTGCAGCAGTTTGAATTTCTGTAGGATTTTTATCCTGCAGCGTCATCTGCTTCAGATTGCTATCTGGTAATACATTCAAGGTACGCAGTGTCTCACTCACAATAGTAGAGAAGACTGGTGCAGCAACATCACCACCATAATGACTGCCACCAGTCGGCTCATCAATCATGACGGCAACCACAATACGTGGTGCACTAATTGGCGCAAGACCTGCAAAGTAAGCGCGGTATTTATTAGCGTAGCTCTTGCCTACTAATTTATGTGCTGTACCTGTTTTTCCACCAACTCGATAACCTTCAGCTTGCGCTTTAATGGCTGTTCCACCAGACTCTGTTACTGACTCCATCATGTTGCGCATCTCAATGGCTGTCTTGGCAGAAATAATATGCGTTCCAGGCTTAAACTCCGGACTGCGCTCAATCGTGAGAGGAACCAATTCGCCATCACGAGCAAAAATGGTGTACGCGCGAGCAATCTGAAAGAGTGATCCTGAAATCCCATAACCAAACGCAATCCTTGCCTGATCTGTTGGCATCCACTTTTTATAAGGATGGACTGTGCCAGCTACCGCACCAGGAAAACCAATCTTCGGCGCCTGACCAAGACCAACAGATGTATAAAAATTCCACATCTCTTCGGCAGATAAATTATTCATCGCAATTTTGGCGGTACCAATATTGCTGGATTTTTGAATAATTTGAGAAATCGTTAAGTTGCTATAAGGGTGGGTATCCGTAATCGGTTTTGGACCTACCAAATATTTAGCACCAATCACCATATTTGTATTAGGAGTGATGGCACCCTTCTCCAAAGCAATCGCTACGGTTAAGGGCTTCATTGTTGAGCCAGGCTCAAAGGTGTCAGTTAAAACACGATTACGTAACTGCTCACCCGTCAACTTCTTACGATCGTTTGGGTTAAAGCTTGGGTAGTTTGCTAAAGCGAGAATCTCGCCGGTCTGCGTATCCAATACGACAGCACCACCAGCACTCGCCCGGTGCTGCTCAACTGCATTTTTAACAGCGTTATAAGCCAGAAATTGAATCTTGCTGTCTATAGAAAGTTGTAAATCCTTGCCGTTTTGAGGTAACTGCAAAATGGCAACATCTTCAACAACGCGACCGAGACGATCAACCACTACTCGACGAGCACCCGGATGCCCAGCCAATTCTTTTTCTCTTGAAAGCTCCATGCCCTCTTGGCCACGATCTTCCACGCTTGTAAAGCCAACAACGTGCGCCATCGCTTCACCCTCTGGGTAAAAGCGACGGTATTCCTTATTTAAACCAATCCCCGGGATTTCTAATTCCTTAATCTGTTGCGCAACTACTGGATCCACTTGGCGCTTCAAAAAAATCTGCTTACGATCTTCTTTTAACTTTCTACGTAATTCAGATTCACTTAGCTGCAATAGTTTTGCTAACTTCTGAACCTTATCCGCAGCTAAATCGTCGGGCACAGTATCGTTATAAGCAATCACTGACTTTGCCTCTAAGCTCGTAGCAATCACTTGTCCATTACGATCCAATATCTTTCCACGAGAAGCGGGTAGCTCTAGTTCGCGCTGTGTGCCGCGTACACCCTTGGCTTCATAAAAAGCATTTCCTGGGCCCTGAATCCAAAAAGCACGGATTAGCAACAACATAAAAACGAAGAACAACATGAACAGCATTAAGCGTGACCGCCACATTGGCAGACGCAATACTAAATTGGGTGTAGTTGAAAAACCTACAGTCCTCATCTAGTCTCCTTTAAGTACAAAGTACGCTCTGGAGATATAGGGGTCATATGTAACTGATTACGAGCAAGATCACGAATTCGTGCAGACTTCGATAGATTTCGCTGCTCATACTCCAAACGTAGCCAGTCTTGATTAAGCTTGCGCTCCTCGATTTGTGCGCGATCTAAGGAAATAAATAATTGACGTGCACGCTGCTGCGCAGCTACCAAAGATAGTGCGCAAACTAATAGCAAGACCAGCAGGGTAAGCGTAGCGCGATTCAAGCTAACACTCCTATACGTTTTTCAGCAATGCGCATGATGGCCGAACGAGCACGGGGATTTTCTCGAACCTCTTCATCGCTTGGCTTAAGGCGTCCAATGATCTCTAAGTCACTTTGCGGTAAATCTCGATCGCGGACAGGCAAACCTCGAGGTACTTCAACTTTAGCGTGTGACTGCAGGAACTGCTTCACAATTCGATCTTCGAGAGAATGAAAGCTAATTACTGCTAAGCGCGCACCTGGCTTTAGCAAATGGAGTGCCGCCTTTAATCCGAGCTCTAAATCTTCTAACTCACGATTAATAAAAATACGGAGTGCTTGGAATGTACGAGTCGCAGGATCTTGACCAAGCTCTCTGGTACGAACGACGCTAGCCACTAGGCTTGCTAATTGCAAGGTTGTTTTGGGAGATAGGCCTTCTTCTCGCTTAGCCACGATAGCTTTTGCGATCTGAAATGCAAAACGTTCCTCACCATAAGTCTTAATCACGCGGGTGATGTCCTCTTGCGATGCTTGTTCCAACCATTCTGCTGCCGTCAAACCATGATCCGTGTTCATGCGCATATCGAGTGGACCATCTTTGCGAAAAGAAAATCCACGATGCGCTTCGTCTACTTGTGGAGAGCTGATGCCCAGATCCAACAGAATTCCATCGACTGACTCTGGGTCCGCATACTGATCCATCTGCGCAAAACTGTCGTGCACGATGCGTAAACGAGAGTCCTTGATTTTTTCCGCCACTGCGATCGCATCCAAATCCTTGTCGAAAGAAATCATTCGCGCATTTGGAGGCAGTTGCGCTAACAAGGCTTGAGTATGACCACCGCGCCCAAAGGTTCCATCGATCACTAGTAGATTTTTTGGAGCTGTGGGCGAGGTGATGAGTGGCCCACTGACCAGCGCCGTCACCGCCTCGGCCAGTAATACTGGGCGATGAGTTATGTTCATGGCACCCTGTCATCAAAAATTAAATTGCTTCAGGGCTTCAGGCATACCTTGTGCAATGGCAGCCTGTTCTTTTGCAGCGTAAGTAGCGGCGTCCCACAACTCTAGATGGCTACCCATGCCGAGCAGCATCACTTCTTTTTCAATACCGGCGGCTGATCGCAACTCTGGGCTCACCAAAATTCTTCCGGCGCTATCCAAATCGACCTCTGCAGCATTGCCAAGAAAAATACGGCGCCACCAATGGGCATCCATCGGCAATTGCGCTACACGTGAACGAAAAGTTTCCCACTCGGGTCGGGGGAATAGCAGCAGGCATCCGTCGGGGTGTTTTGTGAGCGTAATTCGACCCTCACCTTGAACTAACAAGGCGTCACGATGCTTTGCCGGCACTGACATGCGGCCTTTTGCATCTAAATTGAGAGCTGACGCACCTTGGAACACCATTTACCCCACTTTTTCACACTTCCTCCCACTTTAGAGGATCGTATTAAGAGGGTCAAGTGTTTTTGGCTTATTTTTTAGGAAATTTCCTAGTGATTACAAACACTTAGCGTAATGTGTTGATAAAATGGTGCTTATAAAAATGCTACTTGAAACAATGGCTTGGAAAATATACTTAAGAATAGGTCTTAGCTATTAAGCCTAATAATAGATAAATATACTGTATTAATGAACAGTACTTCAAAGAAAAATATCCGAAATAAATAATTTAGAACTAAATTTTGTAAGCAGTGCTTGTCATCACTTTTGACATTACCTGCATTAGATCCTGAATGGGTTTCGGTAAGACCGCTCCACCAGCCAAAATTGCGGCTTGCCCATGCTCAATTTCATCGATGCGCATTTGCTTAACAATTGCGCGAGAACGCTCATCTTCTGCAGGTAATTTTTCGAGATGACTTTCGAGGTGATTTTCTACCTGCTTTTCTGTTTCAGCAACAAACCCTAGACTCCACTTATCGCCCGCTAAGCCAGCAGCCATGCCGATTGCAAAGGATCCCGCATACCAAATTGGGTTGAGGTAACTAGTGTGTGATCCCAGCTCTTGGAGGCGTGTTTCGCACCAAGCCAAGTGATCCATTTCTTCTTGGCCAGAGCCATCTAACATCTGCCGAATTTCAGGGTTGCGAGCTACTAATTTTTGAGCTTGATAAAGAGCTTGAGCGCAGACCTCGCCAACATGATTCACACGCATTAATCCAGCTGCATGTTCACGCTCTTTGGCATCCAATAGTCCGCTTGATGGGGTATCGGAACCCGGCATTGGGCGATGAGCATGAGCGCCCCCGACTACCGAACGTAGGGCTGTATCAAACTCAGTAATGAAGCGATCAATTAGTGCCATAAGCCTGAGAAACTAGACTAAAACCTCTGTTTTGCTACTCTGCTTAGTCTTCAAACCTAACTCCGCCAAGAGCTCACAGTCTTGCTCTGCCTCAGGATTACCGGTAGTGAGTAGTTGCTCACCATAGAAAATTGAATTGGCGCCAGCCTGGAAACACATGGCCTGAACTGCCCTACCCAGCTCCTGACGTCCAGCTGAGAGGCGCACTCGTGCACGCGGCATAGTGATACGAGCTACAGCAATAGTTCTCACGAATTCAAGTGGATCCAAGGGCTTCTGATCCGCCAAAGGGGTTCCTGCTACAGGAACCAAATGGTTGATCGGAACTGACTCTGGATATGGATTTAAGTTAGCCAAACGCGCCAAGAAAGCTGCACGTTGTTCACGGGACTCGCCCATGCCCACAATGCCGCCACAACACACTGACATACCCACAGCACGCACATTAGAAATCGTGTCCAAACGGTCTTGATAACCCCGAGTAGAGATCACTGAGCGATAGAAGTCTTCGCTGGTATCAAGGTTGTGATTGTAAAAGTCTAAGCCCGCCTCTTGGAGAGCCTGAGCCTGATTGGGCTCTAGCATCCCCAAGGTCGCACAGGTTTCAAGGCCCAAAGCCTTGACACCCTTAATCATGGCGGCGACTTTTTCAATATCGCGATCTTTAGGCTCCCGCCAAGCGGCGCCCATACAAAAACGGTTTGATCCGGCAGCTTTGGCAGCTTTGGCAGCCTCAAGCACCTCATCTAAATCCATCAACTTGTTTGCCTTGACATCAGTGTCATAACGAGCCGCCTGAGGACAATATCCACAATCCTCGGGACAACCGCCGGTCTTGATTGACAAAAGCGTAGCCAATTCCACATCACCATCAGGGAAATTGGCACGATGGGTCTCTTGTGCCTTGAACATCAAATCACTAAATGGCAGAGTAAATAGAGCCTCAACCTGGGCTACCGACCAAGCACCCAAAGCGTCAACCTCTTTATGTAAATCCTTTTGAAATTTAACTTGGGTGAGGGGTTTTTCAATAGTTTGGGTGGCCTGCATGGTCGAATTCCAGAAAATAGATCAATTCAAGGCATAAACATAACAGATGCAGGCCTTAATTAGGAAAAACTAGTGGTCAAATACCAAACATGAAGCTTATTTCTGATCCAAATCAAACCTCTCTGGTTGATCGCAGCCTAGATGCCGTTTGGCATCCCTGCACTCAGATGAAGCATCACGAGTCATTGCCATTAATTGCCATTACTAAAGGTAAGGGTGCTTGGCTCTTTGATGATCAAGGCAATGCCCTCCTAGATTGCATTAGCTCCTGGTGGACTAACCTGTTTGGCCATTCCAATCCGCGCATCAACCAAGCCATTACAAGTCAGCTTGAAAAAATTGAGCATGTCATGCTCGCCGGATTTACCCACCCTCCTGTTGTGGAGCTATCCGAGAGACTAGCCGCTTTGACTCAAGGCAATTTGGGTCACGTGTTTTTTGCATCCGATGGTGCGTCTGCGGTAGAGATTGCTTTAAAGATGAGTCATCACTACTGGCGACTAAACAATCAAGCTCAAAAGAAAAAATTTGTCTGTCTAGAAAATGGTTACCACGGTGAAACTTTAGGTGCATTAGCAGTCACTGATGTTGCGATCTTTCGAGAAGCATATGGATCACTATTGCAAGATGTTTTTACCGTGCCCTCACCTGATGCACGCAAAGCACAGCCTGGTGAAAGTGCTGGCGATGTTGCCGTACAGGCAGCAGAAAAATTAGAAGAGTTGCTAAAGACAGAGCATCACAATATTGCCGCGATCATTATTGAACCACTCGTGCAATGTGCTGGGCAAATGGCAATGTACTCGCCTGAATATTTGCACCTTGTAAGATCACTCTGTGATCACTACAACATCCACCTCATCGCCGATGAGATCGCGATAGGCTGCGGTCGATCAGGAAAGTTTTTTGCTTGTGAGCATGCAGGAATTTGGCCAGACTTTCTGACACTCTCTAAAGGAATCAGCGGGGGATATCTTCCCTTGTCACTCTCCATGACGACTGACAAAATTTATCGTACTTTTTATGGCGATCAACTACAGCAAGGTTTCTTACACTCGCATTCCTACACAGGTAACCCATTAGCATGCGCTGCCGCCCTAGCCTGCTTAGAAATCTTCGAAACTGAATCTGTTCTTGAAAAAAATATTGGACGCAGCAAAGATCTCGCTAGTGCATTTGCTTGGGTAAAATTAGACCCTCGCATCGAACATTGGCGTCAGCAGGGCATGATCCTAGCATTTGATGTTAAACCTGAATCACTCCAGCGTAAAAATACTTTTTCACGAGAGATGTTTTCAGCAGGGATGGAGGAAGGTATTCTTATTAGACCCATTGCTAATACGATTTACGTTATGCCACCGTATATTCTCTCTTCAGAAGAAACGATACAAATGGGTGCCTCTGTACAGCGCGCTCTCAATCAAGTGCTGGCATGAGTACAAACTTTAAAGCTCGAGATATGGCAGAGCACCAGATCGCCGATCTAGATGCGCAGTTGCTTAGACGTAAGTTGCGCACCAGCGCATCACCTTGCGATACCAGGGCCCAGGTTGATCAACGAGAACTCAAAGCGTTTTGTAGTAACGACTACTTAGGCCTAGCTAATCACCCTGAATTAGTTATTGCGCTTGCGGAAGGCGCAAAACGATATGGGGTTGGTAGCGGTGCATCACACTTAATCAGTGGCCATAGCGTTGCGCACGATTTGCTTGAAAAAAAATTAGCGGCTTGTGAGAGTAAGCATATTCCCAATGCAAGAGCATTGTTTGTTAGTACCGGCTATCTTGCAAACATCAACGCTATTACCGGCCTCAGTAGACTTGCCAATCCAGGTGAAGTCAGTATTTATTCGGCCAAACTCAATCATGCTTCTTTAATTGATGGTGTACGTCTAGCAAGCTCACAAACTAAAGCCAAAGTGACTTTATTTGATCACCAAAATCTCGACTTTCTAGAAGAAGCATTACAGCAAGATACGCACTCACTCAAATTGATTGTGGTCGATGGTGTTTTCAGTATGGATGGGGATATCGCGCCCGTAAAAAATCTACTGCATCTTGCCGAACAATATGATGCGCTACTCCTGGTAGATGATGCGCATGGCTTTGGCGTGCTTGGCGAGCGGGGCCATGGCATTCTGGAGCAATCGGGCGTGCATTCCGAAAGAATTATTTACATTGGTACGCTTGGCAAAGCAGCTGGTGTTAGTGGTGCATTTATTTGTGCCGCCGCACCCTTTATTGAATGGCTTATCCAAAAAGGGCGTCCCTACATTTACAGTACTGCTACGCCGCCAGCGATTGCACACACTCTACTTACCAGTTTGGAGCTCATCGAAGGCAAGGAAGGTATTGCGCGTCGCAAACAATTAAATCAACTGATTCAGATTTGGCGTGATGAAATGACTTTCCAAAATTGGGAAAAAACACCTTCATCCACCCCAATACAGCCCGTGATCTTAGGAAGCAATGCCAGCGCATTGGCAGCCGCCAAGCTCTTAGATGAGGCGGGTTATTGGATACCAGCAATTCGGCCGCCCACCGTTCCCGTTGGTAGCTCGCGCCTGCGCATCACTTTTTCTGCAAACCATAGCGTTGATGATGTACGCGAACTGATCAAGACATTGCAGATGATTGAGCAAGAAGTAAAAAGCAATTGATGACACTGAGTACATCCAACGGTTTTTTTGTTACGGGCACTGATACTGAAGTTGGCAAAACTTTGGTCAGCGGCGCACTCATTCTTAAACTGAGGGAAGCTGGTATTCACACGGTGGGCTTCAAACCCGTGGTTGCAGGAACTTATGTTGACACTAGCGGTCAAAAACTCAATGAAGACCTAGAGACATTGCGCATTGCTTCAGGATTACATTCTCGCGAGCAAAGTCTCTGTCCATTTATTCTAGATGTAGCAGCAGCACCTCATCTCGTTGCTCAGAAAAATAAGGTGCATTTAGATGCCACCAGAATATTAGATGAATTCAATACATTGACCTCAGTATTTGATTCAGCAGTAGTGGAAGGCGCAGGTGGGTTTTTAGTCCCATTAAATGAGCAGGAAGATTTGGGGGATGTAGCGCAGGCGATGGATTTACCCGTCATTCTCGTTGTGGGCATGCGCTTGGGTTGCATTAATCATGCCCTACTCACTTGCGAGGCAATTGTGTCACGTCAGTTAACGATTGCGGGCTGGGTTGCCAATACACTTTCAGAGGAAATGCCCCTATTGGCTGAAAATATTCAGACCTTGAAGGATCGAATTTTTGCACCTTTTTTAGGCTCTATTCCGACTCTTCCTCAGCAGATGCAGAAATTAGAGAATGCCCCCTATTCCATTGAGGCCTTAGAGTTTGCTGCAGAACATATAAAACTGCCTGAGTAAATTCAGATAAGATGAAGTTATGCGATTACTTCCAGAAATCATAGACTCCGCATCAGCTATTCAAGAGATTCGCCGCAATATTCATGCGCATCCAGAATTGCGTTTTGAAGAAAATCGTACGTCTGATCTGGTAGCCGAAGCACTTTCGAGCTGGGGAATCACAGTTTATCGCGGCCTTGGAAAAACTGGAGTGGTTGGAAGACTGGATGGGGAACTGGGTCCAGGCAAGATGGTTGGATTACGAGCCGACATGGATGCACTGCCATTACAAGAACATAACAACTTTGAACATACTTCAAAGAATCCCGGCAAGATGCATGCCTGTGGCCATGATGGTCACACTGCCATGCTCTTGGGTGCCGCTCAATACTTATCCAATCATCGAGACTTTACCGGTTCAGTCATTTTTATTTTTCAGCCCGCGGAAGAGGGTGGTGCCGGCGCACAAGAAATGATTAAGGATGGACTCTTTAAACAATTTCCTTGCGATGCTGTCTTTGGTCTGCATAACTGGCCAGGGCTTGCTGAAGGTCATTTTGGCGTGACGTCTGGGCCGATGATGGCTTCTAGCAATACTTTTGAAATCACCATTCGAGGTAAGGGTGGACATGCCGCCTTGCCACACAATAGCGCTGACCCCTTACTTGCTGGCACTCAAGTTGTGCAAGCATTCCAAAGCATCATTACACGCAATAAGCGCCCAGTAGATGCGGCTGTGTTATCGGTAACGCAGTTCCATGCGGGCGAGACGAGCAACGTGATACCGGATAGCGCGTTTATTGGTGGAACCGTTCGCACATTTACTATCGAAGTCCTAGATTTAATTGAACAACGTTTGAGAGAGATCTCACACAATGTAGCTAGCGCATTTGACTGTCAAGCAGAAGTTAGATTTGCGCGTAACTATCCTCCGCTCATTAATCATGACAAGGAAGTGCATTTTGCAAGCGAGGTCATGAGTGAGCTGGTTGGAGCGCAAAACGTCAATACCTCTATCGATCCAACCATGGGCGCAGAAGACTTTGCATTCATGCTGCTAGAGAAACCAGGTTGCTACGTATTTCTAGGTAACGGTGATGGCGATCACCGCTCGGTAGGTCATGGCATGGGCCCATGTCATCTTCATAATCCTTCGTATGACTTTAATGACGCACTGATCCCCGTAGGCGTTAGCTACTGGGTCAAGCTAGCTCAACGCTACTTAGAAAAATAATTAACTCTGAGTGCTGAAATTTTTACGAGTTCGTAAATTTCGCTGGACGCTTTTCCATAAAAGCTGCCATACCCTCTTTTTGATCATGAGTTGCAAAGCAAGAGTGGAACAAACGACGCTCAAGGTGCATACCTTCTGATAGCGTAGTTTCGTATGCGGCATTGATTGCCTCTTTCACCATCATCGCAGTTAACAGTGGCATATCCGCAATAGTCTTAGCAATCGCTTTCACTTCTTTTAGTAAATCTGCTTGCGGGAAAATACGGGCGACAAGACCAGAGCGCTCGGCTTCAGCCGCATCCATCATCCGGCCGGTCAGCGCTAAATCCATAGCTTTTGCTTTTGAGACTGCGCGCGGTAAACGTTGTGTACCACCAGCGCCAGGGATGATTCCCAACTTCACCTCTGGTTGAGCAAACTTTGCATTATCAGCGGCCATGATGGTGTCGCACATCATCGCCAACTCACAACCACCACCAAGAGCATATCCAGACACTGCTGCAATCACTGGCTTACGTACTTTTTTGATCTCTTCCCAGTTACGAGAAATAAAGCCGCTACGATAAACATCGGCAAATCCATATTTCGCCATCGTTGCAATATCTGCACCAGCGGCAAACGCTTTTTCACTACCGGTGATGATGATGCAACCAATCTTGTCGTCAGTATCAAAGCCTAACAACGCCTTACCTAACTCATTCATTAACTCATCATTGAGAGCATTTAATACCTGAGGACGATTGAGAGTAATGACGGCAACTTTGCCATCTACTTCAGTCAATATGGTGTTGTAGGTCATCGATCTCTTTCAAAAAATAATTTGTTCAGCGTGGCAACAATAGCCACATCTTGCCATCTTGCTTCATGCGTCCCGCTAACTCACCTGCAGAATCTCCTGATCCCCAATAGTAATCTGCTCGTACCCCGCCCACAATGGCCTTGCCTGTATCTTGTGCCATCACTAACTTTTGTAAGGTTTGACTGCTCAAGGGTTTAGTAGTGCTTAAGAAGACAGGTGCACCTAAGGGCATCGCCTTGAGATCAATGGCAATACTACGTTCAGCTGTTAAAGGCACTCCTAAAGCACCATTGGGGCCAAGATCAGCACTAACATTACCCGGCAACTCTTTAAAAAACACAAATCGAGGATTGGCATTGAGCATCTCGTCTACTCGGCCTGGGTTGCGCTTGGCCCATGCAGAAATACCCTGCATCGTTGCCTCACCGCGCGTGATCTCCTTGCGATCAAGCAACCACTGGGCAAAAGACTTGAACGGTTGATCATTGGTGCCGGCATAACCAAGTCGCAATACGCGCCCATCCTCTATGCGAATTTTTCCAGAGCCTTGAATTTGCATAAAAGCAGCAGCAACAGGGTCTCGCACCCAGGCTATTTCTGAACCCCGGAGTACTCCAGAACTCATGAGTTCTGCACGTGCTGGCGCAGGACTTGGCTTTGAGCCTTTCCAGGCATTTGGCAGGCCGTACAAGGGAACAGGGTAAGCAGCTGTGCGGGTCTGGGAGCCATTCATGACAGGCTCGTAATAACCTGTGATTAGCCCAGATTCGCTGCCTGTAGCGCTATTGCGTACTTCGTATGCCTGAAAATTCACCTCAAAATATTGGCGAATTGCACGCTCATCACGGCCTGGAATCGTTGCGGCCTGGGTGCAAGCCTGGCGCCAATTTATTTCACTATTGCGTTTACGCAGGGCATCACAGCTCTTGAGCCAGGCTGGCCAAGCCTGGGTTAAATCATCTTCCTGCCAACCAGGTAAGTCTTGCCATGAGACGGATCGGAAGCTAGCGATCGAGGAGCTATAGATAGTTGGGGCAGCACCACTAGCTCGATAAGCAGATCCTCGGGTAGGAGGCGTAGAGCAAGCGACTAATAAGCTGGCGATACTGACAGCGAATACACTGCAGACAAAGACTTGTGAAATATTTTTGCGACTTATTAATTTGGATATAGAAATCATGATTGCCAATGTACTCGATGAATACCCCATGATCTTATTTGCCTTGGAGGGTGGCCTTGCCTTAGTCCTCCTGCTTTTTATTGTCCTGTGGACTGGTAAGGGCAAAAAATAGGGGGTTTGGGAATCTAGTGCAAGGTTCTGGGCATTACTAAGGCAAATTCAGGAATTGGGGCCTGGAAAAACTGAGCTTCTTCAGTGACACAGAAATACTCCCCACGCATGGTTCCAGCCGGCGTCGGTAAAGTGGCCCAGCTGGTGTACTCGAACTGCTCCCCTGCCCGCAAAAGGGGTTGTTGACCTACCACCCCCAGACCACGCACCTCTTGGACATCATTTTCCCCATCGGTAATAAACCAATGGCGTGCAATTAACTGGATGCTGGCTGTGCCGGTGTTTTTAATAGTGACCGTGTAGGCAAAGGCAAACTGACGATTATCGGGGTCAGACTGGTCGGCCAAGTACTGGGTTTTGACTGTAATGCTGATTTCATGAGGATTCATGCTCGAATTCTGCTCCATCCTAAGCCCAACTGCAAGCTAGAATCTAGGGATGGATAGCCAGAAATCACCCTCAAATAGCCAGTTTGTCATTGCCCCCTCCATTTTGTCGGCCGACTTTGCCTGCCTAGGCAAGGAAGTTCAGGATGTTCTCATGGCGGGTGCAGACTGGATTCACTTTGATGTGATGGACAACCACTACGTCCCCAACCTGACTATTGGCCCCTTGGTTTGCGAGGCAATTCGCCCACATGCTACAAAAGATGGTAAGCCAGCGATGATTGATGTGCACCTCATGGTGGAACCAGTAGATCGCCTGATTCCCGATTTTGCAAAAGCAGGTGCAAACCTGATTAGTTTTCATCCAGAGGCAAGTCCTCATGTGAACCGTACAATTAATTTGATTCGCGATCAAGGTTGTCAGGCTGGGTTGGTTTTAAACCCAGCAACACCACTTCATCACTTAGATCACACACTTGATTTACTTGATCTGGTTCTATTGATGTCCGTAAATCCCGGGTTTGGTGGTCAGTCATTTATTCCGAGCACCCTAGATAAGATTGCTCAAGTACGTGCGCGCCTAGATCGTTATCAACAAGAAACTGGTCGCCACATTCGTCTTGAAGTGGATGGCGGAATTAAGGTTGACAACATTGCAGAAGTAGCCAAAGCTGGTGCAGATACTTTTGTTGCTGGTTCTGCAATCTTTGGCAAAGAAAATTATGCCGATGTGATTAAGGCGATGCGCGCAGAACTAGCGACGTCAGGAAAAGCGTAATGCAGCACGAAGAATTTCTTGCCCTCGCAAAACAGGGTTTCAATCGTATTCCATTAGTGAAAGAAGTTTTAGCAGACTTAGAGACGCCACTCTCTCTATACGTCAAGCTCACTCAAGCCTTTGGACAAAAGAATACCTATCTACTTGAATCCGTCTTAGGTGGTGAACGCTTTGGACGCTTCTCTTTTATTGGCCTACCTGCAAAAACTGTTTTAAGAACAGTAGGTACACCTGATGCCCCACTCACTGAAGTACTCTTCAATGACAAGGTGCTTGAAAGTAATCATGACAACCCATTAGATTTTGTAGACGCTTATTTCAAGCGCTTCAAAGTAGCAGTACAAGCCGGTCTCCCACGCTTCTGTGGTGGGCTTGCTGGCTACTTTGGCTATGACACGGTTCGTTACATTGAATCGCGTTTAGCAAAACACCATCTGCCAGATGAATTGGGTGTACCCGATATTCAATTGATGCTCACCGAAGAGTTAGCAGTGGTTGATAACGTTGCAGGTCGTATTTATTTAATTGTCTATGCAGACCCGAGCGTGAAAGATAGCTTTGAAAAGGGCCAAGCTCGATTAAAAGAGTTACTTGCTTGCTTAAGTAAACCTGTGAGCATGCCGGCCTCTTTACCAAGCACTAAAACAGAATTGATCCGTAAGTTCAAGGCAGCCGATTTTGAAAATGCTGTTCTTAAAACTAAAGAATATATTTTGGCTGGCGATTGCATGCAGGTTGTGATTGGCCAGCGTATTAGCAAACCCTTTACAGATTCACCGCTCGCCTTATACCGTGCATTGCGCTCTTTAAATCCATCGCCTTATATGTACTTCTATGACTTTGGTGATCTACAGGTAGTCGGCTCATCTCCAGAGATCTTAGTGCGCCAAGAGCAACGTGAAAGTCAGAAGATTGTGACGATTCGTCCGCTAGCTGGCACACGTCCTCGTGGTGCGACACCCGAAGAAGATGAACGCCTTGCTACAGAATTACTGGCCGACCCAAAAGAGATTGCTGAACATGTCATGTTGATTGACTTGGCGCGTAACGATGTGGGTCGTATTGCAAAGACAGGTACTGTCAAAGTAACTGATTCGATGTCGATTGAAAAATATTCTCACGTACAGCATATTGTGAGCTCTGTTGAAGGCGAGCTATTAGACAATATGAGCAATATGGACGTTCTGCGCGCAACCTTTCCTGCCGGCACCTTATCGGGCGCCCCAAAAATTCGGGCGATGGAAATTATTGATGAGATGGAAATTGTAAAGCGCGGCGTTTATGGTGGCGCAGTAGGCTACCTCTCCTTCTCAGGAGATATGGATGTGGCCATTGCCATTCGTACTGGCGTGATTCGTAATGGCGTATTGCATTCTCAAGCAGGTGCTGGTGTAGTAGCAGACTCTGATCCCACTGCTGAGTGGAAAGAAACTGAAGTGAAAGCTCGAGCAGTTTTAATGGCGGCTGATTTAGTACAAGGAGGACTCGATGCTCCTCATGATTGATAACTACGATTCATTTACCTACAACCTCGTTCAGTATTTTGCAGAACTTGGTGAAGAGGTAAAGGTCTTCCGCAATGATGAAATCTCTGTTGAAGAGATTGCCAAGATCAATCCTGCACGTATTTGCATTTCCCCTGGGCCTTGCAGTCCAGCTGAAGCAGGAATTTCTGTAGCCACAATTCAACGGTATGCCGGAGAGATTCCAATCCTAGGCGTCTGCCTTGGACACCAAGCGATTGGTGAGGCGTTTGGCGGCAAGATTATTCGCGCCCAGAAGGTCATGCATGGCAAGACCGATGATATTCACCATACTGGCGTCGGTATTTTCAAAGATTTACCCAACCCATTCAAAGTGACGCGTTATCACTCACTTGCAATTGAAAAGAGTTCATTGCCAGCAGTTCTTGAGGTAACAGCCTCATCTTCTGATGGTGAAATTATGGGTGTACGCCATAAAGAACTGGCGGTAGAAGGCGTGCAATTCCACCCAGAATCGATTCTTTCTGAGCATGGTCATGCACTGCTAAAGAACTTCTTGCAAGCCAAATAAATTACAAGCACTAGGTCGATTTCCATGTCCATTACTCCACAGCAAGCACTACAGCGTTGCATTGAACATCGCGAACTTTCTCATGATGAGATGACTGCCATGATGCGTCTGATCATGAGCGGTGAAATGCCACCCACTTTAGTTGCTGGCCTACTCGTTGCCCTGCGTACCAAAAAGGAGACTGTAGGTGAAATTGCCGCAGCTGCGCAAGTTATGCGTGAGTTCGCAACGCCAGTACACGTAGAGGATAGAAAAAATTTAGTTGATGTAGTCGGTACGGGTGGAGATGGGGCTCACACTTTCAATATCTCTACAGCCGCCATGTTTGTGGCCGCAGCGGCTGGTGCAAAGATTGCTAAGCATGGCAATCGTAGCGTGAGTAGCAAATCAGGTAGCGCAGATATTCTGGAATCTTTTGGCGTTAAGCTCTCGCTCTCACCTGAGCAGGTTGCAAAGTGTATTTCTGATGTAGGTGCGGGCTTTATGTTTGCACCAAACCATCACCCTGCAATGAAAAATGTGGTGCCGATTCGCAAAGATTTAGGTGTGCGCACGATTTTTAATATTCTAGGACCCCTTACAAACCCAGCAGATGCCAAGCGCATCCTCATGGGTGTATTTCATGCAGACTTAGTTGGCATTCAGGCGCGTGTATTGCAAGCGATGGGAATGGATCATGCATTAGTAGTTTATGGTCGTGATGGCTTAGATGAGATTTCTCTCGAGGGCCCAACCTTAGTAGGTGAATTAAAGGATGGTCAGGTTCGTGAATACGAGATTCATCCAAAAGACTTTGGTTTAAGTAAAGCGCTTACTAGCAGTTTTAAGGTGGCCGATGCCGAGGAATCTAAAGCGATTGTTTTAGATGTACTCAATAAAAAATCTGGCCCAGCAAGTGACATTGTTTGCCTCAATGCAGGTGCGGTACTTTATGTAGCCGATGTAGCACCCAGTATTGCTAGCGGTATTCAGATGGCGCAAGCAGCTATTGCCTCTGGTGCTGCCCGTCAAAAGCTAGACCAGTTTGTAGCTGCAACCCAATATTAATAAAGATTTTTATGAGCGATATCCTCGACAAAATTGTTGCTACCAAGAAAATAGAGATCGCTACCGATTCGAAAAAAATCTCTTTAGCCAATCAACGTGATCAGGCTGAAGAAAATAATCGTGACGCGCAACTAAAACCACGGGGCTTTATTCAATCTATCGAAGGAAAGATTGCAGCAGGTAAAGCCGGCGTGATTACTGAGATTAAGAAAGCCAGCCCTAGCAAAGGAATCTTGCGAGAAAATTTTCAGCCAGCTGAAATTGCTCAATCCTATGAAAAAAATGGGGCTGCCTGCCTCTCTGTTCTCACTGACCGGGATTATTTTCAGGGGGCTAATGCTTATCTTCAAGTCGCAAGAGCTGCCTGCAGTATTCCCGTCTTACGCAAAGACTTTACGATTGATCCTTATCAAGTCTATGAAGCAAGGGCAATCGGTGCTGATGCTATTTTACTCATTGTGGCCTGCTTAGAGCTTAATCAAATGAAGGAGCTAGAAGCCTGTGCTCACGAACTCGGTCTTGATGTTCTCGTAGAGGTTCATAACGCTCCTGAATTAGAACAAGCCCTTGAATTAAAAACACCATTACTTGGAATTAATAATCGCAATCTGAAGACTTTTGAAGTGACCCTTCAAACAACACTGTCCTTACTGTCAATGGTTCCCACTGGGAAAACTCTGGTTACCGAATCTGGAATCATGAATCGTGCGGATGTGCAATTGATGCGTGATCATCAGATCAATGCATTCTTGGTAGGTGAGGCTTTTATGAGGGCAGATGATCCAGGCGATGCATTAAGCAAGCTATTTAGTTAATTCGATTTAGAAAGCCTCATTAGATCTAGGCCATATTTAACAGGTCCGATCAGTATTACCGCCCCGAGTACGTCGCCAATCAACATCACCAAAAAGTGATTGAGAGTTCCTGCCTCATCAAGGCCTCGAACTGCGAACCACCATTGGTGTAAGCCTGAACTTAGGGTGGCGTATATCAAAATACAAATTGCCAGTTTCTGTAGGCTCAAGTTACTTAAATCGGATGAGATGCTGATATTGCTCATCACAAAGAGTCTTGCTAAATAGGGAGCAAAGCCAGATATCAAGCCGATACCAATGTAGGTGGTGAGCTCGAGTGGAAATTGCCCAAAAAAACAAATTAAAAATGAAGCAATGGCAATACCAACCGCACCAGATAGGCCAAAGATGAGCGTCAAAAATAGACGTAAGCCGGCCGGAAGATAAATCCAATTGACGCCAAGACCATAGCTCAGGTGCGTTGTAAGCCAAGCGTTAATGTAAAAAAGGCTTGAGTAAGCAAGCACGCTCACGATAAATCCAACCATCCATTCGTGACTTAACTTATTCATTACTACGAGTATGGTTGATTCTATTAATACATACAAGTTACAAACAAGATTAATAGGTCTACAATGGTATTAACCCTAGGGCTAACTACACTTAACTTAACGCATCAAACAATGTCCACCACTAAATCCTCTTGCTATATTCGCTTTTTAAACCTGATCGATGTTCTTGATCGAATTAACCCTGGCAAAAAACTCGACGCTATTGAAGAAAGTCTTTTGGACAAAATCATTTTGAGCTTTCATGCCAAGCAATCTCTATTGGTTGGTGATTTAATTTCTCTGTCGGGGTATGGCTCTCAAGCCACACTACACGGTCGCCTCAAGAATCTGAGTGCCATGGGCTACATCAAGATGGCAGCGAATCAAGATGGGCGCAAAAAAGAGGTAGTGCCTACCAAGCTTGCCATCAAGCGTTATGAAGAAATTTCTAAGTGCCTAGAAAAGGCTGTCAAAGCGGGTTGATTTATCTCCCAAGAAAGTAAAAAAGCCCTTACTGATAAGGGCTTTTTCTTTGAGATGATGCTTCAAACGTTAAAGAGGAAGTTCAGGACATCGCCATCTTTAACGACATACTCCTTACCTTCGGCACGCATCTTGCCAGCCTCTTTGGCGCCAGGCTCACCCTTAAATTGAACAAAGTCTTCATATGCAATAGTTTGTGCACGAATGAAGCCACGCTCAAAGTCCGTATGTATAACCCCTGCAGCCTGGGGAGCAGTATCACCTTGATGAATGGTCCAGGCGCGAACCTCTTTAACACCAGCAGTGAAGTAGGTCTGTAAACCCAGTAACTTATAACCCGCACGAATCACGCGATCTAATCCAGACTCTTCCATGCCTAGGTCGGCAAGAAACTCCGCTTTGTCGGCATCATCCAAGTCAGCAATCTCAGCCTCAATGGCGGCGCACACCGCCACTACGGGAGCACCTTCTTTGGCCGCATGCTGAATCACCGAATCTAAATGCGGATTGTTTTCAAAACCATCCTCTTTAACGTTGGCGATATACATTGCCGGCTTTGCTGTGATTAAGCAGAGCGGCTTTAAGATCAAGTTCTCTCCTTCAGTCAGATTCATGCTGCGTACCGGCTGAGCTTGATCTAAATGGGCTTGCACTTTGGTCAAGACAGCGACTAGGGCTGTAGCCTCTTTGTCATTTCCTGACTTAGCCGCCTTACTTGAGCGCTGTAGCGTTTTTTCAACCGTAGTTAAATCTGACAAGGCTAATTCGGTATCAATCACCCCAATATCGGAGATTGGATCAATCTTGCCGGCTACGTGGATCACATTAGCATCCTCGAAACAACGCACCACATGGGTAATAGCGTCAGTTTCACGAATATTGGCTAAGAATTGATTCCCCAGACCTTCACCTTTAGAGGCGCCAGCTACCAATCCCGCAATATCGACGAATTCGACAGCGGCAGGCAGGATGCGTTCAGGCTTGACGATCTTAGCCAAAGCGGCAAGACGAGGGTCAGGAACCTCGACCACACCCACATTGGGCTCGATCGTGCAGAAAGGATAGTTTTCCGCCGCGATTCCAGCTTTGGTAAGCGCGTTAAAGAGGGTAGATTTGCCGACGTTAGGCAGGCCGACGATGCCACATTTCAAAGACATGGTCGTATTGTAAAGGGCTAGTTTCGATATCATCGAGATATGTCAGAAGTTCATGCAAATACCTTGGCAAAAATGCCCAAAAATACCTCTCAAATACGGACTGTAGATATTGCTGTAGTCGGCGGAGGCATAGTAGGCAAGGCTTGTGCCTTAGGTCTAGCGCAACTTGGACTACATACGGTTCAGATTGCCCCCGACTTAGGGCAAGTGGTTTCAGCCCCCGAAGGTAGTCAGTGGGGCCAACGTATTTATGCTTTTTCTCCCGGCACGCAAAAATTATTGGCTCATCTACAAGTTTGGGATGCGGTTGATCACAGCCGCTTACAAGCGGTTCGAGATATGCGAATTTTCGGCGATCGTGGCGAAAAGCAGGATCAGCTGCATCTATCCGCTTTTGAGGCAGGCGTTCCCCAGCTAGCCTGGATCGGCGAATCGAATGTGATCGAGCACACCCTAGATCAAGCCTCACGCTTCCAAAGTAAATTAGAGCGCATTAATGGCGCAGTCAAAAACATTCAAGTGATTGCTGATGGAGTTCTACTCCATCTGAAAGATGGTTCAAGTTTGAGAGCCCAGCTCCTGATTGCTGCTGATGGTGCTAATTCACCCATCCGCTCAGAGTTAGGCATTCCTGCAAAAGAGGAAAGCTACGTACAAAATGCCGTGGTAGCTAATTGGATTTGCAGTAGCGCTCATTTAGAAACTGCTTATCAATGGTTTTTACCAGGCGGCGATATTGTGGCGATGCTACCGCTACCAAATAAACAAGTGTCGATGGTATGGTCAACCTCACCAGAAAATGCCGAGAATCTTTTAAAACTCGATTTTGCAGGGTGGGCTGAAAAGTTCTCCTCGATTGCTAATGGCGCAATAGCTACTCAACTTGGAGAGCTCTCGCTCAACTCAGTACCAGCCACTTTCCCTCTTAGAAAAATTCAGGCGAGTCGCTTTATTGGCCCAGCAGAAAATCCGAAAGTGGTTCTGATTGGAGATGCGGCTCATGTCATTCATCCACTAGCAGGACAAGGTTTAAATTTAGGCCTCAGAGATGTTGCATCACTACTTCATGTACTTAGTAAACGAGAATCTTTTCGACTACCAAATGACATAGTGCTACTACGTCGCTACGAGCGCCAACGTCAAGGTGATACCAGCGCATTACTTTGGGTAACAGACAAACTTAAAAAACTTTTCTCAGCTAGCAGTAACACTGAAAAGCAATTACGTAATTGGGGGCTGGGTATCGTCAATCGCAGCCACTTCATCAAACGGCGCCTCATCGAACGCGCTCTCGGAGATGCTGATTTTGAATAAATTACTTTCTACTCTTGCTTTAGCTTGCTCTATCATATTTTTAGCGGGAGTGGTCAACGCGCAATCGGAACAGCAAGTCCGATCTGAACTGCAAAAGAAGATTGGTGCAAACACGAAGATTAAAGGAGTTTCTCAATCACCCATTCCAGGTATATACGAGGTCCTAGTTGGAAATGAGGTGTTTTATACCGATGCCAATAGCAAATACTTAATCCAGGGCGAAATTATTGAGATCGCTACTGGGAAAAATATTACCGAGCAAAAACAGGCGGACCTCAATCGCATCAAATGGTCTGAACTCAATTCATCAAATGCTTTAAAAGTAGTACGCGGCAATGGTAGTCGACAGTTAGCAGTCTTTTCTGATCCGAATTGCGGCTACTGCAAGCGTTTAGATAAATCTTTGCAGCAACTAGATAACGTGACGGTCTATACCTACCTTATCCCAATTCTGTCAGCAGACTCTGCTCAAAAGTCGAAACAAATTTGGTGTGCCGCAGACCCCCAGAAAGCCTACATCGATTGGATGATCAATGGCATTGCACCCAGCGGCAAAAGCGACTGCACCACGCCTTTAGATAAAAACATGGCCTTCGCTAAAACCTATGGCATTACAGGTACACCTACTATTTTCTTTACTGATGGCAGTCGCTTTCCTGGCGCGGTTCAAATCACCGACATTGAAAAGAAATTTAGCAGTCTGAAGTAAGAGGCAATCCTGATGAACAAATTAAATACCTCTGATCTACCAGCAATCCAGTACACCATTTGGTCGGCGGATTTATATGGTCACCGTTTTCATGTGAAGTTACACATTGAGAATCCCTCGCCCAATGGACAGATCCTACAAATGCCCGCATGGATTCCGGGAAGCTATTTAATACGCGATTTCAGCAAGCAAATTGAAACGATCGAAGCGTTTGCGCTTGATCAGCCGAATGAAGCGCTGGTCTTAGAGCGCATCGATAATGATCAATGGCGCCTACCAAAAGTAACTGGTCCTGTAGAAATACTCACTACGGTATATGCATTTGATTCTTCAGTACGGGCCGCCTATCTAGACACTGAGCGTGCTTTTATCAACCCAAGTAGTTTGTGTTTAGTAGTTAAAGATCAAGAATCTCTACCCTGTGCTGTAGTCCTGGTTCCACCCAAGGATAGCCATGCAAATGCCTGGACTGTTCAGACAGGCTTACGACCAGCCAAAGTGGATGATCAAGGTTACGGCTTTTATCTCGCTAAAAATTATGATGATCTCTTAGATCATCCGGTTGCGATGGGTGAGTTCCAGATTGCACACTGGCAATCAAATGGCGTGTCACACGCTATGGCTATTCAAGGCTGTATTTATGAAGTTGATCTGGAGCGTCTAGCAAAAGATCTTCAGGCAATCTGTACCTGCACTATTAACCTCTTTGAACCAAAGACTAAAAAAGCACCTTTCCAGAATTATTTATTTCTAGTGAATGCAGTCCTCTCTGGCTATGGCGGACTCGAGCATCGCAATAGCACAGCTCTTCTATGTCGTCGTGATCAAATTCCTCAATTGGATACCCCATTAGATGAAGAATCTTATCGTGAATTTCTAGGTCTCTGTAGCCATGAATACTTCCACGCTTGGTTAGTCAAACGTATTCAGCCAAAAGCATTTCAACCCTATCAACTCGATCGCAGAAACCATACTCGTTTGCTGTGGTTATTTGAAGGCTTTACGAGTTACTACGATGACTTGCAATTATTCCGCAGTAAACGCATTGACCTGAAGGCTTACCTTAAGTTAGTTGCTAATAATTGGAATGGTATCTTGCGTGGGCCTGGTAGATTCAAGCAAAGCCTAGCTGACAGCTCTTTTGATACTTGGACTAAGTACTACCAAGCTGACGAGAACACACCGAATGCAGTCGTTAGCTATTACGGCAAGGGCGCCTTGCTCGCTTTGGGTTTAGATCTCAAGATTCGGGCTTTTACAAATAACCGCCAGTCCTTAGATGATTTGATGCGTCTCATTTGGCAAACCCATGGAGTCACGCAAGATGGCATTGCTGAAGACGGCTTGGACGAGTTGATACTCAAACTGCTTGGGAAGGGATTCTCTAAAACCTGGAACGAATTTCAATTTCGCTATATTTTTGGCGCTGAAGATATTCCCATTCAAAAATGGATTGATTCCCAAGCTATTTCAGTAAAACAAAAAACTCATTCCAAGCTTGAGCAAATTAAATTACAACTTGGCTTGCGTCATGCTGAAGTGGGCGGCTGGCTAAAAGTGACCCACGTACTCGACGGTGGTGCCGCGCAATTGGCTGGTCTAGCTACCGGAGATCTTTTAGCTAGCATCAATGGTGAGCGTATTACCGCTGCTCGTTGGGATACAGTGTTATCTAGCTTAATCTCGGGACAAGTCATTCAGATTTGCTTTTACCGAGATGATTTAGAGCACGAGTGCATGACTGTTCTTGAGGACGATCAAATTCCAAACCAATACATCCTCACACCAGCTGAGTAATGCATTCATTTTCTGCGGCTGACATTCCAGAAGATTGGCGCCCCCTACTCGGGGATTATTTTGAATCTCCTGAGTGGCAAATACTGCAGACCAATCTGAGAGCTGAGCTCAATAAAGAGGTCGGGAAGATTTGTCCAGAACCTCACAATTTCTTCAAAGCACTAACGCTAACTCCACTTAATCAAGTGAAGGTAGTCATCTTGGGGCAAGATCCATATCACTCCCCTGGACTAGCGCAGGGCTTGGCTTTTTCGATACCGAGCAGTATTCCAACAAATTCTCGCCAATTTCCGAGTTCCTTACGCAACATCAGCAAAGCGCTGGCGCTGGAAGGTTTTGACGCCCTTCCCAATGGCGATCTTCATGTCTGGGCTGAGCAAGGCGTCTTGCTTCTCAATACCGCTCTGAGCGTCCAATTAGGTGAAGCAGGCAGTCACGCTAATCTGGGCTGGAAACCTCTCATTGATCGACTGATAAGCGCTTTAGCGCAGCAAAAGCCCCATCTGGTTTGGATGCTGTGGGGTGGTCATGCCCAATCCAAGTTAGCCCTGATTGAGGCTACCCAAGATCAATTGATTCTGCAATCCTCACACCCCTCTGGATTAGGGGTCTATAAAACAGATCGACCCTTTCTAGAGCCTGGTGCACAGGCAAGTTGTGGGCACTTCACTAAAACCAATGAGTGGCTCGTGAAGCACCAAAAAACTCCTATTTTCTGGGTTAGCTCCAGCGAGCCCATACCCAGCGCCCCTCCTTAAGCCAAGCTCTTTAATTAACGACTAACTGCCGCATAGAGGTAGCCAGCCAAACATGCTGCCACTATGGCACTGAGCCACTCCAGCATCTGACCCGACTGAAATAAGCCTACAAATTGCCCTATATAGGAGCTAGCTAAGGTAGCAATACTACCAACCAAGACTGCCATGAGGTATTTCTGAATCTTGGGCTTAGATTGGCGTTTTCCTGGGTAAAAAACCAAGGTAAATACGCCAGTTAAGCCGCCGATCACCAGAAAAGCTAAAAACCCCATTGCCACCCCCATTGTTACTGACATCAAATCTATAATCACCATTATGAAGTTGTTGACACTCGGCATCAATCATCACACAGCGCCAGTCGCCATTCGGGAAAAGGTCGCCTTTGACCCTGAATTTCTTCAAGAAGCGTTGCACGATCTTCGCCAGCATCTCGTTGGTGCGAATCAGGCCGGCCTGCCTGAGGCCACAATTCTGTCTACCTGCAATCGCACCGAGCTCTACTGCGCCGCTAATGATGCAGATGCAGCGAGCCTGTTGCATGAAGCCACTTTTGATTGGTTGGCCAAAACCCAACAACTTGCTCCAAGCAGTTTAGAGCCACACATTTACTCACTACCGCAGTCTGATGCGGTACGCCATGCTTTTCGAGTGGCTTGTGGCTTAGATTCTATGGTGATTGGCGAAACCCAAATCTTGGGGCAGATGAAAGATGCTGTGCGTTCTGCAAATGATGCAGGCGTTCTTGGTACGTATCTCAATCAACTCTTTCAGAAAACCTTTGCTGTTGCAAAAGAAGTTCGTGGCTCCACAGAAATTGGTGCGCACTCGATTTCCATGGCGGCAGCATCCGTCCGATTAGCTGAGCGCATTTTTGAAAGTATTGCTGATCAACGTGTTCTATTTATCGGCGCTGGTGACATGATCACTTTATGTGCTACCCATTTCGTGGCACGCAAGCCTAAAGCAGTGGCAATTGCTAATCGTACGATTGAACGCGGACAAGAATTAGCAGATTCGATTTCCATTCAAGATGTTGAGGCGGAATCATTCAAGCTCTCAGATCTGCCAAGTCGATTACATGAATTTGACATCATCATTTCGAGTACAGCATCATCACTGCCGATTATTGGTTTAGGTATGGTAGAGAGCGCTCTTAAGCAACGTCGCCGCAAACCAATGGTGATGATTGATCTAGCGGTTCCTCGTGACTTTGAGCAAGAGATTAGCCGCTTAAATGACATCTATTTGTATACAGTCGATGATTTGGGTGTAATGATTCAGACGGGGGCTTCTTTACGCCAAGCAGCAGTGAGTCAGGCTGAAGCGATCATTGAAGATCGGGTTGGTAATTTCATGCACTGGATGCAAGGTCGTAAGACTGTGCCACTCATTCAGGATATACAGCAACAAAGCGAACACCTAAGGCAGCTTGAACTTGATCGTGCTATGAAACGATTAATGCGTGGTGAGGATCCCCAAGAAGTTCTCAATGCGATGGCTCAAGGCTTAACCAATAAGTTCTTACATGGCTCATTACATGCTTTGCAACACTCCAATGGCGCTGAGCGTGAAGCGCTGATTAAGTTACTTCCCAAATTATTCGCCTCACACTCCAAGCCAGAAGACCATTAGATGAAGCCCAGCATGCGGGCTAAGCTAGACCACCTAGATACGCGCTTAGCCGAACTCAATTCTTTATTAACTACCGAAGAGTCCACCAAGGATATGGACTACTATCGGAAGCTCACACGTGAGCATTCTGATATTGCGACGGTAGTGGAGCAATTTGGCCTATACAAACAGGCTGAGGCTGACGCACAAGCTGCAGAAGAGATGCGTAAGGATCCTGATATGAAGGACTTTGCTGATGAAGAGCAGAAACAAGCTCAAGCTACTATGGAAGAGCTTGAAAGCATTCTTCAAAAACTACTCCTACCCAAAGACGTCAACGACGAACGCAATGTCTTTTTAGAAATTCGTGCGGGTACTGGCGGTGACGAAAGCGCCCTCTTTGCCAGCGACTTACTGCGAATGTATACGCGCTTTGCTGAGCGCCAAGGCTGGAAAGTAGAAGTAGTGAATGCTGCCGAGTCCGATCTGGGTGGCTACAAAGAAGTGGTTCTGCGTCTTGTCGGGCAATCGGTATACTCACGCCTCAAATTTGAGTCTGGTGGTCATCGCGTACAACGCGTTCCCCAAACAGAAACACAGGGGCGTATACATACTTCAGCTTGCACAGTGGCAGTGATGCCAGAAGCCGATGAATTGGAAGCGGTAAAAATTAACCCTGCTGAATTACGCATCGATACTTTTAGAGCTTCAGGTGCTGGTGGTCAGCATATTAATAAAACGGATTCTGCTGTGCGTATCACCCACTTGCCGACCGGAACTGTCGTTGAGTGCCAAGATGATCGCAGTCAGCACCGCAATCGTGAACAAGCGATGAAGGTTCTTGTATCACGCATCATGGATGCGCGTGAACGAGAAAAACATCAGCTAGAAGCTCAGACCAGAAAGTCTTTAGTTGGCACTGGTGATCGCAGTGATCGTATTCGGACCTATAACTTTCCACAAGGTCGAATTACCGACCACCGCATCAATCTCACGCTGTACAAAATTGATGCCATGATGGATGGTGACCTTGATGACCTTTGCAATGCCTTGGCATCAGAACACCAAGCCGAGCTTCTAGCAGCACTTGGCGATAATTAATTCCACCCAAGGGATGAGCGTCAACCAGCCTTTAGGCGAATTAATTAGTAACTGCGCATTGCCAAGCAATGAAGCACGGATATTGCTGGCCTACATCCTAGACAAGCACTACCAACTTCCACGCTCTGCCTTGCTATCTCGTGATGATATGAGTTTGAATGCGCCAGCTTTTCTAGAATGGGAAAGTCTAGTCTCCAGAAGAGTTCTTGGGGAACCTATTGCATACATCTTAGGCAAAAAGGGTTTTCATAATATTGAGTTAGAGGTTGGCCCTGGGATACTTATTCCCCGCCCAGAAACTGAACTCCTCGTAGAGATTGCCCTTACTGAAATTACTAAACTCAATAAACCCACCAAGGTGTTGGATCTGGGTACTGGATCTGGTGCTATTGCACTCTCTATCGCAAGCTCTGCACCACTGACATCCCTGATTGCATCAGATCAATCGACTGAGGCTTTGGCTATTGCAAAGCAAAATGCCCAGTCTTTGAACCTATTAGATCAAGTCCAGTTTTTACTGGGTAGTTGGTATGCGGCATTAACTGAAGCAAGCCAATTTGATGTGATTGTGAGTAATCCGCCCTACATCGCTCATCAAGACCCCCACCTCACTCAAGGGGACCTCCGCTTTGAGCCTGTATCTGCGTTGACTGATTACGGTAGCGGTCTAGGCTGCCTAGAAATCATTATTGCAGGGGCAGATCAATACCTAAAACCTGGCGGCTTAATTGCCGTCGAGCATGGCTTTGATCAATCTGACGCTGTTATGGGGCTCATGAAAGTAGCGGGTTTGATAGATGTGCAGGCACACCTCGATTTTGCAGGCCACTGCCGAGTAGCTTCTGGACGAAAAAGCCTCTAAAACTGACAATCGAAATTAACCCTTTTCTTTAGATAGCCTTAAAATTACCTCATTATTATTAGCAGTAAATCATCACCTTTAAATGGTATCAATTTAGGAAAAAATATGGACACCCAAGCAAAAATTCAAGAAATCGTTACTAGCCATCCCGTTGTATTGTTTATGAAGGGCAATGCCCAGTTTCCACAATGCGGCTTTTCCGGAAATGCGATCAATATTTTGCGTGCAAGCGGTGTTGAGAATCTTCACACTGTTAACGTTCTGGAAGATGAAGCAATTCGTCAGGGCATTAAAGAATTTGCTAACTGGCCAACCATTCCTCAGCTTTACATCAATGGCGAATTCATTGGTGGTTCAGACATCATGACTGAAATGTTCGAAAGCGGTGAGTTGAAAAAGCTTGTACAAGGCTAATTACACAAAACCAACATAGCTCGTATTTGTGACTTTTGATTTAAGCTCTCTTCTACTATTTGGCCTGCCATTCGGTTTATGTGCAGGCCTTTTAGTCTATGCGCTCAATCTACGCTCAACCCTCACTAGAGTTGAGCAGCAAACTGAACATGATGCTGCGCTTTCTGCCAACTTAAGAGCTGAGCGTGATCAGGCATTACAGAATGCCATTCGACTTGAGGCAGCACTAGACTCCGAGCGTAAACAGGGCTTAGGAAGAATTGAATCTCTCAATGAAGCTAAAGAAGCACTGACTAGCCAATTCAAAAATCTGGCTAATGAAATTTTGGAAGATAAGTCTAAGCGCTTTACTGAGCAAAACCTGACTAGCTTAGATGCCCTTCTAAAGCCTCTACAAACTAAGCTTTCAGAATTTAAAGAGCAGGTAAATACCTCCTACGGAAATGAAGCACGCGAACGCTTTGCCCTCAAGAGTGAAATCGAGCGTCTAGCCAATCTGAATTTACGTATGTCAGATGAAACGCGTTCGCTGACCCAGGCGCTCAAGGGTGACTCGAAGATACAAGGTAATTGGGGTGAATTGGTTTTAGAGTCTATTCTCGAATCTTCAGGCCTGCGTAAAGGTGAGGAGTACCTTGTACAAGATAGTCATACTCAGACGGATGGCTCACGTCTTCAGCCTGACGTAGTAGTTAAACTGCCAGAGGGTAGAAGCTTAGTGGTTGATAGCAAGGTTTCTATTACGGCATACTCCCGTCATGCCGAGGCCACCGATCCAACCATCTCTGAACAAGAATTGGCGGCACATATTCAGTCTCTTCGACAACATATTCATGGACTCTCAAGCAAGAACTACAGTTCCTTATACGGGATTGGCTCGGTGGACTTTGTATTGATGTTTGTACCCATTGAACCTGCATTCTTGCTAGCCTTGAAGACAGCGCCTAATCTGTACCAAGAGGCACTAGCTAAGAATATTGTGCTGGTATGCCCAAGTACTTTGATGGCAACGCTAAGAACTGTCGCGCATCTCTGGCGTCAAGATCATCAAAATCGCAACGCTCTAGAAATTGCAAAACAATGCGGCACGCTCTATGACAAGTTTGTTGGCTTTGTTGACGATCTTGAAAAACTCGGCCAACGCTTGGATCAGGCCCAAACGAGTTACCACGATGCCTTTAGTAAACTCAAATCCGGTAAAGGCAATCTGATTCGTACTGCAGAAAAGGTGCGTGAGCTCGGTGTTAAGCCTAGTAAAAATTTACCTACGCCCCTCATTGAATCGTCAACAGATCCAGAATAAACTTAGAATAAAAATTGACTGCTACGTGCGAATCAGAAACACAAGCCTCATCACATTCCTATAGAAAAGTAGCTATTGCAGCCTGCTTTGGAACCTTTCTAGAGTGGTACGACTTTCTGACTTTTGCTACTCTGGCTGTAGTTTTTGGCCCTCTCTTCTTTCCCTCAAGCGACCCCAGCACAGCCCTATTAGCTAGCCTTGCGACTTTTGGTGTAGGTATGGTGGTGAGGCCCATAGGAGCAGCTATTTTTGGGAGCATTGGCGATCGTATTGGGCGACGCCCCGTGTTTATGATCACCATCACTCTCATGGGAATTGCTACGGTCTGCGTTGGTTTTTTGCCGACCTATGCTCAGGTGGGGATCTGGGCACCTATCTTGCTAGTAAGCCTCAGACTACTTCAGGGCCTTTCAGCAGGAGGTGAGATTGGCGGTAGCGCTGTCTACCTCACTGAGCATGCAGGCGACTCTAATCGAGGCTTTAAAACTAGCTTCTTGCAGCTCATGGGGCCACTTGGCATCTTGGTATCCACACTCCAAATTGCTTTGTTACAAACCTATCTTACCCAAGAAGAATTTTTATCGTGGGGGTGGCGTGTACCATTCTGGGTTTCACTGCTTCTGCTCTTGATTGCATTTAAAGCCCGCATGGCTCTAGAAGAAACGCCGATCTATTTGCAGTTGAGTAAAACAGAAGCCCAGTCTAAAAGCCCCTTGCGTGACAACTTGAAAGATCCAGAAACGAGAAAACGAATGTTCCTACTTTTCTTTTGCGTTTCAGCAGGTGGGGCGATACTTTTTTTCTGCGTGCAGGTCTACACTTCAATATTTCTAAAAACTGTAGTGAAATTACCCTCTCAGTTAGTGGATCAATTGAGTGTTTATGCAACGATTGCTCTATTACCACTAACTATTTTTGCGGGCTGGCTATCGGATAAGATTGGCAGAAAGCCTGTCGTTGTCAGCGGCCTCATCTTGGGCGCCACACTAATACTGCCAGCGTTCTATTTACTACAAAGTAATAGCGGATCTATCTTATTAATAGCAGGTGTCTTGGTTGGCCTATCAGCAATCCTAGCACTTGTAGTGGGCCCACAAACAGCCCTACTTGCAGAGCTATTCCCAGCTAAAACGAGAAATAGCGCAGCCACCCTTCCGCATAATCTAGCTGCTGGGTGGATAGGTGGGCTTCTGCCTTTTATTGTGACCTGGTTGAATCAGCACTGGGAAAGCAATCTTGCGGGGCTTTGGTATCCGACTCTTTTCTTGGCAACTGGTGCAGTGATTGCACTACTATATTTGCCGGAAAGCCGAACAGTAGATTTGAGAAAATAAGCTGCGAGTTAAAGTATTATTTTCTTATTGCTCGAATGACAAACTGCATGGGCAATGCATCTGAAATTGCAATCTCAGAATCAGACCCAGCAAGTCTGGCCATCTCACCAATAATCGGCAAAAAAGATTCTCGCCCGGGCTCATTAAAAATTCTAGGGGCGCCTTGCTCAATGACAAATCCAGCTTGATCAAATAACTCAATCATTGTCTGCCTAGTGAACCAGCGAAGATGGGTTTTATCCATCAAACCTTGAGCTTCATACCGAAAATCACCAATACTTAATTTCGCCTGGATTGACCAGTGCTGAACATTAGGAATACATGCCACAACAACCCCGCCCTCGGGCATAACATGATGAATCTTCTCTAGCACTCGCCATGGATTCTGAAGATGCTCTAGAGTATCCCCAAAAATCCAACAATCTCGATCGCCGGTATTAGACCAAAATTTTTCATCCGCACCTTCAATATTTAAGACTGTTACTTCATCACAGTACCGGCGTGCAAGAACTGCAAAATTAGCATCAATCTCGACTCCTCGATAATCAGCATCAGGTGCGAGTTTCTTAAATTCTCTTGCAAGAGCGCCTGAGCTACACCCAATCTCAATAAGATTTTTACAGGTAACAGGGATTAGATTTAATAAATCAGCATTGTGCTGCTCGTGAACTGGTGTTTGCTCCATTACTGATCCCATTTATTTAAGTATTTCTGATAAGAGCTTTTCCAATCCTCGGAGCCAAAATTACCCCCGCTCTGGTGAATAAGCGACAGGGGAATAGTACCCATGGATATTCCGCGAACTTCTGCTTGTCGACAAAAATCCATATCGTAAAAATGAAATTTAAATTTCTCATCAAAGCGCATATGATTTTTAATTAAGGTCTCGCTAAAGGCTGCCAGCATGAGCCCATCAAGAAGCTTTACCTCCTGGAAGGGTGGCCCAAAATTACTAATAGCAGTCGGCGGAAATGAAGACCCATGACCCACAACGCCACTTAAATTTTCAGGCAGATCCCATGTTAATTTTTCATCAATAAATGCCCAAGCGGGCTGGAGTGGAATTCGTCGCCTGTTTCCTGCCACGCCAACTATGCCGAAGTGAGATAATCCATTAAAGATTTGCTGTATCCAGAAAAAATCAAGGATGTGCAAGTCATCATGAGCAAAGACCAGCAAGCATGGATCATACTTAGACTGCTCAATCTCTTTGTTATAGATTTCAGATAAGCCCTTAGTATTTTCAGGATAGAGGACTACCTCTAGGTGGGGGCTCGGGAAGAGCGCCAAAGAGACTCCAGTGGCACCATTACTCCAAAATTTTTCCGCACTTTGCCTTGTAGCAACTACAAATTTGATTTTTATATTTTCATTCATATATTTAATAAATATGCTCAGGCGCAAGGCTCGATTGATAGCGCTCATAAGATTTTTTATAAGCAGACTCTAGATTCTTTGTGAATAATTTAGTATTAAATAATGGTGTGGTGAGGCGATTTTCTACTAATTTATTCTTGAGGACTGCGATTCTTACTGGATCCTTGCCAATGCTGATCGCTAAATCCTCATACTCTTTCTGTGATGAGGCCACCAACTCTGGCAGGCCAATTGCGTTCAAAAGGCTGCCGCACATTCGAGCAGAGAAAGACTGTCCCAAGAAAGTAAGGACAGGGAGTCCGGCCCATAATGCGTCACTCGCAGTCGTACCAGCATTATATGGGGATGTATCTAGAAATAAATCTGCAATCCGATATCGTGCGAGATACTCGTCACGCTTTAATCGATCTGCAAAAATAAGTCTACCGCTATTGACCCCTCGACGTTCGATTTCTTTTGTCAAATTTAGTCTTACGCTTTCACTATCAGCATATACAAGTAGGGAGCTATCAGGAACTGCAATCAATATTCTTGCCCAGCTATCAAATATTGCCGGGGTTATCTTAAAACCATTATTAAAGCAGCAGTAAACAAAGCCCCTCTCTGGCAAACCCAACTCTTCTCTAGTAAATACCTTTTCAGAAATTATTGTCCTATCATCATTTGCTTGATAACTAGGTAAATAAATAACTTTCTCTGAATACTCGTTTTGGAGATTATCTGGAATGATAGTTTTATCAGCAATAATGTAATCCATGTAAGGGGCGGCTAGCGTTCCTAGATATCCAATATAGCCAATTTGAATTGGTGCCGCCCGGTATGAAAAAATACCTAACTTAGCATCTTGAGTTATACCACCGAGATCAACCGCGATATCAATTGCTTTATCCCTAGCTAATCTTGCTACTGAATAATCACTCATTAAACTCACATCAATGAATTCATCAAAAGAATTTTTGATGGTCTTGGTCATTTCATCCGGCGGCTTTAAGTTTGTTGAAAATGCAATTAATTCGAAATCTTCTTTATTGTGCGCATTAAGCATCCCAGCAATTAAAAATGAGACAGGGTGATTTTTAAAATCGGCAGAAAAATAACCAATGCGTAATTTTTTTGAATGATCCCTACGGGCAATTTCACCCAAATCCGTCTTAGGGAAATACTCACTACTTACATATTCTTCAGTAAGTTTTTTGATCACCATTGGATTATCTAAAAATGGCAATAAGTGAAAAGGATGAATTTTTTTTCTATGAAATGACTTGCTACTTGAAAGTTTTCTGAATTGATCTTCAATTCCAGCCCAGTCACACAGCTTCATTTTGCAATGAATTAAAGCCCCAAGATTTGCACTATTTTCTTGATCTAGATCGATTCCAATCTGATATGCCCGCAAAGCTTCGTTGATGCGGTTTAAATTTTGTAGCGCATTACCCATGTTACAGTAAGCCTCTACATAATTAGGTTGTATTAATATTGCTTTTTCATATGCACTTAAAGCTTCATCATATTTGTTAAGGTCTTGGAGAAGATTACCCTTGTTGTTGTAGGTCTCACTATGGTTTGACTGCAATGAAATAGCAAGGTCATAGCATTTCATAGACTCTGCATATTTATTTAGATCTTTTAATACGTTTCCACGGTTAAGATGAGCCAACCAGTTTTTAGGTTCTACCTTGATTGCACGATCAAACATGTTAAGAGCTTCAGCTCTGTTATTCTGAAACGCAAATAGCACCCCTAATAATCGAAGGACCTCCGAATCTTTAGGGCTCAATATTTTTGCTTTGCGTAACAAGCGCTCTGCGCCAACTAAGTCATTCTTTCGGAGGTACTCCATTGCAAGATTTATTAGATGTGCCGCTGGATTGATCATCTTCTATTTTTTACTCTCTCACAAAACTCCAAAAAGGATTTACAGAGACATACTGTAAATCCTTTTTGGAGTTTTTGGTGCCCCTTGTCCGACTCGAACAGACCACCTACTGATTACAAATCAGTTGCTCTACCAGATGAGCTAAAGGGGCAACGGATGATATTTTAACCTATTTCACAATCGTCAAGGAAGGTCTATTGGCTTTTGGCTTTTCAGCATTCTCGGGGGCATCTTCTTCGAGTTTCCCGGCCTGAGTGGCATCAAAAGGGAAGGACATTCCCTGGCCATTCTCTCGTGCATAGATTGCTAAAACATGGCTTACAGGGACTATGATTTTTCTTGGAACACCACCAAATCTTGCCTGAAAACTGATCCAATCATTATCTAAATTCAGCTGATGGCAGGCCTCCAAGGAGAGATTTAAAACAATTTCATCCTTCTTCACAAACTCCATAGGCACTTCAACACTAGAGTCCACAAAGACTGCCATGAAGGGCGTAAAACCAAAATCCGTGCACCACTGATGTAGGGCACGGATTAGGTAGGGTTTATTGCTTGGAATATCAGACATGCTTATTCTTCCAGCCTGAGTAATGAGCCGCTTAGCGACGCATTACCTTTTCTGAGGGAGTCAATGCCTCGATGTAAGCAGGTCTGCTAAAAATACGCTCGGCGTACTTCAAGAGAGGAGCTGCATTACGTGAGAGATCAATACCGTAATGCTCCAAACGCCACAATAAAGGTGCGATTGCTACATCCAGCATAGAAAACTCTTCACCCAGCATGTACTTGTTCTTCACAAAAATGGGAGCGAGCTGAGTTAATCGATCACGAATGGCTAAACGCGCTTTTTCATGAGTCTTATCTGCTGCCTTGCCTTTTTCATTCTCCAATGCAGCCACATGCACAAACAACTCTTTCTCAAAATTGAAGAGGAAGAGGCGTGCGCGTGCGCGTGCTACAGGATCAGGCGGCATCAATTGTGGATGAGGAAAACGCTCATCAATATATTCATTAATGATGTTTGACTCATACAAAATCAAGTCGCGCTCAACCAAGATTGGAACTTGGCCATAAGGGTTCATTACCGAGATGTCTTCTGGCTTGTTAAACAAGTCCACATCACGGATTTCAAAGTCCATACCTTTTTCAAAAAGCACCAGACGGCAGCGTTGCGAGAATGGGCAGTTAGTGCCCGAGTACAACACCATCATAAATTTATTTCCTTAAATATCTACTTCAATACAACAAACGCACAAACAACTGCGACTTTAAATCTTAAAAACTTAGCTTAGTGAATGTCTTTCCAGTAAGCCTTATTCAAACGTGAAGCTACCAGCGTGAAGATTGCCAAGAAGATCAACACAATCACACCCAAACGCTTGCGCTCAAGTTGTACTGGTTCAGCCATCCATGACAGAAAGGCAACTAAGTCAGCGATGTTGTCGTCGTACTCTTGAGGCTTCATTGTTCCCGGGGTCAGCTGCTCAAAACTAACAAATTTTTTCTCTACACGGCTTGCGTCGTGTGGGTCTGGACGCTCTTCAAACTTTGCAGCACGCTCACCCTGCAACTGCCAGAGAACATGGGGCATACCCACGTTCGGATACACCAAGTTATTCCAGCCGGTTTGGGTAGCATCATCTTTATAGAAAGTACGGAAGTAGGTATAAAGCCAATCGGTACCACGTGCACGCGCTTCTACAGACAAGTCCGGAGGAGTCTTGCCAAAGAAAGCTTTGCCATCTTTGGGTGACATTGAAATAGTCATCAAATCACCCACTTTAGCGTCAGTCAAAATCAAGTTATCTTTAATTTCTTGATCTGTCAGACCAATGTCACGCATGCGGTTGTAACGCACGCTTGTAGCTGAGTGACAGTTCAAGCAATAGTTGACAAATATCTTAGCGCCATTTTGCAAAGAAGCATTATTACTAACGCGATTTGGTGCAGTCTCCAACGGGAAACCGCCCTCACTTGCATTTGCAGTTAAACCAAAACCAAGGGCGGCAATCATTGCAGTTGCCTGACAGACGCCCATCACAGTGTGCAAAATTCGTTTCATACTAGTTCCTAATTTCTCGGGTATCTGAATTAATGGGGCTTAAAAGTAACGCGAGTTGGAACTGGCTTGAATGTACCAAGCTTGCTCCAGAACGGCATTGCCAAGAAGAAGCCCAGGTAATAAATAGTGCAAATCTGAGAAATCTTTTCGTACAGAGGTGATGGCGGCTCGATACCCAGGTAACCCAAAACCACAAAGGTCAGAATAAAGGTTCCATAAATGTACTTATGAAATTGTGGGCGATAACGAATCGACTTCACTGGAGAATGATCTAACCATGGCAAAAAGAACAGGATCACAACAGAACCGCCCATGATTACAACACCCCAAAACTTGGCATCAAGCGCATAAAAGCTAGCAGCTAAAACTAGTGCAATGATTGCGCAAGCCCCTTTTACTTTGATGCTCTTAGACTGCAGAGCAAACATTCCCAAAATCACTGCCAAGAAAATCCATAAAGGCAACAGGAAATTCGTAGTAGTAGCGCGCAACATTGAATAGAACGGTGTGAAATACCAAACCGGTGCAATATGCGTCGGCGTGACAAACGGGTTTGCTGGAATGAAATTGTTCGCTTCCAAGAAATAACCGCCCATCTCTGGCGCAAAGAAAACAATCGAAGCAAAGATGATCAAGAAGCCACCAAGATACATGATGTCATGGACACTGTAAAAAGGATGGAAAGGAATTCCGTCTAAAGGAATACCTTTTTCGTTAACTGTATTCTTAATCTCAATTCCATCTGGGTTATTTGAGCCTACTTCATGCAATGCCAGAATGTGTGCTGCAACTAAACCAATTAAGACGAGTGGAATAGCAATCACGTGGAATGCGAAGAAGCGGTTGAGAGTTGCATCACCAACTACATAGTCGCCACGTAACCATAGGGATAGGTCTGGACCAATCAATGGAATCGCAGAAAATAAGTTCACGATCACTTGAGCGCCCCAATAGGACATTTGACCCCATGGAAGCAAGTAACCAAAGAACGCCTCACCCATTAAGGCCAAGAAAATCGCACATCCGAAGATCCAAATGAGTTCACGTGGTTTGCGATAAGAACCGTAAATCAATCCGCGGAACATGTGCATGTAAACCACTACGAAGAACATTGAAGCTCCAGTCGAGTGCATGTAGCGGATCAACCAACCGAATGGCACTTCGCGCATGATGTATTCAACAGACTCAAATGCCTTAGCAGCATCTGGTTTGTAGTTCATGGTTAAGAAGATACCGGTAATAATCTGAATGGCCAAAACCACAATAGCTAAGGCACCAAAGATATAGAAGAAATTCAGATTCTTAGGAGCGTAATACTCGCTCATATGACGCTTAAAGGCTTCAGTGACAGGAAGGCGTGAGTCAACCCAAGCCATCATCTTCACTGCGGCAGATGCGTTTGCTGGGACTTCTTTTTCGTGAAATGCCATTTATTTCTCCTTAGGCCTTCTTGTCTTCGCCAACCAGAATTTTGGTGTCGCTCAAATACATGTGTGGCGGCACTTCCATATTGTCTGGAGCTGGTTTGTTCTTAAATACACGGCCTGCCATATCAAAGGTAGACCCATGGCATGGACAAAGGAAACCACCCTGCCATGTGTTTGGTAAGGAAGGTTGAGTACCTGCCTCAAACTTAGGCGTAGGCGAGCATCCCAAATGCGTGCAAATACCCACTACAACCATGTATTCAGGCTTAATTGAGCGCCATTGATTTTGCGCATAAGGCGGGGTAAATTGAGCTGGATCCCTTAAAGAATCAGGATCTGCGAGCTCTGCATCAATCTTGGAAAGCTCGGCAACTTGCTCAGGAGTACGGCGCACAACCCAAACTGGCTTACCGCGCCACTCAACCATACGCATCTCATCGGGCTGCATGCCAGAAATATCGATCTCAACCGCAGCTCCAGCGGCCTTGGCACGCTCAGAAGGCTCAAAGCTATCAACAAAGGGGTAAAGGGCTGCAGCAGCGCCGACGCCTCCGACTGCTGAAGTGGCGATCAACCATTTACGGCGATCCTTATCCATACTGGGCTTGTTACTCATTTACAAAATTCCTCGAAAAGGGCATTTATAGGTAAAAATACTTAAAGGTGAGATTTTAAAGTAAAAATGGAGTGTGCATCAAAGTTATGGGGTTAATTTTGAGTTAATCTCAATCCATATGAAATGAAAGGTATTTATGGCTGTTTTAAAGGAATTTCGGGGCTTTGCGGTCAAGGGTAATGTCATTGATTTAGCGGTTGGCGTAATCATTGGCGGGGCATTTGGGAAGATTGTGGATTCCCTCGTAAATGACATCGTCATGCCAGTGATTTCCACCCTTTTGGGGGGTCATATTGACTTCACGAACCTCTTCTTAGTACTTGGCAATGTTCCAGGGGGAGTACCAAGGACCTTTGATGCCCTTAAAAAGGCTGGAATACCTATTTTTGCTTATGGCAACTTCATCACCATCTCTATCAACTTCATCCTATTGGCATTTGTCATCTTCCAGATGGTCAAAATAGTCAATAAAGTACGTTTAATAGACGCGCCGCCTGAGTCTTCGGTATCAGAAGATATTTTGCTTCTGAGGGAAATTCGGGATAATTTAAAAAAATAAAACGCTGAACTATTTAATATAAATGTATTCGGATAATAAATTATCATTTTGGTGATGATAGATTCTAAGCCAACGATGCTTGCTTTGCTGCCGCCCCCACTTCAACATAGACTTACGTAGAGTCTTGCACCCTATGTGCTTTCAACAAGCACTTTAATAGTTTGACAGGAGTACAAGTCAATTCACGGGCTTTGTTATAAAAACCTGCCGAACTTGTGATTTATCGTTTCGCGATAGATAGGTGTTACAAAATACCTTTTATAGGCTGCACTAAAGAAAAAACCCACCGTATTTCTACGATGGGTTTTAACTTGCAACTTATTTCCAGACTTAATACTAGCTCACGCTAGCCTTAAATTTAGAAAGTATGACGTACACCAACAGCGTAGCTGTTTTGATTTGCAGAATATACACCTGAGGTAGATGTACCAGCTGTAACTTGAGCAGCAGTTTGAGCTCTGTATGTAGCAGTTGATTGAGCAAACTGACCGTAGATAGCATACAAGTTTGTACGCTTGCTGAGCCAATAGTTAGAGCCTAACTGCCATGCATTGAACTTAGCACTATCTTGGTTGTTGCCGTACGGAGTAAAACTACCCATACCAGCAGTTGCCCAAGCTTCAACTGTTGGAGTTACATATGAACGTACACCAATTTCCTGAGCAGTACGCTTCTGAGAGTAACTAGTGTTAGCTGTATCAGTAGCTTTACGATTGATGTAGTTTGCATAAGCCTTAAGGATACCAAAATCATATGTTAAAGCCGCATACATTGTGTTGTCTTGTACGTTAGTTGCAGCTTGCGCGCCTGTCCACAATGCCCATGCACCAGTATTTGTTGTACCAGCTACTGCCGTTGTAGTACCACCAGAAGTATAGTTGGTAGCTGTAGTCAATTGCTTTAAAGCCATGTAGTTAGCTGTTACAAACAATTTGTTCCATGTGTAATCGAGACCCAAGCCCCAACCATTAGTGTTTGTATTGCCACCAGATGAAACGTTTGCTGTTGAACCAGCGGTTGTAGTGTTAATTGTTGTAGAGTTTGAATTGTTCAAAACTGCCATTGCGTGACCTTGAAATCCAGCAACAATCTCAGAATCCAAAGTAATTGCGTTTGATGCACGTGATTGATATGCACTAGATGCCGCGTTAGTAGCGGTTGTAAATAAAGCTGTACCAGAATCAGCGTTACCAGTATAGATTACGCTACCAATCATATTGTTTTGACCACCAGCGTCAGTTTTGCTCATAGCAACGTGGATTGGAGTGTACTGTGTACCAATAGCAAATTGACCCAAACCATTTTGTTTCAAACCGACGAAAGACTGACGGTTATTAACAGCTGTGAAGTTTGTGCTGTTAGGTGTGAGGCCAGTTTCAATAGTAAAAAATGCTGATTTACCACCACCTAAATCTTCATTGCCCTTAAAGCCCAAACGTGAGGTTTGTTCTGCGGATTGACCTAAAAAGCTATTGGTCGATTTTAGAGTTGCGTTAGGGTAACTAGAGTTAGTTGCGTAGTTAGGTGTTAAAGCTGTGTTAGATGCCTGTTGTGCTGAGTTAGAACCGATATAACCAACATCCAAAATACCGTATACGGTCACTGATGACTGAGCTTGAGCTGCTGACGCAAATGCGCCGATTGCTGCAACTGCTAATAGCGATTTTTTCATTCTTTAAATCTCCATAAATTGAAAGTAATGCCCAAATAAGTTTGGGACATATGAATTTTGCTTGTTTTGCCCTCCTAGGTTGGGGGTAAGGGCATTTAGAGGCTGTTTTTGCTTGTGGAAAGGCAGTTTTTTGGCTTTCTTCGTTGTATCAGGGCAACAAGGGCTTTGTTTCCTGTCTTTTTAGGGTTTGAGATGCCAAAATTGTCATATGGCAAGCCGTGAATTCTTAAAAATCCTACAATCTGCTCGATTAGGTGACGTATCCGCACAACAAAACCTAGCCTCCGCTTATTTAACGGGGTCTTTTAGGGCTCCAATCCAGCCGGCTAATGCATTGATTTGGCTAGAGAAATCCTATTTATCCTGTAAAAATCAAGCCGTTAGTAATTCCAGTGCGGGTTCTACTGAACTTTTTGAGCTAGATACATACCCCCCAGAGATGCTGGGAATTTTGAAGCAAATATCAACAGTTCCCCTAGATCTCACCTTTAATTCACTAGCCTTTTCTTTTGGCTGGGAATCATTCTGGATGCTAGCTAAAGCGAATATTGATATCAGCTACGCCGCGCAATGGCAACTTGCAGAACTACTACTTGATCCAAATAAAAAAGTGCTTCATGTAGAGCTTACTAAGTGGCTCTCAAAGCAGAAGAGCGATCTTGACCTCCCCGCTCTACAAAAAACTGCGAAAGAATTTCTTCTTCAACTAGCGGAATCAGAAACCCCCTTCACCAATTTAGCTAAAGAGCTTCTGATTAAGCTCCAACCAAAAGATGAGGCACTCTCCTCCCTGTGGAGTGCTTGGCTCTCAAAAAAGGATGAAGGTGCACTAGTTCAAGCAGCAGAACTCGGACTGACAATTGCAAAACTGACCCTGGGTTTACGTCTTGCTCAATTAAATGAAGTGGGTTCTGATACGAAAGATTCGATTGAGGCTGGTGGCGTCAAATCAAATGCCTCTCTTAAGAAAGCAGCTTACTGGCTAGGGCTTGCTGCAAAAGATGGTGATCGAGATGCCTGGTTTGCTTTGGGTGAAATCTATCGTCGCCCACAGTTCTCTGGATACAACGCTAGTGAAAGTGATCGCTGCTTTGATCGCGCAGCAGATTTAGGTCATCCGGTATCTCAATTCAGAAGAGGCGCGAACCTCTGGCGTAAACGTGAAAAAGTGGAAGAGAAGGTGCGCGGACTTCAAGCTTCTTATTGGATTTGGCAAGCTCACCAACAAGGTGTGCCCGAAGCAAAAGAATTGCTCAGTAAAGTCCTGGAAAATGTTTCTAGCCCCAAGAATAATGATTGGTTTGAATTGGCCACTTATGCTGAAAAAGCTTTAAATCATCATGCGGAGCATCAATTAGATGAGGAGTGGACCTTGCTATGTCACCGACTTATTGTTGCCAATCAATTTAACTTGAGCAAGGCAGAGTTGTTACTGTGCGAAGTCGGTCAACTGCAACATGAACATTGTGTCGTTGTTGATATTCGCCATGAGTTGCCAAAGATACTACCTAGATTAATTCAGATTGATACCACTCAGCAACGCCGCTCATTGCTTGCTGCAGGAAAAGTGTTTGCAAGTAGCAACGCAGACTTGGAGGGGAATCTAAGACAAAGACGTTATCGATTTGATCGGGTGACAGAGTGGCTTGCTAGTACCTTCGGGCAAGATCAAGTTGTGGCTTGAGTATCTGGCTTTGTACTTGCGTCAGCATCATCGTCTGATGGTTTTGGCACATAAAATCGGGCAATCAAAAGTCCGAGCTCATAAAGCAGAGTCATTGGAATTGCCAGCAGTAATTGAGAAAGCACATCAGGCGGCGTGACAATTGCTGAAATAACAAAAGCACCAACGATTACATAGGGACGAATCTCTTTGAGCTTTGCTAGGGGGACCATGCCCATACGCACTAAAACCACAACCACAACGGGTACTTCAAAAGTAAGTCCAAAGGCCAGGAAGGTATTCATGGCAAAGCCAAGGTACTTATCAATATCCGTTGACATCTCCGCACCCAAGGGGGCGTTGTAGCTAGCCATAAACTCAAATACAGTTGGAAATACTAAGAAGTAGGCAAATGCCATACCAAATATAAAGAGGCTATAGCTACTCACCACCAGCGGCACGATCAGTTTGCGCTCATGCTGATACAGACCCGGTGCAATGAAAGCCCATAATTGATACATCACTACGGGCAATGCAATGATGAAAGACACCAACATGGTGACCTTCATCGGTACAAAGAATGAACCTGTGACATCAGTCACAATCATCTTGCCACCAGAGGGCAAGGCATTTAATAGTGGCTGCGAGAATAAATGAAAAATATCCGGCGCCCAGTACACTAGGGAAACAAAAACCACAATGATGGCTATCGATGACTTAATAATGCGATCACGCAACTCAAATAAATGAGACAAGAAGGATTCTTGTAAGCCGGAATCTTCTGTTGAGTTTTTTTCAGTCATGCGTGGATATTTATATTCTTGTAGTCTTGATTTTTTATTACTTATTAGCACTATGGTGAAAGCGCTTCATGCGGGCTGCACCAGATTGCACGCGAGTGCGCATCCCAGTTGAGTGCTTAAACCAAACTGGTCTAGCTGCGCGTCTCACACCCCAACTATTGCGTCCTTGACGGATTGACTTGCTAAGCACTTCTTTTTCATCAAGAGGCGCTCTTGTGAAATTATTTTCAAAGATGTCGGCCTGATCGCTTAAATTAGCGCCTGCCTCTTGAACGGTAGATTGCAGTGAATTCTCAACATCTTTAAAAGCGGAGACACTCTCTTCACGAAGCTTCTTGAACTCCTCGACATCCATCTGCCGGTTAACTTCGGCTTTGACATCCGCCATATAGCGTTGAGCTCGTCCGAATAAATTACCCACCATGCGGGCGATCTTAGGAAGGCGCTCTGGGCCGACCACTACCAATGCAACTACTGCAATGAGTGCAAGCTTTGAAACTCCGAGATCAATCATTACAGCTGCGCATTATTTCTATCAACAATTATTTATTGATGTCTTTTGCCTGAACATCCACAGTTTTCTCTGGTGATGCGGCAGCGGTCTGAATTTGTTCCTTGGCCTTATCTTGTGGCTCTTCAGTTCCCTCAGGCGGTTTCATACCGTCTTTGAAACCTTTAACAGCACCACCTAAGTCAGTGCCGATATTGCGCAATTTTTTGGTACCAAATACCAACATCACGATTACCAAGACAATCAACCAATGCCAAATGCTAAATGAACCCATTTTTAATCTCCTCGGACTATTTTTTCCAGGGGCGCGGTCCGCCCATCACATGCAAGTGCAAGTGATAAATCTCTTGCCCACCATCCGCACCATTGTTCACTACCAATCTAAAGCCGCCATCTTTTCCGGGACGACAACCCTGCTCCTTGGCAAGACGCGGTGCTAATTCCATCATTCTACCTAGCAATGGCGCATCCATCGGTTCCGCAGACTCCAACATGGGGATATGTTTTTTGGGAATGATCAGAAAATGGATAGGTGCGGCTGGATTTATATCTTTAAAAGCATAGATTTCTTCATCTTCATAAACCTTCTGAGATGGGATTAATCCTTGAGAAATCTTACAAAACAGGCAATTTGGGTCATGTGACATCAATTACTCCTTATTGGCCGCTTTTCTGGCGGCTTTTTCTTCGATGCCTGAAGTACCGAGACGGCGCTCTAGCTCAGCAATCACGTCTTCTGGACGCAAGCCAAACTGGGAAAGTGCAATTAAGCAATGAAACCAAAGATCTGCCATCTCGCCCACTAGTAGCTTTTGCTGCTCCGGGGCTAGATTGGCATTACGGGCATCCTTGGCGGCCATTACCGCCTCGGTGGCCTCTTCACCAATTTTCTTTAAAATACCGTCATCGCCATTGGAAAAGAGCAAAGCAGTGTATGAGGTTTTTGGATCGGTCTGTCCAGCTTTAAATGCATCACGTCGCTGGTCCACTACATTGGCCAGATGGGCCAAAGCAGAGTCTAAATTTTTAATATTGTCCATTGAAGCATTCTACTGAGACTATACCGTCCAGTCCTCTACCTTTAATTTATGAACCCTTTTGAATGCTTTGTCATTTGTGACCAGAACAGCGCCAACTTGAGCGGCATGTGCGGCAATTTGCATATCCAGGGATCCCATTAAACTTCCTGAGCGCTCCAATTGCGCCCTGAGGGAACCGTAATACTCAGCTACATCGCTGCCCCAATCCAGTATGTCAACTCGCTTTAAAAACTCTCGAACTATTCTGTGAAGATTAAGCGCATTGGGGTTTTTAGCCAAACCATATAAAAGCTCACCTTCAGAAATCACAGATAAACATAATTTATCCATAGACATGCTTGAGATTCTTTTACTTACTTTTGGGTTTTCTTTTATGAAACTACTTACCGTATTAGTATCAAGCATATATTTCATTACTTATCGATTCCTACAAATGGATCTCGATTTTGTGAGCCTTGATTTCGATCTTCGGGACTCAAAAAGTCTTTTGGAACGCCCCCGCCCTTTAAGGCTAGAAAAAAACCATCCCAGTTTTCCGGCTTTCTAGACAAAATTAAATCGCCGGTTTTGGCGTCACGCCGAATAAATACCTCTTTTTCCTCAAAACGAAAAGCGGCAGGCAAGCGAATAGCCTGACTGCGCCCATTCATAAAGACTTTTGCCGTTTGACTCATCATTCGAACCCCCTGGTATATATCAAAGTATATATCATTTCAAATCATAGTGGGGTGTTAGGGAAACCTTTAAAACCAAAGATTTATGTCAGATTTTGCTGATTTTTCGCCAATTTGAGCCAACTGGATCCCACTCCTGAAAGAAACAACTATGTTCCCCAGTATGACAAGCAATTCCGTCCTTCTGCTCAACCATTAAAAGAATAGTGTCTCCATCACAATCAAGGCGAATTTCTTTTACTTTTTGGGTATGACCGGATTCTTCACCCTTGTGCCAGAGTTTCTGCCTTGAGCGAGTCCAGTACACGGCCTCGCCTAGACGCAAGGTTTCCAAAAGTGCATCGCGGTTCATCCAAGCCATCATCAAGACGTCTTTGCTGCCTTCTTCCTGAGCGATTACCGGAACCAGACCTTGCTCATTCCAAGTAACAGCCTCCAATAAAGCCGCTTGCTCTGGATTTGTATTTATTGTTTTATCTGACATTTGCCTCATTTTGACAGAAAAAATGGTCTTTTAGCCTGGATATCGATATTGGAAAATCTTCGTTATCCCCTCATTACGAAAACTAGACCATTAATCGCTACACGTACACCTTTTTCATAGCGGAAATGAGATCCTTGTCTAGGTTTACCAAAGGAATTGAATATCACATTGCTAACTACTAAATATAGGGCGTAACAAGGTTGCATGCCCCGTAATAATAAAATTTAGGTGTCTCTACCAGCATGAATGAGGAACTTGATGTCAATCTCAGTCTGAGCTGACACACCCTTCATTAAAGACAGCATTTTTTGTGCGGCAACTGTGGGTAAATCCATATCATTAGATAAAATTGGTATCAAATCTGCAACTGGCTTGCCGCGTTGCGTGGTCCGAACTACCCGACCGGTACCCACCCTTCTGAGCAGTTCTTCAAAATGAGATTTTGCTTCGAAAGTATCAACGATGATAGGAGTTAATTTCATATTCTTTATTTAAATTGGACTAGCCAATTAGAAGAAATTTTTATGATTATTCAGGCCTGCCTTGAAGATGGTTAAGTAAGTTAAATCCGGACAGGAATTCCTTGGCTCGCCATATATTCTTTCGCCTGGCCAACGGTGTATTCACCGTAATGGAAAATACTTGCCGCAAGTACTGCATCAGCGTGGCCCTTAGTAATGCCATCAACTAAATGCTGCAAATTTCCCACACCACCAGAGGCGATTACTGGAACACTTACTGCATCACTCACTCCAGCAGTTAACTCCAGATCAAAGCCGTCTTTGCTACCGTCGCGATTCATACTCGTGAGCAGAATTTCTCCAGCACCACGTTTAGCGACTTCAGAAGCCCATGCAACGACATCCATACCAGTAGCAGTTCTACCACCATGGGTAAAGACCTCCCAATTACCGGCCTCGGTCTTCTTAGCATCAATCGCGACCACAATACATTGCGAACCGTAATACGCCGCCGCATCAGAAACTAAATCTGGGTTCGCTACTGCGGAGGAATTCATGCTGACCTTATCAGCACCCGCATTGAGCAAGCGCCGGACATCTGCTACTGCACGTACACCACCACCAACAGTCAAGGGAATAAATACTTGAGATGCGACATCTTCAATGATGTGCAATATGAGATCACGACCATCAGAAGTAGCAGTAATGTCTAAGAAGGTAAGTTCATCAGCACCCTGAGTGTTGTAGCGCTTAGCAATCTCTACTGGGTCCCCCGCATCACGCAGGCCAACAAAGTTCACGCCTTTAACAACGCGCCCTGCCGTGACATCAAGACAGGGAATAATTCTTTTAGTTAGCACTGGGCGACACTTTAGATAATTTTCTTGGCAAACTTGAGCGTTAACTCATCAGCATATTTTTGCGCTGCAGTTAAGTCCAAATCACCAGCGTAAATTGAGCGCCCAGCAATGACACCCATTACGCCTTCAGCTTCAGCTTCACACAAGGCTTCAATATCTTGGTTATTAGATAAGCCACCGCTGGCAATTACCGGAATCCGAATGGCTTGGGCTAATTTAATCGTGGCATCCATATTGATACCCTTCATCATGCCATCGCGACCAATGTCGGTATAGATGATGGCTTCGACACCGTAATCTTCAAATTTCTTTGCAAGGTCGATGACTTCATGACCCGTAATCTTACTCCAGCCATCGGTTGCCACTTTGCCATCCCGCGCATCTAAGCCAACCATGATCTGGCCAGGAAAAGCAGTGCAAGCATCTTGCACAAAGCCAGGACTCTTGACCGCTGCAGTACCAATAATCACCGTACTAATACCGTCATCTAATAAGCGTTCTATCGTTTCGAGATCACGAATGCCGCCACCTAACTGAACCGGAATCTCATCGCCTACTGCTTTCAGAATGGATTTAATGGCAGATTCATTTTTGAGTTTTCCAGCAAACGCACCATTTAAATCAACCAGATGTAAACGTCGTGCCCCCTTACTAATCCAATGCGCAGCCATTGCGCCCGGATCTTCAGAAAACACAGTGGCTTTATCCATGTCACCTTGTTCGAGTCGAACACAGTGGCTATCTTTTAAGTCAATCGCGGGAATGAGCAGCATAGCGGTACGTTAGAAAAGTATTAAGGTTGCCAAGAAACAAAATTTTTGTATAGCTTTAGTCCGTATTCTGCACTTTTTTCTGGATGAAATTGCGTAGCAAAAATATTATCCCTTGCAACAGCAGAGGTAAACCAATCACCATATTCTGTTGAACCAGCAATATCTTCTTTACGTTGCGGCACAACATAATAACTGTGTACAAAATAGAAACTGGTCAAGTCTGGAATGCCATTCCACAGCGGATGCTGTCGATCCTGGCGTACCTGATTCCAGCCCATATGGGGAACCTTGTAAGCAGAACCATCAGGCTGTAATTTACCGGCCAACTCAAAACGTCGCACTTCGCCCGGAATCAATCCCAAGCAATGAGTCCAGGCTGAACTGGGATTCGCCCGCACTTCAGCGCTTTGATTAAAGAGCATCTGCTCACCCACGCAAACACCTAATAAAGGCTTATTTTTTGCGGCATCAAGCAAGGCTTCCAATAAACCCGACTCTTCTAGGTGCTTCATGCAATCTGGCATAGCGCCCTGCCCTGGAAGCACTACCCGCTCAGCGGAGATAATTTCTTCGGGAGTATGCGCGATCACAACATTGGCATCTGGTGCCACATGATGAAAGGCCTGATAGACGGAACGCAGGTTGCCCATTCCGTAGTCAACGATCGCAATGGTTTGCGCCACTTGTTAGCCTATGTTCTGTGGTTTTTTGACAGTCTTCAACTCAACGCTAGAAATTTTCTAGATTAGAGGCTGCCCTTAGTCGAAGGAACAACACCAGAGGCACGTAGATCCAACTCTAAAGCCATGCGTAAGGCACGACCAAAGGCCTTGAAAACAGTCTCAATCTGGTGATGGGCATTAATGCCACGTAAGTTATCGATGTGCAGAGTCACTCCGGCATGGTTTACAAAACCACGGAAGAACTCAATACTGAGGTCCACGTCAAAGTCACCCACGCGTGCACGGGTAAATGGCACGTTGAACTCCAGCCCTGGACGACCAGAAAAGTCGATTACTACGCGAGAAAGGGTCTCATCCAAAGGAACGTAGGAATGGCCGTAACGGGTAATACCCGCCTTATCACCAACTGCCTTGGCAAATGCTTGGCCCAAGGTAATACCTACATCCTCAACGGTATGGTGATCATCAATATGGGTATCGCCATTTGCCACCACTTTCAGATCAATCATGCCGTGACGGGCAATTTGATCCAACATGTGGTCTAGGAAGGGTACGCCAGAGGCTAGCTCAGCTTTACCTGTGCCATCTAAATTGATGGCAATTTGAATTTTGGTTTCAGAAGTGTTTCGGGTAACGTCGGCTTGCCGCATGCTTCAGTGCGCCGCGAGGCGAAGTGTTGATTGAAGCCTCATAATATCATTCCTAATACAGATATAAATGCTGATTTTGATTGCTAGCGTTTATTCACTTTTGCTGATTTTTAACTAGAGCCCCTCATGAGCCGCTTTTGGAGTCCCGTTGTTCAGACCCTGACCCCTTATACCCCTGGGGAGCAACCGCAAATGGAGCGACTGGTAAAGCTCAACACGAATGAAAGCCCTTATGGCCCTTCCCCGCTGGCCCTAGCAGCTATAAATCAGCAAAACACGGATGATTTAAGGCTCTATCCGGACCCGGAAGGAGTGACCCTTAAAAAAGCCATTGCCGATTTGCATGGTCTAGACCCAAAACAGGTGTTTTTAGGAAATGGTTCCGATGAGGTCTTGGCCCACGTATTTTTAGGTCTTCTCAAGCAATCCAAACCCATTCAGTTTCCGGATATCACCTATAGCTTCTACCCAGTCTATTGCAAATTATTCGGCATTGACTATCAAACTGTCGCCCTAGGCCCTCATTTTGAAATTGCGACAGAGAACTTCAAAACCCCTAATGGCGGGGTTATTTTTCCTAATCCCAATGCTCCAACTGGTCGAGCTATTCCTCGGTCTGAGATTGAAGCCCTTCTAAGCAAAAATACAGATTCAGTGGTGGTGATCGATGAGGCCTACGTCGATTACGGCACTGAGTCTTGTATTCCCCTGCTTCGTGGAAATGCCTGCCCAGAAAACCTCTTAGTTGTACACACTTTATCTAAGTCTCGCGCCCTAGCAGGACTTCGCGTTGGATTTGCAGTGGGACATCCAGCCCTCATTGAGGGTCTTGAGTGTGTAAAAAATAGTTTTAACTCTTATCCACTAGGTCGCTTGGCTCAGGCTGGAGCAATTGCTGCAATACAAGATCAAGCGCATTTGGAAACGACGAGTAAAAGAGTGGTTCAAACTCGCGAACGCTTAGTTTCTGAATTATCTGCATTGGGCTTTGATACCTTGCCATCAACAGCCAACTTTATTTTTACACGACATCCAAAGCATGCCGGTGCAAAACTGTACCAGGCCTTACGCGATCGTGGAATGATTGTGCGTCACTTCAAGTCCCCACGGATTGAAGAATTTCTGCGCATCACTATCGGTACAGATGAGCAAACAAATGAATTAATTAGCGCCTTAAAAGAAATTCTGGTACAGCTTTAAATCTCTAGAGGCGATTCTGTTCAAGCACTTGCTGGGTCTTTTTTATCCCTTATCAAGCTTGATTTGACCAATTTTTTCTTGACACCACTTGAGATCAAACTCTTAATTTGAGATATTTGAATCATAGTTAATAATCCCTCATCAGCCTCATACTGGGGAGCTGATTTAGTTGCAGTTTTGAATTCCATAGGAGCGCCCATTGCAGACTGATGATTCATAAATAATTTACTTATTCAAACGCATCTCGGCAGCGCGGGCATGAGCTGTTAAGCCCTCGCCGTGCGCGAGCGTACTTGCCACAGCGCCTAGCGTTTGAGCACCTGCTTCACTCACTTCAATCATGCTTGAGCGCTTAATGAAGTCATACACACCCAATGGGGAAGAGAAGCGTGCAGTGCGTGCTGTTGGTAAGACGTGATTCGGTCCTGCGCAATAATCACCCAAAGATTCGCTGGTGTAGTTACCCATAAAGATGGCGCCAGCATGTCGAATTAACTCAGCCCACTTGCGCGGCTCAGCAGCGCAAATCTCTAAATGCTCAGCAGCAATGGCGTTGGCAATCTCACATGCCTCGCTCATATCTTTTACCTGAATCAATAAAGCGCGATTAGTAAGCGATGCTTCAATCACTTTCTTTCTAGGCATCTCAGGTAATAGCTTGTGAATACTATTTTGTACTTGTTCAATAAATTTCTCATCTGGGCAAAGCAAAATAGATTGTGCCAACTCATCGTGCTCAGCCTGCGAGAACAAGTCCATCGCAATCCAATCGGGGTTACTAGAACCATCGCAGAGTACTAAAATTTCTGAAGGGCCAGCAATCATGTCGATACCGACAGTACCAAATACTCGGCGCTTAGCGGCTGCTACATACGCATTGCCTGGACCAACAATCTTGTCAACCGCAGGAATAGTCTGCGTGCCATAAGCTAAAGCGCCAACAGCTTGCGCACCACCAATCGTAAAGACGCGATCAACACCGGATAAGTAAGCAGCAGCCAAGACTAAAGGGTTGCGAGCACCATCTGGAGTAGGCACCACCATGATGACTTCTTTGACACCAGCAACTTTTGCGGGAATCGCATTCATCAGTACAGAGGATGGATAAGCCGCTTTGCCGCCAGGAACATAAATGCCAACGCGATCTAAGGCGGTGACTTTTTGACCTAAGCGCGTGCCGTCTGCCTCTTCGTATTCCCAAGAATGGCAGCCCGCCTCAATCTTTTGCTTCTCGTGATACGCACGCACTCTTTGCGCAGCAACGTCGAGAGCATTTTTTTGCTCAAGTGATAAACCTTCGTAAGCTTTTTTTAATTCTTCTTGAGAAATTTCCAACTCAGCAACACTGGAAACGTTGAGACGATCAAACTGTTTTGTAAAGGAAAGTACCGCAGCATCACCCTCACTTTTGAGTTTAGCCAGAATGTTCACTACGGCAGTATCAATTGCCTCATCATCGGCCATCGGCAAAGAAAGACTAGATAGCAGAGTTTCTTTGAATCCTGCATCTTTACTATTAAGGCGTTTAACTTTGACGTCTGCTGACATGTGATTTTTCTTTACTTCAGCAACTCAAAAAATGGCTGCAACTGTGTGCGCTTACGTTTGTAAGACGCTTGATTTACCACTAAGCGTGCGCTGATATCGGCGATAGGCTCAACCTCAACTAAGCCGTTAGCGCGCAGGGTATTGCCGGTAGATACTAAATCTACAATCGCATCTGCCAAGCCAACTAATGGGGCTAGCTCCATCGAGCCATAGAGGTGAATCGTATCGATGTGAACACCTTTGTTAGCAAAGTGCTCGCGTGCACAATTGACATACTTTGTTGCAACCTTCAAACGCGAGCCCTGCTTCACTGCAGCTGCATAGTCAAAGCCTTCTCTCACAGCAACAGACATACGACATTTGGCAATATTTAAGTCAAAAGGAACATATAGGCCATCGGTTCCGTTTTCCATCAACACATCTAAACCTGCAACACCAAAGTCTGCGCCGCCAAACTGAACGTAGGTCGGCACATCTGAAGCGCGCACAATAATTAGGCGCACGTCAGGATTAGAGGTTTCAATAATCAGTTTGCGTGACTTTTCTGGATCCTCAAGCGGACGAATACCGATCTTAGATAAGATCTCGGCGGTTTCTTCGAAGATGCGCCCTTTCGAGAGGGCTAAAGTTAACTTCATGGACTAATTATCCATCAGGCTTACTTGATCCGCTGAATGTTAGCCCCCAAGAGGGTCAACTTTTGCTCCATGCGGTCATATCCCCGATCTAAGTGATAAATCCGATCCACCTGGGTTTCGCCTTGGGCAGCTAAGCCGGCAATCACTAGGCTGGCGGAAGCACGTAAATCAGTGGCCATGACGATAGCGCCAGAAAGCTTCTCCACGCCCTGCGCAATAGCCGTATTCCCCTCAATTGCGATATCAGCACCGAGGCGGTTCATCTCTTGAACGTGCATAAAGCGGTTTTCAAAGATGGTCTCAGTAATGGTGGCATTGCCCTCTGCAATCGCATTGACTGCCATAAGTTGCGCCTGCATATCGGTTGGGAAGGCTGGATATTCAGAGGTGCGGAAACTAACCGCCTTAGGGCGGCCTTTCATAGAAGCTTTAATCCAATCAGGGCCGACTTCCATCTCTAAACCGGCTTCTTTGAGTTTGACCATCACCGCATCCAATGTATCTGGACGGCAGTGCTTCACCAGTACCTCACCACCAGTAGCAGCAACTGCGCATAAGAATGTGCCTGCTTCAATCCGATCAGCAATCACAGCATGTTCTGCACTATGGAGCTTTTCAACTCCCTCAATCACTAAGCGATCGCTACCGATGCCGGTAATCTTTGCACCCATTTTGACGAGCAACTCAGCTAAGTCGCCTACTTCAGGCTCGCGCGCTGCATTCTCTAGGATGGTTGTGCCTGACGCCAAAGTAGCGGCCATCAGTAAATTTTCTGTACCAGTTACGGTGATCATATCGGTCAAGATGGAGGCACCTTGCAGACGACCCGTAGCAGATTTAGTTTCTGCCTGAATATAACCACTCTTAATCTTGATGGTGGCACCCATGGCTTTTAAGCCCTTGATGTGCTGATCTACTGGACGTGCACCAATCGCGCAGCCACCTGGCAGTGAAACCTTAGCGTTATGCATTCTGGCAAGCAATGGACCCAAAACCAGAATAGAGGCACGCATGGTTTTAACCATCTCATATGTTGCTTCAGAGCTCTTAATATTGGCTGCCCTAAGTACAACGCAATTACGATCATTCACATCTGGAAAAGTGAAAGTCACACCAATTTCTTGGAGAAGCTTGAGCATAGTCCGCACATCTTGTAAGTCAGGAACATTACGCAAAGTGATAGGCTGATCAGTGAGCAAGCAAGCGCACAGAATTGGTAGCGCTGCATTCTTGGCACCAGCAATCGAAACCTCACCCTTCAGAGGGGTGCCGCCAACCATCCGTAATTTATCCATGAATCTATTCCAGTAAAAAGCTAATTTCGTATTTTAAGTTGGGGTGTTTTGTGCGAACTCTTCAGGAGTAAATGCTTTAATTGATAAAGCATGCACCTCCGCCTTCATGCGGTCACCCATAGCGCCATATACCAATTGATGGCGCTGAATCAAACGCTTACCTTCAAATGCCGGACTCACAATCGTCGCAAAAAAATGCTGGCCATCACCCTCAACTTTAACGTGGGTGCATGAGAGACCTTGCTGAATATAGCCTTCAATTTGTTCTGGGGTTGGGAACATTACAATCTCCTGATTTCTAATTTCTGAGTATTCTTAAATACTAATTTTGAAACACGCTTTACAAACTTAGTTCCTGAGCTTGTAGCCTTTTTGCAGCAAACGCAAAGCAATCACTGACACTCCGATAAAGAAGCAGGTCACAATCGCCAAACTATTCCAAGGGGAGATATCTGACACTCCAAAGAAGCCATAACGGAAGCCATCAATCATGTAGAAGAATGGATTGAAGTGCGATACCACTTGCCATGCTGCTGGCAAAGAATGGATGGAATAAAACACGCCCGATAGCATCGTTGCCGGCATGATGATGAAATTCTGGAAGGCCGCTAATTGATCATACTTATCAGCCCAGATGCCTGCAATTAAGCCCATGCTTCCTAAAATTGCGGCGCCCAACAAGGCGAATGCCATGATCCACAGGGGATATTCAAAAGATGGCATAGCAAACCAAGCGGTAATCAGCAATACGCCAGCGCCCACAACAATTCCACGAAACACTGCGGCCAATACATAGGCGGCATAAAACTCTAAGTGACTAAAAGGGGCTAGCAGTACAAAGACTAGGTTGCCAGTTACCTTAGACTGAATAAGTGATGAAGAGGTATTTGCAAACGCATTCTGTAATATGCTCATCATGACTAGGCCAGGAATCAAGAAGGCCGTGTAATTTAAGCGACCGTATACCTCTTTGCCTTCGAGCACATGTCCGAAGATCATTAGATACAGAACGGCAGTAAGGACTGGCGCGGCGACTGTCTGGAACGCCACCTTATAAAAACGTTTGATTTCTTTTCGGAGCAAGGTCGGAAAGCCGCTGCCATAAGAGATTGGCAGTTTTTTCAAAATAGGTTTCATCGAGCACCCCCCGACATGATGTTGACAAACACATCTTCGAGATCTGTTTTACCCTCACCATCTTTTTTCACTGAGCCGTATTGGCTCAATAAATTCGCGGTTGTATCCAAAGCAACAATCTTTCCCTGCTTGAGCATGGCAATGCGCTGACACAATGCCTCAGCCTCTTCAAGGTAATGGGTTGTTAAAACGATGGTGTGACCATCTTGGTTTAAGCGACTAATGAATTGCCAAAGCGATTGACGTAACTCTACGTCAACTCCAGCAGTAGGCTCATCCAAAATAATGACTGGCGGCCTATGAACTAAGGCCTGCGCCACCAATACTCGGCGCTTCATACCGCCAGATAAGGAGCGCATATTACTATCAGCCTTACCAGTGAGATCCAAATTAGCCATGATCTCGTCAATCCAAGCGTCGTTATGACGAATGCCAAAGTAACCAGACTGAAATTGCAGTGTTTCTCTGACGGTAAAGAAGGGGTCGAACACCAACTCCTGCGGCACGACACCTAGCATCCGGCGAGCATCACGGAATTGGCTTTGAACATCTGCTCCCATGATGGCAGCATGACCACCATCTGCAGTCACTAAACCCGCCAATATGGAGATGAGTGTTGTCTTGCCAGCACCATTAGGGCCTAGCAGACCAAAAAATTCACCTGGCTCGATGGATAAAGAAACATCATCTAGCGCCTGTAGTGCACCATAATTTTTAGATACGTTTTGAATTGATATTGCGGCGTGCATGCTATGACAAACCTAGCAACTGGGCAACACCATATACGCCGGCTAAGACGATTAACTTCTCAGGTGCATTTTGCACAGCAATCTGCTGACCATCAGCCTGTAATTTCTTTTGCCATGCTAATAAGACCGTTAGTACGGTAGAGTCAAAATCCTTGAGATTGCAGCAATCCACTACTCTTAATGTCGCAAGATTTAAGAGGCCATCTTTCTCCAACTGCAATACATTGTCTTGCGTCACTGAATTGGGTAACAAAAATGGCATCTAATATTTATCTTTGATTGATCTTGTGCGGTCTTTAGTTTGCGGGCTTCGCAGCAGCAAGCTGCTTATTACGATCCTGCAAGAACTTCACCAGACCCTCAACACCATTCTGGCTAATTTGATTCGCAAACTGATTGCGATAAGCCTCGACTAACCAGACGCCCATGATGTTCATGTCGTAGACCCTCCAGCCATTGGCTGTTTTTTCAAGACGGTAGTCAAGCGGCACCGGGTCACCACGACCAATCACCACAGTTTTCACAACCACTTCCTTATCGTCTGGAGCTGCACGCAAAGGCTTAAATTGAATTGTTTGATCACGCAGCTGGCTTAGAGCGCCAGAGTATGTACGAATCAGTAAATTCTTAAACTCAGAAACTAATTGGGTCTGTTGCTCTGGAGTCGCTTTTTTCCAGTTTGGGCCCATCGCCATTTCAGTAGTGCGGCGCATGTCGGTGTAAGGAACAATTTTCTTTTCCACTAAATCTACAATGCGCGGGATATTCCCTTTTTGAATTTCTGGATCAGACTTTACAGAAGCCATCACATCAGAAACCACAGTCTTAATCAAACCATCTGGCGTAGATTGATCAACCGCTTGGGCAGAAGCGCTGCAAGCAAACAAAAACAAGCTTGATAGCAATACTGAAAAATATTTATGAATGGTTTTATGGCTTTTCATGAGTCCTCGATCAACGCTAATCATTGAAGCCCATTTTAGCTCCTTAAGTAAATCCAGTGAGGCTCAGGCGTCTTATTGGTAAGGGTTCTCGTAAACTGGCATGAGCGGCTCTTCATCGTCGCGCCCCTCATTGATCTGGTAAGCACGTCTCTGAATATAGGCATCCCGCACAAAGCTATATTTATCGATTGCAGCCCCATCCAGTAGGTCACCCGCCTCGTAATAGGTATTACGTGCATTTACCACTCGCAAGCCAGTCAAGCTGTTTCGCAAAGCAACATCTGGTAGCAATCTAAATAGGTAGTCAGACTCCAAATCTGCCGCCGTACCAAACGTATCGCGCACACTACTCGGACCAAAGAATGGCAAAACGAGATAAGGGCCTGAAGGAACACCCCAAACACCAAAGGTTTGACCCCAATCCTCCTTATGCTTTGGCAGACCCCCTGGGGTTGCCATATCGATCAAGCCACCTAATCCAAAGGTGGTATTGACTACCACCCTCATCAAATCGCTAAAAGCATAGTCGGGCTTGCCCTGCAAAAGATTCTGCAATGCAGTGTAGATATCGCTGTAATTACTAAAGAAGTTATAAATACCGTCACGTACAAACTCTGGCAAGACAAAACGGTAGCCAGCCACTACTGGCTTAAGTAGATAAGTATCTAAGCCTTCATTGAATTCAAAAACAGAACGATTAAACGGCTCCCAAGGATCATGCGGGGAAGGTGCTACTCCGGCAGGGATGGAGGCACAACCCACCATGGCCCCAACCAATCCCAGTAACACGATGCGCTTGAGCTTTACTAGTAACAACATTATTTTGCTGCGCCCTTATCTTGGCCACTGTCAGCAGCCTTGTTATATAAGAACTGGCTAATGAGATTCTCTAGCACTACTGCGGACTGAGTCTGAGTAATCTTATCTCCAGCAGCCAACATATCATCGGAGCCGCCGGCCTCAAGACCAATGTATTGCTCACCCAATAAACCTGAAGTCAAAATCTTGGCGGATGAATCTTTCGGAAACTTATAAGCATCTTCAATCGTCATAGTGACAGTTGCTTGGTATGTTTTATCATCAAAAGAGATATTCGCAATGCGCCCAACGACTACGCCCGCACTTTTGACTGGAGCGCGTGGCTTAAGTCCACCAATATTGTCAAAACGCGCAGAAATTTTGTAAGTGGGTGCAAATGAAACGGCATTCATATTGCCAACCTTTAATGCAAGAAACAAAGCAGCCAGCAAACCAATGGCTACAAAAATTCCAACCCAAATATCAATTGCACTTTTTCTCATAAGAGTCCCAGTTTATTCTTTCTAATTCGAGAACATCATCGCGGTGAGCAAGAAATCTAATGCTAAAACCGATAAGGAAGAAATCACCACAGTTCTGGTGGTTGCCTGCGATACCCCCTCAGGCGTGGGCTTTGCCTCATAACCCTGATAGAGCGCAATAAAAGTCACCGCCACACCAAATACCAAGCTTTTAATGAGGCCATTGCCAATATCGGAAAATAGATCCACCCCGCCCTGCATCTGCGACCAGAAGGCGCCAGAATCGACTCCAATTAAGGGAACGCCAACAAAGTAGCCACCCATCACGCCAACCGCAGTAAAAATAGTTGCCAAAATCGGCATTGCAATAATGCCAGCCCATAAACGCGGAGCAATCACGCGGCTTAATGGATCTACCGCCATCATTTCCATAGCACTGAGCTGTTCACCGGCTTTCATCAGGCCAATTTCCGCAGTCAATGAAGTACCAGCACGACCAGCAAATAAAAGGGCGGTAATCACAGGACCTAATTCACGGGTGAGCGATAGCGCAACCAATAAACCGAGAGCCTGCTCAGAGCCATAGCGATTCAGGGTGTAATAGCCCTGTAAACCCAAAACAAAACCAACAAACAAACCAGATACCGCAATAATCACAAATGAGTAATTACCCAAAAATAAAATTTGATCAGAAACTAAACGAGGTCTCTTTAATAAAAAACCAGAGCGCCAAATGACGGCTGCAAACATACGTGCAGCAAGCCCAAGGCTAGTCAAGTTTCGACGCATGAAAAATCCAAGATCACCGAAGAGATCTATAGGTTTACGAAGTATGCTCATTTGAGGCTCACCCCAAAATCTTCTTCAAGGCTTTGTCCTGGATAGTGAAACGGTACTGGGCCATCTGGCGAGGCATCTAAAAACTGACGCACAAAAGGATCTGTTGAGCGACTTAACTCTTCCGGCGTTCCCTCGGCACCAATGCGGCCATTGGCAATGAAATACACGTAATCGGCAATTTCAAAAGTTTCTTCCACATCATGCGTAACCAAAAGACTGGTTGCGCCCAAAGCCTGATTCAAATCCCGAATCAAGCGCGCTGTTATACCCAAAGAGATGGGATCAAGACCTGCAAAGGGCTCGTCATACATGATTAAAGGGGGATCGAGCGCAATCGCCCTAGCTAAAGCAACACGACGTGCCATACCACCAGAAATTTGCGCCGGCATTAAATCGCGTGCGCCACGTAAGCCAACTGCATTCAGCTTCATCAATACTAAAGAACGTAATAGATCTTCACTTAAGTTGGTGTGCTCACGCAAGGGAAAGGCGACGTTTTCAAAAACACTGAGATCTGTAAACAGTGCGCCGAACTGAAAGAGCATTCCCATGCGACGACGAGCCGCCATCAATTCAGCGCCATTCATCTTGCCAATATCAAGGCCCTCGAATAATACTTGACCAGACTGCGCGGTGAACTGACCGCCAATGAGTCTGAGAATAGTGGTCTTGCCACAACCAGAGCCGCCCATGACGGCAACCACTTGGCCGCGACAGAACTCCATATTGAGTCCGGATAAAATTTGCCGCTCGCCAGGAGCATAAGAGAAGTCGACGTCCTTGATTGAAACGACAACTTCGCCATGGCCACCGCTAGAGGTTTTTTGCTTTACTTCCACTGAGTTGGCGTGGCCACTATTCATATCCTCGATATTATCGGGGAAGAACAGATGACCCCATTAAATACTCGTCTACTGCGTGGGCAGCTTGACGACCCTCACGAATCGCCCAAACCACCAAAGACTGTCCACGGCGCATATCGCCAGCAGCAAACACCTTAGGAACATTGGTTTGGTAAGCTTTTTGGCCATCAACAGTAGCTTTTGCGTTACCACGAGCATCTTTTTCAACACCAAAGGCATTTAAAACTTGAGCCGCTGGGGATACAAAACCCATTGCCAAAAATACTAAATCCGCCTTAATTTCGAATTCAGAGTTTGGCATTTCTGTCATCTTGCCGTCTTTCCACTCCAAGCGCACGCAAATCAACTTCTCAAGTTTGCCGTCTTTACCTTCAAAACGCTTAGTCGCAACAGACCAATCGCGCTCACAACCTTCTTCATGCGAAGAAGATGTACGCAATTTAGTTGGCCAATATGGCCATACCAAAGGCTTGTTTTCAGTCTCTGGTGGTTGCGGCAATAATTCGAACTGAGTAATCTTGGCAGCGCCATGACGATTGGATGTTCCTACGCAATCAGATCCAGTATCACCACCACCAATCACGACCACATGCTTACCGGATGCAGATATTTCATTTTTGAAATCGCCTGCATTTTCTTTGTTCTGTGGAATCAAAAATTCCAAAGCATAGTGAACACCCTTCAATTCACGGCCAGGAACTGGCAAGTCACGTGGCTGTTCTGATCCGCCGCTAATCACAACAGCGTCAAAATCTTTCATCAACTGATCAGGTGATACTGTTTTTGTGGAATAGTTTTTTACTTCAGCACCAATCGCCTCTTTACCTACAAATACGCCAGTCTCAAACTTCACACCTTCAGCTTGCATTTGCTCTACACGACGATCGATCAACCACTTTTCCATCTTGAAATCAGGAATCCCGTAGCGTAACAACCCGCCAACACGATCATTCTTTTCAAATACGGTGACGTCATGGCCGACGCGCGCTAATTGCTGCGCAGTCGCCATACCAGCAGGGCCACCACCAACAACGGCAACTTTTTTACCTGTTTTAGTTTTAGGTAGCTGCGGTTTAACCCAACCATTTTCCCAGCCCTTATCAATAATGGCGTGTTCAATCGACTTAATACCAACTGCATCACTATTGATACCTAAGGTACAGGCAGCCTCACAAGGCGCAGGACAAATACGGCCAGTGAACTCTGGGAAGTTATTGGTGGATTGCAAAACATCTAATGCATTCTTCCAGTCATCATGAAATACCAAATCATTAAAGTCCGGAATGATGTTGTTAACTGGGCAGCCATTGTTACAAAACGGAATGCCACAATCCATGCAACGTGCACCTTGCACTTTAGCTTCATCATCTGTCAGTGCTGCAACAAACTCTTTGTAATGATGCAGGCGCTTGACGGGAGCTTCGTAGGTTTCATCTACGCGCTCAAACTCCATAAATCCAGTGACTTTACCCATATCGAATCCTTAGTATCTTTTCTTAATGTCTTTATTAATTAAGCAACTTATTAGTAACTTATATAGTTACAGTTTTGTTTTGTGCTTTTTCCCACAGCTCGCCTAAGGCACGTTTGTACTCAGTTGGAAGCACCTTCACAAAGCGACTACGAGCCTTATCCCAATCAGCTAAGAGTGCTTTAGCGCGCTCAGAACCAGTGTGACGGAAATGACGCTCTATCAAGCCCTTCAAAATTTGTTCGTCAGTCATGCGCTCGCCACCATCCTTCACATCAACAGGGGCATGCCACTGTGACTGAGGCATCTGGGCAATCTGCTCAGCAGAAGGCAATACTTTTTCCAAAGTCGCCATGCTGGTATTGCAGCGCTTTTCAAATAGGCCATCTTCGTCGTAAACATAAGCAATACCACCACTCATACCTGCTGCAAAGTTACGACCAGTTGCGCCCAACACCACAACAGTGCCGCCAGTCATGTATTCACAACCGTGATCACCAGTACCCTCAACAACCGTTGTGGCACCAGAGTTTCGAACCGCAAAACGCTCACCAGCTACGCCATTAAAGAATGCTTCACCACCGATTGCACCGTAAAGAACGGTATTACCAACAATAATGTTCTTGGCGGTATCGCCACGGAATTCATGAGGTGCGCGCACAATCACACGTCCACCAGATAAACCTTTACCAACGTAGTCATTGCCGTCACCAACTAAATCCAAGGTGATGCCGCGTGCCAAGAAGGCAGCGAAACTTTGACCAGCAGTTCCATTCAATTGAATATGAATAGTGTCATCTGGCAAACCAGCATGACCATAACGCTGAGCAATTTCTCCGGAAAGCATTGCACCAACAGTACGGTTTACGTTCTTCACTGGAACAATGAAAGAGACTTTCTCGCCACTTTGTAATGCTGGCTCACTCTTCTCAATCAGAATATTATCCAAGGCACTACCTAAGCCATGCTCTTGAGTCAGGATCTGGTAGCGGGGAGCATCTTTAGGCACATTAGGCTCAGCAAAAATCTTACTGAAATCTAAGCCATGGACTTTCCAGTTCTCAATGCCCTTACGTGTATCCAAGAGATCAACGCGACCAATCAAATCATCAAACTTACGAATGCCGAGTTGAGCCATGATCTCGCGCACTTCCTCAGCAATAAAGAAGAAGAAGTTCACAACGTGCTCTGGCTTACCAGAGAACTTTTTACGCAATTCAGGATCTTGTGTAGCAACACCAACTGGGCAGGTATTCAAATGACACTTACGCATCATGATGCAACCTTCAACAACCAATGGTGCCGTTGCAAAACCAAACTCATCTGCGCCCAATAAAGCACCGATCACGACATCACGACCCGTTTTCATTTGGCCATCAGCTTGCACACGAATACGGCTGCGCAAACCATTGAGTACCAATGTTTGTTGAGTTTCAGCCAAACCTAATTCCCATGGGGAACCGGCGTGCTTAATAGAAGATAGTGGTGATGCACCGGTACCGCCATCATGTCCAGCGATCACGACGTGATCGGCTTTCGCTTTAGCAACACCGGCAGCAATTGTGCCGACACCGACTTCCGAAACCAACTTCACAGACACGTCAGCAGCTGGGTTCACATTCTTCAGATCGTGAATCAACTGGGCGATATCTTCAATAGAGTAAATATCGTGGTGTGGAGGAGGAGAAATCAAGCCAACGCCTGGCACGGAGAAGCGCAGCTTACCGATGTAATCGGAAACCTTACCGCCCGGCAATTGACCGCCCTCACCAGGCTTAGCGCCTTGGGCCATCTTGATCTGAATCTGATCAGCAGAGCGCAGATATTCAGTGGTGACACCGAAACGACCGGAAGCAACCTGCTTAATTCTAGAGCGTAGTGAATCGCCATCAAGCAAAGGAATGTTTGCTTCAACAACGTCATCCCCCAAGATGCTCGCCAAGGTTTCACCTTTTTTAATTGGAATACCTTTAAGTTCATTCACATAACGGTTTGGATCTTCGCCACCCTCACCAGTATTGGACTTACCACCAATCCGGTTCATGGCAATCGCTAAAGTAGCATGCGCTTCAGTAGAGATAGAGCCTAAGGACATCGCGCCCGTTGCAAAACGTTTGACGATTTCTTTTGCGGACTCGACTTCATCCAATGGAATTGCTTTCACTGGATCAATCTTGAACTCAAACAAACCGCGCAAGGTCATCTGACGCTTGGTTTGGTCATTAATGAGATTGGCATACTCTTTATACGTTTGATAGCCCTTATCGATGCCAGCACGGGTAGAGTGCTGTAACTTCGCAATCGTATCCGGAGTCCACATATGGTCTTCACCGCGGATACGGAAAGCATACTCACCACCAGCTTCGAGCATATTGGTCAAAACAGGATCATTACCGAATGCAGACTGATGCATACGCAAAGCTTCTTCAGCTACTTCAAATACACCGATACCGCCCACGTTGGATGGAGTGCCCTTGAAATAATGATCAATCACATACTTATTTAAACCAATCGCTTCAAAAATCTGGGAGCCGGTGTAGGACATGTAAGTTGAGATACCCATTTTGGACATCACTTTTTGCAAGCCCTTACCAACCGCTTTCACAAAATTCTTGACTGCTTTTTCTCCTGACAAATCGCCAGATAAACCTTTAGCCATCTCAGCCAAAGTTTCCATTGCCAAGTACGGATGAACTGCTTCAGCTCCATAACCAGCCAAGAGTGCGAAGTGATGTGTCTCACGTGCGCTACCGGTTTCAACTACGAGACCAACGCTAGTACGCAAACCTTTTTCAACCAAATGTTGATGAATCGCTGAAGTTGCCAACAATGCTGGAATCGCCACATGCTGCTCATCAACTTGGCGATCGCTCACGATCAAAATGTTGTAACCAGAGCGCACGGCATCGGCAGCTTCAGCACATAGGGATGCTAAGCGAGCCTCAATGCCATCCTTGCCCCAAGATGCTGGATAACAAATATCCAACTCATATGAACGGAACTTACCGTTGGTATAGTGGCCGATATGACGAATCTTGGTCATATCGTTAAAATCTAAAATCGGCTGATTCACTTCCAAACGCATTGGTGGGTTGATATTGTTGGTATCTAATAAATTCGGCTTAGGTCCAATAAAGGACACCAAAGACATCACCATGTTTTCACGAATAGAGTCAATCGGTGGATTGGTGACCTGTGCAAACAATTGCTTGAAATAGTTATAGAGTGGCTTGTTCTTATTAGAGAGCACGGCTAGTGGGCTGTCGTTACCCATCGATCCGATTGCCTCTTCACCATTCATGGCCATCGGTGCCATGAGGTACTTGATGTCCTCTTGGGTATAACCAAAAGCTTGTTGACGATCTAATAATTTTGCAGCAGGTCGTATAGTATTTTTTTCATCTACTAAATCTGCCTTGCTGGCATCGACTTCATCGAGCTTTACACGCACGGCATCGATCCAACTCTTATATGGCTTAGCTTTAGAAACGGCATCCTTCAATTCCACATCATCAATGATGCGGCCCTGTTCCATATCAATCATGAACATCTTGCCCGGTTGCAAGCGCCACTTTTGAACGATCTTGCTCTCTGGAATTGGCAGAACACCAGCCTCAGAGCCCATGATGACTAAGTCATCATCCGTTACGTAATAACGCGCTGGACGTAAACCATTGCGATCTAAGGTGGCACCAATCTGGCGGCCATCGGTAAATGCCATTGCTGCTGGACCATCCCATGGCTCCATCATGGCGGCGTGATACTCATAGAATGCGCGGCGGTTTTCATCCATCAATGTGTGCTGTTCCCATGCTTCTGGAATCATCATCATCATGGCTTGAGCTAGTGGATAACCTGACATGACCAATAACTCTAAACAGTTATCAAAACAAGCTGTGTCAGATTGTCCTGGATAAATGAGTGGCCATAATTTTTTAAGATCATCACCGAGTACTGGGGAGCTGATTGCCCCCTCTCGTGCATTGACCCAGTTGACGTTCCCTTTAACAGTATTGATTTCACCGTTGTGGGCAATCATGCGGTATGGGTGAGCCAACTCCCAAGCTGGAAAAGTATTAGTGGAGAAACGCTGATGTACTAAAGCCAATGCAGAAACCGTACGTGAATCTTGCAAGTCTTTGTAGTACGCACCCACCTGGTTAGCCAACAGCAAACCCTTATAAACAATGGTTCGTGCAGACATCGATGCCACAAAGTATTCTTTACCGTGCTTTAGATGTAAATCTTGAATTGCATGGCTTGCAGTTTTACGAATCACATATAACTTACGCTCAAGTGCATCGGTTGTCATGATGTCTCGGCCGCGGCCGATAAAAATTTGACGGATAAATGGCTCTGTCATTCGAACTGTTGGAGACATCGGCAACTTCACATCAACTGGGACATTCCTCCAACCCAAAACTACTTGGCCCTCAAGGCGAACGGTGCGCTCTAATTCTTGTTCACAAGCTAAACGCGATGCCTGTTCTTTTGGCAGAAAAATCATACCAACGCCGTATTCACCAAATGGCGGCAACTCGATACCCTGCTTTGACATTTCTTCGCGATACAAGGTATCGGGCACTTGGATCAAAATTCCTGCGCCATCGCCCATCAACGGGTCAGCACCAACAGCGCCGCGGTGATCCAAGTTCTCAAGAATTTGCAATCCTTGAGCAACAATCTCATGTGACTTCTTGCCCTTGATGTGGGCGACGAATCCGACGCCGCAAGCATCATGCTCATTTTGTGGATCGTAGAGACCCTGTGCGATTGGACGAAGGTCTGTATTCATATGTGTAGTCATAGTATTTCTGCTTGCCCTAGAGAGCCTGATTACTTTTGGAGAATCTAATATAGGGGAATACCCATGTCGATGCAATAGAAATAAAATAACTCTGTCCCATTTAAATTAAGGAGAATTGAAGATACATCCTTATAAAAGGGACATAGTCAGAGTTTAATGACGGTAAGGCTAGGGATAAAACCCCTTTAATAAAATCTAAGCCATTGAATTAGTTAAAATTAATTTTTTAGGTCGCCCACGGCGCCGTATTAATACCTGCTCAGGATTGTCTTTAAACAGCTTTTTTGCGTAGCTATCACTTATCCAAGGCTTAGATCTGACTAGAGCCTCGGTAATTTGCTGATCTTCCCAGTGAGGTGCACCCTCTTTCACAAATGCTGCCCATTTCATTTGCCTCTCAAAAGGAGTATTACCCAAGCTCCAAAAGTGCTGATGGTCAACCAACCAAGGCTCTGCATTACCGCCAATATGAGAAGCAAAACTGGTCCAAGTAGAACTCTGCAGACTTGACTCAAAACCAGACCGTACAGGATTGAGTTCAATAAAGCGTTGGCAGCGTAAAAAATAATCTGGATCTATTAAGGACGAGCGGTAGCGTCCCTCCCAAATCGTTCCTGACCGTTGCTGCTGTTGATTGAAATACTGGGCAAAACGCCTGCCTAGAGATTGCATTGTTTTTGCGAGCGAATCAGCATTCTGGGGAGTGACTAAGAGATGCACATGATTTGGCATCAAGGCAAATGCATGTACCGCACTACCAAATTGCTTGGCAGCCTCTCGTAACCAATCTAAATAGATGCGGCGATCTGCATCACTAAAAAAAAGTGTTTCTCGATTATTGCCGCGGACCATCACATGCATTGCTTGACCGGGAATAATGGTGCGCGCTTGCCTTGCCATTACAAAAACGAACTACTGCAGTTCGCGCACACCGCCATTATTAGAAAACTCGGGGATAAACCAATCGCCATCCACCTGGGTAACGCCTGCAGGCACTTCGCGTGCTTGTTGTGGCTCATCCCTCAAGGCGGTACTCATATAAGAAATCCACATTGGTAAAGCAAGACCTCCACCAGTTTCACGATCACCTAAACTTGCGGGCTTATCAAAGCCAATCCAAGCAATTGCCACAACCTTCGGGTTATATCCCGCAAACCAAGCATCGTGCGAATCGTTCGTAGTACCTGTTTTACCAGCGATATCATTCCGACCCAATTTCGCTCTCGCGCTAGCTGCAGTGCCGGTTTTTGTAACTTCTTGCAACATACTGTCCATTACAAAAGAAGTTCTTGCATCTAGCACGCGGGGCGCATCTTCGCGCGCATGAGTAGGCCTGGCCTCGAACAGCACCGCACCTTTTGAGTCCGTCATCTTATTAATTAAATAGGGATCTACACGATAGCCCCCATTAGCAAAAACACTGTAAGCAGATGCCATTTGCAATGGTGTAACAGAGCCTGCACCTAAAGCCATTGTCAAATAGGGTGGGTGCTTCTCTGCTTCAAACCCAAAGCGTTGAATATAGTCTTGAGCATAGGATGGTCCGATAGTACGAATTAATCGCACTGAAACCAAGTTTTTGGATTTTGCTAAAGCGGTGCGTAAACGCATTAAACCTTCATACTTCCCGTCGTAGTTCTTTGGCTCCCAAGCTTGGCTACCTGTTTCCAAGCCACCAATAGATAGCGGGGCATCATTAACCATCGTGCTTGGAGAAAAACCTTTCTCAATCGCAGCGGCATAAATAAATGGCTTGAAGGAAGAGCCCGGTTGGCGTTGGGCCTGAGTGACGTGATTAAATTTATTTCGACGGAAATCAAAGCCGCCCACTAAAGAGAGGATCGCACCCGTCTCGGCATTCATTGAAACAAAGGCAGCTTCAACTTGAGGTAACTGTGCCAACTTCCAAACCCCTCCGTCCGAAAGTAACCTAACGATCGCCCCAGGACGCAAACGTTTTTTTGGTTGAGTACTGTCAGTTAATGCAGCGGCGGCAAGCTTCATGCTCTCACCTTTGATGGTGATCGTATCTCCAGTAGCAATCATGACTTGCATTTCTTTTGGCTTGATATCGAGCACGACGCCGGACTGTAAATCATCCAATTGCGGATAAGCCAATAAAGCTTCGTCAATTGCACGTTGACGCTTTACTGTATCTTCTGGCAAATCAATGAATCCCTCAGGGCCACGATATGCGTGACGTAAGTCGTACTCAAAAATACCACGGCGTACTGCTTTATATGCGGCGTCTTGATCTGCTTTCAAGATCGTGGTGTATACATCTATTCCCTGCGAATAGATTGCCTCACCATATTGTGTAATCAGGAGCTGACGAACCATCTCAGCAGGAAAATCTGCGCGAGTACTAAACTCGTTGCCAAGTCCACGGATATGCAACTCTTCAGCCATGGCAATTTGATATTGCTCGGGAGTGATGTATGACAAATCACGCATGCGCTGCAAAATATATTCCTGTCGAATTTTGGCTCGGCGAAAATTGCTCACAGGGTTATAGGCTGATGGTGCTTTTGGTAAGCCGGCCAACATTGCAGACTCAGCAATCGAAATGTCTTTTAGCTCTTTACCAAAGTAGATTTGGGCTGCACTGGAAAATCCATACGCTCTTTGTCCCAAAAAGATCTGATTCATATAAATCTCCAGAATCTTGTCTTTGCTCAATTTAGACTCAATTTCCCAGGCTAGGAGAACCTCGTAAATCTTGCGACTGAAAGTTTTCTCATTGCTGAGGAAGAAGTTTCGCGCCACCTGCATTGTGATGGTTGAGGCACCCTGGGAAAGATTGCCGCGTAAATTGGTGAGGGTTGCCCTCAGGATGCCTACATAATCCACTCCACCATGAGAGTAGAAGCGATCATCTTCGATAGCTAAAACAGCATTTCGCATACTCATTGGGATTTCGTTTAAAGGAATTACCTTACGGCGCTCTTCCCCAAACTCACCAATCAGAACTTTGTCTGCCGTATAAATGCGCAATGGTGTTTTGGGGTTGTAATCAACCAATGCCGAGATCTTCGGCAAATTCGGCTTTGCTATTAAAAAAGCATAGCCTAGCATCAATGTAAATATCACTGCAAAGAATACGCCGATAACCAGCATCGCCTTAATTAGGGGATTATTTCCCGATTTATTGGGCGAGAAACGCTCCGCTCTTTGCTGACCGGGACGTCTATCAGGCTGTCGGTTAAACCTCCGGTTTAAAGGCGGCTTGTCTTTTGGGGGTAGTGCCATATTCAAATTATAGGGGGCTTACGTAATTTGCCCTCCAGAACCAAACCTCCCCTTTCAATGCCCACCTAGTGCTTTTCTGACGCTCAATTCCGCTTTCCCTGATGGTCTTTCTCCTCCCCGAGACGAACAATATGGCATGCCTCCACGCCACATTTCTCCCCAGTCTTTTGACGACATACTGAGTGAGCTGGGAGATGACCCTGCCATTCCAGATCCCCACGGAATTCGTAAAACTAGCTCTCCACCAAGGATGGATGCACCACCCCAAGCCAAGACCCCAAAGCCCTCTTTTTCGACTAAATCGTTTGAGCTGAGGGGGCTCAATTTAAGCCCGATTTGGATAAGCGCAGGAATGCTGTTGATCAGCGCTGGCGGCTTCTTTTTTTATTTTGAATCCAATAAGCAGGGGGCTGAACATGAAATAAATACACTTCAAAACCAAGTGTTGGCCCTAAAAGAAGAGCTAGAGTCCTCTCAAAACGAATGGCGTTCTGAGAGAGAAGATCTATATGAAATAATAGATGAAATAGAAGTAAGTATTCACTCATATGAGATAAAAGCACCAATACAAGCTACTCAAAGTAGGGTTGCTGCAATCCCGCATGAAGCAGAGCTTCGTCGCTGGAGGTATTTGGGTATTACTCGGATGGGGTCTGCGGAGCAGGCTTTTTTTCATACCGGTAAGTCTACGAAGATGGTGAGTAAGGGGGATCTGGCTTTAGGGGAATGGCGCCTGACTCAAGCTGAAAAAGAGCTGGCCATCTTGACTCATTCCAAAGGTAAATCCATCACCTTTAAATCCACCAACTCAGAGTGACTCTATTGAAGAACTTACAGAAATCCCACGCCACCTTGCTCCCCTTGATACTGATTTTTTTACTCAATTCGGCCCAAGGACACCTCCCTGAAGCGGACCCTCTTAGCACGCTTAAAGAGAGTCGCATTAGCCTTCAATTTAGCCAAATTGAAGTAACTAAACTTTTGCAAGTTTTAGCCAAAATGGGAAATACCAATTTTCTCCTCAGCGAATCTATTGAGGGCAAAATCTCGGTCGATCTCAAGGACACCCCTTGGCAAAATGCCCTCCATTCCATACTGGCTAGCAGAGGGTTACGCTTGGTACGAAATAGCGATATTTACTGGATTGGTCCTCACGCAGAAATTCAAAGTTTTCAGAAATATCGTCGGGAGGATGCCGCGCTACCTTTTGGAGGCGATCATATTAATAGCCCACGCCAGATCCTCATAGAGGCTCGCATTGTCGAAGCTGACCAGCGCTTTGCCCGAGAATTGGGTGTCAAGTTGGGATATCAAGCCAATGGCATTGGCAATCACCCAGACCAAAATGCAAGCGCAAACCTTGATCTTGCAGGAACCGGCCTAGCTGGCTTTAATCCAGCCACACTAGCTGCCACCTTAGTTTCTAAGAATGCGGCTCGTCTATTGCAAATCGAGCTCTCGGCCCTTGAATCCGATGGACAAGGCAAGATTCTCTCGAACCCCCGCATCATGACTGGCGATCAGGTTAAGGCCACGATTGAGCAGGGAACTGAACTACCCTATCAAGTCAGCTCTCAAAGCGGGAGCGAATTACAGTTTCGCAAAGCCAATTTACGCCTCGAGGTCTTACCCAAGATTCATCCCGATGGAAAGATCTCCATGTTGGTGGGGATCAATAAAGACACCATTGGCATGAAAACTGAACAGGGTTATGCGATTGATACCAAAAATCTCAGCTCTGAGGTCACCGTTGAAAATGGGGGAACGGCCATTATTGGAGGCATCTTTCAAACCACTGAACGTGATGACGAAATCAAGGTTCCACTCCTAGGCGATATTCCTTTAATAGGGCATTTATTTCGCCACAAATCAAAATTGGCAGATAAAACTGAACTATTGGTCTTCTTAACCCCCACCGTGCTGGACAAACACTAATAAAATCACAGGGTGAACTCTTCATCCAACAACATCTTTCTAATTGGCCTCATGGGCGCTGGGAAGTCGACCGTCGGTAAATTGCTAGCCAAGAAATTAGGGCGCCGCTTTTTAGATGCTGACCATGTGATTGAAGATCGTTGTGGAGTCAAGATTCCCGTCATCTTCGAAATGGAGGGTGAAGAGGGGTTTCGCAAGCGCGAGGCTCAAGCCATCAATGATATTACGGCCGAACATGATGTCATTTTGGCAACTGGTGGCGGCGCTGTACTGCTGCCTGAGAATCGTCAGCTACTTGGTACAAGAGGTGCGGTAATTTATCTCCACGCCAATCCCATGGAGCTGTGGCATCGCACTAAAGGCAGTGAAAGTAGGCCGTTACTTAAAAATGGTGATGCAAAAAAGATTCTAGAAAACCTGTACGCAATTCGCGATCCCCTTTATCGCGAAATCGCTGACTATGTTATTGAGACTGGAAAACCCAGCGTCAATCAGCTAGTCAATACTTTAATCATGCAACTCGAACTCTCCGCATAAATTTATCCATGAAAACATTAGAAGTTGATCTAGGCAATCGTAGCTACCCCATTCATATTGGTACGGATTTAATCGATCAAGCAGAATTATTTAGCGCCTGTGAAAAATCAACATCGATTTATATTGTTAGCAATACGACTGTTGCCCCCTTGTATGCGGAACGTCTGACTAAGACTTTAGAGAAACTAGGCAAGCCTGTCAGAACGATTGTCTTACCTGACGGAGAATCTTATAAAGACTGGAAAAATCTTCAGTTGATTTTTGATGACCTCCTCAAGTTTGGCGCTGATCGTCAAACTATGTTGGTGGCTTTAGGTGGCGGTGTAATTGGAGATATGACTGGCTTTGCCGCTGCCAGCTTTATGCGCGGCATTCGCTTTATTCAAGTCCCAACAACTTTGCTAGCCCAGGTGGACTCCTCTGTTGGTGGCAAGACGGGTATTAACCATCCGCTCGGAAAAAATATGATCGGGGCGTTTCATCAGCCAGTAGCAGTGATTGCTGATCTGAATACCTTAAAGACCTTGCCTGCACGCGAACTGTCCGCAGGCCTAGCTGAAGTAGTTAAGCATGGTGCGATAGCAGATGCTGAGTTCTTGAGCTGGATTGAAGCAAATGCAAAGGGATTGCTAGCCTGCGATACGGAAGCAATGGCACATGCAGTGCTGCGCTCTTGCGAAATTAAATCAGCCGTAGTATCAGCCGATGAAAGAGAGGGTGGTATTCGTGCCACATTGAATTTCGGGCATACTTTTGGTCATGCAATCGAAGCGGGCATGGGCTATGGTGAGTGGTTGCATGGTGAAGCGGTTGGTTGCGGTATGGTCATGGGAGCAGACCTCTCAAGACGCCTGAACTTCATCACTCAAGATGAGGCCAAGCGCCTCACTCAAATCATTCAATCCATGAATCTGCCAATTGCACCACCCAAGTTTGGCGCACAGCGTTATATGGAATTAATGCAAGTAGATAAAAAGGCTGAGGGCGGACAAATCCGCTACGTTGTTTTAGAAAAGATTGGTAAAGCCCAAATCAAAAGCGTTCCCGATGCTCAGGTTATCGAAACCCTAACAGCGACCGGGGCAGCTTAATTCCTGATTTGCTTATTTCTGCAGCAGGCCAATAGTGATCGCCTGGCCAGCTTGAGCACTGGCAAATTCGGATAAGTCGCCTAGTATTTCGCGTCCAGTTTTAGTATCCAGCCATAGTGGGGAGGCTAAAGTACCCGCCCAACGGTAGTGATAACCGCCAGATTTAGCCGCTACCCAAATCTCATGCAAAGGGGGCTGGGTGTTGACTACTATTACGCTGCGATCTCTGAACCGAATATTGATCACGTTTCCACCCTGGCGCTCTACATCCAGATCGAGGTCTAGCGTATCGTCTGCAGCCTCTAGGGCTACTTCTATCGACTCCAATAAATTACTACCCAACTGATGAAATTGCTTATCGTCAATGGTTTCTACAGTTAAATTGCTTGGCTTCATATTAGAGTCCTGCATGCTATATTCAATCATTCGTTTTAGAGACATTCATGATAGCGATTCTTAAAAGAACTCTTGGCATTAGCCTTCTAATATCCCTTGTTGGATGTGGGGTTAGAGGGCCCTTATATTTGCCAAATATGCCGCCAGCACCTAGCCCTCCTGCTGAGCCAGAACCTAAAGGCAAGCTCTATCCACCCCAAAGCCCTGTTACAACTAATCCATCACCGGCCAAGCAATGACAAGTAAAGCGATTCCACTCCCCGACTTAGCTGGATTTACAGAGCGAAATGGTGCTTGGTATGCAGAGGAGATCCCTTTGTCAGATTTGGCAAAAGAATTTGGTACTCCACTTTATGTGTACAGCAAAAAAGCATTAACTGAAGCTTATCAGGCCTACGACAAAGCTTGCGTAGATTCCTCTGGTAAAAGACGAGCTCGCGTTCACTATGCGATGAAGGCAAATAGCAACTTAGCGGTAATTGATTGCTTTAAAAAATTAGGCTCTGGCTTTGACTTAGTCAGTGGCGGTGAATTAGCGCGCGCTCTTGCTATTGGCGCAGATCCAAAAAGCTTAGTGTTTGCAGGTGTTGGTAAATCTGCTCATGAAATTGCGCAGGCCTTAAAAGCTGGCGTTAAGTGCATCAACGTAGAATCGATTGCTGAGCTCCATCAAATTAATCGGGTTGCCACTAAGCTCAATTGCCGCGCCCCAGTTTCTTTGCGCGTGAATCCCGATGTCGATGCGAAAACGCATCCTTATATTTCTACTGGATTAAAGGGCAATAAATTTGGTATCGCCTATCACGAGGTTTTAAAAACATATCGTGAAGCTGCATTACTGTCACAAATTGATGTGGTTGGTATTGATTGCCATATTGGCTCACAAATCACCAGCACGGCGCCCTATCTTGATGCGCTCGATAAAGTGCTCGAGCTAGTGACTCAATTGAAAAAAGAAGGTATTGAAATCCACCACCTTGATTTAGGAGGAGGTCTTGGTATTTCTTATGGCGACGACAATCCGCCTGATATTACTGAGTTCACTAACACCCTACTAAATCGTGTTGCTGAACGTGGCTTTGGGCATCTCGATATAGTCTTAGAGCCTGGTAGATCCTTAGTAGGTAATGCTGGCGTGCTCTTGACCCAAGTGGAATACCTCAAGCCTGGAGCTGAGAAAAACTTTTGTATTGTGGATGCAGCAATGACAGAGTTGATGCGACCAGCGCTCTATGAGGCTTATCACGGGATCGTTCCAGTACAAACTAAGCAAGTTGCAAGTTCGACTTATGACGTCGTCGGGCCCGTATGTGAATCTGGTGATTGGCTTGGAAAAGATCGTCAGCTTGCGGTTGAAGAAGGCGATCTGTTAGCCATTCTATCTGCCGGCGCCTATGGCTTTGTGATGGCATCTAATTACAACACCAGACCAAAACCTGCAGAGATCATGGTTGACGGTAAGAATGTATTTGTCATTCGTAAACGAGAAAACATTGCCGATCTCTTTGCTGGTGAAGCCACCTTGCCAGATTAAATTTAATTCATTTCTCTTGGTAAATTCTAAGTAATAAAAAACCCCGCTATATCAGCGGGGTTTTTGTTTGTACTTCAGCAAGAATTAATGCAAACCTGCCATGTAATCAGAAACAGCTTTCATCTCTTGATCAGAAAGTTTCGTAGCAATTGATGTCATCTGAGTACTATTTTTACGAGTACCTTCACGGAAATTAACTAACTGGTTGTAGGAATATTCAGCCCACTGCCCACCTTGACGTGGATATTGCGCAGGGATGCCTGCACCATTAGGGCTATGGCAGCCAGCGCAGGCTGGAACACCCTTCGATGCAATACCGCCACCATAAATACTCTTACCTAATGTAAGAGCATCTTTGTTTTGGGCAACGCCCTGAGATGGAGCCTGCTGAGACAGGAAAGTGCCGATATTGATCATATCCTGCTCATTTAAAGGCATAGACATGCCCATCATGATGGCATTGACCCTAGCGCCTTCTTTAAAGTTCTTCAACTGTTTTGCTGTGTATGCGGCATGTTGAGCAGATAACTTGGGCCAAGTAGCTACAGCACTCTGACCCTTGGGACCATGGCATGTAATACAGGCTACAACTCCGCGAGTTGCATCTCCAGCGTTATAGAGTGCTTCACCAGCAGCGACATCCAATTTTGGCTTAGCTGGAGCAGCAGCCTTGGCCTCTGCAGCTGGGGCCATAGGTGCTGGATCAGCGGCAAGAGCTTGGGGCGCAAGCCCGCTAAGAGCGAAAATAGACAGAACTGCAAAGCCAGCACGTAAGCTAGTTAATTTGGAGATTTGAGGGGTTTGACGCATTATGTTTACCTTGGCAAAAATTCTTAAAAATGTTTGGGCCCTTCTTTTTACAACTTTCACCCAGCATTATGAGATATTTATTGATTTTGCGTGATTTTACAATAGCTTCTGGACATGTCTAAACTCTTTCAAGCCCGCTTTGCGACCACAGTCAATGATACCCATTGCCTACCTGCCACTCCACTCCGAGAGGTAGCCTTTGCTGGGCGCTCCAATGCGGGTAAATCTAGCGCAATTAATGTGCTTTGCAACCAAAAACGCCTTGCTTTTGCCAGTAAAACGCCTGGGCGCACCCAACACATTAACTATTTTGGCCTTTTTGCAAAAGATGATCTCTTAGCCTATTTGGTGGATTTGCCTGGCTATGGCTATGCCGCCGTCAATCATGAGACCAAATACCACTGGAATGCCCTTCTCAGCGATTACCTGCAAGAGCGGGAGCAACTGGTTGGTATGGTGCTGATTGTGGACTCTAGGCGCGGTATTACCGAACTAGACGAGCAAATGATTAAGTGGTTCGTCCCAACCGGCAAACCCATTCATATTTTGCTAAGTAAGTGCGACAAACTCAATAAAAGCGAGTGTAAGCATGTCCTAGAAGCGGTACGCAAACAATTACAACAATACGATCCGGCGCTACCTGATGGCAATGGTGACTCCAAGAATCTTACGGCACAATTATTCTCAAGCACCAAGCGTATTGGTCTTGAAGAGGCCGACAATATTGTTATTCAATGGTTATTTGCAGCGGAGACTCAAGAAGATGAAATCACATGCTAACTCTACATTGAGCTTTCCGGCTCATCGCCCACGTCGCATGCGACGCGATGATTGGTCCCGTCGCCTCATGCAAGAAAATCAACTCAGCGCAAGCGACCTAATTTATCCAGTATTTTTACTCGAGGGTACAAATCAATCTCAAGCCGTTGCTTCTATGCCTGGGGTTAATCGCGTATCACTCGATTTACTTTTTAGCGTTGCTGAGGAATGTGTCTCTCTAGGCATTCCTGTGTTGGCAATCTTTCCGGTGATTGATGCATCTCTCAAAACACCTGACGGCAAAGAAGCGTTTAATCCGAATGGCTTAGTTCCAAACGCGGTGCACGAGCTTAAGAAACGCTTTCCTAATTTAGGCATCATGACTGATGTAGCACTTGATCCTTATACAAGCCACGGTCAAGATGGCGTCTTGGATGATCAGGGTCGAATTCTGAATGATGAGACTACAGCAATCTTAGTGCAACAAGCTGTTGCTCAAGCTCAAGCTGGTGTTGATATTGTTGCGCCATCAGACATGATGGATGGCCGTATCGGAAAAATTCGTGAAGTCTTAGAGCAAAAGAATCTGATTCATACCCGCATCATGGCTTATTCAGCTAAATATGCCTCAGCCTTTTATGGCCCATTTCGTGATGCAGTAGGCTCAGCAAAAAACTTAGGAAAGGCCGATAAAAAAACCTATCAAATGGATTGTGCCAATACTAACGAGGCTTTGCGGGAGGTTGCGCTCGATATTAGCGAAGGTGCTGATATGGTGATGGTCAAACCTGGCATGCCTTACCTAGACATCGTTCGCAGAGTGCGTGATGAATTCAACTACCCGACTTACGCCTATCAAGTGAGTGGTGAGTACGCTATGCTCAAAGCTGCCGCACAAAATGGCTGGCTTGATCATGATGCGGTGATGATGGAGTCCTTGCTCGCCTTTAAGCGTGCCGGTGCCAATGGTATCTTGACCTATTTTGCAATTGAAGCTGCGCGCCTTTTAAAGGCATCTAAGTAATTAGTAGTTCAAGAACTTAGATGGATACAACCCATCTAACTTTCAAGCAGCTCAATTTGCCAAGGCTTTTTTCAAGCGCTCGATAAAACGTTGTGGCGGCATATAACCAATTACCCGTTGATCCTTTAACTCTTCTGAATTGAAATTAAAGATCAAAATTCCAGGTGGGCCAAATAATCCAAAGCGTTTTAATAAAGCCTGATGCTCAGGACTATTCTTTGTTACATCCGCTTGTATCAAAATAAATTTCTGTAACTCTTGATTTACTTCAGGATTAGCAAACGTGTTGACTTCCATCTCCTTACAAGAGATGCACCAGTCTGCATAAAAATCCAAAAGTACTAGTTTCTTTTGTTCTTTTGCTTGGATTAAAAATTGATCTAACTGCGCACTAGAATCAATCACCGCAAAACTAGCTTTTCCAATCTGGTGTTGGCGCTGACCATTGGCAATCGTCTTGCCCGCATCACCACTGCTACTTTGCAATAAGGGGGAAGTAATCCAGGCTGCGGTTGCAACCAATAAAACACCTAATGTTCTTTGCAACCAAATCATCCAAATACCGGTCGATGGAATCAAGATGCGAGCCTCAATGGCAATAAACAGGAGTGGTAATCCCATACCTAAAGCCATGACAAAAAGAAGTCCTGCCCCCAGAGTCATTGAACCTGTTTGAGCAATAAATGCGAGGACTCCAGCCAACGGAGCTGTAATGCAAGGGCTTGCGACTAATGTGGAGATTCCGCCCAAAGCAAAGGCACCCGCAAAGCTGCCCCCCTTATGACGACCTGCTAATTGATCTATTTTTTGCTGCCATGATTGGGGCATTCTGAGCTCGTATAGGCCAAATAGACTCCCTGATAAAGCCAATAGCAGTAATGCAAACCCAATCAGCGCTATAGGGCTTTGCAAGGCTCTCTGAACGCTGCCGCCTAAGGCAGCCATCAAGACCCCCGCTGATGCATAGACACAAGCCATTCCAAGTACATAGGCGGTCGCTAATAGACTTGCACGACCCTTAGTAATGGATTGCTTGCCCTGCGCTCCAAACACGATGCTCGACAAGATTGGCAACATTGGAAGAACGCAAGGCGTAAAAGCTAATGCCAGGCCTAAAATGAAGAATGCCAAGAATAAATATGCAGTGGGCGTGCTCTCTAAAAAACGACTAATGACATTCACATCATCACGCTCACGCCAAACGTCCATCAAGCTCAATGCTGTTTTTGAATCCTTGCTTGCCTCAACCCCATCTAATACTTCAGGTATCGGCCTAGCTTTTACTCCGGGGCCTGAAAGTAAAAATTTCAGGGTCATTGGCGGATAACAAATCCCAGCTTCAGCGCATCCTTGTAATTCCAACTCCAGGTAGAGAGGCTTTCCTATTTCAGCTTTTTTATCTAAGGTAATAATAATTGCCTGTTTGTAAACTTGCATTTTCTTTTGAAAAGTTTCGTCATACTTTTCAATCCCAGTAGGGAGCGATGCCCTTACAAGCCCTAATTTATTGGGCTCGGAACCCATCTTGAGATGCAGGGATTCTTGATAGATGTAATAACCCTTGGCCGGAAAAATTTCCAGCTCAATGTCATTCGTATTTACCACCCATGTTGCTTCAGCCTGAAATGCTTGCTCAGGCGGGAGGAATTCCGGCGCTGCAAATACATTACTAATAACTACAAGCAATGCTGCAACTAGAGAAATAAATTTACCAAGGAATCTCATAGAGCTACTTTACCTCGGCCTCTACCCATTTGCCATAATGCACCTCATAATTTTTAGGGGCATACGCAATCACCTCGGGCAAATCATAAGGGTGATGACTTTTTATGAAACTAGAAATATCCGTCCATTTATCTGCAGTTGTTTTTGCTGACAGTAGAACTTCCTCTCCCTCGCAAATCTTCCCATCCCACCGATAGATGGAATGCACACCCTCTTGAATTTGTACGCAGGCAGCGAGCCGACCATTAATCAACTCATGAGCCATTTTCTTTGCATCCTCTAGTGATGCAAATGTAGTGACAACTATCAGTAACTCAGTAGATTTATCAGGGGTCATGACGTATTTATAATTGCATAAATGAAAAAAGCCAGACCGGAGCCTGGCTTTTAATTTTGCTCAGAGACTTAAGCCTCCTGCACTACTGCTGTTTCATCTAGCTCTGGGCGATCAAGCAGTTCGACCAAGGCCATTGGCGCATTGTCACCATGACGGAAGCCAAACTTCAAAATACGAAGGTAGCCACCTGGACGAGTTGCATAACGTGGGCCGAGCTCTGTGAAGAGTTTGGTCACGATATCGCGATCGCGTGTGCGATTGAATGCTAAGCGACGGTTTGCTAAGTTATCTTTTTTACCCAAGGTAATCAAAGGCTCAACAACCATGCGCAATTCTTTTGCTTTTGGCAAAGTGGTTTTAATCACTTCGTGCTCCAAAAGAGAATTGGACATGTTGCGCAGCATCGCCAGGCGATGTGATGATGTTCTATTTAGTTTGCGTAAGCCGTTTCCGTGACGCATGATGCTTCCTTTCTAATTATTTCTCGAGGTTAGCTGGAGGCCAGCTTTCGAGTTTCATGCCAAGACTTAAGCCACGAGCCGCCAATACATCTTTGATTTCGTTCAAAGACTTACGACCTAAATTAGGCGTCTTCAACAATTCATTCTCTGTACGTTGAATCAAGTCGCCGATGTAGTAAATGTTCTCAGCCTTCAAGCAGTTTGCAGAGCGCACTGTGAGTTCGAGATCATCAACCGGACGCATCAACATTGGATCAACCATTGAAGAGCGGCTTGGCGCGAGATCACCAGAAACTTCGCTGCTTTCGAGGGCCGCGAATACAACTAACTGATCAACCAAAATGGTAGCTGCTTGACGAATTGCCTCCTCAGGAGATAACACACCGTTTGTTTCGATAGTCATTACGAGACGATCGAGGTCGGTACGTTGCTCAACACGGGCAGATTCAACAGCATAGCTAACACGGCTTACTGGGCTAAATGAGGCATCCAACACGATACGACCAATGATCTTGGTAGTTTCGTCATGGTATTGACGCATATTACCTGGTACATAACCACGGCCTTTTTCAACCTTGATCTGCATATCCAACTTGCCACCAGCTGACAAGTGAGCGATAACGTGATCAGGATTAATGATTTCTACATCATGTGGCAAGTCGATATCTTTTGCAGTAACAACGCCTGGGCCTTCTTTACGCAAATTGATGGTAACTTCATCACGTGACTGCAACTTAAATACGATACCTTTGAGGTTCAACAAAAGGTTAACTACATCCTCTTGAACGCCATCTAATGTGGAGTATTCATGAACAACACCAGCAATTGCTACTTCAGTTGGTGCATAACCAACCATTGAGGACAACAAAACACGACGTAATGCATTACCGAGTGTGTGGCCATAACCACGCTCGAACGGCTCCATAACAACCTTAGCTTGGTTGGCAGTAAGGGCTTCAACAGAAATAATTTTTGGCTTGAGCAAATTTGTTTGCATATTTTTCCTTGAGAGTGCCTAATTAGCGTGAATACAATTCGACGATCAAACTTTCATTAATTTCGCCGCTAATGTCTTCACGGTCAGGCACCTGCTTAAATGTTCCCTCCAGCTTCGCTGCATCGACTGATACCCAGCCAACTGCCGCTATCTGCTGAACTAAATTGAGTGATTCTGTAATACGTGTTTGCTTCTTCGCTTTTTCACGAATCGCAACTACATCACCAGGTTTAACCTGAATAGATGGAATATTTACTGGGCTACCATTGAGCAAAATTGCACAGTGGGAAACCAATTGACGCGCTTCAGCACGAGTAGAACCAAAGCCCATACGATAAACAACGTTATCAAGACGTGATTCCAGCAACTGAAGCAATGTTGAACCAGTATTGCCCTTACGACGTTCAGCTTCAGCGAAATAACGACGGAACTGACGCTCTAAAATTCCGTACATACGCTTAACCTTTTGCTTTTCACGCAATTGATTACCGTAGTCAGATGTTCTTGAGCCAGATGTACGGCCATGTTGACCAGGCTTCGTATCTAACTTGCACTTGTCTGACAGGGCGCGACGTGCGCTCTTTAAAAATAAGTCGGTACCTTCCCGACGTGCTAATTTGGCCTTAGGCCCTAAGTAACGTGCCACAATGCTTTCCTTTCTATGCCGCAGCCTTACGACTGACGGTGAGTTCACCCTTTAATTCAGATGAACAGTGGGCTTTAATAAAAAACTGCTAAAACTTGTACTGCTAACTTCCTAGCTTAAATACGACGACGTTTAGGAGGACGGCAGCCATTATGTGGAACCGGAGTGACATCTTGAATCTCAGTGATCTTGATGCCCAAAGAGTTCAATGCACGAACTGCTGATTCACGACCTGGGCCTGGACCCTTAATCTGAACTTCTAAGTTCTTGATACCGCACTCAACAGCAGCTTTACCTGCTACTTCTGCGGCTACCTGAGCAGCAAAAGGTGTTGATTTACGTGAGCCCTTGAAGCCCTGGCCACCAGATGTTGCCCATGAAAGCGCATTACCTTGGCGATCAGTGATCGTAATAATGGTGTTGTTAAAAGAAGCGTGAACGTGTGCAATGCCATCAGCAACGTTCTTTTTAACTTTCTTGCGTGCACGCTGTGAAGCTGCAGAAGCGGATTGTTGTTTTGCCATGTCAATAAACTTTCTTGATTATTTCTTGAGTTGCACGCCAGACTTACGTGGGCCCTTACGGGTACGCGCGTTAGTCTTAGTCCGTTGACCACGTACAGGCAAGCCCTTACGATGACGTACGCCGCGGTAGCAGCCTAAGTCCATCAAACGCTTGATGTTCATCGTTACTTCACGACGAAGGTCACCTTCAGTAATAAATTTACCTACTTCATCACGCAACTTTTCCAAGTCACCGTCAGTAAGATCTTTAACTTTTTTGTCGATAGCAACACCTGTGGTTTCACAAATTTTGCGAGCACGAGTTGTACCAATGCCAAAAATTGCTGTTAAACCGATAACAGTATGTTGATGATTTGGGATGTTTACCCCAGCGATACGTGCCATGAGATTTCCTCTTAATTAACCAGATCAGCCTTGACGCTGCTTATGACGTGCGTCTGAAGAACAGATCACGCGAACAACGCGTTTGCGCTTAATGATCTTGCAATTTCTGCAAATACACTTAACGGATGCTAAAACTTTCATAACTCACCTCTAAAAAAATAGGTACTACTTAATCTTTACTTCGCTCGGAAAATGATTCTGGCGCGTGTCAGGTCGTAAGGAGTCATCTCCACCGTCACCTTATCTCCCGGCAGGATGCGGATGTAATGCATCCTCATCTTTCCAGAAATGTGCCCTAGAACCACATGTCCGTTCTCTAGCTTCACGCGAAACATTGCGTTCGGCAAATTCTCAGTAATTTCTCCCGCCATCTGAATTACATCGTCTTTAGACATTCAGTTAAGCGCCCATCTTAAAGTTAGCTTTTTTCATTAAAGAACCATACTGTTGTTGCATTACGAATGACTGAACTTGAGCCATGAAATCCATTGCAACAACGACAATAATCAACAATGAAGTACCGCCAAAATAAAATGGTACGTTGTACTTCAACACTAAGAATTCTGGTAACAAGCAAACCAAAACCATATAAATTGCACCAGCCAATGTCAAACGAACCAAGATCTTGTCAATGTAGCGACCGGTCTGATCACCAGGACGAATACCAGGAACAAAGGCGCCGCTCTTCTTCAGATTATCCGCAGTGTCACGGCTGTTAAAAACCAAAGCTGTGTAAAAAAAGCAGAAGAAAATAATCGCCGCAGCATATAAGATTGTGTAAACCGGTTGGCCTGGGGCCAAAGTTGCTGCCAAATCTTTGATGACTTTGCTGAACATATTAGTTGGCTCGCCTGATGTAAACCAGCCAGCAATCGTTGCAGGGAACAAAATAATAGACGAAGCAAAAATTGGAGGAATAACGCCGGCCATATTTAACTTCAATGGGAAGTATGAAGATTGACCTCCATAGACCTTGTTGCCAACTTGACGCTTAGCGTAGTTCACCAAAATACGGCGCTGACCACGCTCTACAAACACCACAAAATAAGTCACTGCAATACAGATAACCACGATCAGCAATGCGGACAGGATATTCATTGAACCGGTGCGAACTAATTCGAGCAAGCTACCGATTGCAGTTGGCAGGCCAGAAACAATGCCGCCGAAAATGATGATGGAAATACCGTTACCAAGACCACGCTCAGTAATCTGCTCGCCAAGCCACATGAGGAACATCGTCCCAGTAACTAAAGTCACTACTGTGTTGAGTTCGAAGATCAGACCAGGGTTAATAACCAAACCTGGTTGAGCTTGCAACGCAACTGAAATGCCTAAAGCCTGGAATGTTGCCAAGAACACAGTGCCATAACGGGTGTACTGTGTAATCTTACGCTGTCCTGCTTGGCCTTCTTTTTTCAAAGACTCCAAGGAAGGAACAACAATTGTCATCAACTGCATGATGATTGAGGCAGAGATATAGGGCATGATTCCCAAAGCAAAAACTGTGAAGCGGGATAGCGCACCACCTGAGAACAGGTTGAACATACCCAAAATACCGTCTTTTTGCCCTGCGAACAATTGAGCTAATTGGTCTGGATCAATACCTGGCACTGGAATGTGCGCACCCAAACGGAACACGAGCAATGCTAAAACCAGGAATACCAAGCGTTGACGTAATTCGCCAAACTTGTTTCCTGACTGAGCAATACTTGCTGCGTTGGTGGGTGCGAGTGCCATTATTTACTAAAAACTAATTAAACCAAGTCAACCAATTTGCCGCCAGCTGCTTCAATAGCTGCTTTTGCACCTGCTGTAGCTGTAATACCCTTGAGGGTTACAGCAATAGTCAGTTCACCAGTCTTAATAACTTTTACCGAATTAATCTGCTCACCAGCAAAACCGTGGGCTCTCAAAACCAACAAGTCCACTTCCGGTAGATTGATTTTTGCTAAGTCGTTCAAAGTAATTTGACCAACATGACGACGTGTCAAAGACACAAAACCACGTTTTGGCAAACGACGATACATCGGCATCTGTCCGCCTTCGAATCCAACCTTATGGAATCCGCCTGAGCGTGACTTTTGACCTTTGTGACCACGACCAGCTGTTTTTCCAAGGCCAGAACCGATACCGCGACCTACGCGACGACGATTTTTATTGGAGCCCGGTGCGGGTTTGAGTGTATTGAGTTGCATATTCTTCGCCTATTTACTTGCTAGTTATTAGCCAACGACTTTAACTAGATAAGAAACTTTATTAATCATTCCGCGAACAGCTGGTGTGTCTTCCAATTCTGAAACAGAATTGATGCGACGCAGGCCTAGGCCGCGAACGGTTGCACGGTGGCTTTCGCGTGTGCCGATCAAGCTGCGTACTAATTGCAGTTTGACTTTGGAGTTAGTTGTTGTCATTTATAGATTCCTAATCTTTTGGTCTTAGCCGAGAATCTCTTCAACTGATTTACCGCGCTTAGCAGCAATTTCAGAAGGAGTGCTCATCTTGCTCAAGCCATCAATCGTTGCACGAACCATGTTGTAAGGGTTGGTTGAGCCAAGTGACTTGGCAACAACGTTAGTTACGCCCATTACATCAAAAATTGCGCGCATTGGACCACCAGCGATAACGCCAGTACCGTCTTTAGCTGGGGAAATCATCACGCGTGATGCGCCATGCTTACCTATCACAGTATGTTGCAAAGTACCTTTACGTAAGGAAACTTTGATCATCTTGCGACGCGCTTCGTCCATTGCCTTTTGAACAGCAACTGGAACTTCTTTTGATTTGCCTTTGCCCATGCCGATACGACCATCGCCATCGCCAACTACAGTGAGTGCAGCAAAGCCGAGAATACGACCACCCTTAACCACTTTAGTTACGCGATTTACAGCAATCATCTTCTCGCGAAGACCATCATCACGCTCTTCGTTTTGCATCTTGGTTTGCATTTTTGCCATGTCTTTTTCCTAAACCTTTTTAGAACTTCAGGCCGGCTTCACGCGCAGCTTCAGCTAAGGCCTTAATACGGCCGTGGTAACGATGACCGGAACGATCAAAAGCAACATCAACAATGCCTGCCTTAACAGCACGCTCAGCAACTAACTTGCCGATTTGTTTAGCCGCTTCAGCGTTGCCGCCATTTTTGATTGCTTGGCGTAAATCTTTTTCCATTGTTGAAGCAGCTGCTACAACTTTGGTTCCGCATGGGCTATAAACCTGAGCAGAAATATGTGTGTTGCTTCGGATAACTGTTAAGCGATTTGCCAATGCTTCGGCAATGCGAATACGAGTCTGCCTAGCGCGTCTTTGTCTGGATTCGTCTTTATTCATTTTCTAATCTCGCTTACTTCTTCTTAGTTTCTTTCAGGTGTACAACTTCATCCACGTAGCGAACGCCTTTGCCTTTGTATGGCTCTGGTGAACGGTATGCGCGAACTTCAGCAGCAACCTGGCCAACTTGCTGCTTGTTGGAACCTTTGATAATGATTTCAGTTTGAGTTGGGGTCTCAGCCTTTACACCCTTTGGCAGGTTGTAAATAATGTCGTGTGAGAAACCTAACTGCAATTTCAATGAATCGCCTTGGGCAGCAGCACGGTAACCAACGCCTACCAAGCTGAGCTTGCGCTCAAAGCCAGCAGTTACGCCAACAACCATGTTGTTTACCAAAGCGCGGGCTGTACCTGACTGTGCACCAGCTTCTGGTGTGTTGTTATTTAAAAAAACTGTCAATACGCCGTCTTCTTGTTTCAAACCAACAGAAGGATGCAAGTTGTGTGTCAAAGTGCCTAATGGACCCTTAACAGTAATGTTTGCACCGTTGATGCTGATTTCAGCGCCCTTAGGAACTGGAATAGGTGATTTACCAACGCGGGACATATTTCTCTCCTTACGCGACGTAGCAAATAACTTCGCCACCAACGCCGTTTGCACGTGCTTTGCGGTCTGTCATTACGCCTTGTGGGGTTGAAATAATTGCAATACCCAAGCCATTCATTACCTCAGGAATGTCATGACGGCCTTTGTAGATACGTAGACTTGGTGTAGATACACGGTCAATACGCTCAATAACAGGACGGCCTGCATAGTATTTGAGTTCAATGTGTAGCACTGGCTTAGCTGCTTCACCTTTGATTTCAAAACTGTCGATATAACCTTCATCCTGCAAGACTTTTGCAATAGCTACTTTAACTTTTGACGACGGCATCAAGACTACGGGTTTCTGCACTGCTTGCGCATTGCGGATCCTTGTCAACATGTCGGCGATTGGATCGCTGATACTCATGAGTTCTCCTAATTCTTTCGCCGCTTACCAGCTGGCCTTGGTTAAACCGGGGATTTCGCCACGAAAGGCGATTTCACGAATTTTGCTACGCGCTAAACCAAACTTGCTGAATACACCGCGCGGACGACCGGTTAATGAACAACGATTTCTTTGACGAATCGGGCTTGCGTTACGTGGAAGTGCCTGTAGCTTCAAGCGAGCCTCATAGCGCTCTTCATCACTGCGTGATTGATCAGCGATGATTGCTTTGAGTTCTGCACGCTTTACAGCGTACTTCTCTACAGTTTTTGCGCGCTTATTCTCGCGCTCAATTAGGGATAGTTTTGCCACGTTAGCCTCTTAATTGCGGAAAGGGAATTTGAACGCTGCTAACAAAGCTTTTGCTTCTTCGTCAGTCTTAGCGGTCGTCGTAATACTAATGTTGAGACCACGGAGGGCATCAATTTTGTCGTATTCGATCTCAGGGAAAATGATTTGCTCTTTAACGCCGATGTTGTAGTTACCACGGCCGTCAAATGCCTTACCGGAAATTCCGCGGAAGTCACGTACGCGTGGCAAAGCAACAGTCACGAAACGGTCTAAGAATTCGTACATGCGTGCACCACGCAATGTCACCATGGCACCGATTGGGTAACCTTGACGAATTTTAAAACCAGCAATCGCTTTTTTAGCTTTTGTCACAACTGGCTTTTGACCTGCTACTTTAGTCAAATCACCAACTGCATTTTCGATAATTTTCTTGTCGTTCACTGCATCGCCCAGGCCCATATTCAGGGTTACCTTAGTGATACGTGGAACTTCCATGATTGATTTATAGCCAAACTTGGTCATTAAATCAGCAACAACTTTTGCTTGATAGTGTTCTTGAAAACGTGTGCTCATAATTTCTCCGTGCCCCTTATGCGCTTAAAGTTGCGCCAGTGGTTTTGAGGAAACGTTGCTTTTTACCGTCCACGAGTTTGATACCAACACGTGATGGTTTGCCGTTACCGTCAACCACAGCCACATTAGAAATGTGAACAGGCATCGTTTTGTCAATCATGCCGCCAGTAACACCGGCTGCTGGATTTGGCTTAACGCTCTTTTTATAAATATTTACGCCTTCGATCACTAATTTGTTCTCGAGAACGGCTGTAACAGTTCCTTGCTTGCCCTTATCGCGGCCAGTCAACAGAACCACTGAATCACCTTTACGAATCTTTTTCATATCAGCCTCTTAAATAACTTCTGGGGCGAGAGAAACGATCTTCATGAACTTTTCAGTACGCAATTCGCGTGTGACTGGTCCAAAGATACGTGTGCCAATTGGCTCTAACTTAGCGTTGAGCAATACCGCAGCATTGCCATCGAACTTAATCAATGAGCCATCTGGGCGGCGAACACCTTTAGCAGTTCTCACCACTACGGCGTTGTAAATGTCACCTTTTTTTACACGGCCACGTGGAGCGGCGGACTTTACAGTCACCTTAATGACATCACCGATACTGGCGTAACGACGCTTAGAGCCGCCCAATACCTTGATGCACAAAACTTCACTGGCGCCTGTGTTATCAGCGACCTGTAATCTACTTTCGGTCTGAATCATTTTTTAATCCCCAACTTGTTAGCCAAAGGCAAACAGTCTTGGTTCCGTCTATGGGCTTTAACGAAAGCTAAAACCCGGAATTAATGAAAAAACACTGCTTCCCCAATAAAACCAGAGAAGCCAACTATAATACTACGTAAAACAGGGATTTGGCAATAGATTTCGCCAAAATCCCTAGTATTTCTTTAAATACCTTTGGACTCTTGCACTAACCGAGTTACCACCCAAGATTTAGTACGTGAAATTGGCCTAGATTCGGCAATTTCAACGGTATCACCCATCTTGTATTGACCAGCTTCGTCATGAGCGTGATATTTTTTGGACTGTCCAACATATTTGCCATATAGCGCATGTTTAACTTGGCGCTCAACTAGCACAGTCACAGTTTTTTGCATTTTATCGCTAACGACACGACCCACTAGGGTGCGGCGCAAGGGTTTAGATAATTCTGTCATATCCCTTTTTCCTTATTTCTGTGCAGTTTTTTGAGTAATAAACGTCTTTACGCGAGCAATTTCACGCTTAGTCTTACCCAATTGGCTGGTATTGGTGAGTTGCTGAGTACCTTTTTGCATACGGAGTTTGAAGCTTGTCTTCAAGAGCTCTGTCAATTCTGCGTTCAAGGCAACCAGGTCTTTGGATGCTAATTCTGTCTTTTTCATAATCTCTATCCCGATCAACCTAAGTGGCGAATCACGAAAGTGGTTTGTAATGGCAACTTAGCGGCAGCGAGCTTGAAAGCTTCGCGTGCCAATGTTTCATCCACTCCATCCATCTCGTACAATATCTTGCCTGGTTGAATTTCTGCTACGTAGTACTCTGGATTACCTTTACCGTTACCCATACGTACTTCAGCTGGCTTTTGCGAAATTGGCTTATCTGGGAAAATACGAATCCAGATACGACCACCACGCTTAATGTGACGGGTCATTGCGCGACGTGCAGATTCAATCTGACGTGCAGTCAAACGACCACGACCAATAGCTTTCAATCCAAAGTCACCAAAGGCTACTGAACTACCGCGTGTTGCCACGCCGGTGTTACGTCCCTTTTGTTCCTTGCGATACTTACGACGCTTTGGTTGTAGCATGCTTACTCTCCTGACTTCTGCGCTTCAGCACTTGTGGCTTCAACGACTTTCGGTACACGCTTTACAGTTGGCTTAGCAGCAACCAATGGCTTGCTGTCAGCTGCTGGTTTGCGTGCGCTTGTTTTGGCTGGTGCACGACGTGGCTTCTTTTCATCAGCCGCTGGCTCTGCTGTTACAGCTGGAGCATCAGCGCCGCGACCTAATGTATCGCCTTTGTATACCCAAACTTTTACACCGATGATGCCGTAGGTTGTTTCCGCTTCTGATGTAGCGTAATCAATATCAGCCTTCAATGTATGAAGTGGAACACGACCTTCACGGTACCATTCGCGACGTGCGATTTCTGCACCGTTCAAACGACCAGAAGACATGATCTTGATTCCTTGAGCACCAAGGCGCATTGCATTTTGCATTGCACGCTTCATTGCACGACGGAACATGATGCGCTTCTCTAACTGCTGAGTAATAGAATCAGCAATTAATTGAGCGTCCACTTCAGGCTTACGAATTTCTTCGATATTCACGTGGACTGGAACACCCATACGCTTTTGGAGTTCACGACGGAGCACTTCAATATCTTCGCCTTTTTTACCAATCACTACACCTGGACGTGAGCTATAGATAGTAATACGTGCATTCTTTGCAGGACGCTCGATGATTACCTTGCTAACAGATGCATTCTTCAACTTCTTTTTCAAATAGATGCGGACATCTACGTCCTCTTTAAGCATCTTTGCAAAATCAGTATTGTTTGCATACCACTTCGATGTCCAATTCTTCGTTACCGAGAGTCGGAATCCGGTTGGGTTTATCTTTTGTCCCATATCTTCCCTTAGTTACTCAAGGTCACGGTGATGTGACATGTTTGTTTTTCGATTTGATTACCACGGCCCTTAGCACGTGCTGTGAAGCGCTTCAAGGAAGTACCCTTATCAACAATAATTGTTGAAACCTTGAGCTCATCAATATCAGCACCCTTATTGTGTTCAGCATTGGCCATTGCAGACTCAACCACTTTTTTCACAATGAAGGCAGCTTTCTTGGGGCTGAAATTCAAAATGTTCAATGCGCGTGCAATTGGCAAACCACGAATCTGATCAGCAACCAAACGTGTTTTTTGCGCAGAAATGCGGGCGCCTTTGTGAATAGCTTTAACTTCCATCATCATCCCCTTACTTCTTCGTTACTTTCTTGTCAGCAGCGTGACCTTTGAAAGTACGGGTCAAGGCAAATTCGCCTAATTTATGACCCACCATGTTTTCTGATACATATACCGGAACGTGTTGACGACCGTTATGTACAGCAATCGTCAGACCAATAAAGTCTGGGAGGATTGTTGAACGGCGCGACCAAGTTTTAATCGGCTTTTTGTCTTTGTTGGCTTGTGCGACTTCAACTTTATTTACTAAGCTGGCTTCGCAAAATGGGCCTTTTTTAGCTGAACGTGTCATATCTATTTATCCTTATCGCTTAACGTTTTTGACGACGTTGAACGATCATCGAAGTTGTACGCTTATTGCGACGTGTACGATAACCTTTGGTTGGTGTGCCCCATGGGGAGACAGGTACACGGCCTTCGCCAGTTCTACCTTCACCACCACCGTGTGGGTGATCTACTGGGTTCATTGCCACACCGCGAACAGTTGGGCGGATACCGCGCCAGCGATTTGCACCAGCTTTACCGATAACGCGCAAGCTGTGCTCTTCATTACCAACTTCACCAATAGTGGCACGGCACTCGATCAAAATACGACGTACTTCACCAGAGCGCAAGCGCACCTGAGCGTATACACCTTCACGAGCCAATAACACTGCAGAGCCACCAGCGGAACGTGCGATTTGAGCACCTTTACCTGGCAACATTTCTACACAGTGAATCGTGCTACCAACTGGAATATTGCGAATTGGCAAATTGTTACCAGACTTGATTGGGGCTTCAGAGCCACTCATCAATGGCTGACCAACTGTCATGCCTTTTGCAGCCAGAATATAGCGGCGCTCGCCATCAGCAAACACGATCAATGCAATATTTGCACTGCGGTTTGGATCGTATTCCAAGCGTTCTACTTTTGCTGGAATACCATCTTTGTCGTTGCGTTTGAAATCAACAACACGATAGTGATGCTTATGACCACCACCCTTATGACGGGTAGTGATGTGACCATTATTGTTACGACCTGCTTTTTGGAACTGTGGCTCTACTAACGCTGCAAAAGGTTTACCTTTATGCAGGTCAGTGTTTACCACCTTGACCATTGAGCGACGACCTGGTGAGGTCGGTTTTGTCTTCATCAAAGGCATGATTAATTCGCCTCCGCTTCAAAGTTAATTTCTTGACCTGGCTTCAAGCTAACGTAGGCCTTCTTAGTATGGTCACGACGACCTTCAAAACGGCCATAGCGCTTTGGCTTACCTTTTTGATTTACGATTTGAACAGAGTCAACTTGCACTTTAAAGAGCAACTCAACTGCTTGTTTCACATCGCTCTTATTGGCGTCGCGTGTAACTTGAAATACCACTTGTTCGTTTTTCTCTGCAACCATGGTTGCTTTTTCAGAGATAACCGGCCCAAGCAGAACCTTCATCAAGCTGTGATCGTTTTTACGGACTTGGCTCATTTCAGCAACTCCTCAATTTTTGCGATCGCTGCTTTGCTTACCAATACTTTTTTGTATTGAACTAAGGCTAATGGATCAGCGTGCTGTGGCTCACATACAGCAACCTTATGCAAGTTGCGTGATGCCAAGTACAAATTCTCGCTAACCTGATCAACGATGATCAAGACTGAATCCAGGCCCATTGCTTTAACTTTGTCAGCTAAAACCTTAGTCTTTGGAGCATCAAGAGTAAATTGGTCAACAACATTCAAACGACCTTCGCGAGCTAACTGAGACAAAATAGATCTCATGCCAGCGCGGTACATTTTCTTGTTTACTTTTTGGCTGAAATTTTCTTCAGGTGAATTCGGGAATATACGACCACCTCCACGCCACAGCGGGGAAGAGCTCATACCAGCACGTGCACGACCAGTACCCTTTTGACGCCAAGGTTTTTTGGTTGTGTGCTTAACTTGCTCACGGTCTTTTTGTGCACGGTTACCGCTACGTGCATTTGCTTGGTAAGCCACAACAACTTGGTGTACCAATGCTTCGTTATATTCGCGCTCGAATACTTCTGGTGAGGCTTGAATGCCTGCGCCTAAAGTTCCGTTATCTTGGAGAAGCTTAAGTTCCATATTCGCTCTCCTTATTTCTTCTTCAACGGTGTCTTCACCGCTGGAGTAACAATCACTTTACCGCCTGGGGCACCTGGAATAGCGCCTTTAACCATGATGAGATTGCGTTCTGCATCAATGCGTGCGATGACTAAATTTTGTACAGTGCGTGTCTCGTCACCAAGGTGGCCAGTCATGCGCTTACCTGGGAAAACACGACCTGGATCTTGCGCCATACCGATAGAACCTGGCACGTTATGTGAACGTGAGTTACCGTGTGACGCGCGACCTGAAGCGAAGTGGTGACGCTTGATGGTACCGGCGTAGCCTTTACCAATCGTTACACCTTGTACGTCCACTTTTTGGCCAGCAGCAAATGCAGTGTCAGCAGGAATTACTTGTCCCGCTGCCATTTCTGCGATTTTTGCAGCATCTAATTGGAATTCGTTGAGACCGTTACCAGCCATCACACCCGCTTTGGCGAAGTGACCAGCCATTGCTTTGGTAACGCGAGTAGGTCTACGTGTGCCATGTGCTAACTGGATAGCATCATAGCCATCAGTTGCCTGGGTCTTGATTTGAGCGATTCTGTTGTCGCTCACGTCAATTACGGTGACAGGAATTGCTTCCCCTTCGTCCGTAAATAGACGGGTCATGCCGATCTTGCGACCGATTAAGCCTAAGCTCATATTCATGCTCCACGCCGACTTCGATTGGTCGGCAAAATTAATTTAAGTGATTTACAAGTAAAAGTACTTCTAAATCAATAAGTTACAACGATTTAATGCTGATTAACCCTAAATATCCGCCCAAATAATTGAGCGAAGCGTTAGATTCTATTCCGAAAATCCAGTCTTGGCAAGCGCAAAGACTGGAAATACTAAATTACTGCAACTTAATTTCGACGTCTACACCTGCTGGCAAGTCTAATTTCATCAAGGCATCAACAGTTTTCTCTGTAGGATCAACGATATCCATCAAACGCAGATGGGTACGAATCTCTAACTGGTCACGTGAAGTCTTATTTACGTGTGGTGAGCGCAAAATATCAAAACGCTCGATACGGGTTGGCAAAGGTACTGGACCCTTAACAACGGCACCAGTGCGCTTCGCTGTATCAACGATTTCAGCCGCAGACTGGTCGATCAAACGGTAATCAAATGCTTTAAGACGAATACGAATTTTTTGGTTTTGCATATTAATTCCAAAGAGCGTTGTGGTGCTGCCACGTTATATTTCTAAAGAGCTCGGTGACATCCGCAGCACGGACGTCACCGGTTAGCAAACCGCTAAATAATATTTACTTCTACCGCTTTAAATCTATTAAGCCAAAATCTTCGCAACCACACCGGCGCCAACAGTACGGCCACCTTCACGGATCGCAAAACGTAAACCTTCTTCCATCGCAATTGGTGCGATGAGTTTGACGGTAATCGTGACATTATCACCAGGCATCACCATTTCTTTGTCTTTTGGCAACTCGATTGAACCCGTTACGTCCGTAGTACGGAAGTAAAACTGGGGACGATAGTTGTTAAAGAATGGTGTATGGCGGCCACCTTCATCTTTACCCAAGATATACACCTCGGCTGTAAAGTGAGTATGTGGGGTGATTGAACCTGGCTTAGCCAATACTTGGCCGCGCTCAACTTCTTCACGTTTTGTGCCGCGTAACAAGATACCAACGTTATCGCCTGCTTGACCTTGGTCGAGCAATTTACGGAACATTTCAACACCAGTACAAGTAGTCTTGAGGGTTGGCTTGATACCGATAATTTCAATCTCTTCACCAACTTTAACGATACCGCGCTCGATACGGCCTGTAACAACAGTACCGCGACCGGAGATAGAGAACACGTCCTCTACTGGCATCAAGAACGCACCATCAATAGCGCGCTCTGGAGTTGGGATGTAGGTATCTAATGCATCAGCCAATTTCATGATGGCTTCTTTACCCATGGGGCCTTCGTCGCCTTCAAGCGCTAACTTAGCAGAACCTTGAATGATGGGTGTGTCGTCGCCTGGGAAGTCATACTTAGACAGAAGTTCACGCACTTCCATTTCAACTAGCTCTAACAATTCAGCATCATCAACCATGTCGCATTTGTTCAAGAACACCACGATGTAAGGAACACCTACTTGGCGGGCCAAGAGGATGTGCTCACGCGTTTGTGGCATTGGACCGTCAGCTGCAGAGCAAACCAAAATAGCGCCGTCCATTTGAGCTGCGCCCGTAATCATGTTCTTTACGTAGTCAGCATGTCCTGGGCAATCAACGTGTGCGTAGTGACGGTTTGCTGTCTCGTACTCCACGTGCGCAGTATTGATCGTAATACCGCGTGCTTTTTCTTCTGGAGCAGCATCGATCTGATCGTATGCTTTTGCTTCGCCACCGAACTGCTTGGAGAGCACGGTTGCAATTGCAGCTGTCAAGGTAGTTTTACCGTGGTCAACGTGACCAATAGTGCCAACGTTTACGTGCGGTTTAGTCCGCTCAAACTTTTCTTTTGCCATTTTTTTGTCTGCCTTCTTAGCTAGTCAATATTCAAAATAATGTGGATAAATTACTTCGCTTTAGCAGCCATCACTGCTTCAGCAACGTTCTTAGGTGCTTCGGAATAATGCTTAAATTCCATGGTGTAGGTAGCGCGACCCTGGGTCAACGAGCGCAAGCCAGTTGAGTAACCAAACATCTCTGCCAATGGCACTTCAGCACGCACGATCTTGCCGCCCCCTGGAATGTCATCCATACCTTGCAAAATACCGCGACGTGATGAGAGGTCGCCCATTACGTTACCCATGAAATCTTCTGGTGTTTCAACTTCAACAGCCATCATTGGTTCAAGCAATACTGGTGATGCTTTACGCATACCGTCTTTGAATGCCATCGAGCCCGCCATCTTAAATGCGTTTTCGTTGGAGTCAACGTCATGGTATGAACCGAAGAACAATGTCGCTTTGATATCGACGACTGGATAGCCAGCCAAAATACCGGAGTTCAAAGTTTCGATAATTCCTTTTTCTACTGCAGGGATGTATTCACGTGGGACTACACCGCCCTTAATAGCGTCAACGAATTCAAAACCTTTACCTGGCGCCTGTGGCTCTAACTTCAGCACCACGTGACCATATTGACCGCGTCCGCCAGATTGCTTAACGAATTTACCTTCGATTTCTTCGCAAACCTTACGAATAGTTTCGCGATAAGCAACTTGTGGCTTGCCAACAGTTGCTTCAACGCTAAATTCGCGCTTCATACGATCAACCAAAATTTCCAAGTGGAGCTCGCCCATACCGGAAATAATTGTTTGGCCAGACTCTTCATCTGTCTTCACGCGGAAAGAAGGATCTTCTTGTGCCAAGCGATTCAAAGCAAGGCCCATTTTCTCTTGATCAGCTTTAGTCTTTGGCTCAACCGCTTGTGAAATTACTGGCTCTGGGAATACCATGCGCTCCAAAATCACGATACCATCTGGATCACACAATGTTTCGCCAGTAGTTGCGTCTTTTAGACCAACCGCAGCTGCGATATCGCCTGCAAATACTTCTTTAATTTCTTCGCGTTCGTTTGCATGCATCTGCAACAAACGACCAACACGCTCTTTCTTGCCCTTGATTGGGTTGTAGATCGTGTCACCAGATTTCATTACACCTGAGTAAACACGGAAGAAGATGAGCTGGCCAACAAATGGGTCAGTCATGATCTTAAATGCCAATGCTGAGAATTTCTCATCATCAGCTGCTCTACGTGTTGTAGGTGTGCCGTCTTCCAATTCACAAGGAACTGGTGGAACATCTAATGGTGAAGGCAGCAATTCAACTACTGCGTCCAACATCGCCTGAACACCTTTGTTTTTGAAAGCAGTTCCACACATCATTGGAATGATTTCATTGGCAATTGTGCGTTGACGCAATGCTGTTTTAATTTCTTCCTCGGTCAATGCGTCACCACCAAGGTATTTCTCCATCAACTCTTCTGAGCTTTCAGCAGCGGCTTCAAGCAACTTCTCGCGCCACTCTTCAGCAGATGCTTGCAATTCAACAGGAATTTCTTCGTAGGTAAATTTAGTACCTTGTGATTCCTCATCCCAATAGATGGCCTTCATTTTGACTAAGTCCACAACGCCTTTGAAGTTTTCTTCAGCGCCAATCGGAATCTGGATCAAGATAGGATTTGCTTTAAGGCGTAATTTCATCTGGTCGTAGACCTTGAAGAAATTCGCGCCAGTACGGTCCATCTTGTTTACGAATGCCAAACGCGGAACGTGGTACTTGTTAGCTTGACGCCAAACAGTTTCAGATTGTGGCTGCACACCACCTACCGCACAGTAAACCATGCAAGCGCCATCCAAAACGCGCATTGAACGCTCAACTTCAATGGTGAAGTCTACGTGTCCTGGGGTATCAATAATATTGATACGGTGCTCTGGGAAATTACCAGCCATGCCCTTCCAGAAGGTTGTAGTAGCAGCAGAAGTAATCGTGATACCACGCTCTTGCTCTTGCTCCATCCAGTCCATGGTTGCAGCGCCATCATGTACTTCACCAATTTTGTGATTAACACCGGTGTAGAACAAAACGCGTTCTGTTGTTGTTGTTTTGCCTGCGTCAATATGCGCAGAGATACCGATATTGCGGTATCTGTCGATAGGGGTTTTACGTGCCACTGTTGGTACCTTTTATTTACTGTGCGATTAGAAGCGGAAATGTGAGAAAGCTTTGTTAGCTTCTGCCATACGGTGAACTTCTTCACGCTTCTTCATTGCTCCGCCGCGACCTTCTGCAGCTTCTAATAATTCGTTGGCCAAACGTTGAGCCATGGATTTTTCACCGCGCTTTTTAGCGGCTTCGCGCACCCAGCGCATTGCCAAAGCTGAACGGCGTGATGGGCGAACTTCAACAGGAACCTGGTAGTTAGCGCCACCTACACGACGGCTCTTCACCTCAACCATTGGCTTAACGTTGCCCATAGCTGTTGAGAAAATTTCGAGTGGTTCTTTGTTTGCTTTTTTCTCGATGTGATCAAAGGCACCGTAAACGATACGCTCTGCAACCGATTTCTTGCCGTCCAACATCAGGACGTTCATGAATTTTGCTACTTCTACATTGCCGAATTTTGGATCAGGCAGGATTTCCCGTTTGGGAACTTCACGACGACGTGGCATAACTACTCCTTCAGTTCAGTTAGGGGTGGCCCACATGGATCACCCGCTCCGGTTGCCCTACTATTTAGCGATTGAAATACATCAACTTCTAAACGGAACAACCACTTACTTGTCTTTTGAGTCTGACAAACAATGACTTAATACAAAAAACTACTGCTTAATTATTAAAAATTAAGCAGCTTTCTTAGCGCGCTTAGCACCATACTTGGAACGTGACTGCTTACGGTCTTTAACACCTTGTAAGTCAAGTGAGCCACGAACGATGTGGTAACGAACACCTGGCAAATCCTTTACACGACCACCGCGGATCAACACAACTGAGTGTTCCTGGAGGTTATGGCCTTCACCGCCAATGTATGAAATGACTTCAAAACCATTGGTTAAGCGAACTTTAGCTACTTTACGTAGAGCAGAGTTAGGCTTCTTAGGAGTGGTTGTGTACACACGTGTACATACACCACGGCGCTGCGGGCTGTTTTGCAGCGCAGGGCTCTTACTTTTAACGGTCAGCCGTGTTCTTGGCTTACGTAATAATTGATTAATTGTTGGCATAAAATAGCTCGGTTAGTACTTCTTTGTTGCTTTCTTCAAGAAAATCAATGACTTAGATAAATTCTAGGTCAAAAAGACCGTCTTCTGAATCAGTAGAACTCAGCATTCTAGCTTGGCCAGCCTTTTCCGTCAACCAAATGGGGAAAAAACTGGCCATTTCTGGCCAGAATTACCAAATTAGCTTGGATCAGCCTCCCCAGCAGGAGCAATCACTTCAGCCTCTATTTCTACAGGCATATCAGCCATTGCTTCCTCTTCGGCGGCAATCATTTGAGCGCGATCACGCTCGAATTGCTCTCTGACCTTGCGTGCACGGCGATAAGCCAAGCCAGTACCTGCAGGGATCAGGCGACCAATAATGACGTTTTCCTTGAGGCCACGGAGTGTATCGGTCTTGCCCATAATCGCGGCTTCGGTCAATACACGGGTGGTTTCTTGGAAAGAAGCCGCTGAAATGAAGCTGTCTGTCGACAAGGATGCCTTAGTAATACCGAGCAACACATTCTCGAACTGAGCTGGGCGCTTACCTTGTGCAATCACAGCATCATTTGCGTCATACAACTTAGAACGCTCAACTTGCTCACCAGTGATGTAGGCAGTATCTCCGCCATCAGTAATTTGCACGCGACGCAACATTTGACGCACGATCACTTCAATGTGCTTGTCATTAATCTTCACGCCTTGCAAACGGTAAACGTCTTGAACTTCGTCCACGATGTAAATCGCCAACTCTTCAATACCTCTGAGTGTCAAGATATCGTGTGGATCGGCAGGGCCTTCCACAATCATCTCGCCCTTGTTCACAACTTGACCGTCATGAACGAGAACTTGTTTCTCTTTAGGAATCAAGAATTCATTAGCTTCGCCGTCCATATCGGTAATCACTAAACGCTGCTTACCCTTGGTTTCTTTACCGAAGGAAACGGTTCCAGTGACTTTAGCCAATACGGCAGCATCTTTTGGTGAACGTGCTTCGAACAATTCAGCAACGCGTGGCAAACCACCGGTAATATCGCGAGTCTTCTGTGATTCGATTGGAATACGCGCCAACACTTCACCAACTTCAACTTTTTGACCATCTTTAACTGTGATCAAAGCGCCGACTTGCAAACCGATGTTTACTGGGTGATCTGTACCCGCAATCATCACTTCGCCACCTTTGGCATCAACCAAGTTGATCATTGGGCGAACGCCTTTGCTAGCAGCACTACGACGCTTACCGTCAATCACCACCAAAGTGGAGAGTCCGGTTACTTCGTCAACCTGCTTAGCTACAGTAACGCCCTCCTCAACGTTGTCAAAGCGAGCAATACCAGCGTACTCAGAGATGATTGGACGTGTTAATGGATCCCATGTTGCTAAGCTTGCGCCGGCCTTGACTGCAGCATCTTCTTTAAACAAGAGAGTTGCGCCGTAAGGCACTTTATGACGCTCACGCTCACGACCGTTATCGTCAATGATCACCGCTTCGCCAGAACGTGAAATCACGATCTGCTCACCTTTAGCGTTCTTAACAACACGCATCGTGCCTGAGAACTTCAAGGCGCCGTTAGACTTGGCTTCAATATTGCTCGCAACCAAGGCACGTGACGCTGCGCCACCAATGTGGAAGGTACGCATAGTCAACTGTGTGCCTGGCTCACCGATGGACTGAGCAGCGATAACACCAACCGCCTCACCAACGTTCACCAAGCCACCGCGACCTAAATCACGTCCGTAGCACTTTGCGCACAAGCCAAAGCGAGTTAAGCATGACAACACTGTGCGAACTTTAACTTCATCGATACCTAAGGCAACGATTTGATCAACGTGATCTTCATCGAGCAAGGTGTCGTGTGGAACAATTACTTCTTGTGTATCAGGATGAACGACGTCATCAATACATACACGACCTAAAATACGATCGCGCAATGCTTCAATGATTTCACCGCCTTCAACAAGCGCCTTCATTGTGACGCCGGTAGTTGCACCGCAATCATCTTCAATGACAACGAGGTCTTGAGTTACATCGCATAAACGACGCGTCAAGTAACCTGAGTTCGCTGTCTTCAACGCGGTATCAGCCAAACCTTTACGAGCGCCGTGGGTTGAGATGAAGTACTGCAACACGTTCAAACCTTCACGGAAGTTCGCAGTAATTGGGGTTTCAATAATGGAACCATCAGGCTTCGCCATCAAACCACGCATACCAGCTAACTGACGAATCTGCGCTGCAGATCCACGCGCACCAGAATCCGCCATCATGTAGATGGAGTTAAAAGATTCTTGACGCACAGTTTTGCCGTTACGGTCGAGTACGTCAACGTGTGACAACTCATCCATCATCGCTTTACCAACTTGGTCACCAGCAGCACCCCAAATATCAACCACGTTGTTATAACGCTCTTGATTGGTTACAAGACCTGACATGAACTGCTTGTCATATTCTTTAACCTTGGTAGAAGCTTCAGTGATGATGCGCTCTTTAGAGCTAGGAATCAGCATATCGTCGATCGCAACCGAGATACCGGCGTTAGTCGCCAAGCGAAAACCAGACTGTAAGAGACGGTCAGCAAAAATCACTGTTTCACGAAGACCGCACTTACGGAATGAAGTGTTGATCAAGCGTGAGATTTCTTTTTTCTTCAGAGGCTTATTAATTTCCTCAAAAGTCATACCCTTAGGCAAGATTTCTGACAAGATTGCACGGCCAACTGAAGTTTGATAAATCGAAGTCTTCTCAGCAAAACGGGCATCGCCCTCTGCTTTTTTGTCCACGATCTCAAACTCGGTAATACGCACAGCAACGCGGGAGGCTAATTCAACCTGGCCAGCATCATAGGCACGCATTACTTCAGTAATGTTAGCGAAAACCATACCTTCGCCTTTACCGTTGATCTTGTCACGAGTAGCGTAGTACAGACCCAACACCACGTCCTGCGAAGGAACGATCGATGGTTCGCCGTTGGCAGGGAACAATACGTTATTCGATGCCAACATCAAGGTACGTGCTTCCATTTGCGCTTCGAGCGACAAAGGAACGTGAACCGCCATTTGGTCACCGTCAAAGTCGGCGTTAAATGCCGCGCAGACTAATGGGTGCAATTGGATCGCCTTGCCTTCAATCAGCATTGGCTCGAAGGCCTGAATACCAAGACGGTGTAGTGTAGGCGCACGGTTCAACATGATTGGATGTTCACGAATCACTTCTTCGAGAATATCCCAAACGATTGGAGTCTGACTTTCAACTTCCTTCTTCGCAGCCTTAATAGTGGTTGCGATTCCTAAAGTCTCAAGCTTGTTGAAAATAAATGGCTTGAACAATTCCAAAGCCATCAATTTTGGCAAGCCGCACTGATGCAATTTCAATGTAGGGCCAACCACGATGACTGAACGACCTGAGTAGTCAACACGTTTACCCAACAGGTTTTGACGGAAACGACCGCTCTTACCTTTAATCATCTCAGCCAAGGACTTGAGAGGACGCTTGTTAGCGCCAGTCATAGCCTTACCGCGACGACCGTTGTCGAGCAATGAGTCAACCGCTTCTTGCAACATACGTTTTTCGTTACGAACGATGATCTCTGGTGCGCGCAACTCTAACAAACGCTTTAAACGGTTGTTACGGTTAATCACACGACGATAAAGATCGTTCAAATCGGAGGTAGCAAAGCGACCGCCATCCAATGGCACCAATGGGCGCAATTCAGGTGGCAATACTGGCAACACTTCCATGATCATCCAGTCAGGCTTAATACCTGAAGTCTGGAACGCCTCGAGCACTTTTAAGCGCTTAGCGTATTTCTTAATCTTGGCATCACTACCAGTAGCTTTTAAATCGGCACGAATGGTCTCTACTTCACGATCGATATCAATCGAACGCAAGAGATCACGAATACCTTCAGCGCCCATGATGGCAGTAAACGCACCGTCACCGTACTCTTCAGTCTTGGCAATGTACTCATCCTCAGACATGATCTGACCGCGCTTCATGGCGCCCTCAGGAGTCATGCCAGGATCAACAATGACATAGGCTTCGAAGTAAAGAACGCGTTCGATATCCCGGAGGGTCATATCAAGAACCATACCCAAACGGGATGGCAATGACTTCAAGAACCAGATGTGCGCTACAGGGGCAGCTAACTCAATGTGGCCCATGCGCTCACGACGTACCTTAGCGAGCGTAACTTCAACGCCGCACTTCTCGCAGATAACGCCACGGAACTTTAAACGCTTGTACTTACCGCATAAGCACTCGTAGTCTTTGGTTGGTCCAAAAATCTTGGCGCAGAACAAGCCATCACGCTCGGGCTTAAAAGTCCGGTAGTTGATGGTTTCTGGTTTGCGCACCTCACCAAAAGACCATGAGCGAATTTTCTCAGGGGATGCAAGACCAATCTTGATGACATCAAACTGCTCATCACCCTGCGTTTGCTTAAATAAATCGAGCAATGCTTTCATATCAGTTGCGCTCCATGTCAATGTCAATACCCAACGAGCGGATTTCTTTTACCAACACGTTGAAGGATTCGGGCATGCCAGCATCAATTGTGTGCTCGCCCTTGACGATGTTTTCGTAAACCTTGGTACGACCTGCGACGTCATCGGACTTCACCGTCAGCATTTCCTGCAAGACATATGAAGCACCGTATGCTTCGAGGGCCCAAACTTCCATCTCACCAAAGCGCTGACCACCAAACTGAGCTTTACCGCCCAGTGGCTGTTGCGTTACTAAGGAGTAAGGTCCGGTTGAACGTGCATGCATCTTGTCATCGACCAAATGGTGGAGTTTCAAGACGTGCATGACGCCAACAGTGACAGGACGCTCAAACTGATCGCCAGTACGGCCGTCGCACAAAATCATTTGCTGACGTGAAGGCGTCATCTTCAAAGAAGTAGCTACTTCTTCTGGATATGCCAACTCGAGCATGCGTCCGATTTCTGCTTCAGTAGCACCGTCAAACACTGGAGTAGCGAATGGCAAGCCTTGGCGCAAATTCTCAGCCAAAACATTGATCTGCTCATCAGTGAAGTTATCGATATCTTCGATACGACCGGTTTCGTTGTAAAGCTGCTTCATGAACTTACGAAGTTCAGCTTGTTTAGCCTGTTGACGAACCATTTCATCAATACGCTTACCAATACCTTGAGCCGCCCAACCTAAGTGGGTTTCCAAGATCTGACCTACGTTCATACGGGAAGGAACACCCAATGGGTTCAAGACGATGTCAACAGGGCGTCCGTCAGCCATGAATGGCATATCTTCCGCTGGTGCGATTTTAGAAACCACACCTTTGTTACCGTGACGACCGGCCATCTTGTCACCAGGCTGTAAGCGACGCTTAACGGCCAAGTACACCTTAACCATCTTTGTTACGCCAGGCTGCAAATCATCGCCTTGGGTAAGCTTAGTGCGCTTCTCTTCGAAGGCCTCATCAAACTGCTTACGCTTCGCTTCGATAGAAGATTTGATTGCTTCAACTTGTGAGGCAACTTCATCATCCGCTGGACGAACATCGAACCAATGGTATTTGTCTAAGTCAGCAAGGTATTCCTTGTCGATCTTGGTGCCTTTAGCTAATTTCTTAGGGCCGCCGTTAGCAACTTTGCCAATCAACAGCTTTTCTAAACGCATGAAGGCATCGCCCTCAACGATACGCAACTGGTCGTTTAAGTCCAAACGATAGCGCTGTAATTCTTCTTGAATAATGGCTTGTGCACGGGCATCGCGCTCAATACCTTCACGGGTGAAGACTTGAACGTCAATAACAGTACCAATCATTCCAGATGGAACGCGCAAAGAAGTATCTTTAACGTCGGATGCTTTTTCGCCGAAGATCGCACGCAGTAACTTCTCTTCTGGAGTGAGAGTAGTCTCACCCTTCGGAGTAACTTTACCAACCAATACGTCGCCAGCTTCAACTTCAGCACCGATGTAAACAATACCGCTCTCGTCCAAACGGGAAAGTTGTGACTCTGCCAAATTAGAAATATCGCGCGTAATTTCTTCTGAGCCCAGTTTGGTGTCACGAGCAACAACCGACAACTCTTCAATATGAATAGAGGTGTAACGGTCGTCAGCAACCACTTTTTCAGAGATCAAGATTGAATCTTCGAAGTTGTAACCGTTCCATGGCATAAATGCCACAGTCATGTTTTGACCCAAAGCCAATTCACCCAAATCGGTAGATGCGCCGTCAGCAACTACGTCGCCGCGGACAACTCGATCACCGGCCTGAACAATAGGACGTTGGTTGATGTTGGTGTTTTGGTTTGAACGGGTGTACTTGATGAGGTTATAAATATCTACACCAACTTCACCAGCCGCTGTCTCATCATCGTTTACACGAATCACGACGCGGTTTGCGTCAACATAGTCAACGATACCGCCGCGGGACGCCAAAATAACCGTACCTGAGTCAACCGCAACAATACGCTCTAAGCCTGTACCAACCAATGGCTTATCTGGACGCAAGCAAGGAACCGCTTGACGTTGCATATTCGCACCCATCAAGGCACGGTTCGCATCATCGTGCTCCAAGAAAGGAACCAATGAAGCAGCAGCAGAAACGATCTGGCTTGGAGCAACGTCGATGAAATCGATGCGCTCTGGGCTAACCATCATGGTTTCACCAGCTTGACGAGCTGAAACCAATTCGTCAGCCAACTTACCATTTTTGTCGATCGTTGCATTAGCCTGAGCAATGACGTATTTCGCCTCTTCAATAGCAGAGAGATACATCACTTCATCGCTTACCTTGCTATTAGCGACCTTGCGATATGGCGTTTCCAAGAATCCATGCTCATTCAAACGCGCAAACAAGGCGAGTGAGTTGATCAGACCAATGTTTGGTCCTTCTGGAGTCTCAATTGGGCAAACACGTCCATAGTGGGTTGGATGCACATCGCGCACTTCGAAGCCTGCGCGCTCGCGTGTCAAACCACCAGGTCCCAATGCAGAAATACGACGCTTGTGCGTGATCTCTGACAATGGGTTCGTTTGGTCCATAAACTGGGACAGCTGTGAAGAGCCGAAGAACTCACGAATCGCTGAAGAGATTGGCTTGCTATTAATCAAATCATGCGGCATGAGGTTTTCAGTTTCGGCTTGGCCGAGACGTTCTTTAACCGCACGCTCAACACGTGACAAACCTGCACGGAATTGATTCTCTGCTAACTCACCTACGCAACGTACACGACGGTTGCCTAAGTGATCGATGTCATCGACTTCGCCTTTGCCGTTACGCAAGTCAACCAAGGACTTAATGGTGTCGAGGATGTCTTCATCCGATAAAACCATTTTTCCTTCCATCTCAGAGCGACCGAGACGGCTGTTTACTTTCATACGACCAACGCGTGATAAATCGTAGCTATCTTCGTTGTAGAACAAGCGCTGGAACAAGGCTTCAACAGCATCTTCTGTTGGAGGCTCACCAGGACGCATCATGCGATAGATGGCAATACGAGCAGCCATTTGATCTGCAGTTTCATCAGTACGCAATGTCTGTGAAATGTATGCGCCAGAATCCAAATCATTGGTGTAAATGGTTTCCAATTGCTTGATGCCTGCATCGCGCAATGTAGCCAACAACTCTTCAGTGATTTCATCGTTAGCATAAGCCAAGATTTCACCGGAGTCTGGGTCAATGATGTTGCGTGCAACTACGCGGCCAACTAAGTAATCATCTGGTACTACGATGTTCTTAGTCTTAGCTGCTTCTAGTTCACGGATATGCTTTGCATTGATACGCTTGTCTTTTTGAATGACTACTACGCCATTCTTGTCGAGCACATCAAAGTTAGCCATTTGGCCACGCAAACGCTCTGGTACAAATTCCATTGATGCGCCGTTTGCGCTCAATGCAAAATGATCAAAGTTAAAGAAGTTTGCAAGAATCTGTTCGTTGTTTAAACCAATTGCTTTTAGCAAAATGGTGACAGGCATCTTACGACGGCGGTCAACGCGGAAATACAGAATATCTTTTGGATCAAACTCAAAATCGAGCCACGAACCACGGTAAGGAATGATGCGTGCTGAGAACAGCAACTTACCTGAGCTATGTGTCTTGCCCTTATCGTGTTCAAAGAACACGCCTGGGGAACGGTGTAACTGAGAAACAATCACGCGCTCAGTACCGTTAATAACAAAAGAGCCGTTATCGGTCATGAGTGGAATTTCACCCATGTAGACTTCGCTCTCTTTAACCTCTTTAACCTTAGTCGGTGCTTCGCGATCATAAATAATCAAGCGAACTTTTGCACGTAAGGCTGAGTGATATGTGTAACCACGTTGTTGACATTCTTTAACGTCAAATGGTGGCTGTGCCAATTGATATGACACGTATTCCATACGTGCATAGCCATTGTTGGAAACAATTGGGAATGCTGATGTAAAGGCAGCTTGAAGCCCCTCTGTAAGACGAGACATGGCTGGCTTTTCAGCCTGTAAAAATTTAGCGTAAGATTCCAGCTGCGTTGCGATCAGGTATGGAACCTGATGATTATTTACTCGCTTAGCAAAGCTTTTACGGACTCGCTTGCGTTCGGTGAAGCTGTAGTTCATTTCATCTCCGAATTCAGCGACTGTACAAAGATTTGGCGATTGGCCACTACCAATCACTGGCGGACAACACTAAATCGAAAGATTCAGTGTCCGACCAAACTTGCATTCTGCAGTCGTATCAGAAGGCAAACCCGATTTCAATCAAAAATGAAATCAGGTTTGACCTCTAAAGATCAAACCCAACGTAACTAACGACTCCTTTTGGGAGGCGTTAGAAAAGTTTGTATTACTTGATTTCTGACTTAGCGCCTGCTTCGTCAAGCTTCTTCTTAGCTTCTTCAGCTGTCTTCTTATCAACAGCTTCTTTGATTGGCTTTGGTGCACCATCAACTAAGTCTTTAGCTTCTTTGAGGCCAAGACCAGTAATTTCACGAACAGCCTTAATTACTGAAACTTTATTTGCGCCAGCTTCGAGCAAGTTCACAGTAAATTCTGTTTGCTCTTCAGCAGCAGCGCCGCCAGCAGCACCAGCAGGACCAGCAACAGCCATCGCTGCAGCTGAAACGCCAAACTTCTCTTCGAACGCCTTAACCAAGTCGTTCAAATCCATTACGGACATGCTACCTACTGCATCAATGATTTCTTCTTTAGTAATCGCCATTTTTAGCTCCTAATACTTAATAGTTAATCTGTCGCTTATTCAGCGGCAGGGGTTTGCGGTGTTTCTGTTCCAGCTTCTGGGGCTGCGGCTGCAGGCTCAGCACTTGCTTCTGGAGCTGCGGCTTCAGCAACTACTTCTGCTGGGGCTGCTGCTACTTCTGCTACCGGTGCTGCAACGGGAGCGGGTACTCCTTCTGCCTTTTGCGCTGCTACTGCGCCCAATACGCGAGCCATTGCAGATACTGGGGCCAACATGACGCCCAACAACTGAGATAACAACTCGTCGCGGCTTGGAATGGACGCAAGGGATTTAACGCCCGCTACGTCCAATAACTTACCGTTATATAAGCCAGCAGTAATGACTAGCTTGTCTTGAGTCTTAGCAAAGTTCTGTAATACTTTTGCCGAAGCAATCGGATCAACAGAGATGCCATAAATCAAGGGGCCAACCATCGAATCAGCAAGAGGCTCAAACTGTGTGCCTTGTGCAGCACGGCGTGCCAATGTGTTCTTCAAAACGCGAAGATATACACCTTGGTCACGTGCGCTAGCACGTAGCTTTGTCAACTGCTCCACCGGAATACCACGGTATTCAGCGAGCACGACTGTTTGAGCTCCAGCCAATTGAGCGCCGAGATCAGCAACAATCGCTTTTTTGTCTTGTACATTCAAAGGCACGGTTTAACTCCTAAAAAACCAACTGTTTCCAGTTGGGGTTACACACCAGCGTCTGATCATTTGTCACAAGAAAATCTTATGAAATCTTTTCAGGGTCGCCATCTGCGCTGGCTATTACTTTCGTAACGATTAAGAATTAACTCTTTACTAGCAACTAATTCACCAACGGTCTTTGATGTTCGACTCTCACTCAAAGAGCAGGAGTCGACCCAAAGTTCCTTTTGCTACAAGCGGGTTATATTTCTTTTTACTGTGCCGCTTGTATCGATGCTTGGTCTACACGTACGCCTGCACCCATCGTGCTGCTTACGGCAACCTTCTTTAAATAAATACCCTTAGATGCAGGTGGCTTAGCTTTGTTCAAAGCCTCCAGCAATGCGAGCAAGTTGGATTTCAATGCAGCAGGCTCGAATGAGCGACGGCCAATGCTGGCGTGCACGATACCGGCTTTGTCCACACGGAATTGCACTTGACCTGCTTTTGCATTCTTAACTGCAGTAGCAACGTCAGGAGTAACAGTTCCCACTTTTGGATTTGGCATCAAACCACGCGGGCCCAAGACTTGACCTAAAGTACCAACGATCTTCATTGTGTCTGGGGATGCGATCAAAATATCGAAATCAATTTTGCCGCCTTTAATTTGCTCAGCGAGGTCTTCCATGCCAACGATCTCGGCACCAGCAGCTTTAGCTTGTTCAGCTTTTTCGCCTTGTGCAAATACCGCTACACGAACATGCTTGCCTGTACCGGCTGGGAGCACAACTGCGCCACGCACAACTTGGTCAGATTTCTTAGCATCGATACCTAACTGAACTGCGACGTCGATAGACTCATCGAACTTGGCAGTTGCACATTCTTTAACGAGATTCAATGCATCTTCTAATGCATAAAACTTATTGCGATCTACTTTAGATTCGATTGCTTTTAAACGCTTAGATAACTTAGTCATGATTAGAGACCTTCCACTGTGATACCCATTGAACGGGCGCTACCAGCGATTGTTCTTACAGCAGCATCCATATCAGCAGCTGTCAAATCTGGCATTTTTGCTTTAGCAATTTCTTCTGCTTGAGCACGTGTAATTTTTCCTACCTTATCGGTATGGGGACGTGGTGAACCTTTTTCGATCTTCGCAGCCTTCTTAATCATGATGGTCGCTGGAGGCGTCTTCATGATGAAAGTGAAGCTCTTATCAGCAAAGGCTGTAATCACGACTGGAATTGGAAGGCCAGGTTCCATGCTCTGTGTTTGAGCATTAAACGCCTTACAGAATTCCATAATATTGAGACCACGTTGACCCAATGCTGGACCTACGGGCGGTGATGGATTTGCTTTACCTGCAGGGATCTGCAACTTGATAAAGCCAATGATCTTCTTTGCCATTGATTGCTCCTTAAAGCGCGCCTAACCTCATTAGGAAAGACCGCTGTTGAGTAAACGCTTCACTAGTTTTTGGCTTTCTAGATCCGCTCCTCGGTTATTACTAACCACTTAAAACCACTACTTTTTTGTTACAAAACACCCCTTTTAAATTGGGTATTTTTTACATCTTTTCTACCTGACCGAACTCCAACTCAACTGGGGTACCTCGGCCGAAAATTGTAACAGAAACGCGCAATCTTGACTTCTCATAATTGACTTCTTCGATATTGCCGTTGAAATCAATAAATGGACCTTCTTTAACGCGCACGATCTCACCCACCTCAAATAGAGTCTTGGGCTTAGGCTTATCTACCCCAGCTTGCATCTGATCCATAATTTTGGCTACTTCTGCTGTAGAAATAGGGCTTGGGCGGTTACGAACACCACCAACGAAACCGGTCACTTTTGGGGTATTTTTCACCAAATGCCAGCTCTCGTCAGTCATCTCCATCTCAATCAGGACATATCCTGGGAAAAAACGACGCTCAGATACTGATTTTGCGCCTGACTTGATTTCTACAACCTCTTCGGATGGAACCAAGATACGACCAAATTTTTCTGGCATGCCAGAGCGAGCAATACGCTCCTCTAAGCCTCTTTTAACGCTTTTTTCCATACCTGAATAAGCATGAATAACGTACCAGCGCATATTGCCAGTAGCTTGTGGGTTTGAAACTAACTCAGCATCAATCATTTTTTACTCACTTCCAGCCCAAAAAGACTGAAAAAACTAGCCATTCAATTAATTTGTCTGCAAGCCACAAAAACAAGGACATGATCACGACAAAGCCAAATACGACTAGAGTCATTTGAGTCGTCTCTTTGCGAGTCGGCCAAACAACCTTTTTTACTTCATACCAAGAATCTTTAGCGTAGGCGATAAAACGACGCCCATCCGCTGACATCGCCACAATCAAAACTGCAGCTGCTATGCCGCCAAACAAAACAGCTAAGCGAATCAATAAAGATTGATCCGCCAACGTGTAGTAAAGAACTAACGCTGCAACGACGATTAAAGCAGCGAGTCCGGAGACCCAGCTGCTCTTTTCTTCAGAGTGACTTGCTGTTTGTTGAGACATATAACTTTCAGTTTAAATCGTGGCAGGGGCGGAGGGCATCGAACCCCCAACCTTTGGTTTTGGAGACCAACGCTCTGCCAATTGAGCTACACCCCTTTATAAAAACTTATTGCAGTTTTACTACTTAAGCCAAAATCTTCGCAACCACACCGGCGCCAACAGTACGGCCACCTTCACGGATCGCAAAACGTAAACCTTCTTCCATCGCAATTGGTGCGATGAGTTTGACGGTAATCGTGACATTATCACCAGGCATCACCATTTCTTTGTCTTTTGGCAACTCGATTGAACCCGTTACGTCCGTAGTACGGAAGTAAAACTGGGGACGATAGTTGTTAAAGAATGGTGTATGGCGGCCACCTTCATCTTTACCCAAGATATACACCTCGGCTGTAAAGTGAGTATGTGGGGTGATTGAACCTGGCTTAGCCAATACTTGGCCGCGCTCAACTTCTTCACGTTTTGTGCCGCGTAACAAGATACCAACGTTATCGCCTGCTTGACCTTGGTCGAGCAATTTACGGAACATTTCAACACCAGTACAAGTAGTCTTGAGGGTTGGCTTGATACCGATAATTTCAATCTCTTCACCAACTTTAACGATACCGCGCTCGATACGGCCTGTAACAACAGTACCGCGACCGGAGATAGAGAACACGTCCTCTACTGGCATCAAGAACGCACCATCAATAGCGCGCTCTGGAGTTGGGATGTAGGTATCTAATGCATCAGCCAATTTCATGATGGCTTCTTTACCCATGGGGCCTTCGTCGCCTTCAAGCGCTAACTTAGCAGAACCTTGAATGATGGGTGTGTCGTCGCCTGGGAAGTCATACTTAGACAGAAGTTCACGCACTTCCATTTCAACTAGCTCTAACAATTCAGCATCATCAACCATGTCGCATTTGTTCAAGAACACCACGATGTAAGGAACACCTACTTGGCGGGCCAAGAGGATGTGCTCACGCGTTTGTGGCATTGGACCGTCAGCTGCAGAGCAAACCAAAATAGCGCCGTCCATTTGAGCTGCGCCCGTAATCATGTTCTTTACGTAGTCAGCATGTCCTGGGCAATCAACGTGTGCGTAGTGACGGTTTGCTGTCTCGTACTCCACGTGCGCAGTATTGATCGTAATACCGCGTGCTTTTTCTTCTGGAGCAGCATCGATCTGATCGTATGCTTTTGCTTCGCCACCGAACTGCTTGGAGAGCACGGTTGCAATTGCAGCTGTCAAGGTAGTTTTACCGTGGTCAACGTGACCAATAGTGCCAACGTTTACGTGCGGTTTAGTCCGCTCAAACTTTTCTTTTGCCATTTTTTTGTCTGCCTTTAGTTAACTCTTAAACCAACACACGAAATTTAATTTACTTACTACATAAACCATGGTGCCCATGGGCAGGATCGAACTGCCGACCTCTCCCTTACCAAGGGAGTGCTCTACCACTGAGCCACATGGGCAAATACAAATACTAAAAAACTGGAGCGGGATAAGAGAATCGAACTCTTGACCGAAGATTGGAAATCTGCTGTTTTACCATTAAACTAATCCCGCACATCTCTGGTGGAGGGGGTAGGATTCGAACCTACGTAGGCATAGCCAACAGATTTACAGTCTGCCTCCTTTAGCCGCTCGGACACCCCTCCGCGAACCCAATATTTTGACTCCAAATGGAGTTATTGTCAATCTCTCAAACCTCAAAACGCTTTGCACAAGTAAAAACGCCCAGACCTGAAAGGGTCTGGGCGTCGCATTGGTGCCCGGCAGTTACCTACTTTCACACGGGTAATCCGCACTATCATCGGCGTAAAGTCGTTTCACTGTCCTGTTCGGGATGGGAAGGAGTGGTTCCAACTTGCTATGGTCACCGGGCGTAGAAGGGCGAACTGTTGATAAATCAACAGCTCTATTTGAGTAAGCATGTAATAAGGATGCAGATTAAATCTGGCAAACATCCAACACAATAGTGCTGGTTATAGGATCAAGCCTAACGGGCAATTAGTATCAGTTAGCTTAACGCATTACTGCGCTTCCACACCTGACCTATCAACGTTGTGGTCTTCAACGACCCTTTATGTAGGTTAAACCTACGGGAGATCTCATCTTCAGGCAAGTTTCCCGCTTAGATGCTTTCAGCGGTTATCTCTTCCGTACATAGCTACCCTGCGATGCTTCTGGCGAAACAACAGGTACACCAGCGGTACGTCCACTCCGGTCCTCTCGTACTAGGAGCAGCCCCCGTCAAATCTCCAACGCCCATGGCAGATAGGGACCAAACTGTCTCACGACGTTTTAAACCCAGCTCACGTACCTCTTTAAATGGCGAACAGCCATACCCTTGGGACCGGCTACAGCCCCAGGATGAGATGAGCCGACATCGAGGTGCCAAACACCGCCGTCGATATGAACTCTTGGGCGGTATCAGCCTGTTATCCCCAGAGTACCTTTTATCCGTTGAGCGATGGCCCTTCCATACAGAACCACCGGATCACTATGACCTGCTTTCGCACCTGCTCGACTTGTCGGTCTCGCAGTTAAGCACGCTTTTGCCATTGCACTTTAGGTACGATGTCCGACCGTACCAAGCGTACCTTCGTACTCCTCCGTTACACTTTGGGAGGAGACCGCCCCAGTCAAACTGCCTACCATGCACTGTTCCCGACCCAGATAATGGGCCAAGGTTAGAACCTCAAACAAACCAGGGTGGTATTTCAAGGTTGGCTCCAGCGGAACTAGCATCCCGCTTTCAACGCCTCCCACCTATCCTACACAGACCGGTTCAAAGTCCAATGCAAAGCTACAGTAAAGGTTCATGGGGTCTTTCCGTCTAGCCACGGGTAGATTGCATCATCACAAACATTTCAACTTCGCTGAGTCTCAGGAGGAGACAGTGTGGCCATCGTTACGCCATTCGTGCAGGTCGGAACTTACCCGACAAGGAATTTCGCTACCTTAGGACCGTTATAGTTACGGCCGCCGTTTACTGGGACTTCAATCAAGAGCTTGCACCCCATCATTTAATCTTCCAGCACCGGGCAGGCGTCACACCCTATACGTCCACTTTCGTGTTTGCAGAGTGCTGTGTTTTTATTAAACAGTCGCAGCCACCTTTTTATTGCAACCCTTTCGTCCTCCCCTTGTACAGGGTCAAACTACCAGGGCGTACCTTATCCCGAAGTTACGGTACAAATTTGCCGAGTTCCTTCTCCTGAGTTCTCTCAAGCGCCTTAGAATACTCATCTCGCCCACCTGTGTCGGTTTGCGGTACGGTCTTGTTAGACTGAAGCTTAGAGGCTTTTCTTGGAACCACTTCCAATTGCTTCGCGAATAAATTCGCTCGTCTCACGCCCTTGAATTACGCTACCGGATTTACCTAATAGCCATCTCCAACGTAAGAACCGGGACTTCCAACACCCGGACAACTTTCCGCGATCCGTCCCCCCATCGCATCTAACAATGGTCAAGGAATATTAACCTTGTTCCCATCAGCTACGCATCTCTGCCTCGCCTTAGGGGCCGACTCACCCTGTTCCGATGAACGTTGAACAGGAAACCTTGGGCTTACGGCGAGGGGGCTTTTCACCCCCTTTATCGCTACTCATGTCAGCATTCGCACTTCTGATACCTCCAGCATCCTTTACAAGACACCTTCACAGGCTTACAGAACGCTCTCCTACCATCACATTGCTGTGATCCGCAGCTTCGGTTATATGCTTAGCCCCGTTACATCTTCCGCGCAGGACGACTCGATCAGTGAGCTATTACGCTTTCTTTAAAGGATGGCTGCTTCTAAGCCAACCTCCTGACTGTTTTAGCCTTCCCACTTCGTTTCCCACTTAGCATATATTAGGGACCTTAGCTGGCGGTCTGGGTTGTTTCCCTCTTGACACCGGACGTTAGCACCCGATGTCTGTCTCCCGTGATTGCACTTGTAGGTATTCGGAGTTTGCTATGGCGCAGTAATCCGCAATGGACCCCACTACCATGACAGTGCTCTACCCCCTACAGTGATACACGAGGCACTACCTAAATAGTTTTCGGAGAGAACCAGCTATTTCCAGTTTTGTTTAGCCTTTCACCCCTATCCACAGCTCATCCCCTAACTTTTCAACGTTAGTGGGTTCGGTCCTCCAGTACGTGTTACCGCACCTTCAACCTGGCCATGGATAGATCAACTGGTTTCGGGTCTACACCCAGCAACTAGCGCCCTATTCGGACTCGCTTTCGCTACGCCTTCCCTATTCGGTTAAGCTTGCTACTGAATGTAAGTCGCTGACCCATTATACAAAAGGTACGCAGTCACCCCTTACGAGGCTCCTACTGTTTGTATGCACACAATTTCAGGATCTATTTCACTCCCCTCCCGGGGTTCTTTTCGCCTTTCCCTCACGGTACTTGTTCACTATCGGTCGATTACGAGTATTTAGCCTTGGAGGATGGTCCCCCCATATTCAGACAGGATTTCACGTGTCCCGCCCTACTTGTCTCTAGCCTAGTACCACCCAATAATTTTCACATACGGGACTATCACCCTTTATTGTCGGACTTTCCATTCCGTTCTGTTAATTACTGAGATATCACTAGAAGGCTGTTCCCATTTCGCTCGCCACTACTCTGGGAATCTCGGTTGATGTCTTTTCCTCTTGCTACTTAGATGTTTCAGTTCACAAGGTTCGCTTCTCATACCCTATGTATTCAGGTATGGATACCACAAAAGTGGTGGGTTTCCCCATTCAGAAATCCCCGGATCAAAGCTTATTTACCAGCTCCCCGGGGCTTATCGCAGGTTATAACGTCTTTCGTCGCCTGTAATCGCCAAGGCATCCATCATGTGCACTTATTCACTTGATCCTATAACGAGCACCATTGCTAGTACCTGTTACAGGTTTATTTCTACTTCTGACATGTTTGCCGTAATCCAAACTGTAAGTACTTGTTAAAGAACTTGGTAAAACTCGTTTGTATTACTGATTGATGATTCAATCTTTACCCTTATTACATTGTCAAATGTCCTCTCAAAGAAACATTTGACACTTTGCTTACTCAAATTTTTAAAGAACAGCCATAAATGGCAAAACTAAACGATTAAGTCTTCGCTTAGTTTTGACATTTAGATGATGGTGGAGGATGACGGGATCGAACCGACGACCCCCTGCTTGCAAAGCAGGTGCTCTCCCAGCTGAGCTAATCCCCCAACGTCCCACTAAGTCTTGTTTCTGGCTGGTGGTGGGTCTGGTAGGACTTGAACCTACGACCCCTGCGTTATCAACACAGTGCTCTAACCAGCTGAGCTACAGACCCGTGGCTTTTATTGTCAACCGATAAGTGTGGGCACTAGGATTCAGCATCTTTCTCTAGAAAGGAGGTGATCCAGCCGCACCTTCCGATACGGCTACCTTGTTACGACTTTACCCCAGTCATGAACCCTGCCGTGGCAGTCGCCCTCCTTGCGGTTAGGCTAACGGCTTCTGGCAAAACCCACTCCCATGGTATGACGGGCGGTGTGTACAAGACCCGGGAACGTATTCACCGCGACATTCTGATCCGCGATTACTAGCGATTCCAGCTTCACGTAGTCGAGTTGCAGACTACGATCCGGACTACGATGCATTTTCTGAGATTAGCTCCCCCTCGCGGGTTGGCAACCCTCTGTATGCACCATTGTATGACGTGTGAAGCCCTACCCATAAGGGCCATGAGGACTTGACGTCATCCCCACCTTCCTCCGGTTTGTCACCGGCAGTCTCTTTAGAGTGCTCTTGCGTAGCAACTAAAGACAAGGGTTGCGCTCGTTGCGGGACTTAACCCAACATCTCACGACACGAGCTGACGACAGCCATGCAGCACCTGTGTTCACTTTCCCTTACGGGCACCTAATGTATCTCTACTTCGTTAGTGACATGTCAAGGGTAGGTAAGGTTTTTCGCGTTGCATCGAATTAATCCACATCATCCACCGCTTGTGCGGGTCCCCGTCAATTCCTTTGAGTTTTAATCTTGCGACCGTACTCCCCAGGCGGCTGACTTCACGCGTTAGCTACGTTACTCAGAATGTAAATTCCGAACAACTAGTCAGCATCGTTTAGGGCGTGGACTACCAGGGTATCTAATCCTGTTTGCTCCCCACGCTTTCGTGCATGAGCGTCAGTGTTATCCCAGGGGGCTGCCTTCGCCATTGGTATTCCTCCACATATCTACGCATTTCACTGCTACACGTGGAATTCTACCCCCCTCTGACACACTCTAGCTATACAGTCACAGGCGCCATTCCCAGGTTAAGCCCGGGGATTTCACGCCTGTCTTGTATAACCGCCTGCGCACGCTTTACGCCCAGTAATTCCGATTAACGCTTGCACCCTACGTATTACCGCGGCTGCTGGCACGTAGTTAGCCGGTGCTTATTCTTCAGGTACCGTCATTCCCGGACTGTGTTAGAGCCGGTGTTTCTTCCCTGACAAAAGAGCTTTACAACCCGAAGGCCTTCTTCACTCACGCGGCATTGCTGGATCAGGGTTGCCCCCATTGTCCAAAATTCCCCACTGCTGCCTCCCGTAGGAGTCTGGGCCGTGTCTCAGTCCCAGTGTGGCTGATCGTCCTCTCAGACCAGCTACTGATCGTCGCCTTGGTGGGCTTTTACCCCACCAACAAGCTAATCAGGCATCGGCCGCTCTAATCGCGCGAGGTCTTTCGATCCCCCGCTTTCCCCCTCAGGGCGTATGCGGTATTAGCACAGCTTTCGCTGCGTTATCCCCCACGATAAGGTACGTTCCGATGTATTACTCACCCGTTCGCCACTCGCCACCAGGTACAAGTACCCGTGCTGCCGTTCGACTTGCATGTGTAAGGCATGCCGCCAGCGTTCAATCTGAGCCAGGATCAAACTCTTCAGTTTAATTCCTGTGATCCTTGCGGATCGTCGCACTCATTCAAAAGAAATTGACTTGGTAATAAAACCAAATCTTTTTACTGTCTATGAGTACTATTTATTTACATCTGTCCCGAAGGACTTGATGCTTTCACTTAGTACCCACAATTATCGGTTGACTAATTTTTAAAGAGGGCTGTGCGTTTTGAAAATTCATAAAACGTTGCAGCAGAGAGATGAGACTTTATACCCCTTTTGAGGGTCCGTCAACACCTTTCGTAGTCTTTTTCTATAAAAAAGCGATGTTTTTTCCTACTTTTTTAATAAACCCATGTAAAACAAGGGGCGGAGGGTGGAAAATTTTTTCAATTTTTTTTCAAGAAATACGGGTTTTCATGGATAGGGTAGGAAATTTGAGGCAAATGTTCATTTTTTAACTCCATTTTTATCCCCTATACGCCTGTTTTCTTTTTATAAGGGAAAACCCTGTAATAAGCGCTGGTTTCTGCTAGTATGTTGCTATGCACAATAAATTAGGGAATAGTCACTTACCCAGCAAGCCCTATGCGGCTGGCTCTGTCGTGCCTGTTCGTGAATTGCATGCTGACCATAGGGAGCGCATTCTTAAGCATCTTTTGCAGCTGAATGAAGAGGATCGTCGTCTTCGCTTTGGGACTCAAACTCCTGATGAAGTGATTCATCGCTATGTAGAGAACCTTAATTTCAATAGAGATGCAATTTTTGGCAGCTTTGACTCCCAGCTAAACCTGATTGGTATGGCTCATTTGGCATATCTACCCGAAACAAAAGGCCAGCCATTAGCCGCAGAGTTTGGCGTATCGGTACTGCCCAATGGCCGGGGGCAGGGCATTGGTACCGCCTTATTGGCCCGCGCTTCAGTGCACTCACGCAATACTCGTATCAAAATCTTATTCGTACATTGCCTGGCAAATAACCGGGCAATGATGCATCTGGCGCAAAAGGCGGGCATGCTTGTTGAGTATGCCTATGGTGATGCCGATGCTTACTTAAAATTACCGCCTGCAAATTCAGGCACGATTGTTGAAGAGGCCGCCAACGAGCAGTGGGCTGACTTTGACTATGCACTTAAACAAAACTTTAAGCGCTCAAATGATGTGTGGTCCTGGTTTCTTGGAAAGCCAGTCGTTCGCCAAACTTAATTTGTACTTGGCGCTCCGCGCAAAATCCAGCCAGTCAATAAAGATACATCGGCATCACTCAACTTTGCATTTGCTGGCATTGGTACAACGCCCCAAGATCCTGAGCCACCTTTAATAATTTTGTTTTTTAAAAATGTAGTTGCGCTAGGGTCATTTGCATATTTTTTTGCAACGGCTTGAAAGCTGGGCCCCACAATTTTTTTATCAAGCGCATGGCATCCCAGGCAAGCATTTTGCTTTGCAAGTAAAGCCGCCTTTGTATCTTCACTGGATGCCTTCGTACTCAGCGAACATAGCATGAAGAGGGTGGCGAGTAAAAAAGATTTCAGATGTTGTTTGGATAAATTCATTACTCACTTTCCATCAAACAACTTTACTGCTTTGGCATTGAGTTTGGCTGCGATTCATCTGCCTTACCTTGTTTTTCTAGGCGCGTTTTTTCTGCATCAGAAATAATGTCGAAGTAGACGTACACATCTTTTACACCGTCAACATTGCTAGTAACTTTCTTGGCAATCGCTGCCTCGTTTTGAGTCAGAATGCCCATCAAATAAACACTGCTCCCTTCAGCAACAATGGCCATTGAATTCGATGGCAACTTGTCTGTGAAAATCATTTGGGTTTTAATTTTAGATTCGAGGTAGGAATCATTCGCACGAGCAGTAAAGCTGCTGTTTGGTCCAATGACCAATTCATTAAAGACAGAGCGGGCGTTTTTCATTCCCTTTACAAAGGTGCCGGCCTGGCCCTTAATATCGGCATCCTTCACCTCACCAGTTAACAATACCTTTTGATTGAATGATGTCACGTTAATGTGTGCATTATCACCAAAGCGCTTGGCTAAAGCATTGCCGGCCTCTAACTCAATGCCTTTATCAATTGCCTGCACAGCTGGAGAGCGGCGATCAGCTAATACGCTTGCGCCTGCCACAACACCGCCAACCACTAATACGCCACAGCCAGATAGGAAGGAGGAGATCAACAATGCGGCAAGTAATTTGATGATGAGAGTATTTCGCATATGCATACCTTTTAATGAATGAATTTATTAATCGAGCAATAAATGATCTACGCCATCGCATAAGGCATGAAGTAAAACTAAATGCGTTTCTTGAATACGAGCAGTGCGAGTGGAGGGCGCGCACAGATGAATGTCATTAGCGTCTAATAAGCTGGCAATCTTTCCGCCACCGTTACCAGTCAAGGCAATAATCTGTATCCCCATCTTTTTTGCAGCCTCAATTGCTCTCACTACATTTTTTGAATTTCCTGAAGTGGAGATAGCAATTAAGATGTCATCTTTTTTTCCGAGACCGCGCACTTGCTTAGCAAAGATTTCGTCATAGCTATAGTCATTTCCCACAGCAGTTAAAATGGATGTGTCTGTAGTCAGCGCAATCGCAGCCAACTCTTGTCGCTCTCTCTCAAAGCGACCAATTAGCTCAGCGGCGAAATGCTGCGCATCAGCAGCTGATCCACCATTACCGCAAGCCATTACCTTTCCGCCAGCGCACAGACAGTTTGTCATGGCGACTATGCCGAGAGCAACTTGCTCAGGAAGTATTTTTTCAGCGGCTTGCTTTACAGCAATGCTGTCTAAAAAATGTTGGGATGCGCGAGCGCGCAAACGTTCGAGAGTATCTTTATCCATCACATTATTATGCGCCATAGTTCAGGCAAGCTGCCTACGCCACCCATGATTTCAAAAGCAACGTATTCTCTTACTAATTAATACTATTTTTCAAAAGATTGCCTACATGGAATTAAGCTCCTTTGACTTTTTAAAACAACAGGATCTGCCAGCTGGTGCTCTATACATGGTTGCCACACCAATTGGCAATTTGGGTGACATTACCTTACGTGCACTGTATGTGCTTAATTCAGTAGACGGTATTGCCTGTGAAGATACGAGGCATAGCGCACCCCTGCTGCAACATTTTGGCATCCATAAGAAATGTGTCGCTTTGCATGAGCACAATGAAATTACTGGTGCGCAAACCATTATTGAGCGCCTCGCTCAAAATGAACGCTGGGCTTACATTTCAGATGCCGGCACACCTGGAGTATCAGATCCCGGCGCAAAACTAGTGAACGCAGTAGAAAAAGCTGGCTTTCGCATTATTCCCATTCCTGGTGCAAGTGCGGTTTCTGCTGCTATTTCTGCTAGTGGCTCTGTCATGCTGCCATCAGAAGGGCGGTTTCAGTTTCTTGGCTTCTGGCCAAATAAAGCAAAAGAGCGGGGCGCCCTCATACAAGATATTCGTAGCAATTCAAAAGTGAGCATCTTTTTTGAATCACCACATCAAATACGCGAGACCCTGGTAACGCTTAGCAAAGAACTAGGGGCAGAGCGACAGTTAATGGTAGGAAGAGAGCTGACCAAAAAATTTGAGCAGCTGGTTACACTCACTGCTGCGGATATTCCGGAGTGGCTTGATAAAGCAGAGAGCCTCAGGGGTGAATTTATTATCTTAGTGGCCGGCCGCCAAGCCAACGCGGACGAGGCCCCTGAACATTCGGCGCTCCTGCTATGGGCTAATGCCCTAAGTCCTTACTTAGGCAGCAAAGAAATTGCAGCCGTGCTAGCTCAAGCGCTTGGGCTGAGCAAAAAAGAGGCGTACCAAGTTGCGCTAGATGCAAAAGGTCAAAACGAAGAGTAATAAAAAGCTGGCATTTAGCCAGCTTTATCTAGAGCGCTAAACCTTATTTAGTCGCTGGGGCGGCCTCTTTGGACTCCGATGGAGCGCTAGCATCCTGGTAATTCAGTTGCGCAACAGGTTTAATCAACTGCTCGGCAGAGGCAGCCGCATCAGTACGTTTACCGTTATTCACATACACCAATAGCAACAAAATGATGATCAATGGCACAAAAAAGGTGGCAAACACCGTAATGATCAGCTGTTTAGGGGTTTTAATGATGCTGCCGTGCGCTTCGCTCATAGGACTTTTTATAGTTTGACGGGTTTTTAGGATGGTTCTGCAAAGATTATAACGAGAGCCTAAGGATATAGGCACTTACAATAGCGCAGTTAGTGAATTTCATATTGGCGCCCGTAGCTCAGTGGATAGAGTATTGGCCTCCGAAGCCAAGGGTCGCAGGTTCGATTCCTGCCGGGCGCACCAAAACAGAGGGGATTTTGACCTACATCATGCGTGAATTCGTGAAAAAGGCTATCATTTCTACCTAACTTATTGATTCTTATCATGTCAAATCATCTAAATTCTGCACTATCCGAACCATCCATGGTTAATCCTTTGGCTCCAGATCTTCCGTTGCCGCACCGAAAAGTTATTCGTAGCTGGTTGATCCCTATGGCTCAGGGTGAAACAGCAAAAGCAATTGCCTTGCTAGCATTAGATGCTGTTTTATGGCTTGCCTGCATAGCTGGAACCATTTTTATTGAGAGCGTACTGATCAAAATCGTATTGGGTTTAGTTGCTGGTTTTGTTACTGGTCGCATCTTCATCTTAGGCCATGATGCTTGCCATCAAAGCTACACACCGCACCGTGAACTTAATAAAGTACTCGGTCGCATTGCATTCTTACCGTCCCTAACCCCATATAGCTTATGGGATGTAGGGCACAACGTTGTTCACCATGGTCAGACTAATCTCAAGGGCTTTGACTTTGTTTGGGCTCCATTATCAAAAGCAGAATTTGATGCTCTGCCTTCCTGGCGTAAAGCCGTAGAGCGTCTTTACCGTAGTGGTTGGGGACCTGTTTTCTACTACCTCATTGAGATTTGGTGGAGACGTGAGTACTTCCCGAATGCAAAAAATAAACCTGGCGATCGTCCAATTTTCTTGAAAGACAATTTACTGGTTACTGGCTTTGCCATTATCTGGATTGCCTGTCTCATTGCCGGCGCCCTCGCCACCGGTCAATCTGTTTGGCTTGGCCTCATCACTGGTTTTGCTCTTCCTTTCCTATTCTGGAATGGAATGATTGGTTTTGTGGTCTATGTTCACCATACCCACACCTCAGTCTCTTGGTATGACAAGAAATCTGAGTGGTTGCGCGCCCAGCCTTTTGTATCCACCACAGTGCATTTGACCTTTAATTGGATTTGGGGCTCTTTAATGCACCATATCATGGAGCACACAGCCCATCACGTAGATATGAGCGTGCCGCTATATCGCCTTCAAGAGGCCCAAAATACCCTGGAAACCATCCTTCCAGAGCGTATTTTTATCCAAAAATTCTCTTGGGCATGGTATTTCGAGACGGCTCGGAAGTGCAAGCTCTATGATTTTGAAAATAAGGCCTGGCTTGATTTTGATGGCAATAAAACGGCCGATTCGGTACGAGTTGTCCTGAGCCCAGCCCCAGCGGGACAAAACGGGTAAAATAGAACTTCTGTACAAGATTTGAATTGCCCGGATTACCCATGACTACTTCGACTCCAGCTGCTACCCAAGAAACTTCACAGAGCCTTAAGTTCTGCTCCTCATGCAGTCGCGAAAAGCGTCTGGAAGGTGGCACTTGGATTCCGACAAGCAATCGCAAGCAGCGCTGGATTTGCGCAAGTTGTTTATACAACCGTACTCATCGTACGGGCTCAGCAAAAACCTAAGACTTAATTTAGCTTTAACAGTTTGGGATTGATCAATCCCCGACATTGGGATTAGTTTGGCACTCTGTACCAAACGCCAACTTATTTCCTTGACCCGGGACATACTCCACGTCGTCACCCACATACTCCAAAGGAAACACAATGAAAACGCAAGACACATTTAAATTTGCAGAAACACATGAGTGGGCTAGCATTGAAGATGATGGGCTAGTTTGGGTAGGCATTAGCAATTACGCGCAAGAAGCTTTAGGTGATGTGATGTTTTTCCAAGCGCCAAAAATTGGCCAACAAGTGAAGCAGGGCGAAGCCATAGCTGCAATAGAGTCCGTTAAAGCGGCGAGCGATATTCATGCTCCCATCAGCGGTGAAATTGTTGCTCTTAATGAAGAGGTGGATGTCAGCCCTGAAGTGGTGAATACCCAGCCGTATGCAGTTTGGTTATTTAAAATTAGACCAACATCTTCTGAGATATTGAGTTCTAACTTAAACGACTTAATGTCGCTCACACAATACGAGTCTAGCGCAGGTGCTTAGATAGCAATCGGATCGCGCTCTACCAACCATCGAATACGTGATGTTTTACTGATTCTTCCTGTGGAATCTTGGCGCAATTCTTGATCAATTACTTCAAGTGTTTCTTGTAGTAACTTGCGATTACCTGACTCAATTAATAATTGGGCGCGCTCTGCACCCGCTACCCGCATGACTGGCTTAGGGACTGGGTCATACATCTTAAGCTCTCTCGTAATCAGGCCCTTATTTTTTATTCGCGCCTTGAGTTCATTCAAAAACTGAATCGCCTGATCTAGGTTTTTCCCTTCTGCATGAATGAGTGCTTGATATGAGTAGGGTGGTAATTTTGCCTCTTCGCGCTCTTTAGCGGTAAATGCTAAAAATCCATCGACATCGTGTCTTAATAAATACTGAAATACAGGCGCCTCTGGGTATTGTGTCTCGATAAAAATATCTCCCCCGGCCTCACCTTTGATGCCCGATCTTCCTGCACGCCCGGCCACTTGAACTAACTGCGCAAATAATCTTTCGGCAGCCCTAAAGTCTGCTGAATAGAGTCGACTATCTGCCTCTAATACGGCGACTAATCCAATATTTTGATAGTCATGTCCTTTAGCAATCATTTGAGTGCCAACGACAATGTCAACATTGCCATCATGTATTTTTGTAAAGAGAGCCTCTGCCCCTTTACTCCTTCTACTTGAATCTGTATCGACCCGCAGCACTCTCGCTTGTGGCCACATTTCTTCAATAGCATCTTCTAATTTTTGAGTCCCATGACCTAGCGTCTTTAGATCTGCATTTCCACAATCAGGACAAAACTGTGGAATGGGCTTTACTAACCCACAATGGTGACAATTCAATACCGATCTTTTAGTTAAAGCGCCGGCCTTATGAATTACCGTATAGGTAGAGCATTGATTACATTTTGACAACCAATTACATGCTGAGCAACTGAGTACCGGAGCATAACCGCGCCGATTAATCAAAATCAAACTTTGCTTTTTTTCTGCAAGTGATTTTGTAATAGCATTTGCAAGCGTCTTTGTAATCAGACTTTTTTGCTTAGGCGCGCCTGCATTGCCTGGGCTAAATTGATTTTTTGGATCACGTGTATTAATCAAATGCACGCTAGGTAAACTTGCACCCTGGGCGCGCTGATTAAGTCGAATATTTTCATAGCGCCCGGATTGAGCTGCTAACCAAGTTTCTAATGATGGAGTGGCAGAAGACAAGAGGATAGGGATTTTTTGATCATGCGCTCGCCAGATTGCTAAATCTCTTGCTGAGTATCTAGTTCCATCTTGTTGCTTATAAGATGGGTCATGCTCTTCATCCACCACGATGGCACGTAAATTTGGCATGGGCGTTAAGGCTGCTAGCCTGGTTCCTATAATAATTTGCGCCTTGCCAGTCATTGCCTCATACCAAGCAATACCTCTTTTCTTTTCGCTGACACCACTATGTAACACTGCCATTTTTTTATCTGGGAAGTAGGCTCTTACGCGTCTTTCTAGTTGCGGAGTTAAGTTAATTTCTGGCACTAGTAAAAGTACTTGGGCGCCCTCTTCGTTAAGAGTGCTTGCAAGCCAATTTAGAAAGACGGCCGTCTTGCCACTCCCCGTTTGGCCCTGCAACAAAATTGTCCTGAATTGATTTTCTTTTTGAGAATCTGCCAGTAATTGAGATAGGGCGACCTTTTGATCGGAATTCAATTGCTCTACCGTTATCAAACCTTCTGCCACTGTTACAAGCTTTTTTTTATTTTTTTTGTCTGCAGATTCCAGTTTTTTCGGTATTTTTTCCCATTCATCTGCTTTTTTCCACATCTGCGGTATGACCGGCAATGCGGTTTCCCCTAAAGCATGGATGTAATACTGGCTTGCAAAACTCATTAATCGTAATAAGGCGGGGTCCAATACAGGAAGTGGTGCAAGGCGATCTACGTATTTGAGCTTTTCGATCTCATAATCGGAGTGATTGCTTACTTTTATTACCAGCCCAATTTCTTTTGATCGTGCAAAGGGTATCTCAACTACATTGCCAATTTCAGGCAATTTGCCTATCTTTTCAACATCCCACAGGTAATCAAAGCCCTGCACTAAAGGCTTATCTACTACTACCTGCACTACGATAGGCTGAGGATCATTTACTAAAATTTGTTATTTAACCCTGTGGATAAGTCTGTGGATATCATTTGCTACTCTGCGTTTCTATAGTTATTTTATAGGAATGCTATCTTGGACAGAAAATCAATATTTTATTAATTTTCAATATAAATCAATGGCTTACAGTCGTTTATAAAGGTAATGTTTAATAATTCCCACGAATCTCACTGTATTTTTTATTTTGCACATTTCTGTGCATAACTTTTATCAAAATACTGCCCTAAGTTAGCAATTACTTATAGTTAGTGCTATGTACGCAAGGCTTTTGAGTGATTGATTACAGCCTCGGAAAGAGCCGCCACATTTTCAGGTGGGGTAAATTGGTTAATGCCATGCCCTAGATTAAAAATATGGCCATCGAGGGAATGCAGACCAGGCTTTAACGCAGGAGCGCCCGCCAAGTCATTCAAGAGGCTCTCAGCAGCAGTTGCAACTTGCTTTGGTTCTGAAAACAAAATTAGCGGATCTAAGTTGCCTTGCAAAGCCAGCGGTTTATTGATGTCTAAAAGCTGCTGACGAACGCGGCTTAAGCGCATCGTCCAGTCGATCGCAATGACATCTGCCCCAATTTGCGCCATGTCATTTAACCAAATACCACCGCCCTTTGTGAACATAATGATTGGGATCTTGCGCCCCTCATGTTCAAGAGGTAATAATGCAATCACTTTTTGCATAGCAGCCAAAGACATGCGCTGATACCAACCATCGGGAAGTAATCCACCCCAAGTATCAAAAATCATTAGCGCTTGTGCGCCTGCCTTAACTTGCTCAATTAAATAAGCAGCCACAGACTGCACATTAATCTCCAGAATATGCTCAAGCAAATCTGGGCGGCTAAACATCATGGTCTTGGCATGACGAAAATCGTCTGAGCCCGAACCATCAATCATGTAGCAGGCTAATGTCCATGGGCTGCCAGAAAAACCAATCAGCGGTACGCGCTGCTTACCATCTTGAACCAAAGCTTTGCGAATTTCTGATACAGCATCAAAAACATATTTAAGCTGATCCATGTCGGCAACGCGTAATTTTTTAACTGCTTCTTCCGTGCGAAGAGGATGATCAAAACTAGGTCCTTCGCCTGCTGTAAATTTCAGACCTAAACCCATAGCATCGGGAATGGTCAAAATGTCCGAGAACAAAATCGCTGCGTCTAATGGGTAACGATCCAAAGGTTGGAGGGTTACTTCAGTTGCATGGGCTGGATTTTTAGCTAACCCAAGAAAGCTTCCAGCTCTTGCGCGGGTAGCGTTGTACTCTGGTAGGTAACGACCAGCTTGGCGCATGAGCCAAAGCGGTGTTTGATCAACCGCTTCACCCAAGCAGGCTTTTAAAAATCGGTCATTTAACAACAAGGAAATATCCGATACTTACTTTTTACGACGGAAACGAGCAATCGCAGCCAGCTGTGCTGCTGCCATTGCAAACTCTGATTGAGCTAAAGCCAAATCAAATTCTGAACCACGATTTTGCATAGCTTCTTCAGCGCGTTTCTTTGCGTCGTTAGCTTTTGCTTCATCAAGGTCATGTCCGCGAATAGCGGTATCGGCCAATACGGTGACATGATCTGGCTGCACTTCTAAATAGCCGCCTGCAACGAATACAAACTCTTCATCACCATCAGCTTTTTCAATACGAACTGAGCCTGGACGAATGCGTGTAATCAAAGGAGTATGGCCGCGCAAAATACCGAGCTCACCATTTTCTCCAGGAAGCGCTACAAACCTGGCTTCACCGCTGAAAATAGATTTCTCAGCACTTACTACATCGACGCGTATGGTTGACATAATTTCCCTAGATGAATTCGATTAAAGCTTCTTAGCTTTCTCGATGGCTTCATCAATTGAACCCACCATGTAGAACGCTTGCTCTGGCAAGTGGTCCAATTCTCCGCTGCAAATCATTTTGAAACCACGGATAGTTTCTTTCAATGGAACATACTTGCCTGGTGAACCAGTAAATACTTCAGCAACGTGGAAAGGCTGGGATAAGAAACGCTGAATTTTACGTGCACGTGACACAGCTAATTTGTCTTCCGGTGACAACTCGTCCATACCCAAAATAGCAATAATGTCGCGCAACTCTTTGTAACGCTGCAAAGTCATCTGAACTTCACGAGCGACATCATAGTGCTCTTGACCAACTACTTGTGGGTCAAGCTGACGGCTAGTTGAGTCCAGTGGATCAACCGCTGGATAAATACCCAAAGCAGCAATATCACGTGACAACACTACTGTGGAGTCTAGGTGTAAGAAGGTTGTAGCTGGTGATGGATCGGTCAAGTCATCCGCAGGAACGTAAACGGCCTGAATAGATGTAACAGAACCAGTCTTCGTTGAAGTAATGCGCTCTTGCAGCTTACCCATTTCTTCAGCCAATGTAGGCTGATAACCCACGGCGGAAGGCATACGGCCTAACAACGCTGATACTTCGGTACCGGCGAGGGTGTAACGGTAAATATTGTCAACGAAGAATAAAATATCACGGCCTTCGTCACGGAATGCTTCGGCCATTGTCAAACCAGTCAACGCAACGCGCAAACGATTACCTGGAGGCTCGTTCATCTGACCAAAAACCATAGCCACTTTATCTACAACGTTAGATTCTTTCATCTCGTGGTAGAAGTCATTACCTTCACGAGTGCGCTCACCAACGCCAGCAAACACGGATAAACCTGAGTGTTGTTTAGCAATGTTGTTAATCAATTCCATCATGTTCACGGTCTTACCAACCCCCGCGCCGCCGAACAAGCCAACCTTACCGCCTTTAGCAAACGGGCAAACTAAGTCAATAACCTTAATACCGGTTTCTAACAAGTCAACGGATGGTGAGAGTTCTTCAAACTTTGGTGCTGGCTGGTGAATGGCGCGACGCTCTTGGGTAGCAATAGGGCCTGCATCGTCAATTGGGCGACCCAAAACATCCATAATACGGCCAAGCGTGGCTGGACCAACAGGTACAGAAATTGGAGCACCAGTCGATTTTACTTGCATACCGCGACGCAATCCATCACTAGCGCCCATAGCAATTGCGCGAACTACACCATCACCAATTTGCTGCTGAACTTCAAAGGTCAAACCTTTTTCAGCAAATGATTTTTCTCCGCTCTCAACTAATGTCAAGGCTTCATAAATGTTTGGCATGTTGTCACGTGGGAACTGAATGTCCACCACTGGACCGATACACTGCACGATATTTCCGTTACTCATCGCATTTCTCCGCTTTTAATTCCTGAATTCTTTCGTATTCCTAAACGCTAACCGCTTAAACCGCAGCCGCTCCGCCAACAATCTCTGACAACTCTTTAGTAATAGCAGCCTGTCGTGTCTTGTTGTATTCCAATTGCAATTCGCCAATCACGTTCTTTGCATTATCTGACGCAGCCTTCATAGAGACCATGCGGGCAGATTGCTCAGATGCCATGTTTTCAGCAACAGCTTGATAAATCATTGCCTCTACATAACGCTTAAGCAAGCCATTTAAGATGGACTCCGCATCAGGTTCGTAGATGTAATCCCAAGAATTTCCTGCTTTCTCTTCTGGAGTCAATGCAACTGACTCCAGTGGTATGAGTTTTTCTAAAACAGGCTCTTGTTTCATTGCATTTACAAAGCGGTTATATGCCAAATAAACAGCATCAATTTCACCGCGCTCAAACGCCTCTAACTGGGCAGTTATTGCGCCAATTAACATGTCCATATGTGGTGTATCGCCAATATGGGTTGTTTGAGAAATTATCTTTGCTTTTGAACGATTTAGAAACTGGAGCCCTTTTGAGCCGATAGCAGTATATTCAATATCAATATTGCTGCCTTGCATATCGCGCACTTGGTTTGCAATCAGACGCAATACGTTGGTGTTTAGTCCGCCACATAAGCCCTTATCTGTTGTAACCAAAATTGTTCCAATTTTCTTTACGTCACGAATTACCATGTAAGAAGAGCGGAACTCAGGATTTGCTTTTGAAAGATTAGCAACAATCTCACGAATTTTTTCAGCATACGGGCGCGCATTACGCATACGCTCTTGGGCGCGACGCATCTTGGATGCGGCGACCATTTCCATTGCCTTAGTGATCTTGCGCGTATTTTGCACGCTCTTGATCTTAGATCGTATCTCTTTTGTGCTTGCCATGATTTATGCGAGTCCTCTTAGAAAGAGGCTGAACGCTTGTAATCCTCAATCGCAGAACGCAAAGCAGCTTCATCATCTTTGCTCAAGTCTTTGCTCTCTTCAATACGGCCAACTAAATCAGCGTATTTTGATTTCAAATGATCTTGCAAACCTTTTTCAAATGCTAATACATGCTTTACTTCAAGATCATCAAAGTAGCCGTTGTTCATGGCATAAAGTGAGGCAGCCATTTCCCAAACCTGCAAAGGCTTGTACTGCGCTTGTTTACACAACTCAGTAACACGCTTACCGCGCTCGAGTTGCTTACGAGTTGCATCATCAAGATCAGATGCAAACTGCGCAAAAGCTGCTAATTCACGATACTGAGCTAAGTCGGTACGAATACCGCCAGATAATTTCTTGATCACTTTGGTCTGAGCTGCGCCACCAACGCGTGACACAGAAATACCAGCGTTAATCGCAGGGCGTACGCCAGCGTTAAACAAGTCGGTTTCCAAGAAGATCTGGCCGTCGGTAATCGAAATCACATTGGTTGGAACAAATGCAGAAACGTCACCAGCTTGAGTCTCAATAATTGGCAGTGCAGTCAAAGAGCCTGTCTTACCTTTTACCGAACCATTTGTAAATTTCTCAACGTACTCGGCATTTACACGGGCAGCGCGCTCAAGTAAACGTGAGTGTAGATAGAACACATCGCCAGGGTAGGCTTCACGACCTGGTGGGCGACGCAAGAGCAAAGAAATCTGACGGTATGCAACCGCTTGTTTTGTTAAATCGTCATACACGATCAATGCGTCTTCGCCACGATCGCGGAAATATTCACCCATCGTGCATCCAGCATATGCTGAGAGGTACTGCATTGCAGCAGACTCCGAAGCGCTCGCCGCTACAACAACGGTGTATTCCATTGCGCCTAGTTCTGTGAGCTTGCGAACAACGTTAGCAATAGTAGAAGCTTTTTGACCGATCGCCACGTAAACGCAATAAACGCCTTTACCTTTTTGGTTAATGATCGCATCAACTGCAACTGCTGTCTTACCTGTTTGACGGTCACCAATGATCAACTCACGCTGACCACGGCCAATTGGAACCATTGCATCAATCGCTTTCAAACCAGTTTGAACTGGCTGGCTAACAGATTGACGTGCAATCACGCCTGGAGCAACTTTTTCGATAAAGTCAGTTAACTTAGTATTGATTGGACCTTTACCATCAATCGGCTGACCCAGTGCGTTTACAACGCGGCCAAGCAACTCTGGGCCAACTGGAACTTCTAAGATACGGCCTGTACACTTAACTGGATCGCCTTCTTTAATGTGGGTATATTCACCCAACACTACAGCGCCAACTGAATCACGCTCAAGGTTCAAGGCAAGACCGATAGTGTTGTTAGGAAACTCCAACATTTCGCCCTGCATCACACCAGATAAACCATGTACGCGGCAGATACCATCGGTCACTGAAATAACAGTGCCTTCATTACGAGACTGGGTGTCAACACCCATTTCGCTAATTCGGCTTTTGATCAGCTCGCTGATCTCGGAAGGGTTGAGTTGCATTACTTACTCCTGGGTCTTATTTCGTATGTTCTTAATCGGGATCACTTTATGCGCCAAGACTGATTTGCATTTGGGCTAACTGCGCCTTGACTGAACTATCCATTACTTCATCACCAACTTGAATGCGAACTCCACCAATCAATTCAGGATCTATCTGGATGGTCGGGCGCAATTCTTTACCACCAAAGCGCTTCTTCAAACTCGACAGCAAATCGGTTAGCGCAGAACCCTCTAATGGAAATGCGCTAGTAATGTTTACTTCTGCAGCACTTTCGCTCTTATTCTTCATTGCCTCAAATTGATGGGCAATTTCGGGAAGAGCAGCTAAGCGGTGGTTTTGATTCAATAGATTTAAAAAGCTTGCAACCTGACCATCTAACTTGGTCTTTACCATGCCAGAAAGTAATTTGCTTAAATCATCAGCAGAAACTTTTGGATTGTTTGATAAAGCAGCAAGCTCTGGCAATGCAGCAATCTGCGCCAATTCATTTAGCTGCTCCAAACAAGTAGCAAGCGCAGCAGGCTTGGTGCTTTGAAAAAGCGCTTCAGCATAAGGGCGTGCAATTGTGGCTAACTCAGCCATATCAAAGTTCTGCCTTTAGTTGCTCAAGCAATGTGCCGTGGGTCTTTGCATCAACTTCACGACGCAAAATTTGCTCTGCCCCCTTAACCGCCAACGCCGCGACCTCAGCGCGCAATACTTCACGAGCACGAGTTACTTGTTGATCTGCATCTTGCTTTGCTTGAGAAATAATGCGCGCTGCTTCAGCTTGTGCATTTGCGCGAATTTCTTCAGCAGACATTTGCGCACGTTTTTCTGCTTCTGCAACACGCTGCACACCTTCTTGGCGTGCTTTGGTTAATTCTTGCTCTGCTTCATTGCTTGCCAAAGCGAGCGCTTCTTTACCGCGCTCGGCAGATGCCAAGCCATCAGCAATTTTGCTTGAACGCTCATCTAGCGCCTTGACTAGTGGCGGCCACACAAAGCGTGCAACAACCCACCATAAGACGAAGAAAACGATCATTTGCGCGAATAGGGTCGCGTTCAGATTCACGATATTCCTTTCAGTATTGTTGAGAACATTAGGATGACCTGATGGTCATCCACGCCAAAACAATTACTTAATAACTGCGAGCAGTGGGTTTGCGAAAGCAAACAACATTGCAACACCAACGCCGATCAAGAACGCAGCGTCGATCAAACCAGCCAAAAGGAACATTTTGGTTTGTAATTCATTGATCAATTCTGGTTGACGGGCAGCGCCCTCAATGAACTTACCGCCCATTAGGCCAATGCCCAAACAGGCTCCTAATGCGCCGAGGCCGATGATGAGGCCGATACCGATAGCGGTTAGTCCTTGGATGTTGGCTAAGAATGCTTGCATGTTTACTCCTAAGTATTGAAAGTGAGGTTAAAAATAAAAAAGTTAATGGTGGCTGTGGGCTTGCCCAATGTAAACCAAGGTCAACATCATGAAAATAAATGCTTGTAACAAAATAACCAAGATGTGAAAGATTGCCCAAGCTGAGCCTGCAATCACGTTGCCGACGAAGCCAAGCATGTACAAATCTAAGTTAAAGGTCCACATGCTTCCCAAAAGGGCGATAAGCAAAAATAATAGCTCTCCTGCGTACATGTTGCCAAAAAGTCGCATGCCAAGGGAAACGCCCTTAGCAATATATTCAATGATGTTCAATATCAGATTAAAAGGTGCCAAGTACCACTTTGCACCAAAGGGCGCTGAAACCAGCTCGTGCAAAAAGCCTCCAAGGCCTTTGACTTTGAAACTGTAAAAGAACACCAACAGCAGAACTGAAAAAGATAGACCGAAGGTTGCGTTCAGATCGGTGGTGGGGACTATCTTGTGATGAGGAATATGAACTCCGAAACCACCAATAAATTGATTAACCCCAAAGATCCAATCTACCGGCACCAAGTCCAAGGTATTTAGAAGAATAATCCAGCAAAAAACAAACAGGGCGAGCGGGGCAATAAAGCTTCTATCGCCATGAACAATGCTTTTGGTCTGGTTATCGACCATCTCAACTAACATTTCAATCAAACATTGAAAGCGACCAGGAACGCCAGGAGATGCCCTACGTGCAGCAAGCATCAGCAGAAAAACTGTGATCAACCCCATTACCGAGGTCCAAAAGATGGTATCTAAATTAATGATGCTGAAATCAATAACTGAGGTTTGCGCCCCGCCAATATTATTGAGGTTTTGTAAGTGCTCAGCAATATAAGCAGTGGGTGTAAGCGGTTCGCTCGCCACTTGATGGGCCGCTCCTGCTGCGTTGACTTCGCTAGACATCTCTAAACTTGTCCTTATGTATATTTACCACCTGTTACTTCCAAAACCACGCTAGCAAATAACATTTGAGCGTAGCCAAATAAGTGACAAGCAATGGAATCCATTTCAAATCAGGTTGCTTCAAGGCAAAGCCAATAAAGAGGAGAGCGGTTGCTACGATTTTTATAAATTCGCCAGAAACCACTGCTGCTAAATATCCACCAGGGCTTGATTTTACATTCTTTTTTGCTGCTTCTAAACGCACCAAAAATAAAGCTGAGGGTAAAAACCCAATCAAACCGCCTACCAAAGCCGAATAAGTATAAACGCTTTTATCGGCCTGGCCAGAAAAAACAAAGCAGGCAGTAGCAATCGCTAAGGTTAGTACTGCCTGACTTAAAACAATCCACCACGAATTCATTAACCCAAAATTGTCTGGCTTTGCCTTACGCAATGCATCCATTTCATCTTTGCTTAGAGCTTTATAGGAGTCGCTATCGATTTCATCCCATTGATGCATTGGAGCTGGCCGTTCTTTTTTCACAAAATTCATTTCTCGAGGCGAAGTAAAAGGGCTTTAATCTGCCCCAATACCCAATTTTTTTAACAGGGAATCTAGCTCATCAAATTGGCTAAAGCGGATTCTGAGCTCACCACCCTTGCCTTTAAACTTAAATTCTGCATTTAAGCCAATCAAATCAGCGATTTCTTGAGTTAAGCGACGCATATCTGGATCGCGACTTGGTGCGCCACCTTCTGCCTTAGTTTTGGCTTTTTTGTCCCCAATTTGACCGCCAGCAAGCGCTAGGGCAGTAGCCATTCTCTCGGCTTCACGGACGGATAGGCCCTGGGCAGCAATTCTTTGCGCCAAAGCAACTTGGCTTGCCCCAGGCAAAGGCAGTAAAGCGCGGGCATGGCCCATATCAATATCGCCCGCCAAGAGCATGGCCTGCACTGGTTTTGCCAACTGGTTTAAACGCAATAAATTACTTACAGCGCTACGTGACTTACCCACCGCTTTTGCTGCTTGCTCATGCGTAAAACCAAATTCCTCAATTAACCTTGCAAGGCCCTGAGATTCTTCCAGCGGATTGAGATCTTCGCGCTGCATGTTCTCAACTAAAGCCATTGCAGCAGCAGCTTGGTCATTTGCTCCAGAAACTAATACAGGCACCTCTTTTAAACCAGCTAAAGTTGCCGCACGAAAGCGACGTTCACCAGCAATAATTTCGTATTTGCCGGGGGCAACCAAGCGCACTAACAAAGGCTGCATCACACCTTGCTCGCGAATACTTTCTGCCAACTCTTGCAATGCGCCCGCTTCCATTTTTTGACGCGGCTGATATTTGCCAGCCTGTAATGCGCTTAATGGCAAACGATTAATCTCAGCTGTGGTTTCTTTTTGTGCCTTATCGCCAAGGAGTGCCTCTAAGCCACGACCCAAACCTTTTTTCTTGATTGCAGCCATAATATTTTTATTGTTCCTAGTTTTTACATTTGCTTAATGCGCTCAATCATCTCGGCACCAAACTCTAAGTAGGCTTTTGAGCCACGCGATGTCTTATCAAACGCCACCCCAGGAAGACCATAGGACGGGGCTTCGGCCAGGCGGACGTTGCGAGGAATGATGCTCTTAAATACTTTATCGCCAAAGTGCTCAAGTAGTTGATCAGAAACTTGTTGTTGCAAAGTCATGCGCGGATCAAACATCACGCGCAATAAACCGATGATCACTAAATCAGGATTTAAGTTTGCGTGAACTTGCTTAATCGTATTCACTAAATCCGACAGGCCTTCCAATGCAAAGTATTCACATTGCATTGGTACGATCACGCCATTCGCTGCACACAATCCATTTAGTGTTAACAAAGATAGCGCAGGGGGACAGTCAATCAAAATAAAGTCATAGTCATTCGCAACAAGAGCAAGTGCATCTTTCAATCTTTGTTCGCGCGAATCCAAATCTACTAACTCAATTTCTGCGCCTGCCAAATCGCGGTTTGCTGGCAAAACATCGTATCCAGAGCTCTCGCAAGGGACTGCGGATTCTTTTACTGTCGAAAGACCAATCAAGACTTGATACACAGTGCTGTTGAGATCTGCTTTTTCAATTCCTGAGCCCATCGTCGCATTACCTTGTGGATCCAAATCCACCAATAAAACACGTTGCTGATGTCCAGCTAAACCAGCGGCCAAATTAACAGTGGTAGTGGTTTTGCCAACCCCGCCTTTTTGATTTGCAATACAGAATATTTTGGCCATAATTTTTCTTAAAAATGTCGCGCTTTAAAGGGGTAATTTTCTCACAGGGGTTAAAACTAAAAGTCGGCGTTCCACCGCCAAATTCGGAATCTCTAGGGTCTCATCGGCCACCAGTCGCCAGTCGTCCATACAAACGTCCTGCAACTCTTCATCAGCGCGCTTAGCCTTCATGGCAAATATGAGGCCATTGGGCGTGAGCAGGGGCAAGGACAGCTCTAAAAAATGGGCAAGATTAGTAAATGCCCTAGAAATCACCGCGTCAAACTGACCTGGCTGTGATTTCGCTACTGCCTCAACGCGCTCGCTCAAGACCTGAATGTTCTTTAAACCCAACTTACCGCGCACATGCTGCAAAAATGCTGTCTTTTTACGAATAGCCTCAATCAAAGTCAAATGCCACTCCGGCTGCAAAATAGCAATTGGGATTGCAGGCAAACCGCCGCCCGACCCAAGGTCCGCAATTTTGGGGTTTGGTAAGCCTATAAAGCGGCGCATTACTGGTAAAACTGTCATAGAATCAATGAGATGCAATCTAACTGAGTCTTTCTCGCCTTCAATTGCAGTTAAATTATGGACCCGGTTCCAGCGGCCCATTTCCTGCAAGAAAAGCTCTAAATCCGAGATATTGGCAGGGCTCAGATTAAGGCCCAAACTCTCAATCCCCAAAAAGACCAAATCATTACTCATGAACTTCTTCTTGGGTGCGGCCTAGACCTTTTTTAAGATGGACCAACAACAGAGAGAGGGCCGCAGGCGTAACTCCAGATATCCTGCCAGCCTGACCCAAGGTGCCCGGTTTATGCAGATTGAGCTTTTGCTGCACCTCTTTAGATAGGCCGACTACTTGGGTGTAATCCAAAGTTTCTGGCAATGGAAAAGTCTCGTTGTGTTCTTGCCGAGCAACCTCCAAAGCTTGCCTCTCTATGTAGCCTTGGTATTTAATCGAAATTTCAACCTGATCGCTAATTTGCTGCGCTAAGCCCAAATCGTCATCCAGTGTTCCTGGCGACCAAAGACCCTCGGACAGACTGGTAACTGCCTCATAAGTAATGCCGGGGCGCCTTAAAAGGTCTGCCAAACTACACTCATGGGATAAATCTTGACCTAAAAGCTCAGAAACGGCCTTTGCTGAACCATGCTTTGGACCAATCCAAATATCTTGTAAGCGGGATGTTTCACGTGAAACAGCCTCTTGTTTCCTGCAAAATGTATTCCAGCGGTAATCGTCCACTAAGCCTAGTTCACGACCAATAGTAGTGAGGCGCAGATCCGCATTATCTTCACGCAGGCTTAGGCGGTATTCTGCTCGGCTTGTAAACATGCGATAGGGCTCTTGAACGCCCAAGGTAATAAGATCATCCACTAAGACGCCAATATAGGACTCGCTGCGCTTAGGCAACCATGGCTCTTTACCTTGCGCCGCCAAACCAGCGTTGATGCCGGCAAGCATGCCTTGGGCAGCTGCCTCTTCATAGCCTGTTGTGCCATTAACCTGGCCAGCAAAGTACAGGCCTGTAATTGCCTTGGTCTCTAAGCTATGGCGCAAATGGCGTGGATCAAAAAAATCGTACTCAATAGCATAGCCAGGACGCACAATTACCGCAGACTCTAGACCACGAATGCTGCGCACCAAATCCCACTGAACATCAAAGGGCAGGCTAGTAGAGATGCCGTTGGGGTAAAACTCATTTGTTGTTAGGCCTTCAGGCTCTAAAAAGATTTGGTGGCTATTTCTGGAGGCAAAACGATGGATCTTGTCCTCAATAGAGGGGCAATAACGTGGGCCAACCCCCTCAATAACACCGCTATACATTGGGGAGCGGTCTAAACCACCCCGAATAATGTCGTGTGTTTGTTCATTTGTATGGGAGATCCAGCAAGGCACTTGCTTTGGATGCTGCTCAGGCCGGCCTAAATATGAAAAAACAGGGACCGGATCCAAGTCTCCTGGCTGCTCTAACATCACCGAGAAATTAATGGTTCGCCCATCAATCCGGGGTGGGGTGCCAGTCTTTAATCTTCCCTGAGGAAGCTTCAACTCTTTCAATCTAGCCGACAAAGAAACAGCGGCCGGATCGCCAGCTCGCCCACCAGCATGATTATTTAAGCCAACGTGAATCTTCCCATCCAAGAATGTGCCAGCAGTTAGCACCACCTTCTTGGCCATAAACCTTAGACCCAATTGCGTAACTACACCCTGAACTTCATCACTCTGAACCAGGAGGTCATCTACAGCAGCTTGGAAAAGGGTCAAGTTTTCTTGATTTTCGAGACGGCGACGAATCGCAGCCTTGTATAAAACCCGGTCACCTTGTGCGCGGGTTGCGCGAACGGCAGGCCCCTTGCTTGAGTTCAATATCCGAAACTGAATACCAGCCTCATCAGTGGCTGCTGCCATAGCGCCGCCCATTGCATCAATCTCTTTGACTAAGTGGCCTTTGCCAATCCCGCCGATTGAGGGGTTGCAGCTCATGGCACCCAAACTCTCAATGCTATGAGTTACGAGCAGGGTATCGCATCCCATGCGTGCAGCCGCAAGCGCGGCCTCAGTGCCGGCGTGACCGCCGCCAACGACAATGACATCGAAGTTCTTTGAATAGCGCATGATTTGCCTCAGATAGGGCGATGATCATAGCATTTTGTAGGTTTCACGTGAAACAAATCCACACCTAAATAACAACATACACAATAATTATTATGTAAGCTATTGATTTAATTGAATATTTATACAGTAGGGGATAAAAATACGCCTCACTCAAAGTAGCGCCGTACTTAAACTGGAAAACAGACAGCCTTAAATGAGTATGGCGCCGAAGCGCCGCACTAAAAAACTCATTAAAAAACCGGTTCAGTTCTTGTTCTTAAAAAAGTGGGTGATTTCACCAACAACGCCTCGACGGAAAGCCAAAACACAAATGACAAAAATAAATCCGGTTGCAATGGTGCTCCAAGATCCAATATTGGCTAGATAGTTTTGTAAGCCAACCACAATGCCCGCGCCAACTACTGGGCCAAGGATGGTTCCCATGCCACCCAACAAAGTCATTAAAACAACTTCGCCCGACATATGCCAATGCACATCAGTCAATGTTGCCAACTGAAAGACTAAGGTTTTCAAGGAACCCGCAAGACCTGCAAGCGCGGCTGATATTACAAAGGAAATAAGTTTGAAGCGATCAACGTCATAACCCAAAGAAACTGCGCGAGGTTCGTTTTCACGAATCGCTTTTAAAACCTGGCCAAATGGTGAGTGGACGGTTCGAACAATCAGAGCAAATCCAAGCAAGAAAACAACCAGTACAAAGTAATACATGTTGACGTCATTTTTTAAGTCAACCAAACCAAACAACAGGCCGCGTGGCACACCTTGAATGCCGTCCTCGCCGCCCGTGAACGGAAGCTGAACAGCCAAGAAGTAAACCATTTGGGAGAGGGCCAGTGTCACCATCGCAAAATAAATGCCTTGCCGACGAATTGCTAAAGAGCCAATCAAAAATCCCAAGATGCCAGAACCCAAGATGCCCAACACTATTCCAAACTCGGGAGACAGGCCAGCCTCTTTGCAAAGATAGGCAGTGATGTAGGCAGAGGTTCCGAAAAAGGCAGCGTGCCCAAAAGAAAGAAGTCCAGTAAAGCCTAGCAACAAGTTAAAGGCGCAAGCAAAAAGCGCGAAGCACAACACCTTCATAGCAAAAACTAAATAGATAAAGTCCTGAAAAGGAAGCAGTAGCGCAATTAAAACCAAAATGCCATAAAGCAGTTTTATTTTTGAGCTCACTTATTTCTCCCGGCCAAAAAGTCCAGCAGGACGAATGAGCAACACAATTGCCATGATCACAAAAATTACTACGCCCGATGCTTCTGGATAAAACACTTTGGTTAGGCCTTCAATTAAACCCAAAGCAAGACCAGTCAAAATAGAGCCCATGATGGAGCCCATGCCGCCAATTACCACCACCGCAAAAACTACAATAATTAAGTTCGAACCCATCAGTGGGTTGACTTGAAAAATCGGTGCAGCCAAAACGCCAGCAAAGCCAGCTAGGCCAACACCGTATGCATAAGCCAAAGAAATCATCAAAGGTACGTTAATACCGAACGCCTGAAGTAGTTTTGGATTTTCAGTTCCGGCACGAAGATAAGAGCCCAACTTCGTTCTCTCAATAACGTACCAGGTCGAGAGACAAACCACTAAAGAAGCAACCACCACCCACAAGCGGTATTTCGGCAAAATAATGCCAATCGACTCCAAGGGAATGGCCCCTTGTAATAGTTCGGGGGCTGGATAACTCTCACCAGAAATTCCATACCAGTGGCGGAACATGCCCTCAATAATGAGAGCCAATCCAAAAGTTAATAACAGGCCATAAAGATGGTCAAGATGGTAAAGACGCTTGAGCATTGTGCGCTCAAGAATCAAGCCGAATCCCCCCATAACCAAGGGCACTAAAATTAGTGCAAACCAATAATTAATTGAGAGCTCAGGAAAGCCAAACCATTGGCCAATTTGAGTCAAGCCAATCCACGCAACGAAAGCGCCCATGGTGTACTGGGCACCATGAGAAAAATTAATAATGTTGAGTAGGCCAAAAATAATGGCCAAACCCAAACTCAGAATAGCGTAAAAAGAGCCATTGAGAAGCCCCACCAAGAGCTGAGCAACCAGCCCTTGAGGGGTAATTCCAAGAAGTTCAAACATGCTTGTTAAAAAACCAATTACTTGTTAGCAACCAACTTGCATCGTGACAATGAAAGTGGTTGTGTTGCTTCAGCGGCTGGGATAACTGCTTTGACGTTGTAGTAATCCCATGGGCTGGTAGATTCAGATGGCTTTTTCACTTCTAGCAAATACATATCATGCTCGAACTTACCATCGGCGCGGATTTTTCCTTTGAACAATCCATCATCAATATTGGTAGATCTCAAAGTCTTCATTACTGCTTGAGTGTCGTCAGTGCCTGCTTTTTGAACTGCAGCTAAGTAAGCAAGAACTGACGAGTAAACACCAGCCTGAACACTAGTCGGCATACGCTTATGTTGCAAAATAAAACGTTTAGCGAAGGCGCGCGTCTTGTCGTCTTTATCCCAATAGAAACCTTCGGTTAAGTACATGCCTTGAGCGGCATTTAAGCCCAAAGAGTGAACATCAGAAATAAACATCAGCAAAGGAACAACCGTTTGTTTTTTATTAATACCAAACTCGGAGGCCTGCTTAACGGAGTTAATTGTGTCTTGACCCGCATTTGCCAAGGCAACAACATCAGCGCCACTAGCTTGAGCCTTCAATAAGTACGAAGAAAAATCGCTGTTCGGGAATGGATGCTTGCTGGTTCCCAACACCTTGCCGCCATTAGCATTAACAACGTTGGTTGAGTCTTTCTCCAAAGCTGCTCCGAAAGCGTAGTCAGCAGTAAGGAAATACCAGTTCTTTTTACCCTGCTTTACAACAGCCTTAGCAGTACCATTTGAAAGTGCATAAGTGTCATAAGTCCAATGCACGTTATTAGCGGTACATTTTTCATTGGTAATTGGCAAAGATGCTGCGCCAGATACCAGGGTAATCTTATTCTTTTGTTCCGCCACTTCCATGACGGCGAGTGCGACGTTGGTAGACACCAATTCAACAATGACATCCACACCATCTTTGTCGTACCACTCACGCGCTTTGTTTGCGGCGATATCTGCCTTGTTTTGATGGTCGGCACTCAGCAGCTCAATCTTCTTGCCGATAACGGTACCGTCCTTTGAAAAATCAGCGATCGCCATTTTTGCAGCAATCACCGCACCCGGACCAGCCAAATCAGAATAAGTTGAAGAGAGGTCGGTCAAAACACCAATCTTGACTACGTCACCACTGACTTTAGCAGTTTGTGAAAATGCTGGGTTTGAACCAAAAAAGGTTGCCGCCACCAGGCATGCGGTAATTTGCTTTAACTTCATTTATGTCTCCTATAAATAACCACTAAACACCAAGATACTCATTTAACAAGCTTGCTTTTTCCGTAAGCTCATTTTGATTAACAGCCTCAACTACATTGCCATGCTCAACCACGTAATGCCGATCAGCTAAGGGGGCGGCAAAGCGAAAGTTTTGCTCCACCAACACAATCGTAAAACCCTTGTTCCGCAGGTTGGTAACTACCTCGCCCAGCTTTTGAACAATCACCGGCGCTAAACCTTCAGTAATCTCATCTAACAGTAATAGCTTGGCACCCGTTCTCAGAATGCGCGCCATTGCGAGCATTTGCTGCTCGCCACCCGATAGTCTTGTGCCGGGACTGTTGCGTCGCTCATAGAGATTGGGGAACATTTCATAAATCTCATCCAAACCCATGCCGCCAGGAGCAATATCTGGCAAGAGCAACAAATTCTCCTCAGCACTTAAGCTGGCAAAGATGCCACGCTCTTCCGGGCAATAACCAACACCCAAGCGGGCAATTTTGTAGGTTGGCATTGCAATGGTTTGGTTGCCATAAATTTCTACCGAGCCCGTTCTTTTGCTAGTTAGACCCAAAATAGTTTTTAAGATAGTGCTGCGACCAGCACCATTGCGACCTAGAAGGGTAACCACTTCACCATCACGAACAGCAAAATTCACACCATGAAGAATGTGGGACTCGCCATACCAAGACTCGAGGTTTTTAACCTCCAGCGCCATCGTGCTCATGTGCCATCACCCCCATGACTGCCCATGTAAGCCTCAACCACCAGGGGATTATTGGAAACCTCTTGGTAGGAGCCCTCAGCCAACACTGAACCTCGTTGCAATACCGTGATGCGGTCCGCTATAGAAGAAACCACCCTCATATTGTGCTCAACCATCAAAATGGTGCGACCCTTGGCAACCCGATCAATTAGCTCGGTAACACGCTCTACATCTTCATGTCCCATGCCCTGTGTTGGCTCATCCAACAACATTAATTCAGGCTCCATTGCCATGGTGGTGGCAATTTCTAAGGCTCTTTTGCGGCCATAGGCTAGATTTAGCGTTTCCTCGTGGGCAAAGTCTGCCAAACCCACTTCTAACAAAAGCTGTTCAGCGCGCTCATTGAGCACGTTTAGTGAGTTTCCAGACTTCCAAAAATGAAATTCGGTACCCAATCCTCGCTGCAGTGCAACACGAATATTCTCCAAAACAGTAAGGTGTGGAAAAACAGCTGAAATTTGGAATGAGCGGACAACCCCACGACGCGCTATTTGAGCTGGTCGTTCCTTGGTTATGTCGAAGCCGTTAAACAAAATCTGGCCGCTGGAGGGCTCTAAAAACTTAGTAAGCAGGTTAAAACAGGTTGTTTTGCCGGCGCCATTGGGCCCAATAAGGGCGTGAATAGTTCCCCGAGCAACATCTAAATTGACATCACTTACTGCAGAAAAACCTTTGAATGTCTTTCCAAGGCCAGTTGTTTTTAATATTGTCTCTTGCAAGCTCAAATCCTTATACCCATCTATAGGCAAGAGTTTGAGGATACCCTAAGAGGGGGCCGACTAATATAGCGATAACCCTAAAAACATTGAGGGCGTAATGATTAATTCGCCCGGGTAGTATTTAGAAATTTCTGAATTGCCAATCTTGCCACCTCGTCCAAAACGTCCACAGGAACCCTTTGGGCGCCCTGAACAATCATAAGAGCATATGGTTTTGCAAGAGCAGAGGCCTCTGGACACAAGCGAAGCTCCTCACCAATAGCAGGTGATTGGCTACGCCAATAATTAATTGCTGCCTCTAAATCTTGAATGGTAATAAACAACATACTGAAAAAAGAATTTACTTCTTATCGAGAGACAGCATGGTGCCTCGACATTTCTTAGCGCCGCAGCGGCACTCATAATCTTTTTTCATTTGCTTGGTAAGACGGCCATCAACCCCAAGGGAGTAGTCGTAAAAAAGCTCCTCACCCACCTTAAGGTCTTTTTTGGCATAGATAAATACACGAGACTCACCACCAAAGCTGTCCTCCCGGGTTTCACAAGTCGGCTTGCAAGAATGGTTGATCCAGCGAGCAGCGTTTCCACCATACTTCGCATCAATACAACGGCCATCTTCTAGTGAAAAGTAAAAGGTATGGTTTGGGTCTTTTGGGTCGTGTGGGTGACGCTTTTCTGCTAACTTCCAACTAATTCGCTCACCCTTGTACTCAATGATCGCGTCACCCTTTTTAATTGGCTTCGCAACAAAAACACCCTTTCCATGTATGGGTGAAGACTTAACAACAATGCGCGAACGATCAATTTTTGGAGCCGCCAATTTCTTTTTACTCATTTAAATCAAACATCCAAATTACGCGCAATTAAGGCGTTTCTTTCAATAAAGGCTCTACGCGGCTCAACCTCGTCACCCATTAGGGTAGTAAAGACTTGGTCGGCAGTAATCGCATCTTCAATTTTCACTTGGAGCAAGGTGCGTGATCCTGCGTCCATTGTGGTTTCCCACAGTTGGGAGGGGTTCATCTCACCAAGGCCTTTATAACGCTGACGACTGAGAACGCGTTCAGCCTCTGAAAGTAACCACGCAAAGGCAGCCCTAAAATTTTGGATCGATTGCTCTTTTTGATTTTTATCTGGATCTCCGCGGCGCACCTTCGAGCCTGGCAACACCTTGCCAGATAAAACCGCTGCAGCATTCGCTAGGCTTTGATAGTCATCGCCGTGAACAAAATCGGAGTTGATAGCCGACAATTTCAAGTTGCCATGAATACGACGGGATAACAGTAGCTTGTAGCGATCTGTACGCTCTTCTTTTTGAACAATAATTTCAGGTGGAAGCGCCAAGGGATTTAGAGATTCTGTGAGCGCAATGCGCAAGCGTTCCGCAGACTCTTGGGCTGACTTTTCTGTGTCTAAATTTAATTGGGTGCCAGAGGCAATGGCGCGCAAAGCATCTTCATCAATAGTTCGTGATAGGCGGTCAACAATAGACTGAATCACTTGATAGTGCTTGGCCAGCTCGTCTAATGCGGCGCCTACAATAATTTCACCTGTTGGGGTTTGTAGTGATGCTGACTCAAGAGCAATTTTCAAAAGCAGTTGATTGAGTTCGGCGTCATCTTTTATATATTGCTCATTCTTGCCAAACTTGACTTTGTATAAAGGTGGTTGAGCAATATAGATGTGGCCCCGCTCAATTAATTCGGGCATCTGTCTATAAAAGAAGGTGAGTAAAAGCGTGCGTATGTGACTTCCATCAACGTCAGCGTCGGTCATGATGATAATGCGGTGATAGCGGAGTTTGTCGGCCCTATATTCTTCAGCGCCAATGCCAGTCCCAAGCACGGTAATTAAAGTAACCACCTCTTGGCTTGCCAGCATCTTGTCGAAACGCGCCTTCTCCACATTCAGGATTTTTCCTTTAAGAGGAAGAATTGCCTGGAAGCGACGATCTCGGCCCTGCTTTGCAGAGCCGCCCGCAGAATCTCCCTCGACAATAAACAACTCAGATTTTGTGGGGTCTTTTTCTTGGCAATCTGCCAATTTTCCAGGAAGCCCCAGGCCATCTAATACACCTTTGCGACGGGTCATATCACGGGCTTTGCGGGCTGCTTCACGAGCGCGGGCAGCGTCTACTATTTTTCCGCACAAAATTTTGGCGTCGGCTGGGCGCTCTTGTAAATAAGCACTTAAGGCTTCGGCAACAATTTCCTCTACCGGCCCCCGAACCTCACTAGAAACTAATTTATCTTTTGTTTGACTTGAAAATTTTGGCTCTGGAACTTTGACTGACAACACACAAGCAAGCCCTTCGCGCATATCATCGCCAGAAATTTCTACCTTAGCTTTTTTTGCAACCTCATGCTCGTCAATGTATTTATTAATCACGCGCGTCATTGCCGCACGCAATCCTGTTAAGTGAGTGCCACCATCGCGCTGGGGAATGTTGTTGGTAAAACATAAAACTTGCTCACTAAAACTATCATTCCACTGCATTGACACTTCAGCCGTGATGTTGCCGCCTAAATCGGATGGGCGAATGCCTTCGGCGTAAAAAATATTGGGATGTAAAACATTTTTTGTTTGGTTGATGTATTCAACAAAACCTTTTACTCCGCCGGAGAAAGCAAAATCTTCTTCTTGACCAGAGCGTTGATCAATTAATTTAATGTGAACACCATTATTTAAAAACGAGAGTTCGCGAATACGCTTAACAAGTATTTCGTAATGAAACTCGACATTTCCGAATATGGTTTCGTCTGCTAGAAAGTGAACTTCGGTTCCAGACAGGGTTGTATCGCCAGTAATGGTAATTGGCGATGTAGCAACACCATCCTCCTCTTGAATATTCCGATTCTGAATAACGCCGCGGGCAAACTCCATGTAGTGCGCTTTGCCATCGCGACGAATGGTCAGTTTTAGCCATTTAGAGAGTGCGTTTACGCAACTAACACCCACCCCGTGCAAGCCGCCGGAAACTTTGTAACTATTTTGATCAAACTTACCACCAGCATGCAGCTCCGTCATCACAATTTCAGCAGCACTTCTTTTTGGTTCGTGTTTGTCGTCGTATTTAATGCCTGTTGGAACGCCACGGCCGTTATCAACTATAGAAATGGAGTTGTCAGTTTGTATGACTACGGTAATTTCAGAACAATAACCAGCTAACGCCTCATCAATCGAGTTATCTAAAACCTCAAAAACCAAATGGTGTAAGCCTGTGCCATCAGAGGTGTCTCCAATGTACATTCCTGGGCGTTTACGAACAGCTTCAAGACCTTCTAAGATTTGAATTGATGATGCACCATACTGCTCTACTACTTTTTTTTCTTCAGTCATTTTTTTCTAAATTAAATACGCATTGGCATCACAACATACTTAAAGTCTTCAGAACCAGGCAGGGTAATAACCGCACTACTATTGGCATCACCTAAACTAATTTGAATTTTTTCATTCTTCAAGTTTGATAAAACATCTAATAAATAACTTACATTAAAGCCAATTTCAACCTCATCACCGCTGTATTCGGTTTCAATCTCCTCTTGCGCCTCTTCTTGCTCAGCATTGGTTGATTGGACCGTGATTCGATTTGGTGATAAAGAAAAACGTACACCTTTAAATTTGTCGGTTGTCAAAATTGCAGCGCGTTGTAGTGCGGATTGCAAAACATCACGTCCAACAACTAATGAGTTTTTGTGACCTTTAGGGATCACCCTTTGAAAATCGGGGAATTTACCCTCAACTAGCTTTGAAATTAATTCGATATCACCAAAGGTGAATTTCACTTGATTGGATGTGAGACTCATCTCCAGCATCTCGTCTGAGTCTTCAAGTAAATGTTGACACTCAAGAATTGTTTTTCGAGGAATAATGATTTCTTGTCTTTGTCCAGAGCCTACCGGAACTTCGGCCAGCTCAACCTGAGAATACGCCAAACGATGACCGTCAGTAGCCACAGCAATCACCTGTTTGCCCTCAACAACCAACAACATCCCGTTAAGGTAGTAACGAATATCCTGCTGCGCCATTGCAAAATGAACTTGGCTAACTAATTGGCGAAAGCTCTTTTGAGTCATTCTCCAGCTCGCTGTTACCTCTCCAATACTTTGCATAACAGGAAATTCTGTTGCGGATAGGGTTTGTAGAGAAAAGCGGCTTTTACCGCTTTGTACAACCATCTTGTTGTCTTTAAGGTTTAATGCAACCGGCCCCTCTGGGAGTGCTCGTAAAATATCAAGCAACTTTCTTGCAGCTACCGTCGTTGTTACGTCTTCTGCACCAACACCAAAACTGGCATTGGTTGTAATTTGAATTTCTATATCAGTCGAGATAAACGACACCTTGTCACCTTGCTTTTTAAATAACAAGTTTGCCAAGATTGGCAAAGTGTGTCGACGTTCAACAATGCCACTAACAACCTGAAGTGGCTTTAATAAACTATCCCTTGAAGTGTTCACGAGTTGCATTGCTTTTAAATCCTTGTATATATCTTATTAGTAGTAGTAATAGGGTTTGTGATTTCTGTGGATAAGTCAAAAGTCCTATATAAAACAATCCATTGAAAAGAAAAAAACCTGTGGAAAACCCCTGTATAAACCGTGCATAAATCTTTAATAACTTTTCATCAACACCCTATTTTTGCATGAAGCGCCATCTTTCCACAATTTATCCACACACAATCCACAAACTTATTCATTGAGCTATCCACAACCTTATCCACAGGCAAAAACCTAAGATTTTAGGGTTTGCTCAATAACGTGGATTTCGTGGTTAAGTTGCCCATCATGAGAGCGCTCCTCACCAATCTTCCGAACCGCATGCAGAACGGTTGTGTGGTCCCGCCCCCCAAACAACTCACCAATTTCTGGGAGACTTTTTTGGGTTAACTCTTTTGCCATAAACATAGCAATTTGCCTTGGACGAGCAATGTTTGCAGGGCGTTTCTTGGAATACATGTCGGCAACTTTGATGCTATAAAAGTCAGCCACCGCTTTTTGAATATTGTCGACTGAAATTTGCCGATTTTGTATTGACAAAAGGTCTTTTAAAGCCACGCGAGCCACTTCAATTGTGACCTCTTTGCCGTGGAAACGAACAAACGCCAATATCTTCCTCAGCGCCCCCTCCAGCTCTCGTACGTTAGATCTAAGGTGTTTGGCAACAAAGAAGGCAACATCCTCACTCATGGGGATGCCTTCGCCCAAAGCCTTTTTCATTAGGATAGCAACCCGCATTTCTAGCTCTGGCGGTTCAATGGCCACCGTCAAGCCGGAATCAAATCGAGAAATGAGGCGATCATCAATCCCGGCCATTTCCTTTGGGTAGGTGTCACTTGTGATGATGACTTGAGCTTTATTGCTTAAAAGGGCTTCAAAGGCATAAAAAAACTCCTCTTGAGTCCTGGATTTACCACTAAAAAACTGAATGTCATCGATCAACAACAAGTCTAAGGAGTGGTAGTAGCGCTTAAAGCGATCAAATGCCTTCTGTTGATAAGCCCTAACCACATCAGAGACGTATTGTTCGGCGTGAATGTATCGAATCCGGGCGCCAGGCTTTTCTTTTAGCAGGTGATTCCCGATTGCATGAATCAGGTGGGTTTTACCCAAACCCACCCCGCCATACAAAAACATGGGGTTGTAAGAGGTTCCTGGGTTATGGGCAACCTGGATCGACGCAGCCCGAGCCAATTGATTTGCCTTACCAGTAACAAATGTATCAAAGGTAAGGTTGGGGTTCAGTTTTGAGTGATCTTCAATCTCAAAAGCTTGCTCCTCGGTGGAGTTGTTATCTGCGATTACCACAGGCCCTTGCTGAGCTGGAGGCTCCTGGTTTGTATTGAGTTGCACCGTTTGGGCGCCCACCCCTTCAACACTAAGCACAAAGCTAAGGTTGATTGGGTGGCCAAAATACTGGTCTGCCAACTCTTGAAGGCGGTCAGAAAAGGTTTTCTTAATCCAGTCGAGCTTAAATCTGTTTGGTGCTCCTACGACGAGTGATTGCTCACTCTCATCGAAAGAAACCAGGCTCAGGGGCTGGATCCAAGTTTTAAATTGTTGGGGGGAAAGCTCGCGAGCAAGCGCACCAAGTGCACCGTCCCAAAACCCCAGCGGGTTGAGTGAGTTCAAAGTAATAGGGTTCTGTAGGTTGCTCATATTTTTAGAGGATTCATTGTAGCGACCCCATAAAGTTATCCACAAGCCAGAAAAACGTGGAAAACCTGTGGATAACTTGTGAATAACATAAAAAACCCCATACAAATTAATGGTTTGTTGAATTGCTGCCAAATAAATAGAGAAAAATACCTATATATTCCTCTATAGCGGTTGACCTTTTGCTGGGCAACAAGGAAAATACTGGGTTTTGCAGGATGAATCATGAAAAGAACATACCAACCCTCAGTAACACGTCGTAAACGCACTCACGGATTCCGTATTCGCATGAAAACCAAGAGTGGACGCGCGGTATTAAATGCCCGTCGCGCCAAAGGTCGCAAACGCCTCGCCGTTTAATTTAGCAGTTGAATAGCGCCAGGATTTCTGAGTTACTAAAAACACGCCCCAAGACAAGTTTGTGTTGGGGTTTGTATTCGGCTTCCCCAAATCAGGGCGAAAAGCCAGATTTAGGTATTGCGGTAGCTAAAAAACTGGCTAAACGTGCTGTAGATCGCAACCAACTAAAGCGCATGATTCGTGAGTTGGTCAAAAGCGCTCAAACAACAAACCTGAATAGCGATGTTGTGGTGAAGCTAAAAAAACCAATTGGTCGAGAAACGCGCGGCAGACTCCGGAACAAAGAAAAAGAAAGCCTGCGAGCCCAAATTGCGGGGCTGATTTAGCGTGCGCCCACTTAATAAGTTGGCTATTAAGCTTGTGAGGCTTTATCAAATAACCTTCAGCCCTTTTGTTGGCATGCACTGTAAATTCATCCCCTCGTGCTCACAATATGCCTGCGACTGCTTTGCTAATTATGGATTTTTAAAAAGCTTCAGGCTGATGGTATGGCGCATCTTGCGCTGTAATCCATGGTCACAAGGCGGACACGACCCCGCAGTAAAAACAACACCTCATCATCATTAAGTGAATGCAAATGGACTTTAAAAAAACAATTCTTTGGGCGGTCTTCTCCATGTCAGGCCTGTTGTTGTACAACAACTGGCAAGTTCATGAAGGAAAACCATCGATGTTTGGTAGGCCCTTAACGAGCGCTCCGACCCCCGCCAATAATCCTGCAGCCACTAGCAAAGCTGATGTTCCAGCCCAACTGTCGAGTGCACCAGTTATAGCAACAACGCCAATTATTAATGGTGATGCAATGACGGGCGCGGAAAAGTTCACACTACAGAACGATGTTCTCGTCTTGAAAATTAGCTCAAGCGGTGCAAATGTCGTGGATGCAAGATTACTAAAGTCTTTCACGCCAGAAAACAAACCTGTTGAGTTATTTCAGTACACGCCCACACACAAATACTTTGCGCGCTCTGGTTTGATTTCTTTAAACAGCGACCTTCCAAACCACACCAGCAACTTCAAGTTGGCTCAGTCTGGAAAAGATGAATCAGGCCGCCCATTTATTATTTTGGTTAGCGAGCGCAATGGCGTTAAGCTTGAAAAAACTTTCATCCTTAACCCAGGAAGTTATGTTGTAGATATTGGGCACCGTATTACACAAACCGCCAACAACCCCAACCCACTCGTTCTATATACCGAGATTGTTCGTGATGCTTCCCAAGAGCAAAAAATTGGCCCTTTTGACGGCGCATTTTCAGCAAGTACATTCACTGGGCTGGCGGCCTATACAGATAAAGAAAAGTTTAATAAGCTTGAATTCACGGCAATAGATAAAAACAAAATCACCCTTCCTTCTCAGGTAGCTGCAGGCGAGCCCGCATGGATTGCCATGGTTCAGCACTATTTTGCTAGCGCATGGATTCCGAGTGATAAGGCTGTACGTGATATCTACGCCAACAAAATTGATAACAATCTATACCGAATTGGTATGCAAACTCCGCTAGGAGTAGTTTCTGCAGGCTCTACTGTTGTGGAAAAGGCCAGATTATTTGTCGGCCCACAAGAAGAGCGCGTATTAGAAACAATTGCTCCAGGTTTTGAGTTGCTCAAAGACTATGGCTACTTAACCATTTTGGCAAAACCTATTTTTTGGCTTTTGGACAATATCCATTCTTATGTTGGTAACTGGGGCTGGTCAATTATTTTATTGACTATCTTGATTAAGTTGGTGTTCTTCCCACTGTCGGCCGCGAGCTATAAATCGATGGCGCGCATGAAGGAGGTACAACCCCGTTTGGTCGCCATGAAAGAGCAGTTCAAGGGTGAGCCACAAAAAATGAATCAGGCCATGATGGAGATGTATCGTAAAGAAAAGATTAATCCCTTGGGCGGCTGTTTGCCGGTGGTGATTCAGATTCCAGTATTTATCGCGTTGTACTGGGTGTTGTTGTCATCTGTTGAGTTGCGAGGCGCACCTTGGATTTTATGGGTGCACGACCTATCACTCCCAGACACTTCAATTAGCGACCTCTTAGGCATTACACAACTTTTCCCCATCGGAATTTTGCCAATCGTCATGGCTTTGTCGATGTTTGTCCAAACCAAACTAAACCCAACCCCTCCAGATCCTATTCAGGCCAAGGTAATGCTGTACATGCCCATCGTGTTTTCGATCATGTTCTTCTTCTTCCCTGCGGGCTTGGTTCTATATTGGGTAGTAAACAACCTACTGTCGATCGCTCAACAATGGCAGATCAATCAAATGTTTGGAAAGAGGTTGGCTAAATAAATTTTTAGCTGCTGAAAAATATATACGGAGTGCCCGCAATGATGACGAGAAAGCTGCCCATCATTGCACTTGCCACCGCACCTGGCAAAGCAGGTGTCGGCGTCATTCGCATTAGCGGACCTCAGCTTTTGCCTATGGCCATGGCCTTGTTTAATAAGGCGCTTAAGCCTCGGCAGGTCAACTTGCTGACACTTAGAGATGCGCAGGGCGAGTCCATCGACCAACTCCTCGCTATTTACTTTGCAGCACCCGCCTCTTTTACGGGTGAAGATGTCCTCGAGCTGCAATGCCATGGTGGACCGCAGCTTTTAGAGTTAGTAATGAAGCGATGTCTTGAGTTGGGAAAAGATCAAGGCTTGGTAATTGCCGAGCCCGGCGAATTTTCTTTACGAGCCTACCTGAACAACAAAATTGATTTAGCCCAAGCGGAGGCGATTGCAGATTTAATCGACGCTCAAAGTGCGGCAGCGGTACGTGGCGCAGCACGCTCCTTGCAAGGCGCCTTCTCAAGTGACATCAACAGTCTGATTGAAGAGATCACTCAGCTGCGCATTTTGGTGGAGTCAACCCTAGACTTCCCCGAGGAGGAGATTGAGTTCTTAGAGAATGCTCAAGCCCGCGAACGCGTGAGCGCTGTTATGAAAAAGTTGCATGCGCTGAGGGAGGGGGCGAAACAAGGCAAAATTTTGCGAGACGGCATCCAGCTGGTTTTGGCTGGCGCGCCTAACGTTGGGAAAAGCTCTCTTCTGAATCTCCTAGCTGGCGAGGAGGTGGCAATTGTTACGCCTATCGCAGGAACCACAAGAGACCGCGTTAAGGAGAGCATTACCATCGGCGATGTTCCTATGCACATCATTGATACCGCAGGCTTGCGTGAAACCAGCGATCTAGTTGAGGCCAAGGGGATCGAAAGATCATGGGAGGCCATTGGGGCCGCAGACCTAGTTATTTTTCTGATAGATCCAAACTCTACGGAAACAAGCGATAGCGCCGAAATTTTGGAGCTAAAAGCGCAAATACTGAAAGCGCTCCCGCCTAAGTGCCCTGTGCTGGAGGTCAACAATAAATCAGATCTATTGGGTGACACCATTCTTAATCAAGATGGAAAGCAAGCTTTGTTCATTTCAGCTAAGACGGGCGAGGGCATCGAGGTTCTAAAACAGAAAATTTTAGAGTTGGTAGGCTGGGGTGGCTCTCAGGAGGGCGTGATTGTGGCGCGCAGGCGGCACTTAGATTGCTTAGATAGGGCTACTACCCACCTAGAGCAATCTCAGCAATTTGCCGCTAATGGCAATGTATCGCTGGAGTTATTTGCAGAAGAGCTCCGTTTGGCACAAGATCAACTCGGACAAATTACTGGGAAGCTACTCCCAGACGATCTTTTGGGCAAGATATTTAGTCAATTTTGTATTGGCAAATAAAAGACTTGCTCTTGGCAGCTTAGTCCATAAAAAAGACGCCCGAAATGTTAAAATAGTGTGATCAAAAATATTACATTTCATAGGATTCACATGACCGTCAATAGCAATACGCCTGAGTACGTAAAAAACCAAAAGCTGATTCAATGGGTTGCAGATGTAGCCGCCTTAACCAAGCCAGACAAAATTCGCTGGTGCGACGGCTCCCAATCTGAATATGATGAATTTTGTGAATTGTTGGTAAGCGCAGGCGTGTTCAAGCGCCTTAACCCTGCTAAACGCAAAAATGCTTTCTTAGCATTGTCAGATCCTGATGATGTAGCTCGCGTAGAAGACCGCACCTTTATCTGCTCTGCAAATAAAGAGGATGCGGGCCCAACTAACAACTGGGTTGAGCCAAGCGAAATGCGCGCAACCCTCGAACCATTATTTGATGGTTGCATGCGCGGTAGAACAATGTATGTAGTGCCATTCTCTATGGGCCCAATTGGTTCTCCAATTGCGCACATCGGTGTTGAGCTTTCTGATAGCCCATATGTTGCTATCAATATGCGCTTGATGACCCGCATGGGCAAGGCGGTCATTGATCAGCTTGGCGCTACCGGCGAATTTGTTCCTTGCATTCACACTGTTGGTAAGCCATTGGCCGCCGGTGAAAAAGACGTTGCTTGGCCTAATAACAAAACCAAGTACATCGTGCACTATCCAGAGACACGCGAAATTTGGTCTTTCGGATCTGGTTATGGTGGCAACGCTTTGTTGGGTAAAAAATGTTTCGCATTGCGCATTGCATCTAACATGGGACGCGACCAAGGCTGGCTCGCTGAGCATATGTTGATTTTGGGTGTAACGTCCCCCGAGGGCAAGAAGTATCACATTGCCGCGGCATTCCCATCAGCCTGCGGAAAAACCAACTTCTCCATGATGATTCCCCCAAAGGGATTTGAGGGCTGGAAAGTCACCACAGTCGGTGACGACATTGCATGGATCAAGCCGCGCAAAGATGCCGTAACGGGTAAGACGCGTTTATTTGCTATCAACCCAGAGTCTGGTTACTTTGGCGTTGCTCCAGGAACAAACCGTCAAACCAATCCAAACTGCTTAGATTCATTAAACCAAGATGTGATCTTCACTAACGTCGGTTTAACTGATGATGGTGATGTGTGGTGGGAAGGTTTGACTGAGACACCTCCAGCACACTTAATTGACTGGCAAGGTAAAGACTGGACTCCTGCTGATGGCGCCGCTGGTCGTAAAGCTGCCCACCCAAACTCACGCTTTACTGTAGCCGCTACAAATAACCCTGCGGTTGATCCTAATTGGGATAATCCGGAAGGCGTAGCAATTGATGCGTTCTTGTTTGGCGGTCGTCGCTCAAACACAGTCCCATTGGTGAGCGAAGCGCGTGATTGGGTGGAAGGTGTTTACATGGCCGCAACAATGGGCTCTGAAACCACTGCCGCGATTACTGGCCAAGTAGGTGTTGTACGTCGCGATCCATTTGCAATGATTGCATTTGCTGGTTACAACATGAGCGACTACTTCCAACATTGGTTGAATATCGGTAGCAAGCTTGCAGCCGATGGCGCTGTATTGCCAAAGATCTATTGCGTGAACTGGTTCCGCAAGGATGAAAATGGCAAATTTATTTGGCCTGGCTTTGGTGAAAATATGCGCGTACTTTCTTGGATTTTGGACCGTGCTGAAGGTACGGCTAAGGGTACAGAGACCGCATTTGGTATCTGCCCAGAACACGCTGATATGCATTGGGATGGTCTCGATTACTCAGTAGAGAAGTTTGAGAAAGCCATTGCCGTTGCTACAGGCGACTGGAAAAATGAGCTCGAACTTCATTCAGAGTTATTTGCGCATTTAGGCGAGCGCTTGCCAAAAGAGCTGATCGAAGCCCGTAGCAAAATCGAGAAGCGCTTAAACGCCTAGGCGCCCCTAGAAATTTAAGAAGCTTTTTCAACAACATCATTATTGAATGACCTCACCCCAACACCATGACATTGTGGTGATTGGGGCAGGCATTGCGGGTGCGTGCATTGCCAGTGAGTTACTCGAGCGCGGCCAATCAGTTTGCATTGTTGACTCTGCTCCCCGCCCTGCATCTGCATGTTCAAGTCACGCATACGCCATTGCTCATCCTCATGTTGGACGAGGCGCCCCTCGCTTATTACGCTTAACCCGCATTGCATTTTTGATGGCAGAGGCTCGCTGGGGAAAGGTCTGGAAACAGCATGGCATCTTTCAACCAAACAAGAGAGACAGAGATTTCAGTCGTGACGATATCGCTACTTATCTGAAATCACTGGATCACGATGAGGACATGGCTCAAGCACTTTATGCAAATGAGGCATTACAAATCTGCGGTATTAATCAAGACGGCATTTGGCTTCCACGAGGCGCGTCACTCAATTTATCTGAGGCAACGCAGGAGGTCCTAAGGCCCCACCCAAAGTTGACATGTCACTGGAATACCCCTGTAGCTCGACTAGAGAAAGTCGATGCGGGCTGGCAGTTAATTAACTCTCAAGATCAGCCCATCATGACCGCTAGCAAAGTCGTGATAGCGGCAGCATTAGAAACCAAAAGCTTGGTTGAAAGCATCGATGTGCGACTCCCTTTGAGGCCAGTACGTGGACAACTCAGTATTTTTTCTGTTGATCAAAATAGTACGTGGGCACCAAAACTGCCTCTCGTCGCGATATCTGGCGACGGCTACTGCTTGCCCGCAAAAAAATTGCCCGATGGAAGTTACGAGTGGATAGTGGGCTCTAGTTTTGATGAGGACAAATCGGATCTTCGAGATTGGAATTCAAGCGATGACTTTAATCGCGAGCAAGCAAAAGGGTTATTAAATTATCTAGAGAGCGATGCAGAGGAACTTCAAAAGGCGGGAAGCTTTGTGGGCATTCGCTGTGTTGCGGGCGATCGTTTGCCAATCATTGGCGCGCTAACTCAACGCCCAGGAATATTTTTAGCAACAGCCCTGGGGTCGAGAGGCGCACTTTGGTCAGCCTTAGCGGCTAAGCTGGTTACAGCTCAAGTGCTCGAAGACGATTTCGCTTTGCTGGCTCGCTTAGGTTTTGCTACAGACTTGGTGGCAGCACTGGCGCCTGCACGTTTCTTTGCTGGCGCTTTAGCATCAGAACCTGCTTTAGGTGCTTTTGCCTCAAACTCAAAACCAATTTTGCCATCAGCGCCCAAGGCAAGATAAGCCTTAAAGCCACGGCCAGTTCGGTTAGATTTGAAGTTCGTTAGCAGATCGGTTTTGCCCTCGGTAAGCAATTTTTGAACTTGCTCAGCAGAAATTTCCTGTTGTAAAACAACCTTACCGGTTTTGAAATCACATGACTTATCTGGGCCGGTGTTTCTTTCGCACAAGTAGCGCATGCCATCTTCGTATACAGCACCAGAACACTTGGGACATACGCCTAAAGCCTGTCGGCCAGTAAAGTCGATTGCCTCAGATTCATCTTCTTGAGTATTGCCAAAATCAAATTCAAGCTTAAAGCCTGCATTTGGATAATCAGCATCATCTTCAGGAATTTCGCTTAACTTTATAATTGCTGCAAATGGCCTACCTATCTTGCTGCGGAATCCCTGCAATGGCCCAATGGTTTTTTCACGCAGCAGCTCTTCTACCTCGGGATATTCAAATGCACGGCCACCCGGAGTTTTGCTAATCGTAAATCCACACTTCTCGCATGCAAAGCGGCGATAGTTTTCTTTAACAGCGCCTTTGCAGTGAGGACACGGCGTAGACATGGTTGCATAGTCACCGGGAATGGTGTCGCTGTCATACTCTTTAGCGCGCTTGACGATGCGTTGCGTCATCTGCGCAATTTCTTGCATGAAGGTATCGCGATTCATCTCACCACGCTCAATCAGGGAGAGTTTATTTTCCCAGCTGCCTGTGAGATCGGGCCTGGTTAATTCTTCAACATCTAAGCCGCGCAAGAGCGTCATCAATTGGAATGCTTTAGCAGTTGGTATTAGCTCACGTGCTTCGCGCACCATATACCGCTCTGCCAGCAGACCTTCAATAATGGCGGCACGGGTTGCAGGTGTACCTAAGCCTTTTTCTGCCATGGCTTCGCGCATGTCATCATCATCTACCCATTTGCCAGCACTCTCCATTGCCGATAACAAAGTTGCTTCGGTATAGCGCGCTGGTGGCTTGGTTTTTAATGGGATCGCCGCAATAGATTCATTTTGGACGGTTTCGCCTTCTTGCACAGCTACTAGCTCATCATCCGCTTGATTGGATCTGCCATATACCGTTAGCCAACCCGGCGTGACCAGTACGCGACCTTCAGTTTTAAAGTGATGTCCCGACGCTTCAGTGATACGAGTGGTGACGCGGAATTCGGCTGCTGGATAAAAGACCGCTAAGAAGCGACGGACAACCAAGTCATATAGTTTTTGTTCTGGTTCGCTGAGGGTTTTTGGGGACTCTAGGGTAGGAATGATCGCAAAGTGGTCGGATATTTTTGAATTATCAAAAATGCGTTTGTTCGGTTTGATCCAGCCATATCCTGCCTTAGCTTTTGGATCCTTGGGATCACCTTGTAAGATTTGTTTAGCGAAAGAGCGATATTCTTGTGAGTTTTCAGCCAAGTTTTCCATGGTCTGTTTCACGGTATCTAAATAATCTTCAGGCAAGGCCTTAGCATCAGTACGTGGATAAGTCAGCACTTTATGGCGCTCATAAAGCGCTTGGGCCAAGCCCAAAGTATTTTTAGCAGAGAACCCAAAGCGCGCATTTGCTTCACGTTGCAGGCTCGTTAAATCAAACAGTTGAGGCGCTAATTGAGTTGCTGGCTTGGCTTCTTCTTTAACGCTCGCTTTTTTATCGCGACACGCAGCCACAATACTTTGTGCGGCAGCTTCACTCCAGAGACGATTCTCGCGTGCATCTGGAGCCGCAGTATCTTTCTTAAATTTAGGATCAAACCAGCGTCCTTCATATACGCCAGCCGCAGCAACAAACTCTGCCTTCACTTCCCAATAGTCTTTGGAGATAAATTTACGAATGAGTTCTTCACGCTCAACTACGATTGATAGTGTGGGCGTCTGTACTCGACCTACTGTCGTTAGAAAGAATCCACCACTCTTGCTGTTGAATGCTGTCATGGCGCGAGTGCCATTGATGCCAACTAACCAATCCGCTTCTGAGCGGCAGCGTGCCGCGTCTGCGAGGGGTTGCATATCAGTATCGCTGCGTAGGGAAGCAAAGCCATCTCGAATAGCTGCTGGCGTCATAGATTGCAGCCAGAGTCGTTTAATAGCCTGCGGTGCTTTTGCATGCTGTGCAATTAAGCGGAAGATCAACTCGCCTTCGCGACCTGCGTCACATGCATTAATGAGTTGATTGATGTCTTTGCGCTTAATGAGCTTTTGTAATACCTTTAGTCGCGATTCAGTTTTAGCAATTGGGCGTAAGTCAAAATAGGGCGGAACAACTGGAAGATTTGCAAACGACCATTTGCCACGCTTGACATCAAATTCTTCAGGTGCGGCAATTTCCAGTAGATGGCCAACTGCAGAGGAGACAACAAAGTCATCGCTCTCGAAATAGTCCTCATATTTAGTGAAGCCGCCCAAGGCCTTGGCGATGTCATTCGCGACGGAGGGTTTCTCCGCAATGATCAGGGTTTTAGGTTGATCAACGCTTGAAGTCTTGGAGCTGGTTTTTTTGGTAGATGCTTTAGTTGCCACGCGTTTTGCCTAAATTTGAGCTTGAAATGATGTTTTTATGGATGAAAAAGGGTGACCAATTTAAACCAGATCCTGGCTAGACCTTTTCCACGCCCTTTTTTATTATTAACCGATAAATTGACAAAAGTCCAAAAACCTCATTTTTGGGGCTTTGGCGAGACCCTATTAAAGCCCCAATTTTTTCTTAAAATAGCATTTTAAATGTCTTTAAATGAGGTTTTTGACCATTTTGGCAGATCCTCGAGGATATCTTGTGGGGATTGAACTAGCTTGGCGCCTTGCTGCAGTAGTTGATGGCAGCCCTTAGAAAGTGGGCTGTGTATTGACCCAGGAATCGCAAAAATCTCACGACCAAGCTCACAACCCAGCCTGGCTGTAATGAGCGAACCAGAGCGCTCGGCCGCCTCAATCACGAGTATTCCAAGAGACAAGGCCGCAATGATGCGGTTCCTGCGCGGGAAGTGCCAAGCTTTTGGCCCCAGACCTGGAGCTAGCTCAGACACCAAGAGCCCACTGTTGGCGATGGCTTGGGCCAGAACTAAATGCTCTCGTGGATACACAATATCTAGCCCACTACCGCACACCGCTATGGTTCGATGCACTTGATTTTGCCCAAGTGCGCCTCGGTGAGCCGCCCCATCAACACCTCTGGCCAGTCCGGAAATAATGAGAAAGCCCTCGGCAGATAGGGCTTGCGCAAAATAGTAAGCATTCTTGATTCCTTCCGGGCTAGCAGCGCGTGACCCCACAATGGCAATCATGGGTAAATCTAATAGGCGTATATCCCCATATATATAGAGTGAATTGGGCGGATCAGATAAATCCAAGAGACGAGCTGGGTAGTCGGGGGTATTTCGATGAATTTGGATGATGTTTGGATTTTTAGGTGTGCGCATATGGCAATTTTCAGCATGGGGCTACAGAGAACTATCGGGACAGTCTGATTACTCTGTTGGATAATTCCGATATGGCTTTATTAACCGTCCTTTGTTATCCAGATCCACGCCTACATAAGGTTGCCAAACCTGTAGCGATGGTAGATGCGCGCATCAAAAAAATTGTGGCCGATATGGCCGAGACAATGTACGAGGCTCCCGGTGTTGGTTTAGCTGCAACCCAGGTAGACGTTCATGAGCGCATAGTCGTAATTGATATTTCTGACAACCAAGATCAACTCATGGTGTTTATTAATCCAGAGTTAGTTTGGGCAAGCACAGAAAAAAAATCTTGGCGCGAGGGCTGCCTCTCTGTGCCTGAATATTATGATGAAGTAGATCGCCCAGCAGTCGTCCGAGTTAAGGCGCTAGATATCAACGGCGAAGAATTTGAAGTCGAGGCAGACGGCTTGTTAGCAGTTTGTTTGCAGCATGAGATGGATCACTTGCAAGGCAAGGTATTTGTTGAGTACCTCTCGATGTTGAAGCGCAATCGTATTTCTCTCAAGATGAAAAAGCGCGCAAAAGAATTAGTAGGCGAGCGCTAAGCGCCCAATGAAAATTGTTTTTGCTGGCACTCCGGAGTTTGCTGCACAAGCAATGCGTGCAATAGAAAAATCTGGCCATCAAATTGTGCTAGCGCTAACGCAGCCAGATCGTCGTGCAGGTCGCGGCATGCATCTTCAAGCGAGCCCTGTAAAAGTATTTGCACAAGAGAAAAATATTCCGGTGTTACAGCCCGAAACGCTCAAGCAGAATCATGCAGACTTGCAGAAAAGAACGACAGCTCAAGAGGCGTTTCAATATTTATTCGACATTGATTTTGATGCAATGGTAGTTGTTGCTTACGGACTAATTCTTCCTCAAGTCATTCTTGATCTTGCTTCTCAGAATGGGAGGCATGGTTGCTTTAATATTCATGCCTCTCTGCTACCAAGGTGGCGTGGTGCAGCACCAATACAGCGCGCAATTGAGAGCGGTGATGCCCTCACGGGTGTGAGCATCATGCAAATGGATGCGGGCCTCGATACTGGCGATACCGTTCTTGTGGGCGATCTAAAAATCACACCTCAAGAAACTAGCGCATCACTACATGACCGTTTAGCAGCCTTGGGTGCCGAGTTGATGGTTAATACTCTGAATGACTTAAGCGAAGGCATTGCGATCTCAAGAACTCCGCAGCCTATAGAAGGAGTTACTTATGCAGAAAAAATATTAAAGAGTGAAGCTGAAATTGACTGGCATTTAAGCGCTATAGAAATCGATCGACGTATTCGAGCATTCAATCCATTTCCTGGATCCACCAGCAGTTTGAATGGTGAGCAAATGAAATTTTGGAATTCTTGTTTGCCTAGTAAGGCGGAAATATACCAAGATGCCACCCCAGGACAGATCTCGGGCTTTAGTGAAGATGGTGTGTATGTTCAGTGCGGCGATGGCGTGATTGAAATCTTAGAGATGCAAAAGCCTGGCGGAAAAAAAAATAGCGCGAGTACTTGTTTGCAGGGCTATCGTACGCAGGAAAAAATAATGCAGTTCAAGAAAGAGTAATTTGACCGATCAAAAAACACCACGCAGTCTTCCGCTATCAGAGGCAATCACTATTTCTGCGCAAGCAATTGGTGAAGTGATGGTGGGTCGATCGCTTACCGAAGTGTTGGATCAGCTCGAGGCCCATGAGCGGCCGATTGTTCAAAGTCTCACATTTGATGCCTTACGCAAGTGGGTGAGATCACATGAGTTCATTCAGCAATTTATTCCAAAGACGCCTCCACCAGAGGTGGAGCACTTATTAAGTGTTGCGATTGCTTTATTTTTGCAAAGTGGGTCTGATGGCAAGGGTTATGCAGCGCATACGATCGTTGATCAAGCTGTAAAAGCTTGTAGTGAATATGAGCCAACGATGTATGCCAAGGGTCTGGTGAATGCAGTACTTCGCAAGGTGAGCCTCGCGGTGCAGGCTGAGAATGATAAGCCTTACCCACCAGACCCCATTCCCATGTTTTTCCCGCCCTGGTGGCGAGCTAGCTTGAAGAGAAACTATTCAAAAGCCTGGCAAGCCATGCTGATTCAGCAGGCTCAACGAGCCCCCTTGGTTTTGCGGGTAAATGCTCAACAACATACGCGCAAGGGATATCAAGAGATATTGCATGAGGCTGGTATCGCAGCCGAACCAATTGATAGTGTTGCTGGAGTCATATTAGATTCTGCTTTGTTATTACATGAGGCGGTACCAGTTTCAGACTTACCGGGCTTTTATAGTGGCGCGGTCTCTGTTCAAGATGCGGGCGCACAAATTGCGGCTGTATTGCTGGATCCTAAACCGGGTGAGCATATATTGGATGCCTGTGCTGCACCTGGTGGAAAAACTGCCCACTTACTAGAGTTGGCACAATGCGATATGACTGCTTTGGAGTTGGACGGTGAGCGCCTCGGAAAAATCGGCGGTAACTTAGACCGCTTGCGCCTGCAGTCTGATGCCGTTCGCGTGGTGCGTGGCGATGCCTCAAAGGCAGCATGGTGGGATGGCAAGTTATTTGACAAAATTCTTTTGGACGCGCCTTGCTCTGCCTCGGGCATTGTTGCAAGGCACCCGGATATTCCGTTTTTGCGGCGTGAGGCTGATATTAAGGCCTTGCAACTGAGGCAGCGCGCTATTTTGGAGCAAGCCTGGAAGATCCTGAAGATCGGCGGCACACTTTTATATGTAACTTGCTCTGTCTTCCCAGAGGAGGGTGAGGAGCAGGCGACGTGGTTTGCTGCAGAGCATGCTGATGCATTACGATTAGGCGCACCTGGGCAAATTTTGCCTGCTGAGCTAAATGACGGTTTTTACTATGCTTTGTTTAAGAAAAATGGGCCATGAGCCAAGGCATTAAACAATTCACCCTTTGTGTTTTGATGGCTCTGAGCCTATTTTCTGTCGCGGCAAGTGCAGAGGGAATTAAGCTTAAAACCGCCGATCTGGAGCGGGTGGATAACGATTGGCTTCTGAGTGCCACATTTAAGATTGAGCTAACCCCGGGCTTAGAAGATGCTGTTCAAAAAGGCATTGTTTTGTATTTCCAAACTGAGTTTGATTTAACGCGGTCGCGTTGGTATTGGTTTGATGAAAGGCCTGCGCTTGCTCAGCGATCAATACGCCTCTCTTATCAGCCAATGACTCAGCAATACCGCATTGCTTCCGAAGGCTTTACCTTTTCCGCGAACACGATATTTGAGGCTTTGCAAGCCGTGGGAAGTATTGGGGGTTGGCGTGTAATTGATGGCAGTCAAATTGATTCGAGTAAGTCTTACACTGCAGCGTTAAGAATGAGCTTAGACTTAAGTAAGCTGCCCAAGCCATTTCAGGTAAATGCGCTCAACAATCGCGATTGGAATATCTCAAGCGACTGGGTGCGCTTTCCGTTTTCACCAAATGGCCCTAACTTGATTAAACGATGAAGATATCTTTAGACTTCATTGGGTCAAATGCGTTTGAGAAAGATGACTGGAAAAGGCGTGCGTTGCCCATGGCCATGGTGTTGATTGGCGCCTTTGCGCTTTTATTGTTGGCACTTTTATCAATTGCAACGTCCAATACCGAGTTTTTCGATAATTACTTTATTTGGCTTTATGCAGCCAATGTGGTGGTTGGAATCTGTCTGACATTGGTCATTTTGACCCTGGTGATTGTGATTGCGATTCGTTGGCGTAAGGGTCGCTTTGGAACCCGCTTAGTCGCAAAGTTGGCAATGATTTTTGCATTAGTTGGTGTTGTCCCGGGATTAATTTTGTATGGAGTTTCTCTTCAGTTCGTATCCCGCAGTATTGAAACCTGGTTCGATGTTCAAGTAGAGTCCGCACTGGATGCCGGCCTTGAATTAGGGCGCGTTACCTTACGGGTTGCCCAAGAAGAAATTCTGGCCGAGGGAAACTATATTGCCGAGCAAATCGTCGCAGTTCCCTCAGGCACTAGCTCAGAGCAGGTTGCAGCTATAGTGATGAGGGCTCGCAACCAATTTGGTATTCAAGAGGTAAGCCTATTTAACATTGGGCGTAGTCTAATATTGACAAGCGAGTCACGGCCTAATAAATATTTTCCTGCACCCGGCTCCGAGGTGATTGCAGACGCTTTTAAAAAGAAGGGTGCCACTTTTATAGATCAAATTGAGGTGGATGGTGGCCAGCGCGGTTATCGAGTCAGAGCGATTGTGCCGATTATTCGTAAAAAACAGGCCTCTGGCAAAGATATAGAAGATAAATATTTTTTGCAGTTAGTGCGATTCATTCCTGGGCCGTTAGCTAAGAATATTGTTGCGGTTGAGTCAGCCTATAGCGACTATCAAGAGAAGTCATTGGGCCGGACCGGTTTGCGAAAAATGTTTGTGGGTACCTTGACCTTAACCCTGTTCTTTGCCTTATTTGTTGCTGTTACTTTGGCCTTAATTCTGGGTCGTCAGCTGGCTCGGCCCCTACTGATGCTTTTAAAAGGAACGCAGGCTGTGGCTCAGGGCGATTTATCACCCAAGCCCGAGTTAGATACGGGTGACGAGCTAGGAATGTTGACGCGCCAATTTAATGTGATGACCCGTCAGCTTGCCGACACCAGAACTTCCCTACAAGAGTCTAAATCATTTTTGGAAACAGTATTGGGTAACTTAACTGCCGGCGTTTGCATCTTCGATAAGAATTTCAATATGGTTTCTAGTAATGCTGGAGCTGATCGTATCTTTGGACAAGATTTAACACAAATGGATGGGCGCCCATTGAGTGATAGCCCCAGCCTTATCGAGTTTGATCAAGCCATTAAAGAGGGGTTTGCCACCATGAAGCTGGCTGTCGGCGTAGAAGGTGATCAAACAGCAAAAGATAAAGATACATCAGCGCCAGTATGGCAAAAGCAGATTCAGCTTCATAGTACGAACGAGTTTGAAAACGAACTTGGCGTTACTTTGTTTATTCGTGGCACTGAATTGACCCCAGATCTGCGTATGGTGGTGTTTGATGACATCACTGACGTAGTGAGTGCACAGCGCTCGATTGCTTGGAGTGAGGTGGCTAGACGTTTAGCCCATGAGATTAAGAATCCATTAACCCCAATACAGCTCTCAGCAGAGAGGTTGCAGCATAAGTTGGCCGGCAAGTTGAGCCCTGAGCAGGAGGAGATGATGAATCGCAGTACGGAAACCATCATTGGGCAGGTACAGGCCATGAAACAAATGGTGAATGATTTCAGGGACTTTGCCAAGACGCCAAGCCCGCAACTGAAGCCTGTTTCGATCAACACTTTGACACAAGAGATTCTGGGTTTGTATGAAGGAAGCCCCATAAAGACCCAGCTGGACCCACGCACCCCAAATATTATGGGCGACCCAACGCAACTCAGACAAATTATTCATAATCTTTTGCAAAATGCCCAAGATGCTACTCTTGAGGGCGCTCATCAATCTGAGCCGGTTGAAGTAAAAACAGAATTAGTGCCTTATGGCGAATTGAATGGTGTGCCACAAAATGCAGTGCGTTTAACAATAAGTGATAGCGGCTCAGGTTTTCCAGCTAAGATATTGGCAAGAGCCTTTGAGCCCTATGTAACAACGAAGAGTAAGGGCACTGGATTGGGATTGGCGGTAGTGAAGAAAATAGTAGATGATCACGGAGCCAAAATCGAAATCCGCAACCGCATGCAGGCGGATGAGGTAATCGGTGCAAAAGTATCAATATTGTTTATGAATCTGGCAAAAGAGGCAGCATAAGAATGGCAAGTATTCTGGTAGTCGACGATGAGATGGGGATTCGTGAGCTTCTCAATGAGATTCTGACGGATGAGGGCCACACCGTGTATGCGGCTGAGAGCGCTATGCAGGCTCGTAAAATTCGTGAACAAATGCGCCCAGACCTTGTCTTGCTTGATATTTGGATGCCAGATGTCGATGGAATTAGTTTATTGAAAGAGTGGTCTAAGACTGGGCAGCTCACTATGCCTGTAGTGATGATGTCAGGACATGCCACGATTGATACAGCTGTTGAAGCCACTCGTATAGGCGCACTCAATTTCTTAGAAAAGCCAATTGCACTCCAAAAGTTACTTAAGACGGTTAGCAAGGCCTTAGAAAGCTCGCCTAAGTATGTTGAGTCCGCCGAAGAAAAAGTGTCAGTGGCGCTTTCATCAAGCCCAAGTACAAAAGCAGTGGTCAGCGAACAGGCCTCTCAAGTTCAGAGTGGTGAGTACATCAGCGGGATTGCAAAAACCTATTTTGATTTGCCGCTTCGCGAAGCCAGGGACTTATTCGAAAAAGCGTACTTCGAGCATCAAATGATCATCATGGGTGGCAGCATGACCAAAATTTCTGAATACACTGGCCTAGAGCGTACCCACCTATATCGCAAGCTAAAAGCTTTGGGAATCGACACCTCGCGCAATAAAACTGAACAATAAGGCGCTTTACCCATCATTGCCGCGAATGATCTAGAGGCTGTTGATACAGCACACGGCATCAGCGTTGCGACGGATAATAGCGCCCATATCATTTCGGAATTATTCCCATGGAAATAAAGGTTAATTTTCTCGATAAGCTACGCCTTGAAGCCAAGTTCGATGACTTTACGGTAATTGCTGATCAGCCCATCCGTTACAAAGGTGACGGTTCAGCTCCGGGGCCTTTTGATTATTTCTTAGCTTCGTCAGCCTTGTGTGCCGCTTATTTTGTAAAGCTGTATTGCGATACGCGCAATATCTCAACTGAGCACATTCGTCTTTCTCAAAATAATATTGTCGACCCAGAAAATCGTTACCAACAGATTTTCAAAATTCAGGTTGAACTGCCAGAAGATATTTCTGCCAACGATCGTCAGGGCATTGTGCGCTCCATCGAGCGCTGCACCGTGAAGAAGGTAGTGCAAGCAGGCCCAGAGTTTGTCATTGAAGTAGTTAAAAACCTAGGTGCAGATGCGCAAACTTTATTGGCTTTAAAGCCAGATCCAAACTTGAGCACTTATATTGCCGGCAAGGATTTACCGCTAGAACAAACTATTGCCAATATGTCTGGCGTGTTGGCCAATCTGGGAATGAAGATTGAAATCGCCTCATGGCGCAATTTAATTCCGAATGTATGGTCTTTGCATATTCGCGATGCTCACTCACCAATGTGCTTTACCAATGGCAAAGGCTCTACAAAAGAAAGCGCCCTTGCTTCAGCCTTAGGCGAGTATATCGAGCGACTGAGCAATAACCATTTCTATGCAGGTGCATTCTGGGGCGAAGAGATCGCTAATAGTGCTTTTGTTCACTACCCGAATGAGCGCTGGTTTAAGCAGGGCCCTAAAGATGCCTTACCCAAAGAAATACTGGATGAGTATTGCCTCGGAATTTTTAACGCTGATGGCGAGTTACGTGGCTCACATTTAATTGATACCAATTCTGGTAATGGCGAGCGCGGGATTTGTTCCTTGCCTTTTATACGCCAGTCAGATGGTGAGACTGTGTATTTTCCATCGAACCTGATTGAAAACCTCTATGTCAGTAATGGTATGAGCGCTGGCAATACGCTGGCTGAAGCCCAAGTGCAGTGCTTATCTGAGATATTTGAGCGAGCAGTTAAACGTGAAATCCTTGAGCGTGAGATTTCCTTGCCGGATGTTCCGCAGGAGGTGCTTGCAAAGTACCCCGGTATCTTGGCAGGCATTCAGGGCCTTGAGGAGCAGGGCTTTCCAGTATTGGTAAAGGACGCTTCACTGGGTGGCGTATATCCAGTCATGTGCGTTACCTTGATGAACCCAAGAACAGGTGGCGTATTTGCTTCGTTCGGCGCACATCCCAGTTTAGAGGTGGCATTGGAGCGGAGTTTGACTGAGCTACTTCAGGGGCGTAGCCTAGAGGGCCTCAATGATTTACCCCCGCCTACTTTTATAAGTGAAGCAGTTGCTGAGCCAAATAATTTTGTTGAGCATTTTATTGATTCAAGCGGCATCGTCTCTTGGCGTTTCTTTAGTAAAAGATCAGACTATGAGTTTGTTGAATGGGACTTCTCCGGCAAAGGTGAAAACTCGAATGAAGAAGAGGCAGAAACCTTGTTCGGCATTCTTAAATCTATTGGCAAAGAAGCTTACCTTGCGGTGTATGACCAGCTAGGGGCAATAGCATGTCGAATCTTAGTGCCAGGCTACTCCGAGGTTTACCCAATTGAGGATTTAGTTTGGAACAACACGAATAAAGCATTGCTATTTCGCCCCGATATTTTAAATATATCGAATTTAGATGACGAAAGTCTAAGCTCACTACTTGAGCGTTTAGAAAATAATGAGCTAGATGAGCACGGTGACATCGCCACGCTAATCGGTATCGAGTTTGATGAAAATACACCCTCGGGTCAGCTCACAGTGTTGGAGTTAAAGCTACTTATTCATCTTGCTTTGAGGCAAATTGATGAGGCTCATGAGCTCGTTGGCGCTTTCCTTCAGTACAACGACAATACAGTCGAGCGTAAATTGTTTTATCAGGCTTTAAATGCAGTATTAGAGATAGCGCTAGATGATGACTTAGAGCTTGATAATTACATAGTCAATTTACGAAGAATGTTTGGTAACGAGAGAATGGATGCTGTAGTGGGGTCCGTAGATGGAACTACCCGCTTCTATGGCTTGACCCCTACAAGCATGAAGCTGGAGGGCCTTGATAGGCATCACCGCTTGATCGACAGCTATAGAAAAATACATGCCGCTAGAGCTAAGTTGACAGTCACTACCAGCTAGGCCTTGAAGCAAGAGCTCCCGGCCGCGTAATATTAGTATTTATCCAAGACTTAAGTGGAATTAGCCCGATTTTCCGGCGGGAACACACTTTCATTTATAATTCCCAACTCTTGGCCTGGTAGCTCAGTCGGTAGAGCAGAGGATTGAAAATCCTTGTGTCGGTGGTTCGATTCCGCCCCGGGCCACCAAGAATCTCAATAGCCCACTTGTTGGGCTATTTTCTTTTGTGGGCTCGCAGGATTAGGCGCCATTAGTCTCGGATATCCCCATCATGAACTGTCCTTTAAAGGGACGAATCAATTAAACATCCCTGCGTCAGTCGATGTCGTTTAAAACGACAACTTTGGCGCTGAAATCAAAAACGCTTAACGAGGTTTAAAGCGACTGCGGGAGCGGTTCTGTAATTGGTGCTAAAGGCAGTATTGCCATTGGTGTTAGTGGCAGTCACACTTCCTCCCATATTTGCAAGGGCGTAAAGATCTAGGGCTGTGGTTCTATCAATCGCATAGGAAAACTTGGCAAATACGGGAATGAACTTGTTTTGACCAACGCCACCAGCGTAAGGGCCTGAGTCATTTAGGCGAAAGCGATAGCTTCTATAGGCTGCACCGCCCGACACTTTAAAGTCACTAGTAACCTTATAGGTTAGCTCCAGACCTGCGCCACCCGCTGGACCACCTGGGAATGGATTATTTAGATTCCAGCGATCAGAGATCTTCCAATCAATCACAATAAATGGAAATAGTCGGTTCGCATCAATCTGGCGATAGACGCCAGTACCCAGGCCAAGATTTAAGGTGGGCGAGAGTTCTTTTGAGCCATTAAAAATAGCGCCATAAGTAAGGGAGTTATTTAGATTGGCGCCAGTCTCCGCAGAAGACTCTATTGTGGGAATAAAGTTTAGCCTCCAATCAGAGTCGAGTTTGTGAGAATAGCTGAGGCCCAGTGCTGGAGTGCTAATCGTCGTCCATGGACTCTTCCCACTATAGCCGTAGCTATTCATATTGCTCCAGTTCCAAAACTGGCTGTCATAGCGAACAGAGACACCAATTGAAGTTGCCGCTGAAATGGGTTTCAGCAAATTGAGCGAGGCGCCAGCACTAGACAACCCAAAATTCCCACCCGTATTTAGGCTGGTATTAAATTGGTTTATTCCCGTAACACTAACCGTAGCCTTAATAGCATCATTTTGTGCGACTCCATCAGGTTGGGCATGGCCTACCATAGGAATTCCAAACCAGATCAAGGATATGCTTAAGGAGGACAAATATTTTTTCATGGTCTTAGGATAATTGTTTTCTAGAATCCAAGGTTGTATAAAATGCAATCACAAGCCCCTAATATTAAAAATATCTATTTAAACGACAGTTTTTATGTCTAGATATCCTCAGGTGCTGGTCGATTCCGCCCCGGGCCACCAAGAATTCTCAAAACATTAGAGTTGGTCCATAGAATCTCTAGTGTTAGCCGCGGTCTGGCACCATTTCCTCTGGATATCCCCATATTGAATCGTCCTTTAAAAGGACACTTTATCTATTGGGGATTTGTCATCCCTGTGTCGGTCATGTCGTTTAAAACAATTTTTGAGTTACTCATTATAATCAATCGACTCTACTAGATGGTCGCACTAATGATTTTCCAACCCAAAATACTGATTACAGGAGCAAATGGATTTATTGGCGGAGCTTTGGTAGCCAAGCTCCTTGCTTGTGGTGAAGTTGAAGACGTAATTTTTTTAATTCGCTCATCAAAACCTGAAGAGGGCTTGGTGAGGTTGGTTGATACACTCAGAAATCATGGCATTAAAACGGATCAGTTATTAAAACTTAGGCTAGAGCAGATTCTGTGCGGTGATTTAAATGTTGTGAATCGCTGGATTGATGACCCACGCCTGAGCTACATTGAAAATGTGGTGAGCTCTGCCGCAGTGGCATCTTTTGGTAACAACCCCTCTATTTGGCCTACGAATGTAGATGGGGTTTTAAATATGGCCCATGGCCTAAGTCATCGGTGTAAGTTAAAAAGATTTCTTCACATTGGTACCGCAATGGCTTGTGGCTTGGATTCACCAAATCCCGTTCCCGAGGGCTATAACCGCGGTAAAAACACACAGCATTTTTTAGAGTACACGCATAGCAAATATGAAGTTGAGCAACGCCTAAAGGAAGAGTTGCCAAACTTGCCTTTGATAATAGCGAGACCGTCAATTGTTGTTGGGCACACCAAGTTAGGTTGTAAGCCATCGGGAAGTATCTTTTGGGTTTTTAGAATGGCGTTGGCACTAAAAGCATTCCCTTGCACCTTAGAACAAAGGATTGATGTAGTTCCAGTAGATTATTGTGCCGATGCCCTTTATTTGCTTTTAACTAAACCAAAGCTAAAATATGACTCGTACCATATCTCAGCTGGGGAGAAATGCTCTTCTAGTTTTGCTGAAATTGATGAAGATATTGCTAAAGCTACAGGCAGGTCAAAGATAGAGGGTTATAAACAAAAATCATATGAGCAGATACTTCTCATGAAGAATCAATTTAAAACACTTCTTGGCGAATGTAATCGACGCCTTGTGGCTAAAGCAATTAAAACTTATGGAAACTTTTCAACCCTTGAACTTGCTTTTGATAATCAAAGATTGATTGAAGAGGGAATGAGTGAGTCCACTCCATTAGCAAAGTACGCGGGACTTTGTGAGCTTACCAGTAAAGATATTTTGATTTCTGAGCAAATGAAGTTCGATTACAAGTAATATTTAAAAAAGAATTTAAGGAGTGGTTTTGAAAAAAATAGTTATTTTATTATTGGTATTACTGAGTCCTGCGGCCTTTGCGCAATCACAAAATTTTGAAGGATTTGGCTTATCTATTGACTACGCTTTAAATTCAATTACTGATAAGTCCACTCCTGGTGGCTCTATTACCTCTAGAAGTGGTATACCCTCTATAACTGCTGATGCTAACAAAGCAATTTCAGATAGTTGGTTAGTAGGTGTTTATGGTAATTACGACTTAGGCACAACTGATACTACTGGCACAGACCCTGATGCTCATAGACCAATAGAGGCGGGTGGAAAAGTGGGCTATGCGATAACTGAAAAACTCATGGCATATGCCAAGCTAGGATGGTCATGGTCAAAATATTCTTCGCCTGGCTACTACCAGTGGATGAATGGACCGAGCTACGGTATTGGCGCTGAATACTTGATTACTAAGAATCTGTTTACAAGGGTTGAGGTTTCTCAGCAAAACTATAAAAGCGTTGACTGGGGTGATGGCTCTAGTGATAAGGTCAATATCAACAGTTATGGCATCTCATTAGGTTGGAGATTCTAGGATCAAGTATTTTCTTTGCTGGTCTATTAAAAAGACACTTCATGTAGCGGTGGCGAGCACTCCAAGGATGTTCCATCCCCGCGCCAGTCAAGCCTCATGACTGACGCATTAACTGCCGCACTCCTTGTGTCGGTCAAATACTTCTTTCAAATCAATCCCATAGAAAGGGCATGTTGATTTTGTGAACAAAGTTTTCACATGGTGGGAGAACCAGATGATTGAAAAGCGAAATCGGTCTAGCTGAACGGGTTGAAAATCCTTGTGTCGGTGGTTCGATTCCGCCCCGGGCCACCAAGAATTCTCCGAACACCGGAAGTGGCTCATAGAATCTCTAGTGTAGGCCGCGATCTGGCACCATTTCCCCAAGTCTTCCAACTTCCCCCTCGACTAGAAGCGTTCTTTAAAAAGACGCTTTATCTATTGGGGATTTGTCATCCCTACGTTGGTCAAGTGTCGATTTAAGCGACGCTGATCTAGGCTCTGCGCTTGGCGTGTCGTTTAAAACGACAAAACTTACAACATAGATAGTTGACCAGTAATTTTGGCGCCTCTTTCAATATCAATATCTTTATAAAAGATATTGCCAGAAATGGTCGAGCTTGCTCTAACAACGAGTAATTCATGAACGCGAAGATCATCCTTTACATGACCGGCAATATCCGCTATCTGGCAATCGATCTTGCCCTCAATTTTGCCTGTGCTTCCGACAATTAATGATCGAACTTTTAAATCTCCATTAATGACTCCTGAGACCAAAGCCATATTCGGAACTTCCAGGGTGCCGTTTAGCACCACGCCTTCTCCAACGGCTAAGTCATTGCTGTTAAAGGAGGCTTGATTTTGAGTGATTGGTGATGTAGCCATAGGGATGTTTTGTAACAGCTTATTTTCTGTTTCTGTTGGTTGAATGGGGGAGGAGTCTTTAAAAAACACTAAATTTGTTCCTAGGTAATAAATGATTCACAAAAAGAACATAGCATAAGTAAATTACAGCCTTAGTAATAAATAATGCGAAAGAAAAAACTGAATATAGATCAACGCATCATAGGAGGGGTATTAAGAACTGCCCGTGAGGAGCGGGGCTTAAGCTATGAAGAACTTGCAGAGGTTGTCTGTCTCAGAAAGTGGCATATCAAAGAGTTAGAAGAGTCAGACACCTTTTTTACCTTCTACACAATGGTAATTAAGATACACGCGGCCAAAAGAGTTGGGAAGTATTTAAATTTAGAAGAGTCTGACTATCTAGAAACAAAGACCTTACCAAGCTAAGTGTTCGCTTACTTTACTATTTTCTGCACCAAAACAACCCCCCCATATATTTTAAATAGTCTTCAATCTGGCATATAGTTGCATTTAGATTGTGATCGTAAGCAGGAGACATAGATGTTTGAATCTTATAAATCAACCAATCATCACCTTACCTTTACCAATGAGATCGGTGTGGGCTCTAAGGTTCATGGCAACCTTGAGGGCAATGGCAATGTCTGTTTAGCTGGTCGCCTAATTGGAGATATTGCTGAAGCAGTTGATAGTCATGCTACGCTTTATATCGATAAGCTTGGAGTATTAACAGGTGATCTGAACTACACCAATTTAATTGTTGCTGGCACAGTAAAAGGATCAATCACTGTTACCGAAAAAATGACGGTTTATCCCACCGCAGTCATTGAGGGAAATATTCGCTATAAAACTTTAGATATTCATCCGGATGCTAGGGTTAATGGATTGTTGTCTTGTGAGGGTTTAGATGAGGCTCAAATCAACAGTTCGGATGTAATCGACTTTGGGCTTACTAAAAAGTTGGCTAGATAATCACTTCCAATGAATTAAATATTTCAAGAACTGTCCTTTAAAAGGACGGAACAATTAAACATCTTTGTGCTGGTCCTGCGTCCATTTAAGCGACGCTTACCTAGGGTCAGTGCTTGGCGTGTCGTTTAAAACGACCAATTTAAATGTTTATATAGCTTAATTCACAGAAGAGTAAAAACTCAGGAGGATCCTATGAAATTTCTGATATTTATGACCTTTATATTGGGCGCAACATGGTCTATGGCTGATGACAGGATCTCAGATAGAGAAATCAAAACGACCTTGATCCAACAGTCGATCCAAGATTATGGAAAGTCCTGCCCATGCCCCTACAGTAAATCGCCCAGCGGTGGTCAGTGCGGCCTTAATAGTGCCTATTCAAAAACCGGCAGGCTCGCTCTTCTTTGCTATCCCTCTAATGTCACCAACAAAATGGTCAAAGACTATCGGGATAAAAATGGCCTGTAACAGTGGCGAGTTTTAGGATTCAAAATGGCACAGATTATGCACAGTAATAAATGAGTCAATCTTTTAGAGGAGCGCTTATGTCAAATACCGATTCTTTATGGCTATTTTTAATACTGTGCTGTTTTGCTCTAGCGATACAGGCAAATTAGACTGGTACTTTTTGCCGCTTAAGTAGGATTTTTAGCCGCATTAATCTGTATGCGGTCGGCTATTAACTTTTTCGTCAATGGCGATTCGACCTAGGCTATCTAAGTCTGACTCATCGACTTCTATACTTTGATCTTTAATAGCGTTAGCACCTATTAAATGCTCGATATATTCTAAAGTTGCATAGTAAGGGGGCATATGAGCGTGGTTAGCCGCTTGATCACTCCCATACCGATAACGATAGACCAATAGCTTCATATCAAACGATTTAATCATCACCCCAGTCTGCATAGTCTTCATCTGGAATATGGTTCATTTCATTAATTTTTCGCTTGGTTAAGTGTTGCCAGATTAATCGCTCTTGCACCAATTCATTGCTTTGGAGTTCAAAAAACTTCTCTGGAAGACTGTCTTCTTCGATCTCTAGTTGCCTTGTATTCATTGCGCTCTCCAATTCAAAAACTTAATTTGGTTGCCAATAAATTGCTTAGGTCACGCTGTATCGAAACAGGACCATGGGGTGACCAAACAACTCATCAGCAGAAATTTAGTCTGCTCCAAAATGAAGGAGCTGTCTAATAAATTTTTAAGTTTTTTATCTGGTGAAAATCTATTGCATTGCATCCAAAGAATTCAATGTAATGAGTAATTGCTCACTTTTTAAATGAATTTATTGTTAACAATTGCTAATAGGGGCGATAGAGATTAAATTAAATCTAGGTGAGTTAAATGCCGGAGGGATTGCTATGGAAATAAAAACTGCCAAGAACGAGCCATATCCTGTAGAAGTTATCAAAGACCAGACTTATTATTGGTGCACCTGTGGCTTAAGTGAAAGCCAACCGTTTTGTGATGGCTCGCATCAAAGAACCGAAATGATGCCTTTGGAATTTGTTGCTACAGAAAATATGACGGTGTATTTTTGTGGTTGCAAGCAATCAGCTAATGCGCCGCTATGTGATGGCACCCACTTCTCCCTCTAGGTATTGACAATATAAATCTATCGGAGGTCAGGATGAGTTTTAAGCATGCCAAAGCAGTGACCGTAAAGACCACTAACGGACAAGTGGAAATAAAGGACCATAGCTTGATTCATTTGTTAAATCGTTACCATTGTGATATCAATATCAAAGACTTCGTGATTGCTTGGAATCAGCTTTGCCTAGACAAATATGGCTATGTTTTAGAGATTATCGATATTGACTATGAGTGGTCACATGAGTAGGGTCTCTAAAGGCAAATCAGATGATTGTTATTCTTGCGTTGGTTAACCGTCTATTTAAGTGACGCTAATCCATGGTCGGTGTTGGTGATGTCGTTTTAAACGACATTTAACAACTTGTAATCAAGTTGTCATATCTCAGGATAAGTATTAAGGTTCAAACTCTTGGTTAAGGGGTGGGTATGCTATACCTTTTGCAAAACACGATTGCTTCAAGTATTCGACCAATGCGTCAATCCCTTAGGATTGTTCGAGCTACATTAAATAGTCCTATAAATCCATTTCTTAATACTGAACTGCATAAATCCAATTTGGCTTGGCTAGATGTCATAGAACAGTTGTCGGGAGCCCATCTAAAACCTGAGTGGGATATTCATGAGACTCAAGTAAATGGAGAGGCAGTAGAGGTTGAAGATCAAATAGTTCTGAAACGAACTTATTGTCAATTAGTGCATTTCAAAAAAGTAGTGACAAAGTTACATCAACCAAAGTTATTAATTGTTGCTCCTTATTCAGGGCACTTTGCCACCCTTTTACGAGGGACTGTTGAAGCGATGCTACCCGAGCACGATGTTTACATTACCGATTGGTTAGATTGTAAGAATATCCCCACCAACCAAGATCGTTTTAATTTAAATGATTTCATAGACTATTTAATTGATTTCTTACATTTTTTAGGCCCCAAGACGCATGTTTTAGCTGTGTGCCAGCCTACCGTAGCGGCCCTAGCAACAACAGCCATCATGTCTGATTGGGGTGACCGCTGTCAGCCATGCTCAATTACGCTAATTGCTGGACCTATTGATACCAGAGTAAATCCAACCAAGGTGAATGAGTTTGCTAAATCACATGACCTAGAGTGGTTCGAGAAAAATTTGATTCAACCTGTGCCACCACCCTTTTTAGGTATGGGCAGAAGGGTCTATCCAGGGTTTTTACAGCTTAATAGTTTTATGGCCATGAATTCAGATCGTCATGCCATGTCAATTGATGCGATGCATGAGGCATTGGTAAAGGGAAACCAAGAAGAGGCCCATCGACGCAAAGCTTTCTATGATGAATATCTCTCCGTGATGGATTTAACAGAAGAGTTTTACCTGCAAACGATTAAAGAAGTCTTTCAAGACCACTCCTTGCCACAAGGAAAGATGATGAGCCGTTGGCATCCGGTGGATACAAAACACATTCGTAAAAGCTATTTGATGGTCGTAGAAGGTGAAGAGGACGATATTTGTGGTGTAGGTCAAACGAAGGCGGCATTTGATCTCACGCCAAATCTACCCGAAAGACATAAGCGTTACGAGTTGATTAAAGGGGTAGGGCATTACGGAACCTTTAATGGCGGAGTATTTCGCCGCACTATCGCGCCAATGATTACCCAATTTATTCAAGATGCAGACCAGCACCATGAGGTGACGGTGACATCTTCACAAGTAACCACATCAGGAGACTAATCATGACCTTAAACCACTTTGGCAGACCTGAACAATCAACAGGTCAAACGAATCCTATGAAAACAATAGAAGGATTTTATAGTTTGATGATGCCTGTTTGGGCTGTAACAAGTAATTCCTTTGAAAATCATAAAAAATTGCATGAGCAATTAATTGAGTTAATGCAAGATGCTAATGAGCGGGTTACTGATAAGGTCGTTGATGCAATCGATCATACTAAACCCAAAGAATTAATGGGTGCAGTGGTTATTGCCAGTCAAGCATTTGGCCAAACGAATCTCATGATCTATAACGCTGTGGTTGAGCAACATCATCAATTTATGGATAGCTACTTTCAGCTCATAGATAAAAGCCATCAGAACATTTATAAAGATGCCAGTCAGATATAAAAACTTGAGGGTCAGCCGCGGTTTGGCACCATTTCCTCTGGATATCCCCATATTGAATCGTCCTTTAAAAGGACACTTTATCTATTGGGGATTTGTCATCCCTGTGTCAGTCGATTTAAGCGACGCTCATCTAGGGTCGATGATTGTAATGTCGTTTAAAACGACAAAACCCATGTAATACGAAACAATACCTAGTGTTGCTTTTTAGTACTAATTATTAGCTTTATATCTAAAATGAGCTATTTTGACTAGAAGAGGGATAGACTGAACTTCTGTAAAAGGTTGGGAGTCTAGTCATGGACAAAAGATATGAACCTGAAGAGCAGCGTATAGAGGAGCTCACGCTCGAGAACCTAAGGCTTAATAAAAGAGCCAAAGCCATGGAGCAATTAACTGCAGGTTGGAAAGAGGCAAACACGCTATTGGTAGCCAAGCTTCAACCAAAATTAAGCCTTAGAGAATACGAACAGTCTATCAACTACCAATTGGATGACTCACTAAAATTTATTTGGTAGACGGGTTAAGTGCTTTCCATATTTTTTCAATTGCAGAGTTGATGGTGGAATAAAGATCTTCGCCCTCATCCTCAGAGTAAAGCTGCTTATCTTTAAGATGAATAGTAATCTCAACGGTATTTCTTAGGGCTTTTTCAACGGTAGTATCGATGAATATAAAGACAGTAGCAATAATAGATTCATTAAATTGATTACGAATTTTTTGTAAGCGGTTATCGATATAGGCTTTGACTATAGGTAATTCAGCAAAAGAATTGCCCTCATACTTAATGCCTATGGACGAAAGATTCCCTGCTTTATCAGGCGAACCATCAAGCAGCGCTTGATTCTTAAAATCGATAGCAAGGTAAGTTTTATTTTCTTGTATGACCTTTACCATCGCTTTACTTCATTAATTTTTTGGCCGACATTGCCATAGACCTTCCAATGTTTGATTTCTTCAAATAGCTTATCGAGATCTGCATAAGATAGATTCTTCATATCTTGAAGGGTGAATGAGTCACCTGCCTCTAGTTTTTGTATGGCATTGATGTATGTCAGTTGGACCATTTCTACCACCTTGTTTTGTTAATGATTATTCTGAATAAAATAAACTGAATAGTTTGTCACTTGCCAAGTTCAAGTTGGCAAATGTAATTAATCTGACATAGAGCCCGAAAAGGAAGATGATATTGAACGGACAAAAGAGCACTCTAAGGAACCTTTACTATCAACCAATTCGTGATCGAGCGTTTTCATTTGGCTTTTAGAGCGGGACTGATTAATCGGTTTGGGGAAATACCTACGGCCAGTAAGTTAGCGATTGAATTTAATCTACGTAACTTTCAGTCAAAGCCCATTAGTCGTGAATCGGCCAGAAAATGGATTAATGGCCAATCCATGCCAGAGACAGCAAGATTAAAGACTTTAATCAGCTGGCTTAATTTAGATGCAGCATTTATTTACTCTACGACTGTTACCGAAAAAGCAAGCGTTCATGTAGCGATTGATAGTCAAAAAGATAGGGCAAAAGTAGAGGCCTATGGGCGACGAAAAATAGAAGGTTTGGCACAAGCTGCTTTGAACTTTGTGTCGCCTCTGACGGCGGTATTAAATGCAGAGGGTATCATCATTTTGGTTAATAGTGCATGGCGATCTGCGGCTATGCTTTATCCCAAATTAAAGGGCGGAAGCCTAGGATGCGAAGGCGTTAATTATCTAGCTGTGTGTGAGAAAGCAATGGGACCGGGCTCTGAAGAAGCAAATAAGGTGGCTAGAGCTATTCGTGCAGTGATTGCGGAACATTCGAAAATATTTACTTCAAAGTATCCTTGCCACAGCAATGGAGATAAAAGATGGTTCGAGGTTAAGGTGTCTGCCTACAAACACTTGGATGACGTATGTTGTGTCATTACCCATATACCGATTACTGAAGCCACTTTTAAGAAGAAAAACTGATTAGAAAGCCCTTACTGAAATGTCCTTTAAAAGGACGGCTATGAAAAGAGGGCAAGCCAAAATGGCATAGTTTATGCATGGGTGTAAGTAAGTAAATCTTCTCAAGGGGGTGCTTATGTCAAATACCGATTCTTTATGGCTATTTTTAATACTGTGCTGTTTTGCCCTGGCAATACAGGCTGTTTAAACCGGTAATTATTGCCGCAGAAGTAGGGGTTTTGTTATCCCTTCACGCCATGTCGTTTAAAACGACAGTCTAGGAGTAGAGTCAGGCATCCTAAGGCCCTGGTTCGATTCCGCCCCGGGCCACCAAACTCAAATAATGCCCTGCTTCGTGCGGGGCATTTTCTTTTGGTCGGGCGGACTTGCCCTCTATAATTTATATATGTACAATGTACATATGACTTCATTGCGATTTGAATGGGAACCCAGAAAAGCTTCAGCTAATCTAAAAAAGCACGGCATTTCATTTGAAGAAGCAAAATCTGTGTTTTATGATGAAAGTGCCAAATTAATTTCTGATCCTGATCATTCAGAGGATGAAGACAGATTTATCTTGCTGGGAGTAAGCCATTCTCTTCGTGTGATTTTGGTTTGCCATTGTTATCGAAGCGAGGGTAATGTCGTTCGTATTATTTCGGCTCGTAAGGCAACTGCTAAAGAGTCAAAAGCTTATTAAAGGTGATGAAGATGCGTAAAGAATATGATTTCTCAAAAGCCCGTAAAAATCCATATGCTTCTATGCTCAAGAAGCCTATTACCATCAGATTGGATGAGACCTCAGTGAGCTACTTCAAGTCTGTATCAGAGGAAGTAGGCATTCCTTATCAAAGCCTCATTAATCTCTATTTGAGAGATTGTGCTGCTACCCATAAGAAATTGAACCTTAGCTGGAAGTAGTCTAGAGGTAGGATGAGAGTCTCCTGAGGCCCTGGTCGATTCCGCCCCGGGCCACCAAGATTTAAATAATGCCCTGCTTTGTGCGGGGCATTTTCTTTTGGTCGGGCGTAAAATGGCCAATGTTGTATTTAATATTGAGGTTCTTTAGCTCACTGCCATTGGCGGCCATTCAGATGGCCGGGGCTTGTATAGGACTATTGATTTATTTGTGCTCCTCTCGGTACCGGACGCGCTTATATAAAAATCACCAGAGTGCCGCAAATTATTGTGGGTTCAAATTTACCCCGTGGAGGGCGGCAATTGAATCCGGAATGATGTTTGCTGACACCCTATGGATTTGGAGACATCCAAAATCTTCTCTCGCCAAAACAACCATAGAAAACTTGGATCAAGTTATTGAGTTATCTAAAAATGGAAAGGGAGTAATTATTCTTGCTTCACATTTTGGTGGGTTTGAAATAGTGCCTCGTATTTTTGCCGAGCATACAAGGGCGACAGTGATGTATAGGCCTGCTCGAAAGGGGTGGGTGAATAAGTTAATGCTTAAATCTCGCCAGCATTCTCAAATGTCATTTGTTGAGGCAAACATTGGTGGAGTACGTCAAATTAAGCGTGCCTTATTAAGGGGTGAGGTAGTTGGGCTATTAGCAGACCAGGTTCCAAGTGTTGGCGATGGAGTATGGGCTAAATTTTTTAATCAATATGCTTACACAACTTCATTTCCAATCAAATTAGCACGTCAAGCTGATGTAGCAATTCTTTTTGTTGGGGCAGAAAGATTGGGTCTGGGGAGGGGTTGGATCATTAAAAGTCGACTAATGACAGAAGCTTTTCCCGATTGCTTGGTTGATGCCTGTACAGAAATGAACCGTTATTTTGAGGGGTCAATAATATCCAAACCAAATCAATATATGTGGTCTTATAACCGATACAAAAGACCTGTTGGAGCTGAATTAGCGCCCATAGATTAGGGCATCCTCGGCACTAGTCCATTCCGCCCCGGGCCACCAAGAATTCTCAGGGTACGTACCGACCACATGGTTTACACCTTTACCAATCACATCCCCTTTGACCAGAACTGTCCTTTAAAAGGACACGTTAATTAAACATCCCTGCGCTGGTCCTGCGCCCATTTAGGCGACGCCCATCTAAGGCCAGTGCTTGCGATGTCGTTTTAAGCGACATTATTAATCATCTTTAGTACTATTTAGATTATGGAAATAGCCAACCAAATCTTTTTTATTGTTTTTTCGCTAATTGGTCTAGGACTGTTCTTAAGTGCCCTATTTCAATATCGAGCCAATGGGGCCAGTGGATTAAGCATCTATTGGCCGTTAAGCGTAGGCTTATTCTCCCTATCCTCATTAAGCTTTGGCATTGCCTTGTGGACGCATAAGTTTTTTCTCACAATAGCAAATACCACATTTATTGTTTCGGTTTTTCTGCTCATATTTTTATACCGCTCTTGGAGTAAACGCCCATTTAATAAAATTCAAACTGTACTTTTATGGCTCATTCCAGTATTTATTTTCTTTTTCTATAACTACTTGAGGGTAATGCCAGAAACCTTTAAGCATCGGGTGGCCTTAATAACAATTACTCAAGAGTTATTTTTGGTGTGGCAAATATGGGAGTTGATAAAGTATTACAAAGTAGAGCGAACGATAGTAGTGAAGTGGCTAATTTTTTTAACAACGTTTACTTTGCTTGGAGAAACTTGTAGAACTCTTTGGGTATTGATTGGAAGCACCCAAATCAATTTCTTTTTATATGCTCAAGATACTCTAGCCCTAACTCTTTTATGGCTAGGATACGGTAGTACGATATTGATCTATGTAGCTCTTGGCAGTTTTTATTTAGAAAAGCAGATAAAAAAAGAAAATGAAATTACCAACGCCTTAAAGAGTACCAAAGAAGAAAATGAAAAAATTACCGAGCTCTTAAAAGAAAAAGAGCGACTCATCTATGGCCTGATGAAGGCGAATAAGACTGCGGCTACTGGCGCTCTATCGGCATCCATTGCTCATGAGCTCAATCAGCCCCTTGGAGCCTCAGGCCTTAATATTCAGTTTCTCAAGATGAAGCTAGAAAAGGGGGTGCTCAATCCAGCGTTAGGTAAAGAAATCTTAGATTCCCTAGAGCACGACAACAAGAGAGCCGCTACAATTGTTAAATCCCTCAGGTCAATATTTACAGAAGGTGAATCCAATGCTCAAGAGGTTCAATTGGGTGATTTGATAGCAAAAGTATTAGACATTGTTAAGCCAGAGCTAAAGTCTAAGAATATTCAAATTCAGCTAAGAGTTGACGATGGATTGGTGATTAAGGTTAATCCAGCAGAGATAGAGCAGGTGATATTGAACTTAGTGAACAACGCGGCACAGGCCTTGGCTAATGCTGGGACGCTCCAGCGTCGTATCACTATTGAAGCAATTAAGGCTGGACAGTTAGTGCGGCTCACAGTTTCCGATAATGGAAGTGGCGTACCTGTTGAATTCAAATCCCAGCTTTTTGAGCTCTTGAGTACAACCAAGCAGACCGGAATGGGCCTAGGGCTATGGCTTTGTAAGCATATTGTCACTAGATATAGCGGTTCGATCCATTTTGAAGATGCTGATGGTGGTGGCGCTAAGTTTGTAATTGAATTACCCTTAGCAGTCACAAGATAGACTCAAGCACCCTCGAGCCTAGTCGATTCCGCCCCAGGCCACCAAGAATCACCATGGCCCACTTATTGGGCCATTTTATTTAAGTCAACTTAATAATCGTGTTTTGAATATGGCGGCACCTCAGAATATAATTATCACACTTGAATAAAAAATAATTAAGCAGCGATCACGGTTAAACTTCAATTCATTAGGTAGACTCTTATGACAACAGTAAAGCAAGTTATTGAGAAAAAGTCGAACACCATTTTTTCTGTAAGATCATCTGATACCGTAGAAAATGTCTTGTTGCTCATGCGCGAGCATCGAGTAAGAGCCATTTTAGTTATCGATGACGGAGTTTTGGCGGGGATTGTGTCACAGGGAGATTGCGCTATAAAAGTGCTATTACCTAATAACAATCCAAAACAAGTGGCCGTCTCAAAAATAATGACAGCAAAACCACTTACCGTGACGCCACTTAACTCATTAGAGGAGTGTATGGCTATCATGGTTCACAAGCACATCAGACACTTGCCTGTACTACACGAATCTAAAGTGGTTGGAGTGATTTCCGTTGGAGATTTAGTAAAAAGTATTATTGAAAATCAAGGTAGTCAGATTAAGTTTCTAGAAACTTATATTAATGGCCACGGTGTTTAGCATTTAGAATGGTGAATTCCACGGGCTCTGGTCGATTCCACCCCGAGCCACCAAGAATCTCAATAGCCCACTTATTGGGCTATTTTCTTTTAGAGCTTGGCAGGGCTAGGCGCCATTAGTTTCGGATGCGCCCATCACGAGCTGTCATTTAAAAAGAAAATCAATTAGGCATCCCTGAGTTAGTGGTGTCATTTAGAGCAATGCTGAGGGGATTTACTCCTCTAATAGGCTTCTCAGCATCCAAGCAGTTTTCTCATGGATATCTTGTCGTTGGGTGAGCAGATCAGCGGTAGGTTGGTCATTGGCTTTTTCAACCAAGGGAAATAGTTTGCGAGCGGTTTTTGCTGTTGCTTCTTGAGCTTTTACAAGATGCCTAACCATATCGATTGCCTTGGGAGTTCCCTCAATCTCTTTAATCGAGGTTAATCTTGAAAACTCTTTATAAGTGCCTGGTGCTGGCTCGCCAAGAGCCCTTATTCGTTCTGCTATTAAATCAAGTGCCGCCCATTGCTCTGTGTATTGAGCCATGAACATGGTGTGAAGGGTGTTAAACATCGGGCCCTTGACATTCCAATGAAAATTGTGGGTCATCAAATATAAAGAGTAACTGTCTGCCAAGAGGCCTGATAACCCATTTGCAATTGCTTTTCGATCTTTTTCGCTAATGCCAATATCTATTTTTGTACTCATTTTGTGCCCCTGCTTCTCAGATGAATCTCGTTATCAATTGATTAAGCTATCATGCGCCATTTTATGGTTAAAAGATATGGAGTTCTTGGCGTAATAATAATTCGTAAAATACCAAAGGGGTGCGCCTAGAATCTCTGTAGCTTCGGTTTAACCAATAAAGGAAACTATGAATACATTTGACGCAATTCGCGAGCGTAGAGCCATAAAGTCTTTCGACCCCAATCATCAATTGACTCAGCAAGAGACAGAGCAGCTACTCGAGTTAGCTATGCAGGCCCCATCATCTTTTAATATCCAGCACTGGCGTTTGGTTAATGTTACTGATAAAGCTCTGAGGGCGAAGCTAAAAGAGGCTGCTCACGATCAAGCTCAAGTCACCGAAGCATCTTTGCTGTTTGTAGTCACTGTCGATATCAAGGCTTGGGAAAAGGATCCTGCGAGATACTGGGTAAATGCACCCAAGGAAGCTCAAGATATATTGGTGCCTTGGATTCATCCCTTCTACTCTGGCAAAGAGCAATTGCAGAGAGATGAGGCAATGCGTTCTGCGGGGATCATGCTTCAAACAATGATGCTTTCTGCTAAAGCAATGGGTTATGACTCTTGCCCAATGGTAGGCTTTGATTTTGACAAGGTTGCAGAGTTGATTCGTTTACCAAAAGACCATGATATTGCCGCCATGCTAGTAATCGGCAAAGGGATAAAGCCAGCCTGGCCAAAACCAGGATTTATTCCTAGGACAGAAATGATTATCGAAAACCATTTCTGAATATAAACACCTTTAGCTTGTTTTTATCTATGTAATTGCTAGTCAGCCTGATTCAAAGCGAGAGACCAAAATTAGGGTTAAAGTATCTTATCAACCAAAAGGGAGTAAGCATGGACCGTATAAAAAGTGTATTAATAGCATTGGTGGCTACAGCTACTTTGGCAGCCTGTGCATCAATGACCGGAGTAGCGTTGGCGCCATTTACTAAGGCAAACGATGGTGTATTGGCTGGTAATAATAGTATGACCTTGTATACCTTTAGCAAGGATGTCGTTGGTTCAGGCAAGTCAGTTTGTAATGGTATGTGCGCAAGCAATTGGCCACCACTATTGGTGGAAGGTAGCCCGGCTGTTGCTGGTGCTTATTCAGTGATTACCCGCGATGATGGCAAAAAGCAGTTAGCGTTTAACGGCATGCCTTTGTATTTCTATGTAAAAGATGTCAAGCCAGGCGATAAAACTGGTGATGGTCGCTCAGAAGGTGCTTGGCGCATTATCAAGATGTAAAAAAGTTTTAGGTCCAAGCATAGCTGGCACTAGCCGACTTTGTTCTGAGCCGCTATGAACAGCCACCTGCGGGTGGTTTTTCATTTGAATTCATACCCTTGGGCAGAGTAAGTCAATAAGACTACTGCCAGTAAGGTTTTTGTTTTAGTTGAAGAGTGTCACCACAAGATCTATTCTGAGTTTATATAAACAAAAAGAGGCAAACCATGATTAAAAAAATTTCTCTATTAGCTGGCGCCGCGTCAGTTTTGTTGCTGACAGCCTGCCAGTCAATGGAGCAAGGTACCGGTCAAAAAGCGTCCGCTAGCTTAGATTCGCGCTCAGGCTCAAATACAAAAGGCACAGTAAATTTTGTATGGCAAGGGCATGATGTTTTGGTGACCGGAAACTTTACTGGATTAAAGCCAAATGCTGAGCAAGGATTTCATGTTCATGAAAAAGGAGATTGCTCTGCCCCTGATGCTACTAGCGCAGGTGGCCACTTCAATCCAGACACAAAATCGCATGGAATGCCCGGAAGTGGAGCCAATCATGCTGGAGATATGCCAAACATCAAATCAGATGCCAATGGTAATGCCACTTACTCTGCAAAGCTAAGTGGCTTTACTGTGAATAATGGGCCAACTGGTATTTTAGGAAAATCTGTTGTTGTGCATCGTGATCCAGATGATTATAAATCACAACCAGCGGGCAACTCAGGCCCAAGAATTGCATGCGGCCTGATTAAATAGTATTGCCCCTAGCCTTAGATTAGTAAAAAAAGAAAAACCACCTCCGGGTGGTTTTCTCATTTTCAGGTTTAATGCTTTGCTTCAGAGACCTCCTTTTAAACAACAATAGATATTCATAATAAAAAATATAGGACAAATTATGTACAAGCTAATCGCCTTTGATGCTTATGGAACGCTGTTTGATGTCTACTCTATGAGCCAGTTGGCAGAAGAATTATTCCCTGGGCATGGCGAGGCATTTGCTTTAATGTGGCGAGATCGCCAAATTGAATACACGCGCCTAGTAACAATGAGTGATCCCAATCCTGGTGGTAGTAAGCACTATCTGCCATTTTGGGAATTGACCATTCGTTCTTTGCGCTATATCTGTAAGCGGATGAGTTTGAATCTCACGCCAGAATATGAAAAGCGACTGATGGATCAATATGCCAAGCTCACTGGTTTTGAGGATAGCTTGAAGGTTGTAAAAACTATTAAAGAAAAAGGTTTATCTACGGCTATCTTGTCTAACGGCAGTAGAGAGATGCTCGCTACTGTAGTGGATAGCAATGGCTTGAAGCCCTATCTAGATCAAGTTGTAACCATTGAGGATGTACGCCAATTTAAAACAGATCCTCAGGCATATGGACTTTTACTTAAAGCATTTCCTGTAAAGAGGGAAGAAGTTCTCTTTGTATCGAGCAACGCCTGGGATGCTCTAGCGGCTAAGTGGTATGGATTTGATGTATTTTGGGTTAATCGCCTAGGTCACCCTTTTGAAGAAATTGGTGATATGCCAAATTATGAGGGCAACTCCTTAAGCAAGGTATTGGAAGTCATTTAATACTTAGCTTTGAATGAAGGTAAGCGGTGTAGATTCAGCATTCCAGGATGCTGAATCTACAGTCTCCTCGATGAGCGTAAAGTAGTCAGATAAAGCGAGGGACTATGACCACCATTACTGCACCCACCACTGAAGAGCTACAAATTCTAGAGTCCCTTCGGGAGCATAGGCGAAAGCATCGCAAAGGCTTCCCTCGCAACATCTCAAGTCATATTCAAGCTTACACTCCAGGGTTAACGACTGGCCAGAAAATTTCTGATGTTGTTGCAAAAACGGTAGGCTCATGGAAATTTATCCTAGTTCAAAGTGCATGTATCTTTGTTTGGATCGCTTACAACTCAATGAACAACACAAATGCATGGGATCCCTACCCATTTATTTTGCTAAATTTAATGCTATCTTTTCAGGCTGCCTATACCGCTCCAGCAATCATGATGAGTCAGAATCGACTTTCAGAAATAGATCGTCAACAGGCCAGCAATGATTTTGAAGTCAACGTGAAGGCAGAGCTAGAGATTGAACTCTTGCACCAAAAAATTGAATTGTTGAAAGAAAAAGAGCTGTTCGGTTTAACAAAGGCTGTTGAGGCTTTAAGTGAAAAACTAGATGGCATTCGTAAGTAGCTCACTTTGATACCGTTAAACTCCCAGCATGAAGCAGCTCCTCTATATTGTTCTAATTGCATCGTGCGGCATTGTCCTTGCGCAAGAGTCATCAAGTGCGTATGACTTAAAAGTTTCTGTTACGAGAGCTGGTGATCGCTTTCAGGTGAACGCAAGTTATGAGGTGCCGATCACGCTTTGTGAAGCCTTTGCATTCATTACTGACTATGAGAGCGCTAAAAATCTACCTGGAGTGGTCGATTCAAAAGTGCTGTTTAGGTCAGGCAATAAAGTGAAGGTCGTTCGCTTGCTTGAGGAAAGAATTCTATTCATCCCATTTGAAATGCGCTCTGAGTTTGAGTATGTAGAAATCCCCAACAAAACATTACTTTTTGAGCAATTCAGCGGAGACACAAAGTATTACAAGGGAAGTTGGCGGCTATTTTTTTGAGAAGGATTTCACCACCTTTAAGTACGATGCCCAAATTGAACCAAATTCCTTAGTGCCATCAGTAGTAATCGAATACTTCATTAAAAATATCTTGCGTCGACAGTTTGAGTCAATGGCCGAGCTCGCATCATTGAAGAAATCAGTGCCTCTAAAGACTTGTAGATAGGCCATGGCTTAGTAAGCTAAGATTACATTTATGACAAATCTCAATCAATTACCTGCCGACTTACCTATCCCTCAAGATGATGGGGCTGCAGATCACTTGGTGGGTATGCGCTTGCCAGCTTTTTCCCTGGTAACAACGGCTCAAGGCCTACTGAATCTCAGCGAGATTAAGGGTCGTTTAGTGATTTACTGCTACCCAATGACAGGTCAGCCCAATGTTCCTTTGCCCGATGGATGGGATCAAATCCCGGGAGCAAGAGGATGTACCCCACAAAGCTGCTCATTTAGGGATCACTATCAAGAGCTTCGGTCGCTTGGCGCGGATGTTGTGGGTCTAAGCGTTCAATCCACGGAATATCAACAAGAGATGGCGGATCGTTTGCATTTGCCATTTTCAGTAATAAGTGATGAAGATTATCGATTTCAAGAAGCTTTGCGCTTGCCCACCTTTGTTGCTGCCGGAATGACGCTATTAAAGCGCATCACCCTGATTGCAAATGATGGCGTGATCGAAGCTGTTCACTACCCCATCTTTCCAAGCGAAAGCGATCCGGTCTGGGTGATTGACTATTTAAAAAATAGAGCCGCTTAATTGTTCTCGGGGCGGATTTATTTGCCCTTTAGGAAATAAAATGTTGCTTTGCAGCAATATTTCCTTGCCAAGCCCAAAATAAGCCGTTAATATGGTGCAGTGCAACAATTAACCAATTAATGGGAAAAATCATGTTCAAAAACCAATTTATAGAAAACCAAACTAAAACCGCAGAAAGTGCACGTGCACTAGGCCAAACTGCCCTTGAAAATGCTCAAGAGTTAACAGAAATCAATTACCAGGCTGCACAACAAGCCGTTGCAAATGCACAAGCTAAAGCAGCCGAGCTAATGAAGGGTAAAGATGCAAAAGCAGCCTTAGATCTTCTGCAAAGCCCAGAGGTACAAAAGGCCGTCGCTGAAGTTGCCGAGTACCAGAAAAAAGTTGCTGCAGTACTGCGCCGTGGTAACCAAGAGTTAGTTGAAGCTGTAGAAGCTGCCATCAATCAATCACAAGATGATCTAAAGAGTTTTGTAGCTGCTGCTACATCAAAGGCGCCTGCAGGGTCAGAGGCGTATGTCAGCTCCTTTACCTCCACATTCAATACGGCAATGCAAAACTTTGACCAAGTACGTTCAAGCACTCAAGATGCTTTTGCAAACTTTGAGAAAAAGTGTAGAAACTGCAATGAAGAGCGCACAGGGTCAATTTGGCCAGACTCCTAAGGCAACAAAAAGTCGCACCAAGTAATCGGTAGATCGCTTCAGATAAAAAGCCCCGTGTATGCGGGTTTTTTATTGGGTTTTTCACTAATCGAAATGCGGAAAAGCTGCAGAGTTAAAAAGTAATACCCTGATGGTATTGTTAGATTCAATTCTTGATAAGATCGTTCAATCAAATAAAACTTGAAAATACTATGAGACTTGAACGTATCCTTACAACCCTGTTACTTGGCCTACTTCTTCTTAGCGGATGCTCTAAAGAAGAACCATCCAACCTAATTAAGGTTGCCATATCACCCGCGATTCCCCCAATGCTGTTTGAAAAAGATGGGAAATACTTAGGCGTAGACTTAGAGATATTTGAAGGCTACTGTAAGTCACGAGGTTGTACATTTAAGATAACAGCTTACGATTGGCTTGGCATGCTGGGCGCTGTAACTAGTGGCCAAGCTGATGTGGCATTCTCTGGAATCTCTATTACAGACAAGCGCAAAGAGGTGATGGATTTTTCTAATCCATACTTCACTAGCACCTGGCAGTTGATAGGTTTAAAAAACCGTAATATCAAAATAACTGATTTATCACAGCTCAGTAAGTACACAATTGCCTATCCAACAGGAAGTGTATTTGATGATTATGTAAAAAATGTATTGCAGCCAAAAGGCTATTACTCAGTTGAGCAAGTAAAACTATATCCTTCGCCAACCGAAGCCTTGCTTGCATTGCAAAATGGCAATGTAGATTTGGTATTTGTTGATAACGTAATGCTGGTTAATTATCAAAAAACCTTAAACCTCCCAGTAAGCAGCAGCTACCAAGTTGTTGGGTTTGATAATCTCGGATTTGCCTTCAAAAAAGACTCTAAGTTGCGCGATGACTTTAATCTATATCTTGCTGAGATCGGACCAGAGAAGTTAAAAGCCATTATTAATCGCTGGACACAATAAATTAAAGCAATTTCAATATATTGGGTTAAGGTGTTTCTTAAGTCGATTATTTCAATAATTTATAAGGAAAAATATGTCCCATCATGACAAGCTAATGGCTGCATTTGAGATGTACCAATCAGAAAATGAAAAGTTTCACGGAAAAGGAGTCAAAGCCTCTGCAGCAAGTGCTCGTAAAGCTTTGTAAGAGATCGCTGGTTCTTGCAAAGAGCGCCGTAAAGAAATTACCGCAGAAAAAGAGGCGCTTGAAGATAAGTCAAAGGGTGAGGGCATGTCACAAGATGCCGCCCGTCATGCTCACATCAGAAAGTAAACCTTATTTAAAAAACAAAAAGTCACCTAAGGGCGATTTTTTGTTTAGAGGTCTACGCCTTCTAAGGCGGAATCTTCGAGATGACGCGTGTCAGCCCATCTCTCAACTGACCAGCCCTCACCTTCCTGATGGGTAATCCAATTGAATGAAGCATTTGGCACTGAGGCAACCCGCTCAGTCCTTAAGGCTTGCTTGCTAGCAATTCGATACACCATGTCGAGGGTACCACCATGACTCACAAGCAAAATCGTTTGGCCTGAATGCTGCTCTTGTATCTTGTCTAAAACAGTTTGAACGCGTAATGCAAATTGCGTAATACTTTCACCGCCATCGAGATCGTGTTCTAGGTCGCGAGAAATATGAGCTTGCCAAATTGCTGGCTGTAATAATGGCGCCTCTTGAATCATGAGTCCTTGAAGTGCGCCAAAATGGCGCTCTCGTAGGGCGCTATCCACCCTTGCCTTTACGCCAAATAATTCAACAATAGCATTTGCAGTGTCGACGGCTCTTTTAAGATCGCTGGTATATAAAGCATTGAATGAGAGCTTTGTATTTTTTATAGCCTGTGCCATTTGGCTAGCCTGCTGAACGCCTTTGGTATTGAGGGGAATATCGGTATGTCCTTGAAGGCGTCTTTGTGCATTCCAAGTAGTTTCACCATGGCGGATGAGGCAGAGTTTTGTGGTCGACATATTGCGATATTCAGTTGAATTATTTTCTCATGGTCCAGGCACGTGGATTGTGCTCAAAGCCCAGGTGCTCATAGTAGGCATTTGCCTTCGGAGCTGCAAGCAGCACAATCATGCAGCTAGGCTTTAAGCGCTCTTTAGTTTCTTCAATGAGCTGCTTTCCTATTCCCTGTCGCTGGTAATGTTCATCTACAGCAAGGTCAGCCAAATAAGCCACATAGGCAAAGTCTGTCAGGCTACGACTGATTCCAATGAGTTTTTCACCATCCCATGCGGAAATGGTGAGATTGGCATTGGCAAGCATCGCTGCAAAGGTTTCAACGCTATCGATTGGGCGGCGCTCTCCGAGAGTCGATCGGGTATAGAGGTCGATCGCCTGTTCTGGACTAATGCTTGCATGCTCGGTAAAGGTAATCATTTTTCTTGTTCTGATGAGAAGGTAAGCGAATCGCCATGGCTAATAGTTCCAGAGTCTAGCGCTTCTGCCCTGAGCCCACCTCTATTCTCAAAAGCATGCATGAAGTCGGGCCTTTTTAGCAAGTTGGCCGGTCTCTGACAAGGCTCACACAATTCAGTGCCTTTAAATGCGATACCTCCTAAATAGAAAATCTGTCCAACGAGACCATTTAACTCCTCCTCAGAAATTCCTTTGATCACCAGATTTCTTCGGGTATCACCCTCGCCAAAAGGTGTCTGCTGTTTAGTATGTAATTGGACATTAGCATTTTCTATGGCCGAGAGAGCAATGAGAGAAATATGGCGTATCTTGAGCTTGGTCTTAGAGAATGCACCAAGACCTAGTGCGTAGCGATCGCCCACAATGCCTTCGCCAGCAATAATCTCAGCTTGTGCAAGCTGCACCATCATCTCGCCTGCTCGAGCAGCAATATAAATAGAGTGAACTTGAGGAGATGCTTTCATGCTGACAGCATATTACATAAGAAAAAGCCCCGGTAATTTCGGGGCTTAGTACTTAGTGATTAGGCTGCGACTTTTGTTTCAGCGGGTACCGCAACCGGGGGGCGCTTATTGAGCGCCCTCTGTATCTTTGCCTTCTCTTTAGGCTTGGTGCTCGATTCGAGCAATTTACTGAGTTGAGCCAGGTTAAGTGGTCCCAATTTAGCTTTTCCAGTTTTGCTCACCATGGGGTCGTTTTTTCTGTTTCTTTGATTTTGGCCAGCAGCCATATAGTTTCCTAGAGTCTTGGAATGATGAACCTCTGAGCTTGCTCAGCAGACTCCCCTATTTAGGGCGCGGAATAGTGATCACAGATCAGAATAACAGTTAAGCAGTCAAGGCGCTATGATTAGATCCTGATGAATATTCCTAATCTTATTTTTGCTGCCATCATGGGCGGACTCATGTCATTGAGTATTACCTTGGCTACCACTTTGGTGCGCGTAGGTTTTGCACGGGATTTTTTTTGGGTGTGGCTGGAGGTTTGGGTGATTGCCTACCCAGTAGCGATGATTTGTATTTTGATTTATCGCCCGTTTGCTAGCAAGCTCACTGCAAGTTTAGTAAAGAAACTGGAGCGATGATTCATTTCAAATATATTTTGTTGCTAAGCATGATTGGCTTGAGTGCTTGCGCTGCGGTTTATACCGATGCCTCAGATGCGAATCATGTGACCTTTCTGAATAGTAATGACGACTCTATTGCCTCACTGACACCAAAAGCCAATGCATATTGCGCACAATACGGCAAGACTGCATCGTTTAGAAAAAACGATACTCAGTTACTGGTGGTGTTTGATTGCAATTAGCCGCAATCAAGCCCACGTTAGAGTTAACCAGCGAGGTCTGATTGATATATCAGCCCTGCATGCTCTCTTAGGGCATGGAACCGAATGGATTCCCAACGCTGTTGAGCAACATCGAGTTCAGATTTATGGCTAGCTAAAAATACGGAGGCGCCCACAACATCCTCTGCCATGCGGTGAATATTTTCTAGCATGAATTTTTTGAGTGCCACAGGATCTTCGGAGCTTACCCAGCGGGCCAAGTTATAGCGTGCCGGCAGTAAACGCACTTCCGCTCCATATTCAGTTTGTAGGCGATGGCTCACCACTTCAAACTGCAGTTGTCCAAATGCGCCAAGCAACATAGTGCCACCAGTCATTGGACGAAATACCTGAATCGCACCCTCTTCGCCAAGCTGCATTAGGCCGGTGCGTAATTGCTTGGAGCGTAATGGATCTGCAGACTCGACCATACGGAAAATTTCTGGAGCAAAAAATGGTAAGCCCGTGAATTGCAATTGCTCGCCTTCTGTGAGCGTATCGCCCAATCGAAGTAGGCCATGGTTTGGCAAGCCAATAATGTCACCAGGGAAAGCTTCATCTAAGATATCGCGTCGTTGCGATAAGAAAGAAAGTGCATTATTGGTGCGCACTTCTTTGCCATTACGACAAATCTTCAGCTTCATGCCCCGCTGAAAATGCCCCGAGCAAATACGCAAGAAAGCAACGCGATCTCGATGGGCTGGATCCATGTTTGCTTGAATCTTAAAGACCACTGCAGAAAATTTATTCTCTGCTGGGCTCACTTCGCGCTGTAATGCTTTGCGTGATCCCGGTGATGGTGCAAGCTCAACTAAGGTATTGAGAATTTCACGTACACCAAAATTATTAATGGCTGAGCCAAAGAATACTGGTGACTGACGGCCTGCTAGAAAGGCCTCTCGGTTAAAAGCAGGCATCGCATTTTTAATTAAATCTACTTCAGCAAGTGCATTTTCAAGATCAGTACCGAGACGCTCTTTTAGGGCGGGATCGTTAATATCAACAATGGCATGAGAATCTTCAGTCACGCGATCTTCGCCTGCCTTGAACATTCGCATTTGAGAGTTGGTAATATCAATCACACCGGCGAAGGATTTGCCCATGCCTACTGGCCATGTAAAAGGAACCACTTCAATGCCAAGTGCAGTTTCAATCTCATCCATGAGCTCCATGGGTGGCTTTACTTCGCGATCCATTTTATTGATGAAGGTCACAATGGGCGTATTATGCGCACGGCAGACTTCAAGCAAGCGCAAGGTCTGTGACTCAACACCATTAGCAGCATCAATTACCATCAATGCAGAATCAACTGCAGTCAATACGCGGTAAGTATCCTCGGAGAAGTCTTGGTGACCCGGGGTATCTAGAAGATTAATAATGCAATCGCGATATTCCATTTGCATTACTGAGCTGGCTACAGAAATACCACGCTGTTTCTCAATCTCCATCCAGTCTGAGGTAGCATGTCGGCTGGCCTTGCGGGCTTTAACACTACCCGCAATCTGAATCGCACCCGCGTATAGCAAGAGTTTTTCAGTAAGCGTGGTCTTACCGGCATCTGGGTGAGAGATGATGGCGAAGCTACGGCGTCTTAAAACTTCTGCACCGGGAGTGCTGGGGGTGGTGGTGTCGATGGTAATTCTGCGCTCAATCTAGTAGACAGAATTATAGACGGGTGGAGCTTCTTAGAATTGCTCTTCGAGCCTTACAAAACGCCATTTCCCGGGTGGTAGGGCACCCAGAGAAATTCTGCCCATACGTACGCGTTTGAGACCTAAAACTCGGAGACCAACGATTTCACACATACGACGAATTTGACGCTTGCGGCCTTCGCGCAGAACAAAGCGAAGTTGGTCTTCGTTCTGCCAGCTGACTTGGGCTGGCTTTAAAACGACGCCATCTAATTCCAGGCCATGTTTGAGGCGATCTAAATCGTCAAAAGAGAGTGCGCCTTCAACTCGGACTAAGTACTCTTTCTCGACGGGGCTATTTTCACCAATGAGGAGTTTTGCGATGCGGCCATCTTGAGTTAAGACCAGCATGCCAGTGGAATCAATATCTAGGCGACCGGCAGGCGCCAAGCCGCGAGTATTGAAGCGCGGGTTACGTCCCTTATCCAGTGGGCTGGCAAAGTAGTTCTCGGGCGTGATGAGCGAGGCTGCTGGTTGATACTCTTGCTCGTCATCAAAGTGAGAGATGAAGCCGACTGGCTTATTCAAAATGACCGTAATCCGAGATGCCTGCTGCACTTTAGCGCCAGACTGGAGCTCAATCTTCTGATGGCGAAAAGCTCGGGAGCCAAGCTCATTGACTACTTCACCATCGACGGTGACCAAGCCTTGCTCGATATAAGAGTCTGCCTCGCGTCGGGAGCAAAGACCCAGCTCGGAGAGTAGCTTGGATACGCGTATTTTTTCTTCCATGACAGCATTATCGGGCAATTGTCCTAGTAAGGGCTAGCCTCATTGGGCGGCCTGTTTTTAAAACGCTTATGAACCCAGTAGTACTCAGCTGGCCTGAGTCTAATTTCTTTTTCAAAAATGGTGTTGAGCCGCGCAGTATCGGCTTCAGGATCTTCGGTTGGGAAATTCTCAAGAGGTTTGCTAATAGTACAAATGTAGCCAGCCTCATCTTTCTTGAGGGTAGTGATCATCATGCAGACCTGCGCCCCTGTGATTTTAGCTAGACGCGATACAGCTGTGATCGTATTGGTTTGAATATTAAAAAAGGGAACGAAAGCAGAGTCTTTGAGGCCTAAATCAATATCAGGCGCAATGATGATGAAGCTCCCCTTGCGGATCTCTCGAATGAGTTCAAGCGAGTTTCCTTGGCGATCAATCGAATTTCCACCGAAGCGATTGCGCCATTCAACAATCTTCTTGTTAAAGAAGGGGCTTTTCATTCTTTGAAAAAAGCCAGAGGTACGAGGCCAACCTTTTTCCTTGGCAAGTGCGCTCAGAATAATGCTACCTTCAATGCCAATAAAATGCATGTTCACTAAAATGCGTGGCAGTCTATCATTTAGATCAACCTCCGAGCGAACCTCAATCATATCGGCAAGCTGTTTTTTGCTGCCCAGCCAAATAATGCTTTTTTCAACTAAGCTGCGGCCTAGTAGTCGCCAATGTTGCTTTCTAAGTTGATCAACTTCTGTTTCGCTTAGCTCAGGGAAACAGAGCTTCAAGTTTTTTTGAACCACGCGATTGCGATCATTAGGAATGTGAGCTGCTAGATAGCCTAAGCCATAGCCGACAGAGACTAAAGTCTTGTAGGGAAGCGACGCCAGAAATCTAAGGAGTGCTACCCCAGAATAGTTTGAAAAGTTTTTAAACAAAACTCAATTTATTCAGCGTCATAGCGAGATAATGATTTAGCGTAGCGCACATTCATTTCTTCGGTAGAGCTAATAGACATGCCTAAATCATTGACTAGGCCGGTCTCGAGACGGTAAGTCCATCCATGTACCGTGAGGTCTTGCCCTCTAGCCCACGCATCTTGAACAATAGTAGTTTCACAAACATTGACTACTTGTTCAATGACATTGAGCTCGCATAGGCGATCTTGACGTTTTGGAGATGGGATCACTTCGCCAAGATATCGTTCATGTTTTTGATGCACATCCTTCACATGACGTAACCAATTATCAGCAAGGCCAACCCGTTTATCAGTTAGGGCGGCATGGACGCCTGAGCAGCCGTAATGCCCCACCACCAAAATATGTTTGACCTTCAACAGGTCGATAGCAAACTGAATTACAGATAGGCAGTTCAGATCGGTATGGACCACCACGTTGGCAACATTACGATGAACAAAAAGTTCGCCAGGCAGCAGGTTTACGATATCGTTTGCGGGTACGCGACTGTCTGAACAACCAATCCATAAATATTCTGGCGCCTGCTGTGAAACTAGACGCTTAAAGAAATTAGCATCCTTGGCGATCATGGCTTCCGCCCATTCGCGATTATTGGCAAATAGCTGGTCTAAGGCGTTGGAGTTCTTCATAATCATGGTTTGAGTTTAAAGTACTTTAATGATGCCTATTTGGTTAAAGCAAACCCCCACTGGCATTGTTCTTCATTTGCATTGCCAGCCAGGCGCAAAGCTGACCAAGGTGGTTGGTCTGCATGATGGCTGTCTCAAGATATCTCTGCAGGCCCCTGCCCTCGAAAACAGGGCAAATGAAATGCTGCTGTCTTGGCTTTCTAGGCAATTGAGGGTGCCGCAAAAACAAATTCAGCTCTTGTCAGGACAAAGTAGCCGCGTCAAGAGAGTGGAAATCTGGGGCTCAATCACCCCAGAGCAGATTACAGAGGCCTTGAGCCCCTAAGGTTTACCAAAATATGGCGTACAGAATTCCTAAAATTAAAACCCATTTTCCGATGTAATACACGCTGCGATGTTTTGCTTTGAGTTTTTTGGCTTGCGCCCTGAGATGGTAAAAATACTTAAAGAGAACGTTTACAAATCCCACTCTCTCCCCTTCAACATTCTGGGAAGAGGCTGCGCTCATGACGTAACGCCCAAACCAGCGATTCAATAATTGCACCAATTTAGTGTGAACCGGCCGCTCTACATCGCAAAATAAGACAATGCGTTGGTGCTCTGTTTCGTTGGCCGCATAGTGGATATAAGTTTCATCAAACATCACTGGCTCACCATCTTTCCAGTAGTACCGCTCTCCATCCACATTAATAAAGCACTTGGGATCATTTGGGGTGACTAGGCCAATGTGATAGCGTAGTGAGCCCGCATAGGGGTCTCGGTGCCTTACTAGCGTTGCCCCGGGAGGCAGTGAGGCAAACATCGCCGCCTTGATTGAGGGGATTGATTTGAGGATGGCAACAGTTTTAGGGCATTGGAGCTGCGCTGACGGCATTTCTTTGCCATACCAATAGAGGTGAAAGCGTTTCCAGCCTGTGCGAAAAAAGGAATTAAATCCAATATCGTTATATCCCGTAGCGGCTGCTATGGCCCCATCCGCGTTCAAAGCGAGCGCTTCATCACGGATGATTTGCCAATGATCTTGCAGGGGCTTCATTTCGGGAAAGTCTGCAACTGGAATAAATGCCCCAGCCTTGGTTTTTGAAAACAAGTAGAGCAGGCAGTTAATTGGCGCTAAAAGTACTTGGTAGTCTGTTAAAGAGCGAACTAAGCCAAATCGCACCTTTCCTCTAGAGTAAACGTAGACAGCCGATACAACAAAGATCAGAAAAATAATGTGACGTATTTCCATGGAATATACCCATTAGCGTTAGTACCAACATTTTAATTTGTATGGAGCGCTATTTCACCCCTATTTTCATAATGAATATGCTCCAATGTTGATTGGGGTCATAGCAGGCCACCGGGAACGCACCTAATCAGTGCTGCAATGATGATTTGTTAAGGAAATTCACATGAATAGATTCGTAAAATGGCTTTTAAGCCTAATATTGATTGGCTTGGCTGGTTTGGCAGCCTATACTTGGATTATGTTCAATTGGAGCTACGGCAGTGGTGAGCGTGCTGGCTATGTGCAAAAGTTTTCCAACCGAGGCTATGTATGTAAAACCTGGGAAGGCGAGCTAGCTATGGTGTCCATGCCGGGAACCATGTCAGAAAAATTCCTCTTTACAGTGCGTGATGATGTTGTGGCACAAAAAATTAACGCTAATCTGGGCAAAAAAGTCGCCCTTAAATATGAGCAGCATATCGGATTGCCTACAAGCTGTTTTGGCGATACTGAGTATTTTGTATCTGATGTGACAGTTATAGAAGAGTAAAAAATAGGCAATAAAAAAATTTTGCTGTGACGCAACTTTATTTTTGTAATTTTTTGTGGTTAAAATCATGTAAGCGCAAGGTGCGCTGATATAAATATCTATAAGGAGCTTCACTTGAACAAAGCAGAACTAATCGCAGCGATTGCTGACGACGCTGAGATCTCAAAAGCCAAAGCTGAATTTGCATTGAATTCTGCTATTGAGCAAATCATTAAAGCTGTTACTAAAGGCGACTCAGTACAACTGATCGGTTTTGGTACTTTTTCTTCTGGTAAGCGCGCTGCACGTATGGGCCGTAACCCAAAAACTGGTGAGCCACTCAAAATTGCTGCTGCTAAAACTGTTAAGTTTTCTGCTGGTAAAGCATTTAAAGATTCAGTTAACAAGCGAAAGAAGTAATTCTTGCTTTGTTGATGAAAAAGCCTGGCATGCCAGGCTTTTTTGTTTCTAGGGTAAATGTAAAAAATTGGAACACATGCCTAAGCTCAAATCTTAGCTTTGTACCAAGCGTCGATGGCGATGAATACTCATCAAAATTCCAGCACCAAACCCCAGAGTCACTAAGGCAGTTCCTCCATAACTGATGAAAGGTAGTGGAACTCCAACCACGGGCAATAAACCACTCACCATACCGATGTTGACAAAGGCGTAGGTAAAGAAAATCAGTGTGACAGATGCGCCTAGCAGGCGAGTGAACAGATTCGGCGCACTAGCAGAGATGGCTAAGCCTCGTTTAATCAAAGCGAAGAAAAGTGCCAACATCACTAAGTTACCCAGCAAGCCAAACTCTTCCGAGAAAACAGCAAAGACAAAGTCGGTATGTTTTTCGGGAATAAATTCGAGATGGGCTTGCGTGCCCTGGAACCAGCCTTTACCAAAAAATCCACCTGAACCGATTGCAATCATCGACTGAATGGTATGAAAGCCTTTTCCAAGTGGGTCGCTACTCGGGTCGAGCAAAGTGCACACTCGATGTTTTTGGTAGTTATGAACTAGCGGCCACACAACATCTTGGGCGCAGATAGTACTGCCAAAAATAATGATGAGGATGATTCCAAATGCACCAATACCTATGAATGGGAGGATCCATTTCCACGGCAATCCAGCGAGAATGATTACATACATACCGGCAGCAAATACCAAGAGTGCAGTACCCAAGTCAGGTTGACGCGCAATGAGCAGCACTGGAATCCCAAGAATGATTGCTGCCACCCCATAGTCCCAAGACTTTTGAATGCCCTCCCGTTTTTGGAAGTACCAGGCCAACATGAGTGGCATTGCAATTTTCATGATCTCAGATGGTTGAATTACAAAACCAATATTGAGCCAACGTCTTGCACCTTTTTTAATTAACCCAAATATCGCGACTGCAATCAGCAGCGCAACTCCAATTCCATAAATCCATACTGCGGCCATCTCTAGCCACTTTGGTGGAATGCGAGAAACAGTCCACATCACCGCAAACGAAAGGACTAAGTTGCGCAACTCATCTTCAAAGCGAACGGGTGTATTTTGACTTGCGGATAAGAAGGTAATAAATCCAATGCCCGCTAAACCAAGCAGAATATAGCCTAGCTGGCGGTCTAGCCCGCTGAAAATGCTCAGGAATATTTGCTTTGCTTTGTTTATGGCGCTCTTTTCCATTCAGGAATCTCCTTTGGCCATTTACCTTCAAGATAAAAATCAAGTGCTTTACGCGCAATTGGCGCAGCATACTGTGCACCAAATCCTGCATTCTCAACAACCATCGCAATGACGATAGTGGGCTTTTCTGCAGGGGCAAAAGCAACGTACAAAGCATGATCGCGTAAAAATTCTGCTGTAGATCCGTGGTGATATTCTTTCGAATTCAAACTGAATACCTGCGCTGTTCCAGTCTTGCCGCCAACTTGGTATCCGGTACCTTTAAAAACGGATGCAGAGGTCCCAGAATTATTTACTTCGACCATCGCCTTCTTAACTATCTCAATATTCTCAGGCGCGAGATCAATTCGATAACTTTCCTTGGGTGTAGTCAGGGTGCGATTTCTTGTGAAGGGATCTTCAATTGCCTTTACTAAATGCGGCTTCATCACAATGCCGTTATTGGCTAAATTGGCCATGCCATGTGCTAGCTGCAAAATAGTAAATGCGTTATAGCCTTGACCAATGCCCAGAGAAATTGTTTCGCCTTCATACCATTTTTGTTGCTCTGGTTTTTTGAAGGTATTTTTCTTCCACTCGGTGGATGGCAGCACACCTTTTGATTCACCTTGTAGATCGATACCAGTAATTTGACCAAAGCCAAGTGGTTTCATGAAGTCATGCATCATGTTGACGCCCATATCACGTGCTAACAAGTAGTAGTAGGTATCACAAGACTCAACAATCGACTTTTGCATATCAACTATGCCGTGCCCACCTTTCTTGTCATCACGGAAGGTGTGGTTACCAAAATCAAAATAACCCGGGTCGGATATAGTTTGTGATGGCGTACGCTTTTTAGTTTCTAGAGCGGCGAGCGCCATAAATGGTTTATAGGTTGACCCCGGCGGATAAATTCCCTTAAGCGGGCGGTTATAGAGTGGTTTCTGTGGCGAGTCATTCAACTCTTTCCAGGTTAATGAGTCGATGCCCTCAACAAAGTCATTGGGATTAAAGTTAGGCTTAGAAACAAATGCCAAGATATCGCCAGTCTCAGGCTCAATCGCAACAAATGCACCCCGGAAATTTCCATAGAGTTGCTCAACTAAGTATTGCAGCTTGATATCAACCGAGAGCACCACATTTTTCCCTGGTACCGATGGTGAACTAGAAAGTGTGCGCACGGGTTTGCCGCCTGCAGTAATCTCCACCTCATCATATCCTGGCCTGCCTCGCAATACTGTTTCGTAACTTTGCTCTATGCCAATTTTCCCTACATAGTGAATGCCCGGCAGAAATGAAGTTTGTAGTGCATCAGGATCACCCGCTTTGGAGTTATCAATTTCAATTTGCATGCGCTCGATATCTTGCTTAGAGGCTCGCCCAATATAACCAATCAGATGCGAGGCTAGCTCGTTATAGGGGTACTCTCGAAAGCTTCGGGCACGTATTTCGACGCCTGGAAAGCGATAGCGATTAACCATAAAGCGGGCTGTTTCTACTTCGGTGAGCATCGATCTGAGGGGAAAGGTACCCATTTTGCGAGAATCTTCAAGTGAGCGCTTGAAATTTCTACGATCTCTGGGGGAAATCAACACAATTTGAGAGAGCTCATCGATCAGCTCATCAACATTGCCTTTAACTTCTTCGGCATTTACATCTAAGGTCAATGCTGAATAGTTTCTGCCAATAACGATTCCATTGCGGTCTATTAAAAGACCGCGATTTGCTGGTGCGGGAACTAATGCGATTCTATTGCTTTCTGCCAGCAGGGCGTATTTGCTATGACTCACTAGTTGCAGCCACACCAATCTCGTGACTAATAACAAGAAACAGAAGGTGACAAATAGGGTCGCAATATGAATGCGCTCTTGAAACGAGTCGAGATCTGGTTTTTTAAAAGAAACCATGTAATTTTTTAAAGCGGACGATTATGATCAACATCAATAGGGCGACGTTGAGGCGATAGCAAGATGCGTGTTGCTAAGGGCCACAGCATTCCCTCAATCAGCGCTTGAATGGCACCGGTGAGCGCCCCCCAATAGACTTCACCACTTAAGAACCAATGGGCGAGTACCGGGAATAATGAAACCAGCAGGAAGATAGGCAGCAAATGCATTGCTTGGGTGACGGCACTTAATGCAACGATTCGTCGGTGCCAAGAGATGGCTAAATAAGCCACCAATGAGTAGCTAAAAGCGTTAAGGCCTAACAAGTCAGAGTTATGAACATCCATCAACAAGCCAAGAATAAATGCAATTATTACGCCAACGTAGCGATGCTGGTGGATATTCCAAAATATGATGCAAATAATTAGCCAGTCTGGCACCCAGCCGTAATTTCCAATGGGTAAAAGATTTAGTAGTAGTGCGCAAAACAAGCTGAAATAAATAAAAACCGCATTTACTGGACGAAGAATATAGCCGCTTTGAAAGTCGATCATTGCATGCCTCGCGCGCGAGTTTGGCGACGCCCTAGAGTATTGGTCAGCGGTGCATCAGGCTTGCTGTTTGCAGTAGATGCTTTGGCATCCCATTGCGGATCGTAAAGTAATGCTAGAGCCTGTCGGTAGCGGTTTGCCGGTGCAACTGGCACACAAAAGACGTTAGAAGAATTTTTATCGGCATTTCGTTCAATGCGACTAATCACAGCTACTGCAAAGCCAGGGGGGTAAACGCCATCAATGCCTGAGGTAATCAACACATCGCCTACTTCTAAGTCGCTGGCCACCGGAAGGTAGCGCAGTTCAAGAGGGTTGCCACGCCCTACCCCAAAAACGGCCGCTCTTAAGCCATTACGTGCAATTTGTACGGGCACCGCAAAGTCACGATCCTCTAATAGAGACACTTCTGCAGAGTGATCGTAGACGCGTATTACTTGACCCAAGATGCCCGAATCACTTGCAATGGGATTGCCCAGCTTGAGACCGTCCTTACTGCCACGATTAATCACAATGCGCTGAGAAATTGGATTAGGTGGATTAAATAGAATTTCGACTGGTAATGTTTCGAATTGAACCTGCTTTTGCAAATCCATCAGCTGCCGTAGATTTTGGTTCTCTATCAGCAGAAACTCAGATTGATTGGCAAGCAAAGAGAGCTCCGCTTGCCGGATTTTCATTTTTTGATTTTCTATTTCTAGAGTTCCGCGACTAGTGAAGTATTCTGATGTCGCCTCAAAGACATTGCGCGGCATCATCATCACATACTCTAGTGGACGCAATAACCAATTGACGTTATTGCGAATGGGGTCTAGTGCCTTAAAACGAAAATCGATCAACATCAATGCGATGCTGATCGAAAGACAGACAATTAGTTTAACTAAAGCCGGAACGCCTTGTCTGAAAAGAGGTGGAGCGCTATGTTGCAATTCCCTAATCGACGCTTAAGTCAATTACTCTTGTGAGAATACGCCACCCAGCTTGTCCATGCGCTCTAATGCAATACCGCAACCACGAGCGACGCAAGTGAGAGGATCTTCAGCAACATGAATTGGAAGACCAGTTTCTTCTAGTAATAGGCGATCAAGGTCGCGTAATAGTGCGCCACCACCAGTTAGCATCATGCCACGCTCAGCAATATCTGATGCGAGCTCGGGAGGAATCTGTTCGAGAGCGGCTTTTACAGCAGTAACGATTTGATTCAATGGATCGGTTAATGCTTCCAAAATCTCATTGCTGGTAACAGTAAAGCTACGTGGAATACCTTCGGAAAGGTTACGACCTTTCACTTCCATCTCGCGTACTTCAGCCCCAGGAAAGGCAGAGCCGATCGTTTTTTTAATTAACTCAGCGGTTTGTTCCCCAATCAACATGCCGTAGTTACGACGAATGTAGTTTGTGATGGCTTCATCAAACTTATCGCCGCCTACCCGAACTGAACCCTTGTAAACCATGCCGCCAAGTGACATCACGCCAACTTCAGTTGTGCCGCCGCCAATATCAACGACCATAGAACCTGCCGCCTCAGAGACTGGCAGACCTGCGCCAATTGCAGCAGCCATGGGCTCTTCGATTAAAAATACTTGTGAGGCACCTGCACCTAGTGCAGATTCGCGAATAGCGCGACGCTCAACTTGGGTAGAGCCGCAAGGAACGCAAATAATGATACGCGGGCTTGGCTTGAGCAGCTTACTCTCATGTACCATTTTGATAAATTGCTTGAGCATCTGCTCAGTAATGGTGAAGTCGGCAATAACACCGTCTTTCATTGGGCGAATAGCCTCAATATTTCCAGGAACCCGTCCCAGCATGGCTTTTGCTTCTTTTCCAACTGCCAAAATGGTTTTTTTGCCATTTGGGCCGCCTTCAGTACGAATTGCCACAACTGAGGGTTCATCAAGCACAATACCCCGTTCACGCATGTAAATTAAGGTGTTGGCGGTGCCTAGGTCGATGGCTAGGTCATTAGAAAAGTAGCTGCGAAAAAAACCAAACATGATGTAGTGGGAAAATAAGTAAGTGTTAAAAAATATATTTATGAATGATACCCTAGCGCCCCATGAAACTGAATGATGTCCAGCGCATTGCGCACCTTTCCAGCCTTGACTTAAGTCAGGCAGAAGCCGAGGCGGTATTGCCTCAATTACAGGCCGTATTTGCTTTAGTTGAGGAGATGCAGGCTGTTGATACGAGTGGTCTCGCTCCTTTGGCCCACCCCATCCTCTTTTTGCGTGATTTAGCGCAACCTTTGCGAAGTGACACGGTGACCGAAGTAGATCATCGCGCTGAAAACATGCAATCTGCCCCCGCAGAGCGGGATGGCTACTTTTTAGTCCCAAGGGTGATCGAATGAGCTGGCATCAAATTCCTGTTGCATTGATGTCTAAAGCATTGGCAGCTAAAGAGGTCTCCAGCGTTGAGTTGACGCAGTACTTTCTGAGCCGGATTGAGGTCGGAAAACATTGGAATGCATATCTTGATGTAAGTGCTCACTTAAGTTTAAATCAAGCTTCCAAAGCAGATAAAATTATTGCCTCTGGTAAGGCTGGAAAGTTAACGGGCGTACCGGTTGCCCACAAGGACGTCTTCGTAACACGTGGCTGGAAGTCGACAGCAGCCTCCAAAATGCTCGAGGGTTACCACAGCCCATTTGATGCGACAGTGGTATCAAATCTCGGGATTCCGGATGAGCTGAACCCATATGGAGCTGGCATGGTTTGCCTTGGCAAGACCAATATGGATGAGTTCGCCATGGGCTCCTCTAATGAAAATTCAGCCTATGGTCCAGTTTTAAATCCTTGGAATTCAGAATATGTTGCTGGAGGCTCATCTGGAGGATCTGCAGCGGCAGTAGCAGCCGGGTTAGCTCCAATTGCGACAGGTACAGATACTGGTGGCTCCATTCGTCAGCCAGCGGCTTTTTGCGGATTAACCGGCATCAAGCCTAGTTATGGGCGCGTATCTCGCTACGGAATGATTGCATACGCCTCATCTTTGGATCAGGCTGGCCCTATGGGGAAGACCGCAGAAGACTGTGCTTTATTGCTAACAGCAATGTCTTCCCATGATCCACGCGACTCCACCTCACTGGCAGATTCTGGAGAGGACTACGGTCGCTACCTCACACAGTCTTGGAAAGACGGCGGTATAAACACTGCAAAACCACTGGAGGGATTACGAGTTGGCCTGCCAAAAGAATTCTTTGCAGAAGGCCTTGCTCCAGAAGTAGCCAATGCAGTCAATGCTGCTGCAAAAGACTTGCAGGATTTAGGCGCGGAGTTGTTGGAGGTTAGCCTGCCCAAAACTAAGTTATCCATTCCGGTCTATTACGTTTTAGCTCCAGCCGAAGCCTCCAGTAATTTGAGTCGCTTTGATGGCGTGCGCTATGGACACCGTGCCAATGAATATCGCGACTTATCTGACATGTATAAGAAATCGCGCACCGAAGGTTTTGGTGCGGAAGTAAAGCGTCGAATCTTAGTTGGAACTTATGTGCTTTGTCATGGCTATTACGATGCATATTATTTGCAGGCGCAAAAAATTCGCCGCATCATTGCAGCCGACTTTCAGACAGCATTTGAAAAATGCGATGTGATCTTGGGGCCTGTAGCCCCTGATGTAGCCTGGCGCTTAGGTGAAAAATCAAAAGATCCTGTGCAGATGTATTTAGAAGATATTTACACGCTCTCAACTAACTTAGCAGGGTTACCGGCGATGAGTGTTCCTTGCGGATTTAATTCAAGTAATTTGCCAATTGGCATGCAGTTAATAGGAAACTATTTTTCTGAGGCGCACTTACTCCAAGTGGCACACCAATATCAGCAAAATAGTGACTGGCATTTGCGTCAAGCAAGCGAGGTGGCATGATGCAATGGGAAATCGTGATCGGTCTAGAGACCCATGCGCAGCTACAAACACAATCTAAAATATTTAGCGGGGCGAGTACGCGTTTTGGCGCAAGCCCCAATACGCAAGCCTGTGCAGTTGACTTAGCTTTGCCTGGAGTATTGCCAGTATTAAATCGTCAAGCAGTTGAGCATGCCATTCGTTTTGGTTTAGCAGTCAACGCCAAGATTTCGCCAGCAAGTATTTTCGCTCGCAAAAATTATTTCTATCCTGACTTGCCAAAGGGTTACCAGATAAGCCAGATGGATCTTCCTGTAGTCGTTGGTGGACATCTGGAAATATTGGTTGGCGATGAAGTCAAGGTAGTGGAACTCACCCGCGCCCACATGGAAGAAGATGCCGGAAAGTCGGTTCACGAAGAAGGCTTCTTAGGTCCGCACGGCGAGGCGTCCAGCGGTATAGACTTAAATCGCGCTGGTACCCCATTGCTGGAAATTGTGACTGAGCCAGTAATGCGCAGCGCTGCGGAAGCAGTTGCCTATGCAAAAGCACTTCATACCCTGGTTGTTTGGCTTGGGGTATGTGACGGCAATATGCAAGAAGGCTCTTTCCGTTGCGATGCCAATGTATCCGTTCGCCCTGTAGGCCAGAAAGAATTTGGTACCCGTTGCGAAATTAAGAACTTAAATTCCTTCCGCTTTTTGGAAGAGGCAATTCAATACGAGGTACGTCGCCAAATTGAGTTGATTGAGGATGGTGGCAAAGTTGTTCAAGAAACCCGCCTTTACGATCCCGATCGTCAAGAGACTCGCAGTATGCGAAGCAAAGAAGATGCAAATGACTATCGCTATTTCCCGGACCCAGATTTATTGCCAGTAGTGATTGATGACGCCTGGATTGCTGCTGTGCGCAGCAAGATGCCAGCTTTACCGGCACAGCTTCGTGAGCAGTGGCAAAGTGAATTCGGCTTAAGCGCCTACGATACACAATTACTCACGCAAGATCGTGACACTGCCAAAGTATTTGGAGAGCTACTTGCGATTGTTGGCAAGTCTTTGGCAAAGGCTGCAGCGAACCTGATTGCAGGTGAGTTTGCTTCATCACTCAATCGCGCTGGTATTGTTACTGCAGATGCACCATTAAAAGCTGAACATTTAGCGCCACTATTAACTCGCGTAGCCGATGGCACAATTTCTAACAAGATTGCAAAAGATATCTTCGCAATTTTGTGGGAAGAGGCTATCGCAGGCCAAAAAATGAGTACTGTTGATCAAGTGATTGATGGCAAAGGTTTGAAGCAGATTAGCGATAGTGGTGAACTTGAGGCCATGATCGATACCGTGTTGGCGGCCAATGAGAGGTCAGTTGAAGAGTTCCGCTCTGGCAAGGAAAAAGCATTTAATGCTTTGGTAGGGCAGATTATGAAGGCCTCGCAGGGCAAGGCTAATCCAGGGCAAGTGAATGAGCTTCTGCGTAAAAAACTGAGCTAAAAAAATTAAATTAAAAAATAAGCGAGAAAAAGACAGATGAGCGCGATCGATCCTAAGCAGGCCGAACAAGAAGAATTGGTGGCAGAGTGGTTACGCGCTACCCCAGGTTTTTTTGAGCGCTATGCCAATCTCTTAAATGAAATTCGTTTAAAGCATCCCCACGAGGATCGTGCGATCTCCTTGCAAGAGCGCCAGATGACCTTGTTGCGTACACAGAATCAAGAGCTCAATCGTCGCCTAAGTGAAATGCTGCACTTTGGCAGTCGCAATGACAAAACCCAGCAAAGCTTAGTGGCTTGGTTATTGCGTTTAATGCGCGCTAACACCAAGAAGGATGTGGAGTCTGCAGTGACCGCAGGTTTGGCAGAAGTGTTTGAAGTCGAGTCGGCACAACTCTTGTCACCCAATACAGCATTTGGCCCATGGATTGATACGCCGCTATGCGGTTCTGCTAAAGAGCTAGCTGCAGCGAGCGTAGATTTATTGGCAACTCAAGTGACTATCGATTCTGAGTGGCAAAGCATGGTAGCTATTGGTCTGCCATTAGGTAAAAGTATTGGCGTAGCGCAATCGCCAGCAGTACTTTTATTAGCAAGCAAAGACGAATTCCGTTTTACTGCTGATATGGGCGCGTTCTATTTGCGTCAGATTGCTGAACTTACTGCTGCAGCTTTGGATCGTATCCAGGCTTATGAGCCAAGCACCAGCTGATCTGCACCCCTTAGTGCAGGAGTACTTGCATGAGCTGCATGTATTAAGGCAGCTCTCACCACATACGCTTAAAGCTTACCGCATGGATCTTGGTGAGTTACAGACATTAGCAACAGATGATGCCGTCGAGTTGTTAAAGGTTACCAATGCTCATGTACGTCGCTGGGCTGGTCGCTTGCACTCGAAAGGGAAGTCATCTCGCACGATTGCAAGAGCGCTATCTGCTTGGCGTGGCTGGTACGACTGGCTGACTGAAAAAGATGCACGACGTGATGCGCAGGCAGGCAGGATTACCGCAAATCTAGTTGCCAATCCTGTTGATGATGTGAAGGCTCCCAAACGCCCGAAGTCTTTACCAAAAGCCCTTTCAGTCGAGCAGGCACTCTCTTTAGTCAATCAAGCAGTCAAGGAGGCTGAAGAAAAAAAGGATCTAGAGACTGTGCGTGATGCCGCGATCATTGATTTGTTGTATTCCTCTGGCCTGCGTTTATCTGAGCTTTTAGGTATTGATGTGATGCAAAGCAAGGATCGTCAGCATGAGTCTGCTGGCTGGCTGGATTGGGATGCTGCAGAAGTAACGGTTTTGGGTAAGGGTGGTAAACGTCGCTCAGTTCCGATTGGTGGACCAGCAATGCAATCCCTCAAAGTCTGGCGTGCTACTCGAGAATTGCTTGAGCAGGCAGATGTATCAATGGCTTTATTTATCTCCGCTACGGGCGCACGTTTATCTCCCCGCACTGTTCAGGCGCGCTTACGTACCTTAGCCATGCGGGCAGGCCTTCCCACCCACGTGCATCCGCATATGATGCGCCATAGCTTTGCTAGCCATGTATTGCAGTCTTCTCAGGATTTGAGGGCGGTGCAGGAGATGTTGGGTCACGCCAGCATCGCCAGCACCCAGATTTACACCTCTTTAGACTTCCAGCATCTGGCACAGGCATATGACAAGGCGCATCCCCGTGCGAAAGCTGGCAAAGCTTGAAGAACTCGGTAAGATAGAAAGGTTTCCCGATTGGGGAATGCATTTATAGATTTTGATAGGATCAAAGATGGCGTTAATTCCGGTAACAATTCTTACAGGCTTTTTAGGTAGCGGCAAAACTACTTTGCTCAAATATATTCTGACTGAGCAACACGGCAAAAAAATTGCCGTGATTGAAAACGAGTTTGGCGAAGAAAATATCGATAACGACATCTTGGTTCAAGACAATCAAGAGAACATTGTGCAAATGAGCAATGGTTGTATTTGCTGCACAATTCGTGGAGATCTGGTTGAAGCCCTGAATGAGCTTTGGGAGCAACGTCGGGATAAGAAAATTAGCTTTGAGCGCGTGGTTATTGAAACTACTGGAGTGGCTAATCCAGGGCCGGTGGCTCAAACTTTCTTTATGGACGATGACGTAGCCGACCACTATGTTCTGGATGCCGTAGTCACTTTGGTGGATGCCAAGCATGGCCCACAACAACTAACTGAACATGAAGAGGCGCAGCGCCAAGTGGGCTTTGCAGATCAAATCTTCATCACTAAGACGGATTTAGTAACGCCTGCCGAGGTGGATGCCTTGCGCAATCGCCTAATGCATATGAACCCCCGCGCCCCAATTCAGGGAATTTCTAAAGGAGTCGTTCCTTTGGATGCCGTCTTGGATCTCAAGGGTTTTAACTTGAACGCGAAGCTCGATATTGATCCTCATTTTCTAGGGCAAGACGATCATGATCACGCTGCTTGTGGCCATGACCACAGTCATGACCATCACGACCATAGTCACGGTCACCATGATCACGCGGGCCATACAGACCGCATCCAATCCTTCGTTTTTCGTAGTGATAAACCCTTTGACCATAAAAAATTAGAGGACTTCCTAGGGGGTATTTTGGAGGTCTTCGGGGAGAAGATGTTGCGCTACAAAGGCGTCCTCTATGTAAAGGGTAGCAATCGAAAAGTCGTGTTCCAGGGCGTCCATCAGATGATGGGTAGTGATATGGCTGGTTTATGGGGTGCTGAACCCAAGCAAACCCGCATGGTTTTTATCGGGATAGATTTGCCCAAAGATACCCTGCTGGCTGGGCTTGAGGGCTGTTTAGTCTAGGAAATTTACAGTACAATCCGCCGCCACAGCCAATATTGATAAATATTGGCTAAAGGGTAATAAAACTTTGGCAGAATGAAGTAATAATGATTTAGATCCATGGAAAGAATGAAATGACGGTAAAAACACCAACGAAATCTTCGGCTGCAGCAAAAGCCCCAAGTAAAGCGGCAAGCGCAAAAGTTGCCAAAGGTGCGCCTCTAACAGAAGCTGAGTTACTCAAGATGTCCGAAAAGGACTATATGAATGCCGGCCAGTTAGATTTTTTCCGTCAGAAGTTGTTGACCCTAAAGGGTGACATTCTGAAGAATGCTTCGGAGACAACAGAGCATTTACGTGAAAACATTTTGGTTCCTGATCCAGCTGATCGTGCAACGATTGAAGAAGAGCATGCTCTTGAGTTGCGCACACGTGATCGTGAGCGCAAGCTATTGAAAAAAGTTGAGCAGGCTTTAGCCCGAATTGAATCTGGTGATTACGGTTGGTGTGAGGAGACCGGTGAGCCGATCGGCCTGAACCGTCTTATTGCGCGCCCAACAGCCAATCTCTCTCTAGAGGCGCAAGAGCGCCGTGAGCTGCGTCAAAAGTTGTTTGGCGATTAATTTACTAGACCGAATACAAAAGCAGCAATGACAACGCAATCCCCATCTATTAGTGACATCTCTCCTTTACTAAAGGCGGAGATTTTGGCTGAGGCCTTGCCCTACATTCGGACTTATCACGGTAAGACTATTGTGATTAAGTACGGTGGAAATGCGATGGTCGAAGAGCGCCTGAAAGAAAGCTTTGCACGCGATGTCATTTTGCTGAAGCTGGTTGGCATGAACCCGGTGGTGGTTCATGGCGGCGGCCCACAAATTGATGAGGCTCTCAAGAAGATTGGTAAGACCGGTACCTTTATTCAAGGTATGCGCGTGACCGATGAAGAGACCATGGAAGTGGTTGAGTGGGTTCTCGGCGGCGAAGTGCAGCAAGACATTGTGATGCTGATTAATCACTTTGGCGGTCAAGCAGTTGGTTTAACTGGCAAAGACGGTGGCTTGATTCGTGCAAAAAAGATGCTGGTTGCCGACGAAAAGAAGCCTGGCGAAACTATTGATTTAGGTTTTGTTGGTGAGATTGAGGCGATTAATCCTGCAGTTGTAAAAGCATTGCAGGATGATGCCTTTATTCCGGTGATCTCTCCCATTGGATTTAGTGAAGAAGGTCAGGCCTACAATATTAATGCTGACTTAGTAGCTGGCAAGATGGCGGAAATTTTGCATGCAGAGAAATTAGTCATGATGACTAACATTCCTGGTGTGATGGATAAAAGCGGTAATCTTTTGACCGACCTGACTGCCCGTGAAATTGATGGCTTATTTGCTGACGGTACTATTTCTGGTGGTATGTTGCCAAAGATTTCTTCTGCATTAGACGCGGCAAAGAGTGGTGTAAATTCAGTGCACATTATTGATGGACGAATTGAGCACTCCTTATTGTTAGAGATTCTGACAGAGCAAGCATTCGGCACGATGATTCGTTCCCGCTAATAGCTGAACAAGAGATATAAATATGCGTGATTCTTTTGACCCCGCTGCATCAGAGATCGAAGTGACGGCTGCCGAGGAGGGCAAGACACGCAAGCGCCCACGCCCGGGGGAGCGCCGCCTCCAGATTTTGCAAGTGTTGGCAGAGATGTTACAAAATCCCAAAGGTGAGCGTGTAACGACCGCGGCATTGGCTGCAAAAATTCAAGTTTCTGAAGCAGCGCTTTATCGACATTTCGCTAGTAAGGCTCAGATGTTTGAGGGCTTGATTGCATTTATTGAGCAAACAGTTTTTGGTCTGATTAATCAGATCAATCAAAAAGAAGAATCTGGGCTTGCCCAGGCTCGTGGCATCTTGCAGATGCTTTTATTCTTTGCAGAAAAGAATCCTGGTATGACTCGCGTACTCTTGGGCGATGCCCTATTGCAAGAAGACGATCGCTTACAAGAGCGTATTACACAAGTGCTGGATCGTGTTGAGGCATCTTTAAAGCAGGCGCTGCGTATCGCTCTAACTCAGGATGGCCCTTGGGCAAATGTGCCTCAAGATGAAGTTAGTATTCGCGCAACAATGTTGATGAGTTATGTTTTGGGTCGCTGGCACCGTTTTGCTCGCAGCGGCTTTAAGAAGCTTCCAACCGAAGCATCTGATATTAGCCTTCGCATTCTTCTGTCCGAATGAGCGAGTTACACCTCTCTAGAAATACTATCCATTTTGCCGAGCCCTTGCCTTTGCAAAGTGGCGCCATCTTATCTGGCTACGATTTAATAATTGAAACTTACGGCAAGCTCAATGCCGATAAAAGTAATGCTGTATTAGTTTGTCACGCATTAAATGCATCGCACCATGTGGCTGGACCCAATCCGGATGATGCGAAAGATATCGGCTGGTGGGACAACATGATTGGGCCAGGCAAGCCAGTAGATACAAATCACTTTTTTGTGATTGGTGTTAATAATTTAGGCTCTTGCTTTGGGTCCACTGGACCCATGAGTATTAATCCTGCCAGTAGCAAGCCTTATGGCGCTGATTTCCCGGTGATTACGGTGGAAGATTGGGTAAACACCCAGGCGCGCTTAGCCGATAAGTTGGGCATTCGCCGTTTTGCGGCGGTAATGGGAGGAAGTTTAGGTGGCATGCAGGCATTGGCTTGGTCAATTCAGTTTCCAAAACGCCTTGCACATTGCCTAGTTATTGCATCAACACCAAAACTCAGTGCACAGAATATTGCATTTAATGAGGTAGCTCGTAATGCGATTTTGTCTGACCCAGATTTTCATGGTGGTAATTACTATGAGCATGGCGTAGTGCCAAAGCGTGGCCTCAAGTTGGCTCGCATGGTCGGACATATTACCTATTTATCTGATGATGACATGGCGGAAAAATTTGGGCGCGAGCTACAAAGGCCTAGTGGCGAATCTCAAGACTATCGCTTTAGCTTTGATGTGGAGTTTGAGGTTGAAAGCTATTTGCGTCATCAAGGTGACAAGTTCTCTACTTACTTTGATGCCAATACCTATTTGCTGATCACTAGAGCGCTAGATTATTTTGATCCTTCTCGTCGTTATGAAGGCAGTTTGAATCGTGCTCTAGCGGAAGTGCAAGCCAAGTTCTTGGTAGTGAGCTTCTCTACAGATTGGCGCTTCCCACCCAATCGCAGTCGCGAGATTGTGGAATCCTTGCTCAGCAATAAGAGTGAGGTCAGTTATGCAGAGATTGATGCGCCACATGGACACGATGCTTTCTTATTGGATGACCCGCGCTATCACAATCTGATTCGTGCTTATTTTGAACAAATGCTCGAGGTGAAGGCATGAAGCGCGCAGACTTTGCCGCAATAGCGAATTGGATTGCGCCTAATAGCGAGGTGCTTGACCTTGGCTGTGGTGATGGCAGCTTCTTAGAGTATTTGCAAAAACAAAAACCCGTGCACGCTTACGGGGTTGAGATTGACGATGCGCGCGTACTTTCTTGTGTGCAAAAAGGTTTGAACGTTATTCAGCAAAATCTTGAAGGGGGCTTGGCACTCTTTGAGAACAATAGTTTTGATACGGTTGTGCTCTCACAAACGCTACAAACTATTCACGAAACTGAAAAGATCTTGCGTGAAGTGGTTCGGGTTGGTAAGGAGTCGGTTGTTTCTTTTCCAAACTTCGGCCATTGGTCACACCGCGTAGCTGTTGGCTTTGGCCGCATGCCAGTTTCTAAAAGCCTGCCTTACCAGTGGTACAACACACCCAATGTGCGTGTTCTTACTGTTGCTGATTTCGAAAAATTAGCCTCGAGTTTAGGCTTACAGATTTTGGATCAATGCATTCTGCATGAGGGGCGGCAAGTTACCTTGATGCCTAATCTTTTTGGAAGCCTAGCGCTGTTCCGCGTTCGACGTGCTTAGTAGCCCTCAGTCCTGGCTAAAAGATTTTCGGGTCTATCTCGAATGGCCCTGCCTTCGAATGCTCTTCTTGGGATTCTCTGCAGGCCTGCCGCTATTACTGATTTTAGGAACGCTGAGCTTTTGGCTAAGAGAGGCTGGCATTGATCGCAGCACGATTGGTTACCTGACTTGGGTTGGCTTAATCTATGCCTTTAAGTGGATGTGGGCGCCTTTAGTGGATCGATTGCCTATCCCCTTGCTTGCAAAATTATTTGGTAGAAGGCGTAGCTGGCTACTTTTTGCACAATTGTTGATTGTTCTTGGACTGGTGGGTATGGCCAGCATTGATCCTAAGGTTCAACTGACGCCGATTGTGTGGTGTGCACTTTTGGTTGCCTTTGGTTCTGCCACTCAAGATATTGCTTTAGATGCTTTCCGAATTGAGTCAGCCGATAGTGACCATCAGGCCGCCTTAGCAGCTACTTATCAAACAGGGTATCGACTTGCGTTAATTTGGTCTGGTGCTGGTGTTCTCTGGTTGGCTGCCCGCGCAGAATCTGGTATGGCTGCTTATGATCCAGCTGCCTGGCAATTTGCTTATCTTTGCATGGCACTCTCTATCGGTGTAGGTGTGGTCACTACCTTGTTTAGTAAAGAGCCCGTTCGTATTGAGCTTGCAAAAGCACGCAATGCAAAAGCATGGCTACATCAAACTTTGATTGAGCCATTTGCAGACTTTATTAAGCGTTACGGTTGGCACGCTATTTTAATTTTGTCTTTAATTGCCATCTATCGGATTAGTGATGTGGTAATGGGTATTATGGCCAACCCGTTTTATGTTGATATGGGCTATACCAAAGATGAGGTGGCAGCAGTGAGCAAGGTCTTTGGTGTTGTGATGACATTGGTCGGCGCCTGCGTTGGAGGCGTACTCACTTTGCGTTTCGGCGTGATGCGGATTTTGTTTTTGGGTGCGATTTTATCGGCCGTCAGTAATTTATTGTTTGCTTGGCTTGCCACGCAGGGCCATGACTTACATGGCTTGATCTGGGTAATCTCTGCCGATAACTTGAGTTCTGGTATCGCAACGGCTGCGTTTATTGCATTCCTGTCGGCGCTAACGAATGTTCAGTACTCCGCAACACAGTACGCCCTGTTTAGTTCGATGATGCTGTTATTGCCAAAGTGGTTGGCTGGTTTCTCTGGCGTTTTTGTTGATAGCTTTGGTTACTCAAGTTTTTTTATTAGCACTGCGATTATTGGTGCGCCAGTATTAATTCTGATTTGGCTCACTATTCACTTCAAAGTAGTGGAATTTAAAAAGCACGACTCACAGGTTTCTAAATAGACCAGTCGTAATCTACTGTCAGTGGCGCATGATCTGAGAAACGCTCATCTTTATACACGGCAGTATGTTTAGCTCTTGCTGCAATCTCTGGGGTGGTGATGTGATAGTCGATACGCCAACCTACGTTCTTTGCATACGCTTGACCACGATTGCTCCACCAGGTGTAGCAGGTATCAGTAGCCTCAGGCTCTAGCTTTCTGTAGACGTCTACATAACCAACTTTGCTAAACAGGTTTGTTAGCCAAGCGCGCTCTTCAGGCAAAAACCCCGAGTTCTTGAGATTGCCTTTCCAGTTCTTGAGGTCAATCTCATTATGGGCAATATTCACATCGCCACACAGCACAATCTCGCGTCCTGACTTTTTGAGCTCAACTAGGTGTGGCAAGAAAGAATCCAGGTACCGATACTTAGCCTCCTGTCTTTCTGGCGAGCTCGAGCCTGAGGGCATGTATACCGAGATCACCGAAAGCTTTTTGAATCGAGCTTCGACATAGCGACCTTCAGCATCAAACTCGGCGTTGCCATAGCCGTAGAGCACCTTGTCAGGCTGATGTGGGGTATAGATGCCACAACCGCTGTAGCCCTTTTTTTCGGCATGATGAAAGAAGCCATGCAGGCCGTCTGGATTGAGGATGGCATCATCCAGATCATCCTGCTGAGCCTTGAGCTCTTGCATGCAGACAAAGTCCGCTTTTTGCTTTACAACCCAAGGCAAGAAGCCTTTTTTGACCGCTGAGCGGATACCGTTGAGGTTGGCAGAAATGATGCGTAACATATAGGCCTATGAGCTCAAAAAATTCTAATCAAGATAACTTTATTCAATTTGCCCTAGAGGCAAATGTTTTGTCGTTTGGGGAGTTTAAAACTAAAGCGGGACGACTTTCTCCTTATTTCTTCAATGCCGGTGGATTTAATGATGGCGCCCGTTTAAGTGCGCTAGGCCGCTATTACGCCAAAGCCTTGCAAGAATCTGGTCTCCAATACGACATGCTGTATGGCCCTGCTTATAAGGGAATTACTTTAGCTGCTGCAACAGCAATTGCATTGGCTGATACTGGTCGTAATGTGCCTTATGCCTACAACCGTAAAGAAGCAAAGGACCATGGTGAGGGCGGCTCTTTGGTGGGCGCCCCAGTCAAAGGTAAGGTAGTCATCATTGATGATGTGATTTCTGCGGGGACGTCTGTGCGAGAGTCTGTCAAACTGATTCGGGATGCGGGTGCAGAGCCGGCAGCAGTATTAATTGCCTTGGATCGTATGGAAAAGTCAGGAACTGCCACTGACATTGGAGATCAGTCAGCAGTCCAAGCGGTGGAGCAAGAATTTGGCTTACCAGTCGTTGCAATTGCGAACTTGGCAGACTTGATGGCTTTCCTGACAAGCTCCAGTAATACCGAGCTAACAAGTTACCTACCAGCTGTGAAAGCTTATCGCGAGAAATACGGCATTTAATCTCAAGATCAGCTCCGCTCTTTAGATTGTTGTTTCACCCTCGAACACGGTAATCGCTGGGCCAGTCATGATGACAGGCTGAGCCACTTCATTGATCATGCCACCCCAGGTAATTTGTAAGTCACCACCACGGGTATGCACTGTGACTGGTGAATCCAGTGAGCCACGACGAATGCCCGAGACTACTGCGGCGCAGGCGCCGGTGCCGCAAGCAAGAGTCTCGCCAGCGCCACGCTCAAATACACGCAACTTGATTTCTTTACGATTCAGAATTTGCATATAGCCTGCATTGACTCTTTTCGGAAATGCCGCATCCTTTTCGATTGATGGACCTTCTTCAAGAACGGGTGCACTATCGACATCACCTACCACTTGGACTGCATGAGGATTGCCCATCGAGACTACGCTGATCCAGCTGTCGTGTGCAGCAGGGGTTTTAATAGGTAGCGCGTAGAGCATTTCATGAAACTCTTGCTTACTTGCTAAGCCGCTAGCGTTGAAAGGAATTTGGCTATGCTCAAAAATCGGCGCGCCCATATCCACTTCTACCTGACCATCATCATGAGATCTGAGTGTGAGTACGGTATGCGCTACTTCAACGCGCAAGGGATTTTTCGTGGATAGACCTTGGTCGAGCACAAACCGAACAAAGCAACGTGAGCCATTGCCACATTGCTCAACCTCACCACCATCCGAATTAAAAATACGATAACGAAAATCAGCATCAGGGCGCGTGGCTTTTTCAGCCAGCAGAATTTGATCGGCGCCAATACCAAATTGGCGATGGGCTAGTTTTTGCCACTGCTCGCGTGTAATGTCGCTAAGATCTTGATCAATCCCATTGAGCACAATGAAATCATTACCGGCACCATGCATTTTGGTGAAGCGTAATGTGCGTGCGGATATATTTAAATTCGTGCTCAAAAGAAATCCAATTAGTTGTAAAGACTTGGCTCACCAGGCGGCCGATGCTTAAAGCGTTTATGTACCCAATAGTACTCTGCCGGCCTTTCTCGAACAAGGTCTTCGATGTATTTGTTTAGGCGTGCGGTATCTGCTTCCACATCCTCTGTTGGGAAGCTGGGAAGTGGGGCGCTGATATTGCAGATATAGGCTTTGCGATCGGGATTCAAAGTGGTGGTCATCAGGCAGACTTCTGCACCGCTGAGCCTGGCTAAACGCGAGACTGAGGTGATCGTATTTGTCTGAATGCCAAAGAAGGGCACGAAAACAGAGTCGCGTGGACCGAGATCAATATCGGGCGCAATAAAAATAAAGTTGCCCGTTTGAATCTCTCGAATTAAATCACGTAAGCGACTTTGTCTCTCAATGGATTTCCCCCCGAAACGATTTCTCCATTCAATCATTTTTTGATTGAAGAAGGGGTTCTTCATATTTTGGTAGAGCCCTGCACCGCGCGGCCAGTCATGCTCACTGGCTAAAACGGAGAGGGCCATGAAACCACCTTCAAGCCCAACAAAGTGAGGGTTGATTAGGAGGCGTGGCTTACGATCACCCAGAGTAATCGCAGAGTTAATGGTGACGATATCAGTGATTTGTTTGCCACTACCGAGCCAAATGCGACTCCTCTCGATTACGCTGCGCCCAAATAATTTCCAATGCTCTAGTGCAAGTGCATCAATTTCATCTTCGCTCAGATTGGGAAAGCACAAGCGTAAATTCGTTTTAACAACCTTGGCACGCTCATTGGGTATGTGTGCTGCTAACCAGCCGAGACTGTAGCCGGTCTGAATGGTGAGGCCATAAGGTAAAAATGCAAACAGGCGCAACAGGTTTAGCGCTAGAAAATTGAAAACATTTTGTAACCAGGTCATGAGAATTAATTATAAATTTATTAACTAATTGCTTGGTGGTAATTCTGCTCCACTTGGATGTTTGTAGCGGTTATAGGCCCAGATGAATTGATTGGGCGCAACTAGGATTGCATTCTCAATGGCAATGTTTAGTTCGGCAGCCGCTAGCGTGGAATCCTCAGAAAGCGGCCCCAGTCTCTTGGCTTGCATGAGCCAGCCTTTACCCAGTCCTTTACGTTTGGCGGTAAACATCACAACAGGTGTGTTGTTACGATTCGCTAAGCGTGCTGGCAGCGGGGTTGTATAAGCTAAGCGCCCAAAGAAGGGTACCCAAACGCCTTCACCGCCACTTGGCACTTGATCTGGAAGAATGCCAATGGCCTCGCCTCGCGTGAGGGCGCGCGTCATTTGACGAACGCCGTTCAGGTTGGTTGGTACGAAATGCATATTGGGGTAGGCGCGACCCTCTTCAACCACTTCGTTGAGCCATTCTTGGCGGGAGGGGCGATAGAGGATGGTGGCAGGGAAGTGCTGAGCCAATACTCGGGGAATGATTTCAAAGCCGCCAAGGTGCGGCGTGAGCATGACTAGGCCATGACCTTCATTGATGGCTGCCTCGACTAGATCCCAGTCTTGTATTTCAACCAGGGAAAGTGCTTTTTTGGGGTTGCGCCAAATCCACAGGCTGTCTGAGAAGAGCTGCCCGGAGGCCGCCGCCGCATTCCAGATTTGAAGTGGGAGATGATGGCTTTTAATAACCGCCTCATATTGAGGGTGAAAAAGTGATCGATATTGCTTGGATCCTACATAGGCCAATATCCCTAAGGCAGCCCCAATGACCTGAACTAGGAATAAGGGCAACACTGCAATTGCAGCGAGGGTTAGCTTGAGAAGGAGTTTGCGCACCCTCTAATGATATTCAATGCGGGCGATAGGGCCAAATTTCCACTGATGCTTGATGAATAAGGCATTTTTCGGATAGAATTCATACATCGCTGAGTTAAGGCAACTTGCAGGGCGATTCATAAATTCTGCTAAAGCGTCGCCGTTGAAATTCCTGGCACGTCGAGTTGTCCTATAGATCGTGTTAATTTTTAAAGGAATATGCAATGGCAAATGATTACTTCTTCACCTCAGAATCAGTTTCTGAAGGTCATCCCGATAAAGTAGCAGACCAAATTTCTGATGCCATCTTGGATTCGATCCTGGCTCAGGATCCAACTGCGCGTGTAGCTGCGGAAACCCTGTGTAACACCGGCCTCGTAGTGTTGGCTGGCGAGATCACAACGAACGCTAACGTAGACTATATCCAAGTAGCTCGCAACACTTTGCGTGAGATTGGTTATGACAACACTGACTACGGTATTGACTACAAAGGTTGCGCGGTTTTAGTTGCCTATGACAAGCAAAGCCCAGATATTGCTCAAGGCGTTGATAAGGCGCATGACGACGGCTTAGATCAAGGCGCTGGCGACCAAGGCTTGATGTTCGGTTATGCCTGTGATGAAACTACAGAGCTCATGCCCTTGCCAATTCATTTGTCACACCGCTTGGTTGAGCGTCAATCTCAATTGCGCCGTGATGGCCGTTTGAACTGGCTGCGTCCAGATGCCAAGTCTCAAGTGACCTTGCGTTACGTGGATGGTAAGCCTGACTCAATCGATACCGTAGTTCTTTCCACGCAGCATGATGAAGAAATTTCTCTTGAGAAATTGCGTGAAGCAGTGATCGAAGAAATTATCAAACCGGTATTGCCAAAGCATTTGATCAAAGGTGCAATTAACTTCTTGGTAAATCCAACAGGTCGATTTGTGATTGGTGGCCCGCAAGGCGATTGTGGTCTGACAGGTCGCAAGATTATTGTCGACACATACGGCGGCGCGGCTCCTCACGGCGGCGGCGCGTTCTCAGGTAAGGATCCTTCTAAGGTAGACCGTTCTGCTGCTTACGCTGGCCGTTATGTGGCTAAGAATGTGGTTGCTGCAGGTTTGGCAAGCAAGTGCTTGATTCAAATCTCTTACGCTATTGGTGTAGCGAAGCCAACTTCAGTGATGGTGAGCACTTTTGGTACCGGCAAGATCTCTGACGAGAAGATTGCGCAATTGGTATCGGAGCATTTTGATTTGCGTCCAAAAGGCATCGTCAAGATGTTGAACCTCTTGCGCCCGATTTATCGCAAGACTGCTGCATATGGCCACTTTGGTCGTGAGGAACCAGAATTTACTTGGGAACAGTGCGATAAGGCGCCTGTATTACGTGCAGCTGCTGGCTTGTAATCTGCTTTCTAGGTAGTAAATTGGCAGTATGTTGTTGTATTGAGGCGAAATATGGCGAAATTGATTACAATTTCGCCATACCTTCAAGGAGCGTTGCAAGGAATACTGAGAACCAGTGTTTCCCCAGGCTTGAAGGGAGTGAACTCCTAGATAACCCCAGAGTTTGCTAATTGCAACTGCGCTCGCTAACCCATGATTCAATGGCTAGCGAGTTTCTACTCCAGCATTGGATCGTATTTAGCTGGAGCATTCATGAGTACCGTTTCCGATTTAAACAACTTTGTTGCAACCCGTTGCGCTATTGCCGATATTTCTTTGGCTGACTTTGGCCGTAAAGAAATCGCCATTGCTGAAACTGAAATGCCAGGCCTGATTGCAATTCGCGATGAGTTCGCAGCTCAGCAGCCATTACGTGGTGCACGCATCACTGGCTCATTGCACATGACTATTCAAACTGCAGTATTGATTGAGACTTTAGAAGCTCTTGGTGCTGAAGTGCAATGGGCATCTTGCAATATTTTTTCTACCCAAGACCACGCTGCTGCAGCAATTGCTGCGAATGGCACACCGGTGTTTGCGATCAAGGGTGAAACGCTTGAGCAGTACTGGGATTACACCCACCGTATTTTTGAGTGGGCTGATGGTGGTTTCACTAATATGATTTTGGATGACGGTGGCGATGCGACTTTACTATTGCACCTCGGCGCACGCGCTGAAAAAGATCAAGCTTGCTTGAATAACCCAACGAGCGAAGAAGAAACCATTTTGTTTGCGGCCATTAAAAAGAAATTGGTGCAAGATCCAACTTGGTATTCCACTTGTTTAGAAAAAGTTAAGGGTGTTACAGAAGAAACTACTACGGGTGTACATCGCCTTTATCAGATGTTTGCTAAAGGGGAATTAAAGTTCCCAGCTATTAACGTCAATGACTCCGTTACCAAGAGCAAGTTCGATAACCTCTATGGTTGCCGCGAGTCTTTAGTCGATGCGATCAAGCGTGCTACCGATGTCATGGTTGCTGGTAAGGTTGCCGTTGTGTGTGGTTATGGTGATGTAGGTAAGGGTTCGGCACAAGCCTTACGCGCTTTGTCTGCTCAAGTTTGGGTGACTGAAGTGGACCCAATTTGCGCATTGCAAGCTGCGATGGAAGGTTATCGCGTAGTCACCATGGATTACGCTGCAGATAAGGCAGACATTTTTGTTTCAGCAACTGGTAACTACCATGTGATTACACATGACCATATGGTCAAGATGAAGAATCAAGCCATCGTTTGTAATATTGGTCACTTCGATAACGAGATTGATGTTGCTGGTATCGAGAAATACAAGTGGGAAGAAATCAAGCCTCAAGTAGATCACGTGATTTTCCCAGCAAGCAATGGCAATCCTGAGAAGCGCATCATCATCTTGGCTAAAGGTCGTTTGGTTAACCTCGGTTGCGGTACAGGCCATCCATCTTATGTGATGAGCTCTTCATTTGCGAACCAGGTAATTGCGCAGATTGAACTGTGGAATGCCTTTGGTACAGATAAATACCCAGTTGGTGTTTACACCTTGCCTAAGCATTTGGATGAGAAGGTGGCTCGTTTACAACTTAAGACTCTAAATGCTCAGTTAACTGTATTGTCAGATCAGCAAGCTTCCTACATTGGTGTAACGAAGGAAGGTCCTTATAAGACCGATCACTACCGTTATTAATCTGCTCCTTGCTAGACATTGTTCAATAGAGATACAGGCCCAAGATCATGGAATTAAGTGTTGAATTCTTTCCTCCAAAAACACCTGAAGGTGAGAACAAGTTGCATCTCGTGCGTGAGCGTTTTAGTGAAATGCTTAAGCCCGCTTTTTATTCTGTGACCTTTGGCGCTGGTGGCTCTACTCAATCTGGCACATTAAAAGTGGTGAGCGACATTCACGCTGCGGGTGCAGCGGTTGCTCCCCACTTATCTTGTGTTGGAAGCTCACGTGAGAGCGTGCGTGAGATGTTGAAGCAATATCAGGCTTTAGGTATCAAGCGTATCGTAGCTTTACGTGGTGACTTACCATCTGGCATGGGTCAGTATGGTGAGTTCCATCATGCTAATGAATTGGTTGAATTTATTCGTGCCGAAACTGGTGACTGGTTTCACATTGATGTCGCTGCCTATCCAGAATGCCATCCTCAGGCCAAATCACCAGCAACTGATGTTGACTTCTTTGTGCAGAAAATGAAAGCTGGAGCAAACTCCGCAGTCACGCAATATTTTTATAACAGCGATGCCTATTTTCGTTTTGTGGATGAGGCATATGAATTAGGTGTTACTCAGCCCGTTATTGCTGGAATCATGCCGATCACCAATAGTACTCAGTTGCTACGTTTTTCTGATGCCTGCGGAGCAGAAATCCCACGTTGGATTCGTTTGCGCTTGCAGTCTTATGGTGATGACACTGCCTCGATTCGCGCGTTTGGTGAAGAAGTGGTTACTGATCTTTGCGACCAGCTTTTAGTAGCGGGTGCACCTGGACTGCACTTCTATTCGCTGAATCAGGCTGATGCCGTTTTAGCGATTGCAGATAATTTAAGTCTCAATAGGTAATCACTAAACCTGACTCAGTCAGCATGGCATCTAAAGGCTCATCATGTGCTTGAGCTTGCCACTGCGCATCATCTAACCTTTGCCAATCAAAGCCAATTCCTATACAGAGTAGCTTAGGCTTGGCTGTACGCAATTGCGCTAAAGTGCGGTCAAAATAGCCCCCCCCATAGCCCAGTCGCCAATGATGGGTTTTATCGCCTACCTTGGATTGTGACCAACCAACGCAGGGAATCAAAATACAGTCTGGAGTAATTTGAGGTCTGCGGGGGTTATTGGGGTCTGGCTCGGGAACGCCGTGGCGACTTGGAATAAGTAGGTCACCCTCTTGCCAGATATAAAAATCCAAATGTTTATCAGCACGCGCAAATGGGAGCGCCAGCGTTTTACCTGACTTACTCTGAGCCCAAGCTAATAATGTAGGTCGTATATCAAGCTCATCTTGTATGGGGCAATACAAGGCAATGGATTGAACTTGGGTGTCATGGTCAGCCAGAAAACTCGCTAGGCCAGCCAAAATGGCTTCTTTAGTGATGGGATAGCTTGCGCTAGCCGCAAACTGTTTTCTTTGGGCTAGCAAGTCCTGCCGAAGCGATTTTGGAGAATTGCCGTGCATATCGACCATTATCAGGCGAAAATTAAGAGATATAGTAAATCGATAGGGTATGACGGTGAAAAAGAGTTTTGATCTTTTTGGTGGTTGGAAAAAAATCATGGGCGGAATGCTATTTCTGGCCCTGACAGTTTCTACGCCCAGTATTTCTGCAGAGAAGGCCAAGAAAACTACCCAGACTAAAGAAAGTAGGATTGCAGCCTTTGAGATCACTGAGGGTGATCGCACTTTTATTGAGTTACGTGAGGCCGCCAAAAGAAATGATGTAGCTCGCGCACAAACATTAGCTGCTAGCCTTTCCAATTACCCCTATGACGACTATGTAGCTTATTTCCGTATTAAGCCCCAGTTATTTGACAGTGCGGGCGTTGCCCGAGCAGATAGCAATGCTGACTCTCAAGTAATGGCTTTTCTAAATCAGTATCAAGGTACCGCTCTGGCCGATCGGATGCGTAATGACTGGCTGCTCGTATTAGGCAAGCGAAAAGATTGGTCGCGTTTTGATGCTGAATATCCCAAGTTTGCTTTAGATGATGACACCCAGGTGAAATGCTATTCATTACAGTCGAAATTAGTCCAAGGTGAGAACCCAACTAAATTAGCGATTGATGCACGCGCAATATTATTAGACCCACGCTATTTTGGCCAAGCGTGCCAAGAATTAGTGCCCACCTTGGTTAGCGCCGGAGGTATGACGCTGAGCGAAGCAAAGGCAATCGGCCGCGCTGCTAGCGAGATGGGCTTTGATACGATGTCGCGTCGCTTAGGTGGCGAAGATCCTATTGCCGAGATTGTGAAGGCTGCCAAAGCAGATCCTGCAAAAGCGTTTAAAGATTTTTCACAAAACCCATCACGCTATAGCAAAGAGAATCAAGCTGTAGTTTGGGGTGTCATTGGCCAGTTCCTCGCAAAGAAATTAGACTCCAATGCAGATGATGCCTATCGTCTTCAACAGGAGCTAGGTTTTAACGAACTACTCTCTACTGAAGGCCAAGAGTGGAAAGTGCGTGCAGGCTTGCGCGCTAAGGATTGGACGCTGGTAAAAAATGCGATTGAAGGCATGAATCCTGCGGTAAGAAGTAAAGATCCTGCTTGGACCTACTGGTATGCGCGTGCATTAAAGGCAGATGGACAAAATGATAAGGCACGCGAAAACCTTGAGCTCGTTGCCGATCAATATAATTTTTATGGGCAGCTTGCACGTGAAGATCTTGGTAAATCAAATCATGTGCCTGCACGTACTAAGGTTGGTGATGCAGAAATCGAAGCGATGTCTCAACGTAAAGGCTTTATCAGGGGCGAGCGTTTCTATGCTATGAATTTGCGTTTTGAAGGCAATCGGGAGTGGAACTGGGAGTTGCGTAATATGACTGATAAGCAGTTGTTAGCATCTGCTGAGTACGCCAAGCGTATCGGTCTATATGACCGCGTTGTCAACACTGCAGACCGCACAAAGCAAGAGCATGATTTCAGTTTGCGCTATCCAACACCCTATCGTGACGAGCTGTCGCCGATTGCAAAACAAATCGACTTGAACTTGGCCTGGACTTATGGGTTGATTCGTCAAGAGTCACGATTCATTATGAATGCCTCTTCCTCGGTGGGTGCTTCAGGCTTGATGCAGGTGATGCCGAATACAGCAAAGTATGTAGCTAAAAAAATTGGGATGACTTCATACACTATTGATAAATTGACTGATACCAATACGAATTTAACTTTAGGTAGCAATTACTTAAATATGGTTTTAGTAGATCTGGATGGTTCATGGGTGTTAGCCTCAGCGGCCTATAACGCCGGCCCTTCACGCTCGAAAACTTGGCGAGAAAAACTCACCAGCCCAACAGAGGGTGCCATTTTTGCGGAAACGATTCCGTTCAACGAAACACGCACTTACGTAAAAAACGTTTTAGCCAATTCAACGTACTATTCATCGGTGATGTATGGTCAGACACAATCATTAAAGCAGCGCTTAGGGGTGATCACTCCTAAAGTAGCAAACGCCTCTGAGTTGCCTTAGTAATTTAACGAGATGGGATTTTTATGAAATATGACATTCTGCTAATTGGTGGTAACGGTTTTGTAGGCAGAGTCTTAGCTGCCCAATTACAAGCAGAGGGCTACTCTGTATTGCTGCCCACTAGGCACTTAGCATCCGCACGTGAATTACGCATGTTGCCAAAGATACATTTGGAAGATGCTGATGTACATGAGTTCGATTCTCTGCAAGAGCTTTGCTCACGAATCCAGCCTAGCGGTGCCGTCATTAATTTGGTGGGTGTATTGCATGACAAGCCAGCAGAGCCTTATGGAAAAGTATTCCAAGCGGCACATGTTGATCTCCCAAAAAGCATTATTACCGCTATGCAGATGAATGGTCTCAAGCGTTACTTGCATATGAGTGCATTGGGCGCGGATTCTCATGGCCCATCGATGTATCAGCGCAGTAAAGGTGATGGCGAGGCCGCAGTAAAAGCTAGCAATCTCGACTGGACTATTTTTAGACCTTCAGTCATTTTTGGTGCACAAGATCAATTTATTAATTTGTTTGCTAAGTTAACAAAATTATTTCTGGCGATGCCTTTAGCAAACTCAGGTGCCAAGTTCCAGCCAGTAAGTGTGGATGATGTGGCCAGTGCGTTTACCAAGTCTCTGAAAATGCCATCGACGATTCGTGAGTCTTATGATTTGGTAGGGCCTACGGTCTACACTATGAAAGAGATTGTGGAATTTGCTGCGCGCAAAGTCGATACAAAATGCGCGATCATTCCCGTACCGGATTTTGTGGGTTACCTTCAAGCTTTGGCCTTTGAGTTTTTACCGGTTCCGACTTTAATGTCTCGTGACAATATTGCCTCAATGCAATTACCCAATATTCTGCCGCCAAATGGAGTGGATGCCTTGAGTAAAGTGTTTGGCATCAGTCGTCGCACACTAGAAGGCATGAAATAAGTCGATGAAGATCTATGCAGTCGGTGGTGCTATTCGGGACACCCTCATGGGTTTGCCGGTACACGACATTGATTATGTGGTGGTGGGCTCTAGCGTAGAAGAGATGATTGCTCAGGGGTATCGTCCGGTGGGTAAGGATTTCCCCGTCTTTCTGCATCCAGAGACTCAAGCTGAATATGCCCTGGCTCGTACGGAGCGTAAGACGGGTAAGGGCTACAAAGGCTTTCTGTTTTATGCCGACCCAACTATCACGCTAGAGCAAGACCTAGAGCGCCGTGATCTTACTATTAATGCAATGGCTCAAGAGGTGGGGGCTGATGGCAAATGGCTAGGACCTATTTTGGATCCCTACAACGGCCAGGACGATTTAGCGTCAAAAATTTTCCGTCATGTATCGGATGCGTTTGCAGAAGATCCTTTACGACTATTACGCATCGCCCGTTTTGCAGCCCGCTTCCCAGAATTCACGGTAGCGCCAGAAACTATGGATGCTTTGCAGGCTATCGTTCGATCCAATGAATTGTCAGCACTCTCTGCTGAAAGAATTTGGCAGGAGTTAGCTAGAGGCTTTACTGCCAGCAAGCCAATGCGAATGTTCCAAGTTCTGCTAGATGCTGACGCAGCCAAGATATTGCTACCCGCAACACTGACATCCTATTTGGCTAAAGAAGAATTTCGTGAGCAGCTCATTGCGCATTTGCATGCATCAGATAACCGCTTGGAAGATCGCTGCGCTATCACTCTGATGCATTTGCCTGCTAGTGAAATTCGTTCATGGGCAGCGTGCGTCAAAATGCCAAATGAGGTGCGAGACTTTAGTGAAATCTTTAGTGAGCTTAATTTATTAACTGAGCAGACAGCAGGGGATGCATATCAAGCTTCCAATGTGCTGGCATGGTTCAATCGTGCGGATGTATGGCGCAAGCCTGATCGTGGCCAGGCTTTATTAGATTTGGCTAAACGCATCGGCCTGAATGTCGACACTTTAATTTTGGCAATGCAAAATGCTCAGGTACTCAACACAGCCGAAGTGATTGAAGGCATTCCAGCAGAGGAGCGATCCAATGGGGAAAGCATTCGCAGTGCAGTAGATGCTACAAGACTCTCGGCCATTTCTGTAGCACTAGCTAGCTAATTAATTTAAAGCCGGTTTCTACCTCGTAGGCCAGGTAAGCCCTCTAATGTATGGTCTGGCAATATGTCGGATAGTTTCTTTGAGAATGCGAAGACCTTAAAGATCTCCCCCATCTCTGCTTCGGATAACAGTTTTTGCAGAGAGTTTGAAATGGGTAAAAAAGTTTCTGGATTGCTAGGGTCGCCAATCTCTAATGCGATATCACCAATACCCGCATCAAGCAAATAGCTTGCTTGATTACTGAGATAGACATCATCAACCCCTGCCTCTAGCGCACTACGCGCAATTTGTGACCACTCAACGTGGGTAGTCACATCACATAGTCCTGGAAGATAAAACGGATCTTGAATTGCATGATGGCGATGGTGCGCTATTAAGGTTCCCTCGAGACGTTGAGCGTGATAGTACTCATTCTCTGGAAAGCCGTAGTCAAAAGTCAGAAAGAGTCCGGTATCTAGATGATTAGCTACTTGGCGCATCCAAGCATTTGCTGGTACGTGTAACTCAGTGACATAGCCTTCAGAGAAACTTCCATTCACCAATGCTTCTGGAAGTAGCGACTGTTCAGCCGGCTTTCCTGCTGACCAAATAAGCTTACCATCAACAACTGAGACGCCTTGCCAATACCAGAAACCATTTTGGAAAATGATGGCATCACAAGGTATGGCATCAATGACTTCGTTGGCTAACATAATGCCTTTGAAGCTGTTGGGTAAGGAGCTGAGCCAATGGCATTGAGTAGATAAATTGAGTTTCTTGGAGAGATGTTGAAGTCGCTCTTCTTGTCTTTGAGCTAGGTCGGGCGAGATCTCGATGATGTCATAGTGATCCAGAGTGAAATCAAGCTCTTGAAGACGGCTGAGAATGGATTGGGCTAACTTGCCCGTACCGGCACCAAATTCCAGAATCTGGGTGGGGAGTCCTTGAGACTGAAGAGCCTCGAGAATAGGTAAAAGCGTCTCCACAATGGCAGCGCCAAACAGGGGGGATAGCTCAGGTGCGGTCGTGAAATCACCACCGGTTCCCAATTTATGAGCTCCGGCACTGTAATAGCCCATTCCTGGCTCATAGAGGGCCATTTCCATATATCTTGAGAAGGGGATCCAGCCGCCGTTTGAGGCGATTTCTGCCATTATTTTCTGGCTAAGAAGCTCGGTATGAGCCGTTTCAAGGCTGGTCAAGGTAATATCCATAGCTCGCTAGTCTAAGAGAATTTAGGTAACTTGAGTTCAAACCCACAACCTCAGCAAAATAAAGCAGTTTTAGTGACCGGCGCTGCCAAGCGTCTTGGTCGAGAAATTGCCTTGGAGTTTGCTCGTCAGGGCTGGGATGTAGCAGTTCATTATGGCCAGTCTGCATCCGAGGCTCAAGCTACCGTAACTGAAATTCAGAAGTTAGGAGGTAAGGCCGTAGCATTCAAGGCAAACCTCGCTAATGAGACGGAAATCAATGCTCTATTCATCGCAGTGCTTGCTGAGTTCAGTAACTTGCAATGCCTGGTTAATAGCGCCTCGATCTTTGAATATGATCGTGCCAATTCCGATACTCCGCTCAGTAGTCAGATTTTACAAGACCATATGCAGGTCAATCTAGCTGCACCCATCTTGTTATCTCAGTTGATGTTTGCATATCAAAAGAGTCGGGCAAAGCAAGCAAGCGGTAGTAATTTATTAACTCCTTCTGTAATTCAGTTGCTCGATCAAAAATTAATTAATCTCAATCCAGATTATTTGTCTTACACATTATCTAAAGCAGCGCTTCTCACTTCAGTTGAAGTGCTGGCGGTAGATTTTGCTCCGCACTTACGCATGATTGGTTTAGCCCCTGGTATTACCCTGACTTCGGGCGATCAAACCGAAGCAGGTTTTGCGAAAGCACACCAGATGACGCCATTAGGAAAATCATCAACACCCAGTGATATTTCAAAAGCAGCTGTATTTTTAGCGAGCTCTAATGCGATCACGGGCACCACCTTATACGTGGATGGCGGACAGCATCTATTGCCATCATTACGCGATGTGATGTTTAAAACCAATTAAGAATTTAATACAGAATAAAAAATAGTTAATAAAGAAAGAATCAATACACAATTTATGAATACCATTCTTTCTAATCCAGCACTGGCTGATTGCCGCCGCTTATTTCTACGTGACTATGAAATCTATATCAATATTGGTGTCCATGATTTTGAGAAAAAGGCTGAACAGCGCGTTATTCTGAATGTAGACCTCTATATTCCGCTGAATATCAATACCCCTTCTAAGGATTTATTGGAAGAAGTAGTTGACTATGACTTTATGCGTGAAACCATTAAGTCGCTGTCTTCCCAAGGCCATATTCACTTACAGGAAACTTTTTGCGATGACATCGTTGCTGCAATGCTCTTGCATCCCAAGGTCATTGCTGCTCGCGTCAGTACAGCTAAGCCCGATGTCTATCCTGATTGCCATTCTGTTGGTGTTGAGGTGTTTCGGATGAAGCAGGCTTAAAGAAATTAAAGAAAAAATTTAGTAGCCATGAGTGATATTCGTAAAGTCGTCTTAGAAGAAAACAAGCTGGAAAAAAAGCTATGTCGTTTAGTTGGTCAAGCGATTGGCGACTTTGGAATGATCGAAGATGGCGATAAAGTGATGGTGTGTTTATCGGGCGGCAAAGATAGTTATGCCATGCTCGATATTTTGTTGAAGCTGCGTGAGCGCGCACCAATTAATTTTGGAATGGTTGCTGTCAACTTAGATCAAAAGCAGCCAGGCTTTCCGGCGGAGATTTTGCCGAATTATTTAAAAGCTTTAGGTGTCGAGTATCACATTGAAAATCAAGATACCTATAGCATCGTCAAGCGTGTTATTCCAGAGGGGAAAACTACGTGTGGACTTTGCTCTCGATTACGTCGTGGCATTTTGTATCGCGTAGCAGATGAGTTAGGCGCCACTAAGATTGCCTTAGGCCACCATCGTGATGACATCTTAGAGACACTAATGCTCAATATGTTCTTTGCTGGCAAGCTTAAAGGTATGCCGCCAAAGTTGCGATCAGATGACGGTAAGCATATTGTCATTCGCCCTCTAGCTTACGTTCCTGAAAAGTTACTTGAGCGTTATGCAGTAGACATGAACTTCCCGATTATTCCGTGCAATCTGTGCGGCAGTCAGCCCAATTTGCAGCGTGGCGCCATGAAAGAGATGTTGCGCGATTGGGAGAAAAAGCACCCTGGGCGTGTTGAGAATCTCTTTCGCTCAATGCACCACATCGTGCCCTCCCATTTGATGGATGGTGAGGCGTTTGACTTTAAGAATTTAGAGATTTCTACAGAACTGTCGGGCATTGCCGCAAGATCTGCCGGAGATAAGGCAATTGACGAGACAGAAATTGATGAAATAGCCTGTGGAACCCTGATTCAGGGGTCTTATAATCCTTCTTTATGAACATCGTTATTTTGGCTGCTGGGCAGGGAAAGCGGATGAAGTCCGCCTTACCCAAGGTTCTTCAAACCTTGGCCGGCAAACCCCTTCTCCAGCACGTTTTGAATACGGCTCTAGACCTGCAAGGTAAAAGCACTAAAACTAGCCCCATTGTCGTTGTTGGGCATGGCGCTGCTGATGTTAAGCAATTCCTCCAAACTGCTAGCGAGCAAGATTCTCGTTTTGGCAAAGTAGCTACTGCCTTACAAGCTGAGCAAAAAGGAACGGGTCATGCTTTATTGCAAGCCTTGCCTAAGCTGGACGTGAATGAACCTACTTTGGTTCTGTATGGTGATGTGCCTCTCACAAGTAAAAAGACGCTCTCAAAATTAGCCAATTTGGCTGATGGTATCCGTGGTCAAGATTCTGCATTAGCGCTGCTAACCCAAAACCTGAGCAATCCAACAGGCTACGGTCGCATCGTGCGAGATGTCGATGGCTCGGTAATAGAGATCGTTGAAGAAAAAGATGCGACACCTGCGCAAAAACGCCTTCAAGAAATCAATACCGGCATCATGGTAGTGCCAACAAACTCACTCAAGAAGTGGTTGAAGTCTTTGCGTGCAAGCAATGCCCAAGGTGAATACTATTTAACTGATGTGATTGCAATGGCAGTCAAAGATGGCGTACCTATTCGTACTGCACAAGCTGATGCTGAATATGAAACTGTTGGCGTTAACAGTCGCGATCAGTTGGCCGCACTAGAGCGAGTTCATCAACTTAATCAGGCGAATATATTAATGGATGCTGGCGTTTCTTTGGCAGATCCAGCGCGCATCGATATCCGCGGAACGCTAGAGTGCGGCACGGATGTCTTTATTGATGTTGGTTGTGTATTTGAGGGTAGTGTTACCTTGGCTGCGGGCACAAAATTAGGTCCGTACTGCATTGTTCGCAATAGTGTGATTGGTAAGAATGTCACCATTCACCCGTACAGTCATATTGATGGTGCGCAAGTTGGTTCAAATTCGCTAATTGGACCCTATGCTCGTTTGCGTCCTGGTGCGGATTTGTCTAATGATGTACATATTGGCAACTTTGTAGAAGTGAAGAACAGCAAGATTGCTGCAAACAGTAAGGCCAACCATTTAGCTTATGTGGGTGACTCCATTGTTGGCTCGAGAGTCAATATTGGCGCAGGTACGATTACTTGTAACTACGATGGCGTGAATAAACACCAAACGATTATTGAGGACGATGTCTTCATTGGCTCTGATACTCAGCTGGTTGCCCCAGTGCGCGTAGGCCGTGGCGCTACCCTAGGTGCTGGTACAACCCTGACTAAAGATGCACCTCCGAATCAGTTGACAGTATCACGAGCTAAGCAAATTTCTTTGCAGTGGCAGCGTCCAGTAAAGAAAGTAGCCACCAAAAAATCCGTGAAGGTTAAAAAATAATGTGCGGAATTGTTGGCGCAGCATCACGTAAGAATATTGTTGAAGTCTTAATTGAAGGCCTACGTCGCCTTGAGTACCGCGGCTATGATTCTTGTGGTTTTGCTGTCATTAATGGTGATGATGCCAAGCATCCGATTGAGCGTGCACGTACTACTGCGCGGGTCTCTGAGTTAGCAGAGCAGGGTAAAGAATTTCATGGCACTCTAGGTATTGCGCATACTCGCTGGGCAACTCACGGTAAGCCTGATACACAAAATGCACATCCCCATATTTCTGGTGGATTGATTGCTGTTGTTCACAACGGTATTATTGAAAACTACGAATCACTGCGCAATGAGCTGAAATCTGCAGGCTATACATTTACTTCAGAAACGGATACTGAAGTGATTGCGCATTTAATTCATCAAGCTTATGTATCCAGTAAGCAAGTAGATTTAGTTGCTTCAGTCCGCTCCGTATTGCCACGACTTCATGGTGCTTATGCGATTGCTGTGATTGCACAAGATCGTCCAGATGTTTTGGTGGGCGCGCGAGTAGGCTCACCTTTGGTCGTTGCTCTTGGTGAGAAAGAAAACTTCCTCGCTTCTGATGCTTTAGCGCTTGCTGGTCGAGCGCAATCCATGATGTATTTGGAAGAGGGCGATGTTGCTGTTCTCAAAGCAGAGAGCGTTGAGATCATCGATCAGGCAGGAAAGATAGCGCAGCGAGAACAAAAGCCGATGCCTGCGCAAGCCGACTCTGTGGATCTAGGGCCTTATCAGCACTACATGCAGAAAGAGATTTTTGAGCAACCTAGAGCTATTGGTGACACGCTTGCCAATATTGCTAGCTTTGGCCCAGAACTCTTTAATGCCGACCCCGAGCAGTGGAAAAAGTTTGATCAAATTTTGATCTTGGCTTGCGGTACTAGCTACTACTCTGCCTGCGTGGCCAAGTATTGGTTAGAAGATTTGGCGGGTATTCCGACACAGGTTGAGATTGCTAGTGAATATCGCTATCGCACAACCGTACCCAATCCCAATACTTTAATTGTGGTGGTCTCCCAGTCTGGTGAGACTGCCGATACTCTGGCAGCTTTGCGCCATGCGCAAGCGCTGGGACATCAATATACTCTTGCGATTTGTAACGTGGCCTCTAGTGCTATGGTTCGCGAAACCAATTGGAGCTTCTTGACCAAGGCTGGTACCGAGATTGGCGTAGCTTCTACTAAAGCATTTACAACTCAGCTAGTTGCCCTTTATCTACTGGCTGTTTCATTGGCTAAGCGGGCAGGAAAAGTAAGCCCCGAGCGAGAGAAAGAACTCTCACGTGACTTGCGCCATTTACCAAAAGCATTGCATGCGGTCTTAGCCCTTGAGCCTCAGATCATCGCTTGGAGCACAGCATTTGCTAAGTGTGAAAACGCTTTATTCCTAGGGCGTGGCATGCATTATCCAATTGCTCTTGAAGGTGCTCTCAAGTTAAAAGAAATTTCGTATATTCATGCTGAAGCCTATCCAGCAGGTGAGTTAAAGCATGGACCACTTGCACTCGTTACCGAGAAGATGCCAGTGGTTACTGTAGCCCCCAAAGACGACTTATTAGAAAAGCTCAAGTCGAATATGCAGGAAGTTAAAGCTCGCGGTGGGAAGCTCTATGTCTTTGCTGATCAAGATACCGAGATCACCAGTAGTGAAGGCATTAATGTGATTCGTTTGCCTGAACACTACGGCAATCTTTCACCAATCTTGCATATAGTTCCGCTACAACTTCTGGCGTATCACACCGCTTGCGCCCTAGGCACCGATGTCGATAAGCCGCGTAACCTCGCAAAGAGCGTTACGGTGGAGTAATCCCAAGAGTATGAAAAAAGTAATCGGCATTCAAGGCAATGATCAGGGTCACTGGGTTGGCGATGGCTTTCCTGTCCGTACCTTGTTTTTCTATCAAGATCTGGGAAGGCAGATGAGTCCATTCTTAATGCTGGACTATGCGGGTCCAGCGGAGTTTGCCTCAACCACTGAACGTAAGGGGGTAGGCTCGCATCCCCATCGTGGTTTTGAAACTGTCACGGTCGTTTATGAGGGCGAAGTAGCGCATAAGGATTCCACTGGTCAGGGCGGCATCATTGGCCCTGGCGACGTGCAGTGGATGACTGCCGGCTCTGGCATCTTGCATGAAGAGTTTCATTCTGAAGACTTTGCTAAAAACGGCGGCACTCTGAATATGGTGCAGTTGTGGGTCAATCTACCTGCAAAACTGAAGATGACCAAGCCAGGTTATCAGGCCATTCTAGATAAACAGATTCCTACAATTGATTTGAAGGATGGGTCGGGGCAAGCCCGCATCATCGCTGGAGAGTTGGATGGCCATCAAGGCCCTGCTCGTACATTCACCCCTATGCATGTGATTGACCTGAAGTTGAGGAAGGGTTCGACAAGACTTCCGGTGCCTGAGGGTTGGAATGCATCTCTAGTTGTACTTAAGGGTGCTATTGAGGTGGGTGAGGGAGTAGTGGCCAAAGATGCTCAGATGTTGATGTTTAGCAATCAAGGCCAAGATATTCAAATTAATGTACTTGAAGACTCGATTGCTTTGCTGTTAAGTGGCGAACCTATTAATGAGCCTATCGTTGGCTATGGCCCATTTGTGATGAATACCAAAGAAGAGATAGCTCAGGCTATGCAGGATTTCAATAGCGGAAGTTTTGGAAGAATTGCCCACTAAAAAGATGCCAGGGGTAAAAAAATCCGTTTGACTTCTGTGTTTAGCTGTGTACAAAATTTATTATTTAAATCAAGGTGTTACACAGACTCATTTAGAAAAGTGTGTTCAAATATCTGCTATAGAAAAGGATGTTTGTCACAGTTCATGCTCGGCTTCAAAGAATTCTCTTGCTTGCGTTTGCTTCCGCTTATTTTTGCGGGATTTCTTTCTGCATGCGCGGTAGGTCCAGACTTCAAGCAACCTGAAGCTCCGAATACATCTAGGTATACCGAAACTACCCTTTCTCAGACACTAGCTACGGCGCCAGGAGTTCCAGGGGGCACGGCTCAAGAGTTTATTGAAGGTGCCGATATTGAGGCTCAGTGGTGGGAGTTATTTAAGTCTCCTGAATTAGATGTCCTCATCAAAAAGGCTCTTCAGCAAAACCCCAATTTAGGCGCTGCTGATGCTGCGCTTCGCGCGAGCCAGGAAAATGTCAATGCCCAAATTGGTGGACAGTATTTTCCAGCCGTCGGTTTAAATGGCGGTGCTACTCGGCAATTACAACCCGCCGCAATTTATGGCTTGCCTTTTGGATCTGACACTTACAACCTCTATAACGCTTCTGTAAATGTCACATATAAATTAGATGTCTTTGGTGGCGCACGCCGCGCAGTTGAAAGCGCTAGAGCAAAAGAGGAAATTGCACAGTTTCAGCTAGAAGGCGCCTATCTTTCTTTGACGGCCAATATTGTTACCGGTGCGGTACGAGAGGCGGCTTTGCGAGCGCAGATGCAAGCTACAGAAGAAATTTTAAAAGCACAAACAAATTTAGCCGAAGTTACCGAAAAGCAATTATCAATTGGTACAGTCTCTCGGGTGGATGTGACCTCACAAAGAACCTTGGTCTCTAACTCGCAAGTCGATTTATTTACCTACGAACGCAATCTTTCATTTGCGCGTAATCAGCTGGCAGTGTTGGTGGGTGACTTACCTAGTAATGCCAGCATCACCAATTTTGACTTGAAGTCTTTGCATTTACCAGAGAAGCTGCCGCTCTCAGTGCCATCGAGCTTAGTACGTCAGCGACCAGATGTGCGTGCAGCAGAGGCGCAACTCAAGGCCACCAATGCTTTGGTGGGTGTTGCTACTGCGAATTTATTGCCACAATTTAATATCACTGGTGCTATTGGCTCCGCAGCATTAACAAGCTCAGCCTTGTTTGGGCCGAATGCCACTCTATGGTCTATTGCTGGCGGTATCTTTCAGCCACTCTTTCAGGGTGGGCAGTTATTAGCTCAACGCCGTGGTGCGATGGCCAACTACGAACAAGCAGTTTTTCAATATCAAGCGACTGTTCTTAAGGCTTTTCAAGAAGTGGCCGATTCCTTACGTGCTCTAGAAACAGGCGCTCAAGCATTGAAGTCTGCATCAGACGCTGAACGCTATGCTTATGAAACTTTGGATTTGGTGCAGCAGCAATACAAGCTAGGTACTGCTAGCTACTTGGCTGTCCTCTATTACCAAAATCAATATCAAATTGCTAAAGTCAAATCGGTTTCTGCGCAAGCGACTCGATTCTCTGACACGGCAGCATTATTTGCAGCATTGGGCGGCGGTTGGTGGAATCGTACCGGCCCAGCCTTTCAACCAAAAGCCATAGCGAACAAAGATCAAAATGAAACTTCTGGAAACAATTAAAACCAAAGCAACTGCAGTAGCGCTTGCCTTATGGGCGTGGATGCTTGCTAAGGCGGTAGAGTGGAAACTTCGCGAGAGGCTCATTGCTCTTTTGGAAAAGATAAAAGGATTTTGGCTGCGTTTGTGCGAACGTTTTATGCGCAGCAAGATTAACGCTAAATTGCAGTCTATGACTCCTTTGGGTCGTCGTATGACCATTATGTTGTGCGGTGTATTTTTGTTATTAGGTTTGATTTTTGGATTTAATCAACTCAAGACCGCCATGATTAAGTATTTCATTGGGGGCATGGGCTTGCCACCAGCATCGGTTTCTACAATGGTTGTGGAAACGACGGCATGGCAACCTAAGTTGTCTAGCGTTGGTAATGTGCGTGCATTTAGAGGTGTAGAGCTCAGCACTGAAATTGGTGGCTTAGTTCAAAACGTGCCCATTAAATCTGGTATGGATGTTAAAGAGGGTGAGTTGGTGATTAAGTTGAATGATGCCTCTGATGTGGCTCAGTTGAAATCGTTGCAAGCCATGGCAGATTTGGCCAAGGTAATTAATGAACGCGATAGGCAGCAGTTAGAAATTCAGGCTATTAGTAAGAATGTGTTTGATACCAGTAGGGCTGATGCCGCCTCCAAGCAGGCGCAGGTAGAGCAGCAAACGGCTTTGGTGGCTAAGAAAAATTTAAAAGCCCCTTTCAGTGGACGCGTTGGTATTGTGATGATTAATCCTGGTCAGTTTGTGAACCCAGGTGATAAGTTACTTACTCTTCAAACCTTAGATCCTATTTTTGTGGATTTCAATCTCCCACAAAGTAATGCCGAACAAATTCAGGTTGGGCAAGAAATTGTGGTGACAACTGACGCATTTAAAGGCGCAAGCTTTACTGGCAAGATTACTGCGATTAGCCCGAAGGTCGATACGAATACGCGTAATATTCAGATTGAGGCTCAGTTAGCCAACCCAGATAAAAAGATCTTGCCGGGTATGTTTGCTAATGTGAATATCAAGTTAGGTGAGCAGGTGAAGATGTTGACTTTGCCCCAGACGGCCGTGACCTATAACCCATATGGCTCAACAGTCTTTATTGCTAAGCCAACCGGAAAGAAAGATAAGCAGGGCAAACCAGCACTGGAGGCTCAACAAGTCTTTGTGACTACTGGGCCGACACGCGGAGACCAGGTAGCGATTCTTAAAGGGGTTGATGAGGGTGCCATAGTGGTTACTAGCGGACAGCTTAAGTTGAAGAATGGAACGCCATTGATAGTGAATAACAAGGTGTTACCAGCTAATTCACCTAACCCACAGCCACAGGAATAAGTCCTAAATGAATTGGACTGACATATTTATTCGTAGGCCGGTGCTCTCACTGGTGGTGAGTGCACTCGTCCTGGTATTTGGTTTGAAGGCAGTGGGATCCTTGCCAGTAAATCAATACCCGCAAACCCAAAATGCCATTGTGACGATTACAACGGCCTACTATGGCGCTGATCCAGAGACGATTGCAGGGTTTATTACACAGCCATTAGAGACGGCGATTGCTCAGTCTCAAGGTATCGACTATTTGTCTTCGATGAGCGTGAGTGGCCTCTCAACCATTACTGCCACCCTCAAACTGAACTACGACTCCAATGCGGCATTGACGCAGATCCAGACCCAAATTAGCTCGGTTAAGAATCAGCTACCACCGCAAGCCCAGCAGCCTGTACTGACTGTGCAAATTGGTCAATCGACTGCAGCTATGTACATGGGTTTTTATAGTGAAGATATTCCAAACAACGCGATTACTGATTACCTTTTGCGGGTAGTCAAGCCTAAGCTAGACTCTATAGACGGCGTTCAGAATGCTGAAATTACCGGTGGTAGAAAGTTTGCTCTGCGTGCTTGGCTTGATCGCGAGAAGATGGCTGGCCTTGGCGTGGGCGCGGATGATGTCTATAGCGCCATGGCAGCTAATAACTACTTATCAGCAGTGGGTAGCACTAAAGGCGATATGGTCGCAGTGGACTTGGTGGCGGGCACTGATTTGCACACGCTTGATGAGTTCCGTAAGTTAGTAATCAAAAAAGACGGCATCAATATTGTGTATTTGGACCAAGTAGCTAGCGTGACTATGGGCTCCGAAGATTACAACACTAACGTCGCATTTAGCGGCAAGAGGTCGGTATTCATCGCGATCAAGGTGGCACCACAGGCCAACTTGCTCGATGTGGCGGCGCGGGTTCGTGCCGCAGTACCAGAGATTCAGAAGCAGTTGCCAACCGGCATGTCCGGTAAGGTGGTGTACGACTCTACTAAGTTCATTACCACCTCGATTGATGAAGTGGTGGCTACATTGTTAGAAGCGCTGTTAATTGTGACGGTAGTGATCTATCTTTTCTTAGGTAGTGCACGCGCAGTAGCAGTGCCTGTGATTGCGATGCCACTTTCTTTGATTGGCACATTCTTCTTAATGCAGGTCTTGGGTTATTCCATTAATTTGTTGACACTACTTGCTCTAGTCTTAGCAATTGGCCTGGTAGTCGACGATGCCATTATTGTGGTCGAGAATGTGGACCGCCACATGAAGGAAGGTAAGTCTCCATTAGAGGCCTCCTTAATTGCTGCGCGTGAGTTGGGCGGACCTATTTTAGCCATGACCATTGTGCTGATCGCTGTGTATATTCCGATTGGATTTCAGGGTGGTTTAACAGGTGCGCTCTTTACCGAGTTTGCCTTTACCTTAGCAAGTGCGGTGGCAGTATCTGGATTGATTGCCTTGACGCTTTCTCCGATGATGTGTTCACGTATCTTTACTGAAGAACAAGAGGCTTCAGCGTTTGTTCAAAAGATTGACCATATTTTTGAAAAAGTGCACCACAGCTATCAAACTACTTTGCGTGAGCTTTTGAGTACTTGGCAGGTCATTATTGTGATGGGTGTAATTTTGCTAGGTGGGGTGGCTTATCTTTACTCCACTGCACGTTCTGAATTAGCGCCAACAGAAGACCAGGGCATTGTGTTGATGCAGGCCTCGGGACCGCCAAACAGTACAGTCAATCAGATGCAGACTTATGCTGATCAGATTTATCAAATATCAGCTGCGGAGCCTGAGTATGAGCAGATGTTTCAGATCACCAGTCCAACAAGCAGCTTTGGCGGTGTTTTGCTTAAGGATTGGGGTCAACGCAGTCGAAATGCTACTAAGTTTCAAGAGGATATGCAGAGTAAGTGGAATTCGATTGCTGGTGCTCGCGTAGCCGCTTTCCAGTTCCCAGCTTTGCCTGGCGCACAGGGCTTGCCGGTTCAGGTAGTGATTAACACTACCGAGTCTTACGAATTATTAAATGAGGTATCCCAAGCGGTTTTGGATAAGGCTCGTCGTAGTGGCAACTTCTTTTTCGTAGATTCTGATTTGAAGATTGATAAACCTCAAGATGTTTTAGAGATCGATCGTGAAAAAGTAGCTGCACTGGGTATGACCCAGCAGCAAGTTGGTAGTGCGCTATCTGCTGCTTTGGGTGGTGGCTATGTTAACTACTTCTCAGTTGCTGGACGTTCTTATCGCGTTATCCCGCAAGTGAAGCAGGTAGACCGTTTAAACCCGGATCAAATCCTTGACTACTACATACGCACGCCTAGCGGACAGATGATTCAGGCTCGTACCATCGCAACTATTAAACAAAGAGTAGTGCCGCAGTCAATTAATCACTTTCAGCAACTCAACTCGGCGACGATATTTGGTGTGAGTACGCCATTTATTTCTCAAGCAGATTTACTGGAGTTTATGCGTCAAACTTTGAAAGAGGTTGCGCCGAACGGTTACACCATGGATTACGCCGGTCCGTCTCGTCAGTTCATGGCAGAGTCTGGCGGTTTCTTGGTGACTATGTTCTTTGCGATCTTAATTGTGTTCTTGGTCTTGGCCGCCCAGTTTGAGAGCTTCCGCGACCCCATCGTCATTTTAGTTTCAGTACCACTCGCTTTATTCGGAGCGCTGATCTTCATTAATTTGGGATTCACAACCTTGAATGTGTATACCCAAGTTGGACTGGTTACATTGATGGGGCTGATTAGTAAGCACGGTATTTTGATTGTGGAATTTGCTAATGAGTTACAAGAGGCTGGTCGTAGTAAGTTGGACGCTATCGTAGAGGCTAGTAGCGTACGTTTACGCCCGATCCTAATGACGACTGCCGCGATGGTATTAGGCGTGGTACCTCTAGTAATTGCTTCTGGTGCAGGCGCTGCTGGCCGTCAATCGATGGGTATTGTGATCTTTACTGGCTTATCAATTGGTACGCTGTTTACACTCTTTGTAGTGCCGGCGATGTACTTATTTATTGGCGCAGATCACCATCAGAAGAAATTTAAGCAGCAGTAATACATTCTTGAATTAAGCAAAGAAAAAGGGTGAATCAAGTTCACCCTTTTCTAGTTGAGCTATTGCTTTACTTCACAATATTTAGTTCTTTTTCTGCAACTACGCTGTACTTAGTTCCCGTTTCGATGCGCTGCATCCATGCATCAATATTGTGTAAAGAAGGACGGGGCCCAGTTTGATCTGGAAAATTTTGATTCAATAAAATCCAACGGCTTACGCAAAGTGCTAGCGGAATATCCCCAATATTAAATGCGCCTCCAGAGCAATAGTGCTGGTTTGCCAGCTGCTGATCTAGTAAGGAAAATAGCGCATTGCTATCTTGATAAGCCTTACGAATAGCTTCCTTGTTACGCTCGTTTTCAGGCGTACGAGTTAGCCCTAAAAAGGCGATACGTAATGCTGGCCACATAGTCCCTACCTGCCAATCCATCCACTTCTCAGATTGATACTGGGCGGCAATGTCAGCCGGAAAATGGTTTGTCGGATCGTATTGGCTGCGAAGATAGCGCAAGATCGTATTGGATTCCCACAGCACAAGATTGCCGTCTTCTAAGGTTGGCACTAGGCCATTCGGATTGAGCGCTAAAAATTCGGGCGTACGGTTTTTCCCGAAATGAAGGCCAGCGTCAATCCGCTCAAAATCTTTGCCTTCTTCTAGCCCCAGTTCTGCAAAGCACCACAATACTTTTTGCACATTGATAGAACTTTTTCTTCCCCATAAACGCATCATTTCAATTCCTATTCGAGTATTTTTAAAGTGATGAATCTAGACCCATAAACTTGCTATGTGCAAATATGAGTGGATGACTTTCAGGGGCGTGCTTTAGGTTGAGGACTTTGGCGACAATGATGTTATGGTCGCCGCCAGTGTGCACGGATACGGTCTCACATTCAAAGTACGCAGCGCATCCTTCAATTTGAGTAAGTCCACTTGCTGCAATTTTATGGGGGACGCTGGTGAATTGATCTTCTTTCACGGTGGCAAAGTGCATCGCCATAGCCTCTTGTGAGCGCTCCAGTACATGAATTAATTGTTTATGACCCACTTCAAAATTAGGCATCAAGCGGGAATGCTTTTTCAGGCTCCACAAAATCAGCGGTGGCTCTAAGGAAACGGTATTAAAAGAGCTGATAGTGATGCCATGAGCATGCTGTTCCGCATCTAGGCAAGTAATCACTGTGACCCCGGTTGCAAAGGAAGAGAATCCCTTACGGAGCTCTTGGGAAGTAAATTGGGTCATCATGCTTGCTTGTTGAGGTACTTACTTGCTTACAGTCGGAATAGTAGTGCCTGGAATGGGGGTCAGAATTTCGTTCTCTTCAGCTTTTACACATTTAAAGCGATATTCCTTGCCGGCCTTAGAAAGGAAGCTAGCGCCTTGGTAAAAGTCATTCTTACAAGTTGTGCTGGCAAAATCCATCACCTCTTGTGGCGTTGCGCTGGAGGTGATTAAGCGCATATTGCCCATAGACATATTAATTTGGCTCGATGAGCAGCCAATCAGTGCTAGACCACAAGTTGTAGTTAAGAGTAGAATTTTTTTCATGGAAACCTCCATAATCAGCAATGCTCGTTAGGATAAACCTATTACGTATTTGCTGTGGAGAATGCAGCGCTTTTAAAAGGAAGAGACATGTTTAAGGCTATTTTGGTAAATAAAGATGATCAAGGTTATCGGGCTGAACTTGCCCAGGTTGATGAGGCCAGCTTGCCTGAGGGTGATGTCAGGGTTAAGGTGCTCTACTCCACGCTGAACTACAAAGATGGCTTGGCAATTACTGGCAAAGGTGCAGTGGTGCGTAGCTTTCCGATGGTACCCGGGATTGATTTTGCGGGAGAGATTTTAGAGAGTGCTAGCCCAGAATTTAAAGTTGGCGACATGGTGCTGCTCAATGGCTGGGGTGTTGGCGAGGGTCATTGGGGTGGTTTAGCGCAGCAAGCACGTGTGAAGTCTGAATGGCTCATCCCTTTGCCGCAGGGTTTTACTGCTAAGCAGGCCCTAGCAATTGGCACTGCTGGCTACACCGCAATGCTATGCGTGATGGCTTTACAAAAGCATGGCCTAAAGCCTAGCGATGGAGAAGTATTGGTGACTGGTGCCGCAGGTGGAGTTGGTAGCTTTGCGATTACTTTGCTGAGTAAACTTGGGTTTACTGTTGTAGCCAGCACAGGAAGGATGTCCGAAGCTGATTATTTAAAGAAATTAGGTGCTAGTGAAGTGATTGATCGTGCAGCACTGTCAGCCCCTGGCAAGCCTTTGGCAAAAGAGCGTTGGGCTGCAGTAGTCGATAGCGTTGGTAGCCATACATTGGCCAACGCCTGTGCTCAAACTAAGAGTGATGGTGCAGTTGCCGCCTGTGGTCTTGCCCAAGGTATGGATTTTCCATCGACTGTTGCGCCATTCATTTTGCGTGGCGTAACTTTGTATGGCATCAATAGTGTGACAGTAGCAAAAGCAAAACGCATTGCTGCTTACGAGCAGTTAAGTAAGTTGGTTGATATTAAAACTTTGGAAGAGATCTATCACGAAATTAATTTAGAAGAGTCTATAAAGTACGCCGCAGAGCTGATGGCTGGCAATGTGCGCGGTCGTTTAATCGTGGATGTAAATAAATGAGTGTTTGGTAATCCACAGTACTTATTGTGGAGCTTGAGGTTTGCGTGCTTGTAGTTTTTCTAAAATCTCAAGCTTGTTTGAGTTAGACAATTCAGACCAATCAGCAATCTCATGAAGTGTGCGATAGCAACCGCGGCAAAAACCATTGTCGGGGTTGATGTCACACCAGTTGATACAAGGTGATGGAACAGTTGTCAAAGCAAGCCTAAATTAGAAATAGATGAATACTAAAAACCAATCCAGCGATCTGAACTCTATCCATTATCCCTTAGCGGATGTTTTACCGGAAGTGGGCAGCTCAATCGAGCTTGCACCTGGTGTACGTTGGCTGCGGATGCGCTTACCGTTTGCTTTGGATCACATCAATCTATGGTTGCTAAGGGATGAGTTTGAGGGCGTTCAAGGCTGGACCATTGTAGATTGCGGCATTGCTAATGATGAGACAAGAGTAGCCTGGGATCAGATCTTTGCAACGCAACTAGAAGGCCTGCCAGTATTGAGGGTGATAGTGACTCATATGCATCCAGACCATGTGGGTCTGTCTCAATGGCTCTGTGAGAAATGGCAGGCGCCGCTCTGGATTTCTATGACCGATTATTTAACTGCGCAATGGCTCAGCCATAAAGAGGGTGGGGCTGCGGTTGGTGCGCGTGCTGGTGGTGGTGGATCGGCTGACCACTTTCAAAAACATGGACTCATTGCACCAGAAGATTTAGAAAAAATTCGTGCTCGCTCGAATTACTACAGCAATATGGTTCCGGGTGTGCCAAGGCAATATCGCCGCATCATTGATGGCGAAATGATTTTGATTGGCGGGCATGAGTGGCAAGTGATTATGGGGTTTGGTCATGCGCCTGAGCATGCCTCATTATTTTGTCAAGATTTAGGGGTATTGATTTCTGGAGATATGTTGTTGCCGCGTATTTCCACCAATGTCAGCGTTTATGATGCGGATCCAGATGCGGATCCCTTGGGCCTGTATTTGAGCTCCTTGGATCGATATTTACCCTTACCCGATGACACCCTAGTCCTGCCATCTCATGGCAAACCCTTCACAGGAATGAAGCCGCGGATTGGCCAGTTAAAAGCACACCATGATGAGCGCTTGGCGGAAACGCTGGGAGCATGTGAAAAACCAGCAACTGCTCGTGAGATAGTGCCAGTTTTATTTAGACGTGAACTAGATATTCACCAAATGACATTTGCTATGGGCGAGGCTATTGCTCACCTGAATTACCTACTTCGTCGAGGAAGGTTGAGTCGCCAGCTTTGCGACGACGGCGTGTTGCGGTTTTGCGTGGTTTAGAGGCTTTCGTTCCAGAGTCTTTAGCAGTTTCACTAGTGGCAGCAGTGGCGCTTGCTGAAACGGCATCCCCAAAAGATTTGAGCGCCATCATAGTGGCATGCTGCACTTCTAGCCCCTGAATAGTGGACTTCAAAATGTTGAGGTTGAGATTAAGCCAGTTTTCAACACTTTTCAGGTCTTTGATGCGCTTTTCAAGTTCGTCAGTATCTAGCCCTGGAAATGCTGAGCCAAAGCCCCCGGCAGCCTTAGAGGCATCTGTGGTAAAGGGGAATTGACCTGGCATTTGCCCGCCCGCTCCCTGACCCCACATGGTTTTCATCATTTCAAGGCTTTGATTGAATTCAGGGATGGTTCCAAACATAGGGGCAGCTCCGGGTCAGATAAAAGTGGCTTATTGCCAATACAATAGAGGATTCTAGAGATTAATCCCGGTTACGCAATGCAATCTAATGGTTTATCCCAGCCTTACACCCGCGGTCAGGCACTTCCTGAGCTACTAAAGCAGCGCATTCTGATTTTGGATGGTGCTATGGGCACCATGATTCAGCAATACAAGCTGAGTGAGGGGGATTACCGTGGATTACCAAGCAGCAAACGCTTTGAGAGTCATCCGGGTGATATCAAAGGTAATAACGAGCTCTTGGTACTGACCCAGCCCCAGATTATCAGCAAGATTCATGAACAGTATTTAGACGCGGGTGCTGACATTATTGAGACGAATACCTTTGGCGCTACATCAGTTGCGCAAGAGGATTACAAGATGGCTGATTTGGCCCGTGAGATGAATGTGATCTCTGCTCAATTGGCTCGCGCTGCCTGTGAAAAATACTCTACGCCTGATAAGCCACGTTTTGCAGCGGGTGCAATTGGACCCACACCAAAGACCGCAAGTATTTCTCCTGATGTAAATGATCCTGGTGCGCGTAATGTGACGTTTGATGCATTGCGAGCTTCCTATCGAGAGCAGATTGAAGGTCTTTTTGAGGGTGGTGTTGATTTATTTTTAGTTGAAACTATTTTTGACACACTTAATGCCAAGGCTGCATTGTTTGCATTGGATGAGTTCTTTGAAGAAACAGGTGAACGTTTGCCAGTGATGATTTCAGGCACGGTGACGGATGCTTCTGGCCGAATTTTATCCGGCCAAACAGTGGAAGCATTTTGGAACAGCCTGCGCCACATTAAACCACTCACCTTTGGCTTGAACTGCGCCTTAGGTGCTGCATTGATGCGCCCTTATATTGCTGAACTATCCCGCATCTGTGATGTTGCAGTATCTTGTTATCCCAATGCCGGTCTGCCCAACCCAATGAGTGACACGGGCTTTGATGAAACTCCGGATATTACTTCTAGCTTGGTTGATGGTTTTGCAAAAGATGGTTTAGTCAATCTAGTAGGTGGCTGCTGTGGAACTACGCCAGATCATATTCGCGCGATTGCTAATGCAGTTTCGCAGCGTAAGCCCCGACTTTTTTATCGCGAGAGTGCGGAGCTGCCAGCATGAGTAAGACCGTAAAAGCAATGCCGCCGATGAAGCTTTCAGGCTTAGAGCCTTTTAACGTTACAGCTGATGTCCGCTTTGTGAACATTGGTGAGCGTACTAATGTAACGGGCTCCAAAGCATTTGCGCGCATGATTTTAAATAATCAATTTGATGAGGCTTTAGTAGTTGCTAGGCAGCAAGTTGAAAATGGCGCTCAAGTCATTGATATCAATATGGATGAAGCGATGTTGGATTCTGAAGCGGCGATGACGCGCTTCTTGAATTTGATTGCTTCAGAGCCAGACATTGCGCGCGTGCCGATCATGATTGACTCCTCTAAATGGAGCGTAATTGAGGCGGGCCTGAAGTGCATTCAGGGAAAGCCGATTGTGAACTCGATTTCACTCAAAGAAGGTGAAGAGTCCTTCAGAAAACAAGCCCGCTTGATTCGTCGTTACGGTGCTGCATCTGTAGTAATGGCATTTGACGAGGTAGGTCAAGCAGACACATTCAAGCGTAAGACAGAAATTTGTCAGCGTTGTTATCAAATTCTCGTTAATGAGCTTGGCTTTCCAGCAGAAGACATTATTTTTGATCCTAATATCTTTGCAATTGCCACTGGTATTGAAGAGCACGATAACTATGCAGTAGATTTCATTAATGCTACACGCTGGATTAAAGAAAATCTGCCGGGCGCGAAAATCAGTGGCGGCGTTTCTAATGTCAGCTTTTCATTCCGCGGTAACGATCGCGTACGTGAAGCCATTCATACCGTGTTCCTATATCACGCCATTCAGGCTGGCATGGATATGGGTATTGTTAATGCGGGACAGCTTGGCGTCTACGCAGACTTAGATCCTGAATTACGTGAGCGTGTTGAGGATGTAGTCCTCAATCGCTTTAAAGAAAAAGACGGCAAGACTCCAACTGAGCGCTTGCTAGATATTGCTGACCAATTTAAAGGTGGCGGCGCAAAGCAAGTAGAAAACCTGGTGTGGCGTGAAGGCTCGGTGCGTGAGCGTTTAACCCATGCCTTAGTACATGGAATCACTACCTTTATTGAAGGTGACACTGAAGAGCTGCGCGCTCAAATTATGGGTGGAGGTGGCCGTCCGATTGAGGTTATCGAAGGTCCTCTGATGGATGGTATGAATGTCGTTGGTGACTTATTTGGCGCCGGTAAGATGTTTTTACCTCAAGTGGTTAAGAGCGCTCGTGTGATGAAGCAAGCGGTAGCCATTTTGATTCCTTACATTGAGGAAGAGAAGCGTCAGCACATTGCCTCTGGTGGCGAAGCAAAAGCCAAAGGCAAGATTGTGATGGCCACCGTGAAAGGTGATGTGCACGATATTGGCAAAAACATTGTGACGGTAGTGCTGCAATGTAATAACTTTGAAGTTGCCAATATGGGTGTGATGGTGCCCTGCTCAGAAATTCTGAAGCGTGCCAAAGAAGAAAAAGCAGATATTGTTGGTCTATCTGGTTTGATCACCCCATCCTTAGAAGAGATGACTTACGTTGCGCAAGAGATGCAGCGTGACGATTATTTCCGTGAGCGTCAAATTCCGCTCATGATTGGTGGCGCTACCACTTCTCGTGTGCATACCGCAGTTAAGATTGCACCGCATTACGATGGGCCGGTGGTCTATGTGCCTGATGCTTCCCGCTCTGTATCAGTAGCTTCAAGTTTGCTATCAGATGAAAGCGCCAAGAAATTTATTCAGGATCTGCGCGATGACTACGTACGTATTCGTGAGCAGCATGCCAATAAAAAAGCGTCTCCAACTATTTCATTAGAAGCTGCGCGTAAGAATCGCGAGCTGATTGATTGGGCACATTATGTGCCTGAGAAGCCGAAGTTTATTGGGCGTCGTGTTTTCAAGAATTTTGCTTTAAGTGATATCGCTAAATACATTGACTGGACACCATTTTTTCAGACTTGGGATTTGGCTGGTAAGTTTCCAGCAATCTTGGATGATGAAATCGTTGGCGTAGAGGCTCGTAAAGTATTTGAAGACGGCCAGGCGCTCTTAGATAAATTAATCAAAGGTCAGTGGTTGCAGGCCGATGCTGTAGTGGCTTTCTATCCAGCAAATACGATAGGTGATGACATTGTTTTGTATAGCGATGAATCTCGCGAGCATCCCTTGTTTGTTTGGCATAACTTGCGTCAGCAGGCTGAGCGTCCGGTAGTTGATGGCGCTCGTCGACCTAATCGTTGCTTAGCGGATTATGTAGCGCCGAAAGATTCACATGTGGCCGACTATCTGGGCTGCTTTGCTGTGACGACTGGCCATGGGGTTGAGAAAAAAGTGGCTGAGTTCCATGCAAAGCATGATGACTACAGTGCAATCATGTTGCAATCTTTAGCCGATCGTTTGGCGGAGGCGTTTGCAGAGTTGATGCATCACCGTGTTCGTACCGATCTCTGGGCTTATGCGACTGATGAGGTATTAACGAACGATCAAATGATTAATGAAGAATATCGTGGTATTCGTCCAGCGCCAGGATATCCAGCTTGCCCTGCGCATGAAGTAAAAAAAGATTTATTGCGTGTCATTGGCTCGGAGGATATTGGCATGACCTTGACCGAATCGATGGCCATGAACCCAGCTTCCAGTGTCAGCGGTTTTTATCTGGCACATCCAGATGCACGTTATTTCAATGTGGGTAAGTTGTCAGCAGATCAGATTGAGGATCTTGCTAAGCGCCGTAATGAGTCCGTTGAAGACATTCGTCGCCAATTAGCAAGTTCGATAGACTAAATTTGACTGGGGTGGAGTGTGTGCAGCCTTTACACGCCCCACATCACTGGTTCATCTTTGGCCTTAGCCTGCTTCATCAGCTCTAGGAAAGGATAGGCACGCTGTCCTAGCCTATCGGTAAGTTTCGGTTTTTCACTATTTTCTTGATCCGTCGCATTACTTTTAGAGCGCTCTTCCAAGTCTTTGAGGATGGCGGTTTCTAGGGAGATGATGAGGCTTGGTAGTTGCTCCACCGTCAAAATTCCTCTGGGCTCTAATGGGCGGCTCAAAATTTCAAAGATTCTCTGGGTGAGGTCAGCCAGCATGATGACGTCAGGGCCCGCTTTGGAGCGAAATTGATAGATCATTTCAGTAGCTTACCACCTGATAAACTCACTTATCTATGTTGTTAACTAATAAAAATCGTTTAATTAAAATGCTCAGTGCTGCCCTTCAGGGTCTTGCCCAAGAGCATGGTTTGGGCGATGCCCCTGCGCCTCGCCTAGAGCGCCCTAAAGCGGTAGACCATGGGGATGTCGCTTGCAATATTGCGCTTCAGATTTCTAAGGCTTGGAAGTTAAATCCCAGGGAATTAGCGCAAGCGCTGGTTGAGCGCTTAGAACAGCAACCTGCTTATAGCGACCTCATTGCCTCCTGCGAAATTGCAGGACCTGGCTTTATTAATTTTCGCCTTAGTAATACCGCTAAAACTGCTGTTGTGGAAGAGGTCCTCACAGCAGGATCTCAGTTCGGCCAGCTTGCGCCAGATGCAGCCCCAGTTGCTAGCGCTATGATTGAGTTTGTATCTGCTAATCCTACTGGCCCGCTACATGTGGGTCATGGTCGTCAAGCGGCACTGGGTGATGCCTTGGCTAACTTATTAGCAACTCAGGGCATCAAAGTACACCGCGAGTTTTATTACAACGATGCGGGAGTGCAGATTGCAAACTTAGCGCTTTCAGTGCAGGCTCGCCTAAATGGACTCAAGCCCGGTGATGCTACCTGGCCAGAGAGTGCCTATAACGGTGAATATATTGCGGAGATTGCGACTGCTTTTAAGGATTCATCTGAATATAAAGATGATCTTGAAGCCATTCGCCAATTTGCCGTCGCGTATTTACGTAATGAACAAGATATTGACTTAAAAACATTTGGCGTGAAGTTTGATTGCTATTACCTAGAGTCTTCCTTATATACCGATGGTAGTGTTGCAAAAATTGTTGAAGAGCTGCAGAGCATTGGGAAGACCTATGAGTCTGAGGGCGCACTTTGGCTCAAGACAACAGATGATGGCGATGATAAAGATCGCGTCATGCGTAAGTCTGACGGGAGCTTTACCTACTTTGTTCCTGATGTTGCTTATCACGCCAGTAAATGGAATCGTGGCTTTGAAAAAGTGATCAACGTCCAAGGGAGTGATCACCACGGCACCATTGCCCGTGTTCGCTCGGGCTTGCAGGGCGTGGCACAGAAGCGTGCTTGGGATATTCCGAAAACCTACCCCGATTACGTATTACACAAGATGGTGACAGTAATGCGCCATGGCCAAGAAGTCAAAATTTCTAAACGTGCAGGCTCTTATGTGACCGTACGTGACTTGGTTGAGTGGTCCGGTGGCGTTACACCAGAGATGACTGCTGATGAGCATGAGCTGGCATTACAGCGTGGAAGAGATGCCGTACGTTTCTTCCTCATTTCTCGCAAGGCTGATACAGAGTTTGTCTTCGATATTGATTTGGCATTACAGCAGAATGATGAGAATCCCGTGTTCTATGTGCAATATGCCCATGCGCGGATTTGTTCAATTTTGACCCAATGGGGTGGACAAGTGTCCGACCTTAATGGTGCGGATCTCTCCTTGCTGCAAAGTAAAACTTCGGATCATTTATTACGTCGCTTGGCTGAATATCCAGAAATGCTGACTGATGCAGCTGCAAATTTGGCGCCACATGCCTTAGCCTTTTATTTACGTGATTTAGCGGGCGACTTTCATACCTTCTATAACGCGGATCGTGTTTTAGTGGATGACCCTGCATTGAAATTAGCACGCCTTGCATTGCTGTTGGCGACGCGCCAAGTGCTTGAAAATGGATTAAAAGTATTAGGTGTATCAGCACCCGCTAAGATGTAAGCTATGCCAATTGCTAGTGCTCAAGAAGTAAAAAGAAGGATGGGGATACGATGAAAAATAATAATCAACACACCAGCTTCACTCCAAAGACTCGGTCTTCGAGTCCGGAGTATGGCGGCACTATTCTTGGCTTCATCTTAGGGCTTGGTGTTGGCCTCGGCGTTGCTTTTGTGATTGCCTTTTACCTTTCGAAAAATACACCGCAAGAGCGCCCTGGAGTTAGAGCTCCCAATCTTCCTTTAACCATTAAGTCGGGATCAGCGCCGGCGGAAGGGGAAGTCACTACCCCAGCAGAGGCTCTAGATTTGAACAAACCACTACAAGGCAAGGCTACTTCACCCACAGCGAGTGCGCCAGATGCAATTGCTGATTTGGCTAATGCTAAAAAGCCAGTAGATGTAGCTCCTGCTGCAAAATCAGATGCTATTTACTTTCTACAAGTAGGCGCTTTTAATAAGCGTGCTGATGCAGATGCGCAAAAAGCGAGTTTAGCGATTCAGGGTATTCAATCTCAATTAAGTGAGATTGGCAGTGAGGGCAATACACTTTGGCGTGTGCGTGTTGGCCCATACAACAGTGTTGAAGAAAGTAACCCCGTGCGTGATAAGCTTAATAGTATGGGTATTAAACCGAGTGTCATTAAATCTAGCAAATCATGATTACATTATCTAAATCTAAAAGATCCTTTTTATCTGCCGCTATTCTTGGCTTGGCATTTTCTTTTTCAGGTCTGGCGACTGCACAAAGCCCTAAGATTGAAGAGGGATTTGATTATCGTATTCTGCCTACCCCTCAGCCAGTTGAGGCCAAAGGAAAGGTCGAGGTTATCGAGTTCTTTTGGTATGGCTGCCCGCATTGTTATGACTTTGAACCAGAGCTCAATGCATGGCTTAAGCGCCAAGCTAAGGATGTGACATTCCGTAAAGTGCCCGTTGCTTTCCGAGATGATTTCATGCCGCATAGCCAGCTCTTCTATGCCTTAGAGTCTATGGGTAAGGGCGAGGGGATGAATGACAAAGTCATGTATGCCATGCACAAAGAAAACAAGCGCCTCATGACAGAAAATGAGATCGCTGATTGGGTTGCCTCACAAGGCATCGATCGTAATACTTTCTTAGCTACCTATCGCTCGTTTGCCGTCGTATCAAAAGCTCGTGCCGCAAGACAGATGGCTGATGCTTATCGCATTGATGGTGTGCCAACAATTGTGATGCAGGGTCGCTACGTTACATCCCCATCCATTGCTGGAACCAAGGCAAAAGCGATTGCTGTAATGGATCACTTGGAGCAAAAAATCCGCAAGGATAAGTACAAGTAATCCAGGGTCTTAGATTTTGACGAAGCGTCGGATAATCCAGAAGTAAAGTGGGTAGGGTAGGATTCTGAGGAATTTTAAGAATCCTGAAAACCGCTTAGGGAAGTGAATATCAAACTCACCAGCCTGAAGTCCGGCGATAATTTCTTGTGCGGCCTCATCGGCAGTGATCAGCGCTGGCATCTCAAAATCATTCTGTGCGGTAGCCTCTGTTGCAACAAATCCCGGTGAGATCATGTGTACGCTCACGCCCTGTGGCAGTAAGTCGTAATACAGGGTTTCACAGAAATTAATAATCCCTGCTTTGCTTGGCCCATACGCCAAAGCTTTAGGTAGTCCGCTATATCCCGCTACGCTACCTACGATGGCAATATGACCAGCATGCGCTTTGAGCATATCGGGCATCACAATACTAACGGCCCGCATGGGACCGAGTAGATTGGCATCAATTGTTTTCTGCGCAATCTCAAATTCAAAATTATCAGCACGTAATGGGGTATAAACACCCGATACAAACAACAGTAGATCTAAGCCACCCCAAGCTTCTAGGATGCTGCGGTAGGCAGAGTCGAGCTGCTCTTGATGGGTAACATCTAATGGAAGCACTAGAGCCTGTCCTGGCTCCGCAGATTGTGCGAGAGTATCTAGCCGCGCAGTACGACGGCTAGAGAGTGCGACTTTTGCACCAGCCTTAATAAAAGCGTTTGTGCAGGCCTCGCCAATACCGCTAGATGCCCCAATGACCCAAATCCGTTGATCTACAAAAGAATCTATTCCTTTTTGTTTCATGGGCGTAGTGCATCACTTGAGTGAATAATATCTTTATGTTTGAGGGTGTATTGCACCACATCAATACTCTTTTCAGAAAAACCTGCGGCGCAATACATGAGATAGAAATTCCAGAGCCGAATAAATGCCTCATCGAAACCAAGTCGATAAATTTCTTCAATCTTATGATTAAAGCTATCGCGCCATAGACATAAGGTTTTGGCATAGTCGGCACCAAAGGCAAACTCTGCCTCAAGCTCTAAACCTGCATTAGTTGCGGCAGCCTTAAATTTAGAAGGGGAGGGGAGCATGCCTCCTGGAAAAACATATTGCTGAATAAAGTCGGTACTCTGGCGGTAGCGATCAAATAAATCATCTGCGATCACGATAGTTTGGATGCAAGCCCGTCCACCCGCTTTGAGTCGTTTTGCAATTGTTTGAAAGTATTCGGTCCAATGGTTCTCACCAACTGCTTCAAACATTTCAACAGAGGCAATGCCATCAAATTGCTCTTTACAGTCCCGATAGTCTTGCAGCCGAACTTCGAATTGCTTTGCATTGCTTACTTCTGTAGAGATCTTTTGAAGTCGAGAGTCTGCAAACGCTTTTTGTTCCGTCGACAAGGTCAGGCCAGTGACTTGATTACCATTACGTAAGGCTTCTTCCATGAAGCCGCCCCAACCACAGCCTATTTCTAAGATTTGATCGTCCTCTTTAGTCTGGATGGAGTCTAAGATACGTTTGATTTTTGCGCGCTGGGCATCCATGAGTGATTGCTTGTCACCCTCAGCAAACCATGCACTCGAGTAGCTCATCGTGGGGTCTAGCCAAAGCGTGTAAAAGGCATTGCCTAGGTCATAGTGCGCATGAATATTTTTACGGCTTCCAGATTTAGAGTTGTCTCTAAACCAATGCCTCAGGCGATAGGCTATGGATCCAAACCAGCTGCCATAAATTGCTTTATCTAAAATAGTGCGATTACGAATGGCTAGCTCTAGAACGGCCTTGAGATCGGGAGTATTCCATTCGCCTCGGATATAGCTTTCGGCAAAGCCGATATCACCATGAGATAACACTTGCTTAAATACAGACCAATCTAAAACTTGAATTTCTGCATGTAGTTGGTCTGAGCTATTGCCAAATTCTCTTACTTCATTATTAGGAAAGGTGAGCACTAGGTGCCCACTGCGCAATTTCGCCAAAAGACCCAATAGGGCTGCTGTGCTTGCATCACCTTGTTGAGGTTTGGATTTTCGCCTTTCAGGGCGAGAGAAGGTGAGGCGGGATAGCAGTGTTTGACCGGGGCGATTCATCGAGTAACTTCAAGTTCTGGTGGTTTAGGTTTTGAGTGAAAGGGTACACCTTTTAGCCATAATTTCAATGCCTGCCAGTGAATTCGGCCAATGACACCCAAACTCATGAGGGGGTAGCGTAGAAAGGCAAGATAGAGGGCACTTTTAGTTAATGGTTGAGTAAGGCCGCTGATGCTGGTATTGATTAATGGAGCACCGTCCTCGTGCAGCTCAATCCGGCAAACAATATTCCGCTTTGAATTGCTATCTTGAGGAAACAAAAAGCGAAAGTGGTACTCCCCTCGAACATCACAAAAGGGCGAGACATGGAATACCTTATCACTCACCAGCGTCTCTCCGGATTGCAGCGCTTTACCAGAGTCATGATGGAGTAGATAGCAGTGTCGTTCGCCAAAGGTATTATTTACTTCAGCCAGTACCGCTCGTACTTGACCGTTGGCTTGGGTGCAGATCCAAAAACTGACCGGATTAAAGACATAGCCGAGAACTCGCGGAAAAGTATGCAACCAAATTTCACCATCATCATGATGAACGTGATTTTCTTTAAGGATCGATTCGATCCAGGACAGGCTGTTCTCATCGCCTAATCCATGGTCTTGGTCAAAAAAGGAAAAAAGTCCAAATCGCTTATCTTTGAGCCCATGCTGACTGAGTAATGTTGGATTACTCCTGCGCGCACGCATTGGAATAGATAAAGTAAATACACCATAGCCAAACGCATTAATAGCAGGACGAAAGCGCCGATGCTTTACCGCTCCAAAATTAATCGTTGGCAAATTCATTTACTGGGAATCTTTAATGGACCTAGAGTTAACTAGATGAGAAATGCTCTCCATCAGATCCATTGCCACCAATTCGCCTGAGCGCAAACCGTCTTCATGAAAGCCAAATCCTGTCCATGCTCCGCAATACCAGATTGAAGAGTTCCCCTGAATTAAAGGTAGCTCCTTTTGTGCCTGCACAGCGCGCATATCAAAAACAGGATGCGAGTAATGGATTTCTTTATGCACCAATTTTGGATTAGGATCTGTCAGTGGATTCAGGCTCACAATAATTTGTGTGCCCTCGAATGCTTTGGGTAGGGGTTGTAGGCGGTTGATTAAATAATTCACACTCACGTGTTGTTGAGCAGTCAGTGATGCACCAGATTTTGCGGTGTAGTTCCAAGCTGCCCAGCAGCGTTCAGTAGCGGGCAAGAAATTGATATCGGTATGCAAAATTGCGCGATTCTTCTGGTAAGGAACCGAGGCCAAAATAGTGCGCGCGTCTTGCCCAATGCCATGCACCAACTCTAAGGCTTGATCGCTATGACATGCCATTACCACTTCATCAAATTGGTGTAGCCCAGAGGGTGTAATCACTTCAACTAGAGAGTCTTCCGATTTTCTCGCGTTGACTCGAGAAACGGATTCACGAACAAATTTGACTTGATGTTTCTCTAGAGCTGCTACTAAAAGCTTTACGTATTCTCGGGATCCGCCTTTAACGGTAAGCCATTGCGGGCGATTTTGGATTTGTAGCAGACCATGGTTATGACAGAAACGGACCATAGTCTGAATCGGAAACTCTAGCATCTGCTCAACAGAGCATGACCAGATAGCACCAATCATTGGCAGGAAATAATTTTCTTTAAAGCTGGCGCTAAAACAATTGCGATCTAAAAAATCTTTAATGCGCTCATCTGGTTCTGAGTACTCAAGTTTGGCAGTGATTTGTTCCTCTGCCAGTCGAGTGGCGAGACGATTAAAGCGCAAGATGTCGTAAGCCATTCTCCAGAATGACAAGGAGAATAAATTAGATCTTTGACCAAAGAAGGAGTTGAGATCGTTACCAGCCCATTCAATTTTTTTACTGTGACCTGTTTTTCTACCCGCATCAATGGATACTGAAAAGGACATTTCTGATGGCGCAATCGGAACGGCAATTTCTTCAAATAGACGAACTAAGCGAGGATAGGTTTTTCGATTAAATACCAAAAATCCAGTATCAACTCCATGGGTTATCTGGCCATGAGGAGTTTCTAGTGTGAGATCTACAGTATTGCTGTGACCGCCAATATGGCTGCCACCTTCAAATACGGTGATCTCTAAATCTGGGTGCTGCCTTAATGCATATGCACATCCTAAGCCAGATATACCAGCGCCAATGATGGCAACTTTTTTCTTACCCACTAAATTTTTTCTCCAAGAAGTTTCTCTATTTCACCAGTAATACTGCTACTTGTTGGTTTTGTCATGCTGCCAAACGAGTCGACTACATTACCATTTCGATCAATCAGGTACTTATAAAAATTCCACTTCGGTGTTGTTCCAGTTTTAGCAATGAGCATTTTAAATAGTGGGTTTGGATTACTACCACTAACTGAGCTCTTAGCAAACATGGGGAATTTCACGTCATAGGTATTTTTACAGAAGTCAGCGATGTCTTTATTGCTACCTGGCTCTTGTTGGCCAAAATCGTTTGATGGAAATCCCAATACAACCAAGCCACGGTCTTTATATTTGGCATACAACTTCTCTAGACCTTCGTATTGGCTCGTAAAGCCACAAAAACTGGCTGTATTCACAACGAGAATGACTTTACCTTGGTATTGGCAAAGGCTTTGAGGCGCCTCATCCTGCAATCTTGGAAAGGTGTGAGATAAAAGGGGGCTGCAGCTGCCGGCAGGTGGAGCTGCCTTAGCAAACGGCATTGCTGTCAGCAAGAAAAGTAGTGCCAGTAAGTAGCGTGGCATATAGCGAATCATCTTGAGCCTTTGAGTGGGACGGGGATGCCCAAGTCTAAGACATTCTGGCAAATATCGTTGAATCTAGCCCAATGCCATTAATATGGCGCTATGAGCTCATTATCCCTACCTTCTTTCGAGTCTAAAGTCTGCTCTCCAACGGAGCTGGAGGCTCTGATTGCGGCGCTTCCCAGACCCTTGGTCTTTACGAATGGCGTCTTCGATATTCTGCATCGAGGGCATGCCAGCTATCTAGCTCAAGCCAGAGCCTTGGGTGCTAGCCTGGTAGTGGGGGTGAATTCAGATGCCTCGGTCAAAATGCTGGGTAAGGGTGATGACAGACCTATTAATACCGAGGCTGATCGCCAGGCTTTATTGGCAGCACTTGAGAGTGTCGACTTGGTAGTGTTATTTACAGAACAGACCCCAGTGAATCTGATTGCCAAGATTCATCCCGATATTTACGTCAAGGGTGGGGATTATGAAATCAATTCCCTGGAGGAGACCCGCCTCGTGAAAACTTGGGGTGGTGTAGCTGTAGCGATCCCATTTTTATACGAGCGCTCCACAACAACGCTATTGGGCAAGATCCGCACTAGTTGACTTACTCGGTGGCCTTCAAGTTTTGTAAGAGCCAAGCCCAAAGCCCACGTAGCACCAAACCTTCAATCGGCTCTACTGGCAGCACTGCCAACTCTGGAAATTGTTTAATTTCATTTGCCAAAATTTGGGCATTGCCCCCATCAAGCCAAATTCGCTCAACTGGATGATTCATCCTTTTAGCTAAGTAGGCTGCGCGCAGGATTGCACCCATCTGCGCCGCATCACAACCGCCCATAATCGCCTCATCTGTAGTGCTGCCAAAGCTCGCTTGAGCTTCAGGCTTACTAGCACGAACTGGTAATGGAAGTTGGGCTGTATTTTGTTGTAGGCTTTCTTGCATCAGACTTAAGCCTGGCAAGATCCAGCCACCATAATGGACGCCATTGCCACCCAGCAAGTCAATGGTAGTAGCCGTCCCAGCGTTGATCACTAGCGTGTTGGTACTAGAAAGAGCTCTTGCGCCAATCAGTGCAGCCCATCGATCTGCGCCCAATTTGCTGGGGTCTTGGTAGAGCGTTCTTAAGCCTTCATAAGGACTACTGCCCGTAAATTGTTGCCACTCAAGATCTTGCCATTGCGGAAAGAGGCTGCGTAGATTTTCAATAGCAGCATCGCCTGCTACGCAGCAAAAGGCAATAGCATCTGGCTTGGGTAAGGTTTTAGAAATATAGTCAGACAGCTCAGCCCGTAGTTCGGTTGACTGGAAAGATTTAGTGCTGATCGACCCAGAGTGTGCCCACAGTTTTTTATTGCGGTCTGCAATGTTTTGTGTAGATTCGACTGCGGCCCACTTGAGTCGAGTATTGCCAAGATCAAATACCAAATACAGACTCATGATTGAACTCGCAAAGAAACATCGCCTGCATGAATGGCGATAGATTTGTCATGCTCATGAAGAATCAGGGCGCCAGAGTCATCCACTCCGGAAGAGACTCCAATGATAGGTTCTTTGCCCGCGCCTGATATAGAAACATGCTGACCGTTAAAGGCATCCCAGTGCGACCAGGAGTTTTTAAAGTAGCTAAACCCATGCTGTTCAAATTGGATCAAATGTCTTTCAAATGCCTCAATCAGCTTGAGCCAAATGAACTCCGTATCGGGAATCGGTGCGTGATGAGGCAGCAGTTGATCCAAAGCGGCAGCAGTAAAAGAGGTTTGATTTTCTAAGTTTTGTGAAATGACTTCCGCATTTCGTAAGTTCAGGCCCAGGCCGATCACCATCCAAGTGGGTGAGCTTGGATTGCTTTGTCCACCTTCAATGAGGATGCCGCCAAGCTTGGCATTGTTCAGCAGTAAATCGTTGGGCCACTTCAGTCTAAGACCTTGTTGATGAAGAGTGGTTTCATTGATTCCTAAAGTTCCAGCAATGCCGGCAATAACTGCTAGTCCAATGACTAGACTAAGTCCGCTCAGTTCATGAGGGCGTTTATTGAATGGGTAGGCCAAGGAGAAGCACAGCGTATCTCCGGGGTTGGAAAGCCAAACTCTGCCAGCCCTGCCCTTGCCGGAGGTCTGATAGTGGGCAATACGAGCTACGGGATCAATTAATTCACCGGCACGCCAACGAGCCAATAAATCATCATTAGTCGACTTGGTGGTGGCAACGCGTTCAAGAATGCAATTCGGACTCATTTTTCTATTGTAGAAAGATCTAGGCTAGCTGACCTAGAATAAGGGAATGCAACACGAAGATCAGCGTCCTCGCAAGTTTGTTTGGCCTCTCCAGGCAATGCCTTTGGCTCGGGCCATTAGCTTGAGCTATGCGCTTTTAATCACTTATGTCAGCCTGAATCCCTTTGATTTTAGTTTTGATAATGGGATCGCCCCATGGGCATGGTTGGATGCCCCTTTACCCCGCTTTATTACGCTCTTTGATGTGTCAGTCAATGTCTTGGCCTACATTCCCTTGGGGTTTCTGCTGGTGTTTGCCAGTTACCCACGATGGCGCAATTTTGTTGCCCTAAGCATCGCCCTGAGCTTTAGTGCAGGATTGGCTTTTAGTGTGGAGTCGCTGCAAACTTGGTTGCCCACTCGCATTCCGAGTCAAATGGATTGGTGGGCTAATGTATTGGGCGGTTTGATGGGTGGTTTGTTAGCCATTCCATTAGGCCCCCAGTGGCTCTCTGGGAGCGTAATACGTCGTCGCTTTGACCAATGGTTTGGTGTGAACTGGGCTGCTTGCGCCTTATTTTTACTGTTTCCCTGGGCTCAGATCTATCCCCAGAGCTCTTGGTTAGGTACGGGGGTATGGGGACATGCCATTTTTTCCTCCGTTGACTGGGGTACAACGGTGGTCAATCATGTCATTCAAGAATCCATCATTACAGCTGTATGTTGGCTCGGTACCGGACTCTTACTATCTTTGGGGATGCGTGCAAAAGCGCCCCAGTGGAACATCCTAAATAGTCTGCTTTGCTTTACTGTTGTAGTGAAGATTGCCTTTACTGCACTGCAGTTCGGGGCAGAATTTGGTTTGTTGTGGCTCACCGCAGGAGCTATTTGGGGAATGGTGCTGGGTAGTTTATTGCTCAGATGCACTCTCCAGTTTTCTACGTCCAGCAAAGCTTGGCTTGCAATCGCCTGTTTAGTTGCTGCCACCTTGGTAATTAATCTCCTGCCAGATAACCCGTATTTCATTCTGACATTACGACATTGGTATCAAGGTCGGCTATTACACTTTAATGAATTAATGCAATGGGTTTCAGTGGCATGGTTGCCATTAGCATTATTTTGGGTACTCCGAAATATAACCACCTTTAATTTAAAACCTTAATTGAGATGACATATGAGTTTTAAACACCATGTTTTTTTCTGCCTAAACCAGCGCAGTAACGGCGAAGATTGTTGTGATCGTCATAATGCTTTTGCTCTTTTTGATTACGCAAAAAAGCGTATCAAAGAGTTAGGCCTATCTGGCCCAGGAAATATCCGCATTAATAAAGCGGGGTGTTTAGATCGTTGTGCTGATGGCCCGGTGGCGGTGATTTATCCAGAGGGAATTTGGTACACATTTATTGATACTGAAGATATCGAAGAAATTATCCAGTCGCACTTAATACAAGGGCGCCCTGTAGAGCGTCTGCAGTTAGCTTAAAAGATTTCAGAAAGTTCTTTCATGAATAGCCGTACCAAAATAATTCATATTGATGGTGTTGTAGGTCAAATAGAAATATCGATTGATCTGCCAGATGAATTAAAAAATAATCCTGCTTTTTTGGTGAGAGGTCTGGCTTTGGTTGCGCATCCACACCCACTGATGGGTGGAACGATGGATAACAAAGTGGCGCAAACCATGGCACGCGCTTTTAATCAATTGGGTTACGTGAGCGTGCGCCCTAATTTTCGCGGAGTAGGCGCTACTGCCGGTGTGCATGATGACGGCGTTGGTGAAATGGAAGACTTGCTACATGTCACTGATTGGATGCGCTCTCCTTCTAGCTGGAGTCATTTTGAGGCCACTGCGCAACAGGCATGGGTACAGACTGCCAATACTTTGCCTTTAGTGGTTTCTGGATTTTCATTTGGTAGTTTTGTTGGAACCCATTTGGTACAGCGCTTGGCAGAGCTGGGGCGCCCAGCTGAGCGGCTCGTCATGGTGGGTAGTGCGGCTGGCAAATGGGTCTTAGCAGCTGTGCCTGCTGATACGATTTTGATTCATGGCGAAGTGGATGAAACCATTCCCTTGATCGATGTTTTAGATTGGGCGCGTCCCCAAGAGTTAACGGTACAAGTGGTGCCGGGTGCTGATCATTTTTTCCATCGACGTTTACATTGCATACGTAACATCATTACTAGCGCCTGGTTGGGTATGCCCGATCATCGCAATCAATAAAGTAAATAGATAATTTAGAGAGATAAAAGTATATGACTGAAGATAAAAAATCTCTTATTGAATACCCATCCGAGTTTCCGATCAAGGTAATGGGTAAAGCTAATCCTGAATACCTACCTGCCATCTTGCACATTGCTCGTCAATTTGATCCTACCTTTGATGAGAGTAAGGTTGAGCAGCGACCTTCCAAAGATGGAAATTATCTAGGCATTACATTGCCAATCACTGCTACTAGCCGAGAGCAGCTAGATGAGTTGTATCGCACTTTATCTACGCACCCTTTGGTTAGTGTTGTCCTCTAAATTATTGGCATGAGCTTTTTGGTAAAACATCTAGGGTTAGCTGACTACGAGTCAACCTATCAAGCGATGCGGGATTTCACGCAACGACGAGATAGTGACACCCCAGATGAAATTTGGATTCTTGAGCATCCACCAGTCTTTACTTTGGGCTTAGCGGGAGATGCTGGAAATTTACATTCCCCTAGCAACGACATTCCATTAGTACAGGTTGATCGTGGTGGTGAGATCACGTATCACGGACCTGGACAAATCGTGGTGTATTTAATGCTCGATCTAAGACGTCTAGGTATTTTTGTAAAAGAGCTTGTCTCCCGAATCGAGCAGGCCTTGATAGATACCTTGGCAGATTTTAGTATTCAGGCAGAAAGACATGCTGGCGCACCTGGTATTTATATTGCGCAGGAGAGTTCAATACAGATTGAGTATCGAGGTGCCAAGATTGCCGCCCTGGGACTCAAGGTCTCTAAGGGATGCTCTTATCATGGACTTGCCCTCAATGTATCTACCGATTTAGCCGCTTTTGCCCGCATTCACCCATGTGGGTATGAGGGCTTAAGGACGATAGATATGCAAACCCTTGGGATCAAGGACAATATAGACATTATTAGCCAAACCCTTTTAGGGCATTTGCAAAAGCAACTGATTTCATCATGACCACCAATAAGCCGGAACTCGATACCACCGCCACTATTAATAGTCGCCAGGATCTCAACTACGATGCCTCCCGTAAGCAGAAATCGAGCGAGAAGACTGCACGTATTCCGATCAAGATTATCCCCTTGGAGCAAGTGCTCAAAAAGCCCGATTGGATTCGAGTAAAAGCCGCTTCCGGAAATTCCCGCTTCTCAGAGATTAAAAAGATTCTCCGAGAAAATGAGTTAGTCACAGTTTGCGAGGAAGCAAGTTGTCCTAATATTGGTGAGTGCTTTGGTAAAGGCACGGCTACCTTCATGGTCATGGGTGATAAATGCACACGTCGTTGCCCATTTTGTGACGTGGGCCATGGCAGACCAGATCCATTAGATACAAAAGAGCCGGGTAATTTAGCGCGTACGATTGCTGCTCTGAAATTAAATTATGTGGTGATCACTAGCGTAGATCGCGATGATTTACGTGACGGTGGCGCAATGCATTATGTGGACTGTATTTCTCAGTCACGCGATCTCTCCCCGAATACACGTATTGAAGTTTTAGTGCCGGATTTCCGTGGCCGTTTAGATAAGGCTTTGGATATTTTTTCTGAGCATGCTCCAAAAGGTCTACCTGATGTGATGAATCACAATTTAGAAACCGTGCCGCGTTTGTATAAGCAGGCGCGTCCTGGCGCAGACTATGCACACTCGTTAAAGTTGTTAAAAGACTTTAAAGAACGCTTTCCCCATATTCCAACCAAGAGTGGTTTGATGGTGGGCTTGGGCGAAACGGATGAAGAGATCTTGGCGGTGATGCGTGATATGCGTGAGCACAATATCGATATGTTGACGATTGGTCAGTACTTAGCGCCGTCAGGTCATCACCTTCCAGTGCAGCGCTATGTTCATCCAGATGTGTTTAAGCAATTCGAGGAAGAGGCATATGCCATGGGCTTCTCACACGCTGCCGTGGGCGCGATGGTGCGCTCTAGTTACCATGCTGACGAACAAGCACACAGTGCAGGTGTTATCTAAGGCCATGCTCCAAAAGTTTTGTGTAGTTCTGGCGCTTGCATTTTTACTTTCTGCATGTAGTCCTAAATTAGATTGGCGGACTGTGCAGTCTCCACAAGAGGCTTACAGCACCCTCTTTCCGGGTATGCCTGAAAAGATTGAGCGACGACTGCCATATCAAAACCAAGAAATTCCACAAACTTTAGAAGCGGTAAAGATTGATGATGATATTTATTCGGTGAGTGCGATTCGTTTGAGTAAAGAACAAGCTAGCTTAGCGCCTAATTTATTGGAGCAGGTGCAAGGTAATTTATTTAGTCATGCAAATGTGAACTTGAAAAGTGCTGTTAGTGCTGACGCTCTTTATCTGACTGCAAATAAACAGCGCGCAGCTACTAAAGATTATTTTCTAGAATTTAAATCTTCTGGCAGGTTAGAGCAAGCAATGCGGGTTCGTTGGATCACCAGAATGGCATCAGATAATGGAGTTTGGATTTATCAAATCTCAGTTTTACATATTGCACCAGCGCGAGTGAATGCCAAAACATTTTTTTCTGAAGAGGCGTACTCAAACTTCTTTGATGAGTTTCATCCGGAATAATTTCCAGATGAAACAAGATACTGCTTAAGACTTTTCTAGGGCGGCTACTTTAGCTTCGAGAGCCTCTAACTTTTCTCTAGTCTTGGCCAATACTTTAGATTGCAACTCAAACTCTTCGCGAGTAACTAAGTCCATTTTCTGAAAACCTTGATTCATCATGGCGCGTACATTCTTTTCAATCTCTTGCGCTGGTGAATTGCGAATAGCATCCCCAACCTTGTTTTGCATATCACTAGCAATGCGCTGGATTTGTTCTAGGATTTCGCCTGGTTTTTGCATAGTACTGCCCACCGTTCTATTGAAATTTGCTTAAAAGATACAGAATCTATTTTATGTTGTTGGTCTAAAAACAGGCGAAACCAACTAAAAAAAGCCGCATATGCACCAGAATGAACGAAAATGGGGCTTATGTAAGCACCAAAGTTGGGCATAAGCCTTATTTAGGTGAATTGTGACAAATACGTGATCTTCCCAACCGTCATGATCACACCATGCAATAAAGAACTCATCCCTTTTTTATGTCCACTAAGGAGTTTCATATGAAAACGATTCAAAAGACAGCCATCGCTCTTGCAGCTTCTGGCTTATTCGCAACCGCAGCGTTTGCTCAGTCAGCTCCTGCAGCTGCACCAGAGGCTCCAGAAGCCAGCCCGATTACTGCAAACGTAACTGTTGTAAATGACTATCGCTATCGAGGGATCAGTCAGTCAAATTTCAAGCCAGCTATTCAGGGCGGATTTGATTATGCACATGAAAGTGGCCTATACATTGGTAACTGGAATAGCTCAATTAGCTGGATTAGTGATATGTACGGGAACAATGGCGGATATACGGGGAGGAATACAACCAGCAGTTTTGGTCAAGTTTCATCGCAAGTAGAAATGGATTTCTACGCAGGCTTTAAGAAAGAGTTTATTGGCGAAGGATTTGCTTCAGATCTTGGTGTATTGCAGTACTACTATCCAACGTCTGGAATTCCAAATACCGGTGGCGCAACTGCCAACCCAAACACAACTGAAATCTATGCGGCCCAGAACTTTACTTTTGGACCTTTATCCGGTTTTGCAAAAGTTTCCTATTCCGTTTCTACTTTATTTGGTATGGTGAATTCATCCGGATCTTATTATCCAGATCTAACTATGAACTATGACACCGGCATTTGGGGCTTGTCTCTTAATGGACACGTTGGCTACCAATATGTTGCTGGTAATGCTATTTCAACTGGCTCAAATTGTGCAACTTACTACACTGGTGGGTGCGTTGCTAGAGGTTCAAGCAATAGCAATCTGTACTCTTACACTGACTATAAACTTGGAGTGACAAAAGATTTTGGTGGTGGTTTATCTGGGTCTGCTGCCTATGTAACAACCAATGCCCCATCCTTTAGGGGCGGATATTCCTATAGCAGCCCTTCGGGAAACAATCTTGGCCGATCTGGTGCTGTAGTTTCACTAACAAAAACTTTCTAATTCTTTCCTCTGAACGGAGAAACACATGAAATTAATTACCGCAATCATCAAGCCCTTCAAGCTTGACGAAGTGCGCGAAGCTCTCTCGGAAGTGGGAGTTTCGGGCATCACCGTCACTGAAGTTAAAGGCTTTGGCCGTCAAAAAGGTCACACCGAGTTGTATCGCGGTGCTGAGTATGTAGTCGACTTTTTACCGAAAGTAAAAATTGAAGCTGCTGTTGAAGATGGCATCTTGGAGCGAGCGATTGAAGCAATTGAAAAATCTGCCCGTACTGGAAAAATTGGTGATGGCAAGATTTTTGTCTCCCCAGTTGAACACGTCATTCGCATTCGTACCGGTGAAACCGGCGCGTCAGCACTTTAAAGAGAGGTTCAAAATGTTAACTTGGATGAAACGACTCCTAGCTGCAAGCGCAATGGCTTTGGCTTTTGGAGCAAGCAGTGTCATGGTAGCTTCGCCAGCTTTTGCTGATGAGGCTAAGCCTGTTGCCGCTGCCGCTGCAGCTGCAGTTGCTGCTGCTCCTGCATTAGTTCCGAACAAAGGTGATACAGCTTGGATATTAGTATGTACCGCACTAGTAATCTTGATGACATTGCCAGGTTTGGCTTTGTTCTACGGCGGTTTAACACGTAGCAAAAATATTCTTTCTGTACTCGTACAGTGTATGTTTGTGTTTGCGTTGATCACCGTGTTGTGGTCCCTCTATGGATACAGCTTCGCATTTACTGAAGGTGGTGCATTCATTGGTGGACTCGATCGTTTGTTCTTAGCTGGTATGACTCCAGATTCAGTTGCCGCAACATTTAGTAAAGGCATTGTGATTCCTGAGTATGTATTTATGGCCTTCCAAGCTGCGTTTGCAACTATTACTTGCTGCTTGATCATTGGTTCATTTGCTGAGCGTGCTAAGTTTTCTGCAATCGTGTTGTTTATGGTTCTGTGGTTTACTTTCAGCTACTTACCAATCGCTCATATGGTTTGGTTCTGGCCTGGTCCCGATGACATCAAAGACGCTGCATCACTTGAAGCAATAACAGCTCGCGCTGGTTGGTTGTGGCAGAAGGGTGTTCTCGACTTTGCTGGCGGTACCGTTGTTCATATCAATGCTGCGATCGCAGGTTTGGTAGGTTCATTCGTCATCGGCAAACGTTTGGGTTACGGCAAAGAGGCAATGAAGCCGCACAACCTAGTGTTTGTGATGATTGGTGCTTCACTCTTGTGGTTCGGTTGGTTTGGTTTCAATGCTGGCTCTGCTCTCGAAGCAAACGGCAGTGCAGCCTTGGCCTTCGTAAACACATTATTGGCAACCGCTGCAGCAGTATTGAGCTGGTCAGTTGCTGAGTGGGTTCTCAAAGGTAAGCCTTCTATGTTGGGTGGTGCATCTGGTTGCGTAGCAGGTTTAGTTGCAATTACTCCTGCTGCTGGTTTTGTTGGACCAATGGGTGCCCTCGTAATTGGTGCTGCTGCTGGTGTGATCTGCTTGTGGGGTGTTTCTGGTCTCAAGAAGCTATTGGGTTCAGATGACAGCTTGGACGTATTCGGTGTGCACGGCGTTGGCGGCATCTTGGGCGCTTTGTTAACTGGCGTGTTCGCAGACCCAGCTTTAGGTGGAACAGGTATTTGGGATTATGTAGCGAATGCTGCAGCCCCTGACTACTCCATTGCTAGCCAATTGTGGATTCAGAGCCAAGGCGTCATCGTTACTCTAATTTGGTCTGGCGTGGTTTCTTATATCGCCTTCAAATTGGTTGATATCGTGGTTGGCCTGCGCGTTAAGGAAGATGAAGAGCGCGAAGGTTTGGATATCAGTTCCCACGGTGAGTCCGCTTACGAGTCTTAATCAGCTGTTTTACCCCTCACTGGGCGGCTTTAGTTAGCTGCCCGGTTTTTAAGCGCGGAATCCTTGGATTCCGCGTCTTTCTTTTAAAAAATCTTACAATGGTGAAATGGTCCCACATCTCATCACTGCCCTAAACGGCCCCCTTCTCGATCTTGAGTCGAAGGTATTAGAAGCAACTCCAACGATTGAGCGCTGGTTCAGGCTTGAGTGGCAAGAACATACTCCGCCGTTCTGCTGTTCAGTTGACCTACGTAATGCGGGCTTTAAGCTTGCGCCAGTTGATACCAACCTCTTCCCAGGTGGTTTTAACAACCTCTCGCCGCAAATGTTACCTTTAGCAGTTCAGGCAGCAATGGCGGCAATCGAGAAGATTTGCCCCGAGGCAAAAAATTTACTATTGATACCTGAGCGACACACTCGTAATACTTTTTATTTACAGAATATTGCGCGTTTATCTTCGATCTTGCGTCAAGCAGGTCTTAATGTGCGTTTAGGCACTTTGTCTGATGAAATTAAAAAGCCAACTTGGATTGACTTGCCTGATGGTAATCGTCTTTTGATGGAGCCTTTATCTCGTTTAGGCTTGAAGAAGCAACGTCTTGGTTTAAAAGATTTTGATCCTTGCTCAATTTTGCTCAACAATGATTTATCGGCAGGCATTCCTACAATCTTAGAAAGCCTGCATGAGCAGTATCTCTTGCCAGGTTTGCATGCTGGGTGGCACGTCCGCCGTAAGTCGAAACACTTCGCTGCTTACGATGAGGTTGCTAAGAAGTTTGCGAAGGTGGTTGATATTGATCCCTGGATGATCAATCCTTATTTTGCAAGTTGCTCTAATGTGAACTTTCATGAGCGCAAGGGCGAAGAAGAATTGCAAGCGGCTGTCGAAAAAGTTCTCAAGAAGACTGCTAAGAAATACCGTGAGTACGGGATTAAAGAAAAACCCTACGTTGTTGTCAAAGCGGATGCTGGAACATATGGTATGGGCATCATGGTGGTGAATGATCCTTCGCAGCTCAAAGACCTGAACCGCAAAGATCGCAACAAGATGAGTGTTGTAAAGGAAGGTCTTGAGGTAAGTGACGTTTTGATTCAAGAAGGCGTCTATACCTTTGAGAAGGTCAATGAAGCTGTTGCAGAGCCAGTGGTGTACATGATCGATCGCTACGTGATTGGTGGCTTCTATCGAGTGCATACTGACCGCGGCCCTGATGAGAATTTGAATGCTCCAGGCATGCATTTTGTTCCTTTGGCATTTGAACAAAACTCTATTCCAGACTTAGGTGCAAAGCCTGGTAGCGCACCGCCAAATCGGTTTTATCTATACGGTGTCGTCGCTCGTCTAGCCTTGCTGGCAGCCTCTTTAGAGCTAGAGCGCTCTGATCCTAATGCTGAAGCTGCTTAATTTATTCGGATACTGACATGAACCTGCTTTTCATTGCGGATCCTTTGGAGTCTTTTAAGGTTAGTAAAGATTCCACCTTAGCAATGATGCGAGTTGCGCAAGAAGCAGGGCATCAACTTTGGTTTTGCGAAAGTCGCAACATCCTTTGGAGAAAAGATTTTGTCGTGGCAGACTGCCAGTCTCTCGACATCAAACCAAGCGGTACCGCATGGTTTGAACTGGGCGCTGTAGAAGATCGCCCATTAAATAGCTTTCACGCAGTCATGATGCGCACTGACCCACCATTTGATATTGAGTATCTCAATACCACCTGGCTACTGTCTGCTGCGGTTCGACAGGGCGCGAAAGTATTCAACAATCCAACTGCTATTCGGGATCATTCCGAAAAGATCTCCATCACTGAGTTTCCGGAACTTATTCCACCAACTTTAGTAACACGTGAACTCAGTGCGATTGAGGTATTTCATCAAGAGCATCAAGACATTGTGATTAAGCCCCTAGATGGTATGGGTGGTATGGGTGTATTTCGTGTTGGGTCTGATGCTTTAAATCTTGCCAGCATTGTTGAGACCTTAGGTGAAAATGGCGCACGTACTTTGATGGTGCAGAGATTCTTGCCAGAGATTGCGCAGGGCGATAAACGGGTGCTCCTGATCGGTGGTGAGGTAGCTCCATTCTCATTAGCTCGCATTCCGCAGGGTAGTGAAATCCGAGGCAATTTAGCTGCAGGGGGTAAGGGAGTGGCAATGCCACTAACGGATGCTGAGAGAAAAGTTGCGGAGCGCTTGGCTCCCATTTTGAATGCCCGAGGCTTATTCTTGGTAGGATTAGATTTAATTGGGGCATACGTCACAGAAATTAATGTGACTAGTCCAACCTGTTTTGTAGAAATTACTGAGCAAAGTGGATTTGATGTACCCAAATTTTGGTTAACGGCGCTTGAAAAGGCAATGGCATAAACATGGTTGGAATCGTCATAGTTGCCCACACCCCGGTAGCAAGTGCGATGCTTGGATTTGCTGAGCATGCTTTTGGTGTGGCGCCTGAGAGAGTGAGGGCTGTCGACGTTCCGCCCTACGAAGATATCAAAGTCAGTTTCGATCGGGTCTTAAAAGCAGCCTACGGAGTCAATACGGGTCTGGGCGTTTTAATTTTGACTGATGTGATGGGTGCTACGCCAGCCAATGTGGCGTCTAAGCTTGAAGCTCTGGGCCCACTTTCGGGTTTGAATGCCCCTGTTATTGTTTTAGCGGGGCTCAATTTACCCATGCTAATGCGATGTATTTCCCATCGTGGCGAGGGCCTAGAAGAGCTGGCTCAAAAAGCGCTTCAAGGTGGTCAAAATGGCATTTTGCGTTTAGGTACTAAAGCCCCACAAGCCACTACAGAAAAATAGGATTCGTTATGCCGGTTACTGAAATCGAAATTATTAATAAGTTGGGTTTGCATGCTCGAGCATCAGCCAAGCTATCGCAGCTTGCTGCTGAGTTTCCCTGTGAAATCTTCTTGTCTCGCAATGGTCGCCAAATCAATGCCAAGAGCATTATGGGTGTCATGATGCTGGCCGCTGGTATTGGAAGTACGGTGACTTTAGAAACTGTTGGGGAAAAAGAAGATGAGGCGATGCAGGCTTTAACTGCATTGATCAATGATCGATTTGGTGAGGGCGAATAAGGATGACTTTTGCTTTGCACGGAATAGCAGTCTCCAAGGGCATTGCCATTGGGAAGGCCGTACTGATATCGCGTGCTGCATTAGAGGTTAGTCATTACTTAGTTGAAGCTGGCAACGAAGAAGATGAGGCTCAAAAATTATTAGATGCTTTTGAGCAGGTGCGCCAGGAGTTGACGCAATTACGTCAAGGCCTACCTAAAGACGCGCCACAAGAAATGGCTGCATTCTTAGATGTTCACGGCATGATCTTGGCTGACCCTGCCTTAACTGAAAAGCCCATTAAATTAATTCGTACCCAACGGTTAAATGCAGCATGGGCTTTAACAACTGAGTTAAATGACCTTTTAGAGCAATTTGCAGATATTGAGGATACCTATTTAAAAGAGCGTGCTAACGATATTCGTCAGGTGGCAGAGCGCGTTATTAAGGCCTTGAATGCTCAGCAAAAAGATCCTTTAAATGATGCTGAATTTTTGCCTGCAAGCGATATCGGTGTTGAGTCGATTATTGTTGCCCACGACATTGCTCCTCATGACATGCTGCGTTTTAAAGATCACGCTTTTACGGGGTTTGTAACCGATCTTGGTGGTAAGACCTCTCATACCGCTATTGTTGCGCGCAGTATGGAAATTCCGGCAGTAGTGGGTGTACGACATGCCAGTGAAATGATTCGTCATGGTGATTGGCTGATATTGGATGGAGAACATGGGGTTGTCGTGGTTGCGCCCGATGAACAACTTCTTGCCGAGTATCGAAAACTACAAGCTCAAGCCTTAAAAGAGGCCCGTAAGCTTAAGCAGTTAAAGCATTCCAAGACAGAAACAGCTGATCGTGTCGAGATTGAGTTATCCGCCAATATTGAATTGCCCGAAGATGCTATTCAGGCAGTGAAGTTAGGTGCCGTAGGCGTTGGCTTATTCCGCTCCGAATTTTTATTCATGGATCGCAAGCAAGCCTTACCTGATGAAGAGCGGCAGTATGAAGAATATCGTCGCATAGTTGATTTAATGCATGGTCTACCCGTCAATATTAGAACCATTGACGTTGGCGCTGATAAGGCCTTGGGTGGAGGTGGTGATACCTCTCAAACAGGTACCTCACCACTTGGCTTGCGAGCGATTCGTTGGTCTTTGACAGAACCAGAAATCTTTTTAACGCAACTCAGAGCAATCTTACGCGCATCGGCTCATGGTCAGGCGCGCATCATGATTCCAATGCTGGCTCATGCCAAGGAAATCGATGAAACATTTGGATTGATTGAAAAAGCTAAGCAGCAATTACATCAGCGTGGCCAGGCATTTAATCCCAATATTCAAGTTGGCGCAATGATTGAAGTCCCTGCAGCCGCCTTGATGCTGCCACTATTTATCAATCGATTCGATTTTCTTTCAGTTGGTACTAACGACTTAATTCAGTACACCTTGGCAATTGATCGCGCAGATCATGCAGTGGCACACCTATATGATCCTTTGCATCCAGCTATTTTGAATTTGCTATTCAACATCATTGATCAAGCTAAGCGCGCTGATGTGCCTGTTGCTGTTTGTGGCGAGATGGCCGGCGATCCTGCATTTACGAAGCTATTGCTTGCACTCGGTCTGACGGATTTCTCAATGCACTTCAGTCAGTTATTGTTGGTCAAGCGTGAGATATTAAAAGCAAATGTAGGGCTATTAAAAGCGCGTGCCCCTAGGGTTCTTCGTGCATATGAGCCCGAAGAGCAGGCCAAAGCATTGGAATATTTGCTCTCTTAATTTTTCTGGTGTTGGGAGCTGCATACTTTACAGGCGGGATTACGAGCAACACGAATCTCATCAATCTGAGTATTCATGGCATTCCACAACAACATTCTTCCAACGAGAGGCTGACCAAAGCCAATCAATACCTGCAGAGCTTGCGCCGCTTGCATTGAGCCAATAATGCCAACGAGTGGGGAAAAGATGCCCATGCTGGCACAACTGACTTCTTCAAATTGTTCTTCCGGAGAAAAAAGGCAGGCATAGCAGGGTGAGGTTTCTTTACGAAAATCAAAGACACTGAGTTGACCATCAAATTTGAGTGCAGATCCAGAGACCAGTGGAATCTTGTGAATAAAACAGGCTTGATTGACTAGCTGGCGGGTAGCAAAGTTATCCGTGCAATCTAAAACAAGATCCACTTCCGGCAAGAGTGTATTGAGTAAATCTTCTGAAGCCTTTGCTGCGATTGCGTTAATCGTGAGGGCGGAATTTAGGCTTTGTAAAAATTGCCTTCCAGACTCCACTTTAGTCTTGCCAATCGAATTCTGGGTATGCATGATTTGGCGCTGCAAATTAGTGAGCTCGACTTGGTCATGATCAATTAGCGTGATTTTTCCGACGCCAGCTGCAGCTAAGTAAGGCGCGGCAGCACTTCCTAATCCGCCGGCACCAATAACCAAGACGTGCGAGCCAAGCAACTTTTCTTGGCCTGCAACATCAATTTCTTCTAGTAGTAAGTGCCGCGAGTAGCGAAGCAGCTGCTCATCGTTCATATATATTCTTAATGCGAGAACTTACTCTAGCTTAGAGGCGGAGCGTTTCACAGGCTCACCATTGATAAATGCGACTGCCTGAGTAAGCATGAAGTCATCTGCACCGCCTAGCTCGACGGGCTTCTTCGATTTTTCTTTCTCTTTCTCTTCAGGAGTCTTCTTGGCATTTTTTTCTTCAATGCGTTGTAACTCTTCTAGCCGACGTTTTTCTCGTTCAGAGGCTAGCTTTTCTTCTGAAGATTGCTTGTTGCGCAAATGCTTCTCGCTGTCGATCTCGCGAGTGATCAATACATCATCGGGATCACCATCTTTATTTTGATCTACTGCGATATCAGGTTTGATGCCATACGCTTGAATTGATTTACCACTTGGTGTGTAGTAATACGCCGTAGTGATTTTCAATGCTGAATCATTGGTTAACGGACGAACTGTTTGTACAGAGCCTTTACCGAAAGTCGTTTTACCAATAATAGTTGCACGTTTGTAATCTTGCAATGCGCCAGCCACAATCTCAGAGGCTGATGCTGAATAAGCATTTACCAAAACTACCATTGGTAGCTTTTTATACATGGCTGGTACGCCAGCTAAGGGATCTCTAGGCTCACTGAGGCGATACATCGCCGGTGTTGCATTAAACACCTGCTTAGAGTCGGCAGTCTGACCTTTAGTCGAAACGATGACAGCATCTACTGGTAAGAAAGCAGCAGCAACACCGACTGCGCCTTGTAATAAGCCGCCGCCATTGTTTCTGAGGTCAAGAATGATACCCTTCATTTTGGGATCTTGATTTGCAAGCTCAGTTAATTTCTTGGCAAGATCGGGAATGGTGCGCTCTTGAAAGCTCGTCACTCTGACCCAAGCAACGTTGTTATCCAAAATTTTGGCTTTGACCGATTGAACTTTAATTTCAGCGCGGGTAATGGTTACCGGAAAGCTGCGCTCTTCGCTTTTACGAAAGACGGTCAAGGTAATTTTTGTGCCTGGAGTACCACGCATGGTGCGCACAGCCTTATCTAGCGACATACCACGAACTGGTTTGTCGTCTAAGCGCGTAATGAGGTCACCAGCTTGCAAGCCAGCACGTGCTGCAGGGCTATCTTCAATCGGATTGAGTACTTTGACGACGCCATCCTCTGAGGTAATTTCAATACCAAGACCAGCAAACTTGCCACTGGTTTGTTCTTGCATTTCAGAGAAGTCTTTTTTATCCAGATAGGTGGAGTGAGGATCAAGACTGCTCACCATGCCCTTGACTGCATCGGTTAGCAGTTGTTTATCTTCAATTGGCTCAACATACTCACGCTTGATTTGCGCAAAGACATTCGATAGTGTCCGCAGCTCATCTAAAGGTAGTGTCGTGCCCTGTTGAGCTGTAGCTGAAAGCTGGATGGTGGCTGCAACCCCGGCGATGAGGCCGACAGAGACTAGGGCAAAGTTCTTGAAAAATACGCGCATATTTCAGTTTTACCTTAATTCAAATAAAAATGCTGAGTAGGTTTGAGATTGTCATCGAGCTCGTAAACCAGCGGGATGCCATTAGGAACATTAATTTCCATGATGTCTTTATCAGAAACCTGGTCGAGATACTTAATTAAAGAGCGAATACTATTACCGTGTGCGACGAGCAATACCCGCTTGCCGGCTTTAAGGGCGGGGGCGATCGATTCATTCCAAAGGGGTAATACGCGCTCGACGTTGTCTTTAAGGCACTCCCCCAGGGGAATATCAGAATCACTCAGTTTTGCGTAACGCGGATCATTTTGCGGATTACGCTCATCATCTTTTTCTAGGAGCGGTGGCCGTATATCGAAGGAGCGACGCCAAATATGAACTTGGGCATCTCCGTATTGTTGGGCAGTTTCAGCTTTATTGAGGCCTGTAAGGGCGCCATAGTGACGCTCGTTCAGTCTCCAGCTATGTACCACTGGCAACCACATGAGGTCCATAGCGTCCTGAACGTGCCACAGGGTACGGATCGCTCTTCTGAGTACTGAGGTATAGGCCACATCAAACTCATAGCCAGCTTTACGGAGATTTTCACCTGCAGCAAGGGCCTGTTCAGTACCTTTAGGGGTTAAGTCAACGTCCGCCCAGCCAGTAAATCGGTTTTCAAGGTTCCAGGCGGATTCGCCATGACGAATAAGGACAAGTTGTTTCATAGAGCCATTCTATAATCCGGTGATGAACTTTCTTACACAAATTGATAATTTGGCGCTTATTGCCCTCCTGCTGGTTACGGGCGCAGCGCTCTTCTTCCCTACATTATCTACGCTTATTAGCGGAAAAGGCTTATCGCCTACAGAAGCAACTATTTGGATCAATCGTCGTAAAGCAGCAGTTTTGGACTTACGTCCAGCATCCGATTTTAAGATTGGCCACCTACCAGGTTCAAAGCATATTTTGGTTGAGCAAATTCCATCTGGAATAGATAAGCTCAAATTAGATCGTAACAATCCCATTATTTTGGTTTGTGAGTCTGGTGCGAATGCTCGCAAGCTGGTCCCAGCACTCAATAAGTTGGGGTTCCCAGAGGTTGCAGTCCTAGATGGCGGCGTTCAAGGCTGGCAAGCCGCAGCCTTGCCATTAGTTAAATAATTCAGCGAGTCTTAGATATGCCCCCAGTCACGATGTACAGCACTCAAGTTTGCCCTTATTGCGTTATGGCAGAAAAGCTTCTGCACAAGAAGGGCGTTGCTAATTTAGAGAAGATTCTGATTGATCGGGATCCTGCGCAGCGCGAGATCATGATGACCCGTACTGGTCGTCGTACAGTGCCACAAATTTACATTGGTGAGACTCATATTGGCGGTTATGACGACCTAGTTGCTTTAGATCGCGCCGGCCAACTTGATCCACTGCTAGCTTAAAAATTTACTCAGAAAGTTTCCATGACTGAACAAACTACTTCCGCTCCAGATGCAGCCGATACTTCAAAAGAGCCTGGTTTTCGTATTCAAAGAATCTATCTCAAGGATTTATCTCTAGAGCAACCGCATGCACCGCAAATTTTATTGGTTGCGGCTGAGCCTCAAGTTGAAGTTGAGGTCGACGTTGCAGTCACCCGCCTAGGCGATGAAATTTTTGAGGTTGCCTTGATTGCAACAGTAACCGCCAAAGTAGAGAGCAAAGCGCTCTTCTTGGTTGAGGCAAAACAAGCGGGTATTTTTGAATTTAATAATATCCCTGCCGAGCAAATTGATCCCATGTTAGGCATTGCTTGCCCAACCATTTTGTATCCTTATCTGCGCTCAAATATTGCCGACACTATTAGCCGTGCTGGTTTCCAGCCAATTCATTTGAATGAGATTAATTTCCACGGCATGTACGAGCATCGCCTGATGCAGGCTGCGCAAGGAGCTGCAACGGAAAGTAGCTCAGCCGATGAAAGCAAAATCATTCTTCCTCACTAAGCTAATTTTTAAAGCCCACAGATCATGAAAGTGACGCTGCTTGGAGCTGGTTCATGGGGCACAGCTATGGCAGCGCAAGCTGCACGTTATCTTCAGCCAGGCGACGTTAGTCTTTGGTCTCGAAGCGTTGAGCAAATTGAAGGTATGCAGCAGTCAGGTGCAAACACAGGCTATTTGCCTGGTGTTGCCTTACCTAAGGACCTGCAATTAGAAGTGAGTTTTGAGCGGGCAATTGCACGCCTTTCTGAAAATGATCTTTTAGTTATTGCTACTCCGATGTCTGGTTTATCAGAAACAGTGGCACAGGTATTGCACCTCGCAAAACATCCGCTCAATATTGTTTGGTTATGTAAAGGCTTAGAGCCTAGCACTACCTTATTGCCGCACCAAGTAGTGGCACGCGAAGATCAACTACATAGCCATGGTCTAGTCCATTCTTATGGCGCTCTATCGGGACCCAGTTTTGCGCAAGAGGTTGGTGATGGCATGCCTTGCGCATTAACTATCGCTAGCAAATCCAACACTTTGTGTCACATTGTTCAGGGCGCCTTTCACCATGGCAATATGCGCATCTACTCCAGTGATGATTTGGTTGGTGTCGAACTAGGGGGTGCTATTAAAAACGTTTTAGCGATTGCAGCTGGTATTGGTGATGGCTTAGATCTGGGTTTAAATGCACGCGCTGCGGTATTAACTCGTGGCCTTGCAGAAATGATGCGTTTAGTAAAAGCGGCTGGTGGTAGACCAGAGACCTGTATGGGCTTAACTGGCGTAGGTGATTTGATTTTGACGGCTACTGGAGACCTCTCTCGCAATCGTCGTGTTGGCTTAGCGCTTGCAGCAGGAAAACCATTACCTGAAATTTTGGATAGCTTAGGACATGTTGCAGAGGGTGTCTTATGTGCCTCTGCTGTCAGCATTCTCGCTACGCGTTTGGGTGTTGAGATGCCCATTACCACCATGATGGGCGAAGTCTTAGCTGGAAAACTATCGCCACATGAAGCAGTTAAAAAACTGATGGGGCGCAATCCCAAGCTCGAAGTTTAAGTACTTAACTTCCGCCGAGTAAACCGTTTTGGCGCCAAGCTTCATAAACTACAATCGCCACCGTATTCGAGAGATTTAAGCTGCGACTGCTATCTTGCATTGCTAAGCGCATTTGGTTGGGGATCGGAATTGAGCTTCTCACTTCTTCGGTGATGCCTTTAGTTTCTGAACCAAAAACAAAATAATCTTCGGGTAAATATTTGCCAGCATGAAACTTGCCAGACCCTTTTGTGGTCAAGGCAAAAAGACGCTCAGGCTGAGGTTGTGCATTAGCCAAAAATTGCGCCCAGTTTTGATGAACTTTTACTTTAGCGAACTCGTGATAGTCTAGGCCAGCCCTGCGCAGTTTGGCATCCTCCATGGGGAAGCCAAGCGGCTCGATGAGATGAAGCTTTGCACCCGTGTTTGCGCACAGGCGAATGATATTGCCCGTGTTGGGTGGAATTTCTGGTTCGAATAAAACGATATTAAACATGTGTTGATCTTTGCATTAACTTCGGGTGACTGTGTACAGCGTTCGTAAAAGAACCCAATTAATAACATGAGATGCCCCATTGTCCTTTAATACGCGAGCGATTTCATTTAAGGTTGCACCACTAGTCATGACATCGTCAAACACAATGACTGAAGCAGATTCTAGTTGCCCTTGAAACTGAGGGTTGATATGGAACATATTTTGAATAGCAATTTGACGATTAGCGCGATTCTCCTTAGCCTGATGATCGGTATGGTGATGGCGTTTTAAGATGTGTGGGTTTTTATAGATGTGCTTGTCACAATCAATCCGCCTGGCTAATTCCCAGCTTTGATTAAAGCCGCGAGAAGACAATTTTTCTAGGCTCAGTGGCACAGGTAGTAAATAGTCTGCTCGTACATTATGTAAGCTCGGACTCATCAGTTGATTCCATGCTGCTGCCAGCCCATGAGCACAAGCAAGACGTCGCTGATATTTAAGCAGATGCAATGCAGATTGCAATCTACCCTCATAGCGATCGAGACAGAGAGTTTTATCAAAGTAAGGTGGATTAGTGATGCACTCTCGGCAGCGTTTTTCTGTCAGCTCACTCACTTCAAGAGTAAGGCCGCATTGCTGACAACATTCGTAATTAGATAACTGATCTGATTCCAATTGGACCAAGCAATCAAGGCAGAGAGCACATCGTTGAAATGTGCCGCAAACAATACACGCGCTCGGTAGTAGGTGAGAACAAATTGCTTGGAAAATATTCTCTATTGGACGCATGGGTCGCTGAGTATACTGAGTCAATGACCCAATCAATCAGATGGCTTCAGGATGAAATTGCAACGCGCATGTTGCAAAAATTAGACATTGTGAAATTAGAACCAAAAGACATTTTGCTGATTCCAGATTTTCCTGGAGTTCATAGTTCTTTTCTGACAAAACGCTTTCCAGGAATTCGTTTTCACAGTGCGCCAGAATGCGAGCTATCGGGTTTTAATTTATTTAAATTGAGGGCGACTCGTTTTTGGAATTCAAGGATGAAATCGGCATCCCTCATTTCCCTAGATAACTACAAGAAAACAGGCCACATTAACCTTCCTAGTAATTCTGTAGATTTAGTAGTGAGCGTTCTCTTGATTCAGGATTTAGCCGACCCTAAGCATTTTTTGCAGGAGTGCCGCCGAGTACTCAAAGAAGGTGGGCTACTCATATTTAGCTATCTGGGTCCAGATACTGCCAAAGAGCTCAGAGCTGAAATCTTGGCGCAAGAATTACCCATTCAAAACTTAGCTAGCCCTTGGGATATGCACGATATGGGAGATGCTTTGCTGGGCGAGCGTTTTTCTGACCCAGTAATGGATATGGAGTTTTTGGGTTTGGACTATGACTCTGACAGCGTCCTTCTGTCAGACGCAAGAGCACTCAATTTGCTTGGTTCCGACTATCAAAATAGCACCATAGCTACTCAATTACCTCAAAAACTGACCTTAGAGGTGGTTTATGGGCACGCCTGGGCTTTGGGTAAGAACCTCGCCAAGGCGCAAGATGATGTCGCTTATATTGGTTTAAATCAAATAGGGCGCAAGACTAGGAATGATCCTGCTTAAGTGTAAGTGTTCACTATCTTTTAAACCATTACCAAGATTGAGCGAGGCATAGTAGACCCTGTTTGTTCTTGAGCCCAATTAACCCTATAATTACGTCTAGTTGAATTGCTTGATACCGTTTTTTTTGGGCTTTCTGAGGGTGTTTTTATACAGAAGCTCATGACAATAAACAGAGAATAAGATGAATTTATTTGGAAAAGTCACTAGGGCACCGCTCTATTTGGTAGCAGCTTTTGGCACTGCATTTGCACGTGCGGCTGAAGATATGCAGGGTGGTCCAGCAGTAAATCAGCTGAATTTCACTGCCCCAGCCACAAAAATCATGGCAGAGATTCATTGGTTGCATTGGATGATGTTGGTCATCTGCGCGCTCATTTTTGTAGGCGTATTTGGCGTGATGTTTTATTCCATCTTGAAGCACCGTAAATCTCTGGGTGCTAAGTCTGCTTCTTTCCACGAAAGCACTACTGTTGAAATTATTTGGACAATCATTCCTTTGATTATTGTTATTGGTATGGCATTGCCGGCAACTAAGACAGTCGTAGCAATGAAAGACACTACCAATTCTGATGTCACTATTAAGACTACTGGTTATCAGTGGAAGTGGGGTTACGACTACATCAAAGGCGAGGGCGAAGGAATTAGTTTCTTGTCTACCTTGGCTACTTCCCGTGAATCTATCAACAATCTTGCGCCAAAATCAAATACGTATTTGATGGAAGTGGACAATGAGATGGTAGTGCCAGTTGGCAAAAAGATTCGCATTATTACTACTGCAAATGATGTGATCCATGCGTGGGCGGTTCCAGCATTTGGCGTGAAGCAGGATGCTATCCCTGGTTTTGTTCGTGACACTTGGTTCCGTGCAGAAAAAATCGGTACTTACCGTGGTCAATGTTCAGAGCTATGTGGCGCACAGCATGCTTTTATGCCGATCGTAGTGAGGGTCGTTTCCCAAGAGGATTACACCAAGTGGGTAGATGAGAAGAAAAAAGAAATGGGCGCAACATCTGATGACCCATCAAAGGTGTACACCATGGATGAGCAGAAAGAGCGTGGCGCCAAGGTTTACGCATCTAACTGCGCAGCATGTCATCAGCCAAACGGCAAAGGCGCTGGCGCCTTCCCAGCACTAGATGGCAGCAAGATGGTGCTTGGACCAAAAGCAGCTCAATATAACATTCTTATTAATGGTAAGGGCGCAATGCCAAAGTGGGCTGGCGTGATTTCTGATGGCGATATTGCTGCAGTAATGACCTATACCCGTAATGCATGGGGTAATAAAACGGGCGAAGTAATTCAGACCCAAGATATTGTCTCTGCGCGAGCTGGCAAGTAATTTTTTAAGAATTTATACAGATCAAACTAAACCGGAGTAATCCATGAGCACTATTTCAACTACCCACGATCACGCACACGACCATGCGCATGATGACCATACGCCACATGGCTGGCGCCGTTGGTTGTTTGCAACTAACCACAAAGATATCGGCACGATGTATCTGATCTTCTCGTTTATCAGCTTACTGGCTGGTGGTGTGATGGCACTTGGTATTCGTTTGGAGTTGTTCCAACCAGGTTTGCAATTTTTGCGCCCGGAGTTCTTTAACCAGTTAACCACTATGCACGGTTTGGTAATGGTGTTCGGCGCCATCATGCCGGCCTTCGTTGGCTTTGCAAACTGGATGATTCCTTTGCAAATCGGCGCATCCGATATGGCTTTTGCTCGCATGAATAACTTTAGCTTCTGGATTTTGCCAGTGGCTGCTTGTTTATTGTTTGGTTCATTCTTAGCTCCTGGTGGTGCCCCTGCTGGTGGTTGGACTTTATATGCTCCACTGACATCACAGATGGGCCCAGGTTTAGATATGGCCATCTTTGCACTCCACTTATTGGGTGCTTCTTCAATCATGGGTTCGATTAACATCATCGTGACCATTTTGAACATGCGCGCTCCTGGCTTGACTTTGATGAAGATGCCTATGTTCTGTTGGACATGGTTGATCACTGCATACTTGTTGATCGCCGTTATGCCAGTACTGGCAGGTGCGATCACTATGGTTTTGACAGATCGTCACTTCGGCACTTCTTTCTTCAATGCAGCTGGTGGCGGTGATCCAGTTATGTTCCAGCACATTTTCTGGTTCTTTGGGCATCCAGAGGTTTACATCATGATTCTTCCAGCATTCGGAATCGTGAGCGAAATCATTCCCGCCTTCTCTAGAAAAACTTTGTTTGGTTATAGCTCCATGGTTTACGCAACTGCATCCATTGCGATCTTGTCATTCATTGTTTGGGCTCACCATATGTTTGCAACTGGCATGCCGGTAACTGGCCAGCTGTTCTTTATGTATGCCACGATGTTGATTGCAGTTCCAACAGGAGTAAAGATTTTCAACTGGGTAGCAACCATGTGGAAAGGTTCCATGACCTTTGAAACCCCGATGTTGTGGTCAGTTGGATTTATATTTGTATTTACTATGGGTGGATTTACTGGCTTGATCTTGGCATTGGCGCCAATTGATATTGGCTTGCAAGATACCTATTACGTTGTTGCGCACTTCCACTATGTTTTGGTAGCCGGTTCCTTATTTGCGATGTTTGCTGGTTTTTACTACTGGTGTCCAAAGTGGACTGGCTACACGGCCAATGAAACTCGCGGCAAGATCCACTTCTGGACTTCCATGATTTTCTTTAATGTCACTTTCTTCCCAATGCACTTCCTGGGCTTGGCGGGTATGCCACGTCGTTACGCTGACTACCCAACCCAGTTTGCTGACTTTAATACGATCGCATCCATTGGCGCACTCGGATTTGGTTTATCTCAGGTTTACTTCTTGGTGTTTGTTGTGTTGCCGGCCTATAACGCCAAAGGCGAAAAAGCTTCAATGAAGCCATGGGATGGTGCTAAAGGTTTGGAGTGGACAGTGCCGTCACCAGCACCACACCATACATTTGAAACGCCTCCAACTACTGCAGAGCTAAATGCTGCAGGAATCTAAAGTAGCGACGCACAAATCCCAATCTGCCAGTAATCGCAGATTGGGCTTTATTCTTTTAACTGTTGCTCTAGTGTTCTTTCTGGGCATCCTGATTAAACGAGGCTTATTGGGTTAAAACCCTTTGAATACTCATGTCTGCTATTGCCTCCCTTAACCGCCAAATCTTGCTGAAGTTATTAATAGCTTCAGTCATGATGTTTGGTTTTGGTTATGCACTAGTGCCAATGTATAAAGCCTTGTGTGAGGTGACTGGTATTAATGTGGTCACCAGCAAGAACGACTATGGTATCCGTGCCTACAGTGCAAATAAGGTTGGTAATACTCAGGTCGACTATTCTCGTAAGGTGACTATTGAGTTTGACTCTAATAGCCGCGGTCCTTTTACGTTTCGCCCTGTGAAGAACTACTTGGAAGTACATCCAGGCGAAATGACGGAGATCGTTTACGAGGTCACCAATAATTTAAACCGCCCTGTTGAAGCTCAAGCTATTCCAAGTTATGCGCCAAAAAGTGCTATGGAGTTCTTTACTAAATTAGAGTGTTTTTGTTTTCAGCAGCAAACTATGACTGCGCATGAGATGAAGAAGATGCCGGTGGTATTTGTCATTGATGCAGGCCTACCTGCTGATGTCAAAACTATTACCTTGTCATATACCTTCTTTGAATTGGGGGTTGGCCAGCAGCCAGCTGGCTCAACAACACCTAAATCAAAATCAGCAACATGAGTAAGAAAAGTTCATTTATGCAATCTATGATCGCGGTGCTGTGGGCCTTTTTTGGAGTGCGTAAAAAATCAGGCTTGCAGGAAGATGTAGCTTCATTAAGTTTTGTCCACATTGTTATTGCGGGAGTTTTAGGCGCCTTGATTTTTATGGCCATACTCCTTTTGATAGTTAAAGCAGTTGTGTCCCATTGATTATTTTTTGATTGAATAGAGAGAATCAGATGTCATCCAATTCAACCCCTTACTATTTCGTTCCTGGACTATCAGGTCATCCGGCTGCAGCTGCTCTGGGTTTACTCGCCTTCACTGCTGGTATGTCTGGTTGGGTAAACCACGCTGCTTGGGGCGGCCCGGTTACTGCGGTAGGCGTACTCTGGGTTTTGTTTGTTCTCTACAACTGGTTTGGAGACACTATTGCCGAATCCAACTCCGGTAAGAATGGCGTGAACGTCGATATTTCTTATCGTTGGTCTATGGCCTGGTTCATCTTCTCCGAGATCATGTTCTTTGCCGCTTTCTTTTCTGCATTGTTCTACGCGCGCAATATTGCGATGCCATGGATGGGTGATGTGGAAAGCAAATTACTTTGGCCGAATTTCCAGGCTGTTTGGCCTAATGATGGTCCTGCTGGTTTAGTAGAGAAATTTACGACTATGGGTCCATGGCCTATTCCAACCATTAATACTCTATTGCTCTTGTCTTCTGGTGTGACCGTAACTTATGCTCATCATGCGCTGCGTGAAAACCACATGAAGAAAGCGATCAACGGCTTGGCTGCTACCGTTGGCCTTGGCATGATCTTCTTGGGCTTTCAGATGTATGAGTACTACCATGCATATCATGCCTTGAACTTGAAGCTAACTTCAGGCGTTTATGGCTCAACCTTCTTTATGTTGACTGGTTTCCATGGCTTCCACGTATTCCTTGGCGGCTTGATGTTGGCGATTGTTCTTCGTCGTATGATCCGCGGCGACTTTACTGCTGAAAATCATTTTGCGTTTGAGGGTGCCGCTTGGTATTGGCACTTTGTTGACGTCGTTTGGCTTGGTCTGTACATCGCTGTTTACTGGATGTAGGGAAATAAAAATCGGGGCGTTGAGCCCCGATTTGTTTTGAGTCCTTATTTTTATGGAGGGCGCTTAGTTTGTTCCCACTCGAACGCCGGTAGCTTCGATATAGCCAAAGTAGTGGGCAATCAGAATTCCTAAGAAGAGTACGATTGACAGTCCAATACGTAACATAAGTGACTGAACCATTCTTGAACTACGACCCTTGTCTTTCATCATGAAATAGAGTGCTGAGCCTAAGCTCCCAACAATGATTAGTAGCGCAACTGGAATAACCCATTTCATTTCAAAGTACCCTTGTGAATATTTTTTCTAGCTTAATTACTAGTCGTCTAGTTGCTACATTATCAGCTCTTGTGGTGATTGTAGTTGGCTGCGGCGCTGGTGTTTGGCAGCTAAATCGAGCAGAGCAAAAGATTCGCTTGGGCGAGTCTTTAAGTGCAAGACTGCAAATGCCTGTTCTGAATGCCAATACCAATAGCTTGACCCTAGAGCAGGCTACAGAGCGCCGAATTTTAGCCCGTGGACGTTTTATTCAAGATGAGGCAATTTGGCTGGATAACCGTCCTCGCCCCATTCCCGAGGGAGGTACTGGTGCTGCAGGACAATCCGGCTTTTATGTGATGATGCCCCTGAAATTGAATGGCCAAGAGCTGGTGCTTTGGGTTAATCGGGGTTGGGCTCCTCGTAATAATGAAAATCGTATTGAGTTACCCCCAATAAAAACAGCGGATGAAGTGGTGACTATTGAGGGAATTGCTTTCCCTCATCCTGGAAGGGTTTATGAGTTAGGAAAGAAAGACTCTACGAAAGTGAGTCCTCGGATTGAGCAAAATTTTGATTTAGGTCTTGAGGCTCAAGGTCATGAATGGAAGCAACTGCCATTCATTGTTCGAGAGTCCAGATCTTCGACAGAGGATGGTTTACTTAGAAATTGGCCCTCCCCAACAAACGGAGTCGATCGCCATTATGCTTATGCATTCCAGTGGTTTGCTTTGGCATTGACTGGATTTTTATTTTGGTTCATTAATGGGCTAATGAAATATCGGCGAGAGCTTGCTGTGAATGGAGATAGAGAGTGAGTGATAAAGAATTATTGATTCCGGCATCACAAACAGATGCATCTGTAATTGACGCGCAAACTCGACGTGGGCGTATTCAGATGCTGCTATTGTTGCTTGCTTGCGCTGCACCAGTGATTGCCTCCTATTTAGCGTATTACGTTTTTAAGCCAGAGGGTGGAAAGACTAACTTTGGAGCGCTAGTTCAGCCTATACAAGAGATGAATCCTGCTTGGTTTGATATTCCTTTCAATGGAAAGTGGACCTTGCTAGTGGCAAGGCCAGCTGGCGAATGCACCATTAAAAATGAATCTTGTCTTGAGGCTCTATTTTTAATGCGCCAACTACGCATTGCTGTTGGTCGTGAGAGCGCTCGAGTTCAGTTAGTTTGGGTCAATACTGATGGCAAAGCAGTAGATCCAGAGGTGTTGCTAGCATACGATCAAAAGACGGCGGGATTTCAGATTGTAGATTTGCCAGTAGATCCTCAATTAAGGGCGCAATTTGATGCGTGGCTTAATCGTGATGGAGCAGGTCAGAAGATTCAGCTGATTGATCCGAGCCCGGCCAAGATGATGATTTTTCCTGTGACTAATTCACCTAAAGAATTTGGCAGTATGAAAAAGGATCTTGAAAAACTGTTGCGCCTCAATCGTAAGGGTGAAAAATTGCAATGAGCAGCATGCTATTGCTTGCGGAGTTAGCTGCAATCGCAATTGTCTTTGCAGGCCTACCCCTGGCCTATCTCTGGACTAGGCCGGCTTATAACTTTTTCCAAAAGCTCAATTGGGTTTTAGTTTTCATGACATTTGACTTGATTGTGTTTGGCGCCTTTACTCGCCTCACGGACTCTGGTCTGGGATGTCCTGATTGGCCTGGTTGTTATGGCACATCAAATCCATGGCATGCAATTAGTGAGATCCAGCAAGCTGAGGCGAGCATGCCTACTGGCCCTGTGACTGTGATCAAAGCTTGGATTGAAATGATTCATCGCTATTTAGCGATGACAGTCGGAGCGCTGATTTTGATTCAGGTAGTGGTTGCTTGGAGCAAGCTCCGCAGCCTGGGTAAGAAACCTTTATTAGGCAGTCTTGGCTTGCTGATTTTGGTGTGTATCCAAGGGGCATTTGGTGCATGGACAGTCACTCTGAAATTGCAGCCTATTATTGTGACGATTCACTTGATGTTGGCTTTGGTTTTATTGGCGTGCTTAACGACTTATGCGCAACAAGAGTGGATGAATACATCTTCCTCAGCAATTCGTCTACAGAGCAAGCTTCTTTCTGCGAAGTTACTTTTGCTCGCAGCAATCGTCTTGTGTATGCAAATCTTTTTAGGTGCATGGGTGAGCACTAATTATGCTGTATTGGCTTGCCCTGATTTTCCGACTTGCATGGATCGACTTTGGCCAGAAACGGCTTGGCAAGAAGGCTTCACCCTATGGCGTGGCTTAGGCCTGAATGCTCAAGGTGAATCTATTACCCCTGTCGCTTTGCAAACAATCCATTGGGCACATCGCGTATTTGCTATGGTTGCGGTAGTGGTCCTTGGCGCCTTAGGCATGAGTGCTCTGCGTTTAAGTAATTTCACATCATCAGGAATGGCCAGAATTGCCAAGTTATTATTAGGCTTGCTCGTTCTCCAGGCTTTGACTGGTATTTCTAATGTAGTCTTTCAGTGGCCGCTCCTTGCTGCCTTAATGCATACGGCAGGTTCTGCTGCATTGGTGTTCTGTTTGGTGCGTTTAGTCCAATGGTCCTCTTGGACTGCCCCCATTCACATGAAGATGTCTAAATCATTATGAGTAGTCCAACTTCCCCGAATCCTGAAGCGATGCCACGTTGGCGTCAATATTGGGTTCTCACCAAGCCCCGCGTCACGCAGTTGGCAGTGTTCTGTGCAGTCATTGGCATGTTCTTGGCTACTCCCGGCATGGTTCCTTATCCAGTCCTGATTGGCGGTATTGTTGGAATTTGGTTGTTGGCAGGAGCCGCTTTTGCAATGAATTGTTTAATCGAGCAAGCTGTCGATGCCAAGATGAAGCGAACTGCTTGGAGGCCGTCCGCAACTGGTGAGGTGACGCCTTTTCACATTATTGTTTTCTCAATGATTCTCGGCGGTTTGGGAATGGCTATCTTGTGGATCTTCTGTAATCTGTTAACCATGTGGCTCACCGTAGCCACGTTTGTTGGTTACGCGGTGATTTATACCTGGTTACTCAAGCCTGCTACGCCCCAGAATATTGTCATTGGCGGTCTCTCAGGCGCGATGCCGCCGGCCTTAGGTTGGGCGGCGGTCACCAATACTTTGTCGGCGGAAGCGTGGCTCTTGGTGCTGATTATTTTTGTTTGGACTCCGCCACACTTTTGGGCTCTTGCACTATACCGTCGCGATGATTATGTGCAAAGTGGTTTACCAATGCTGCCAGTAACCCACGGAGAGCGTTTTACGCTGCTCAATATTTTGCTATACACATTGATTTTAATTGCGGCGACCTTATTGCCCTATATTTACGGCATGAGTGGCGTAATCTATTTGATCTCAGCAATCATTCTGGGCTTGATATTCCTTACCTATGTCATTGCTTTGTTTGTTTCTTACAGCGATGCGCTAGCTAAGAAGACCTTCCGTTTTTCAATTACGTATCTATCTCTCCTTTTTGCAACCCTGTTAATTGACCACTATTTTGTTTGAGATGAAGATGCATTTACAAAAATCTTACTTTGATATTTCACGTCTATTGGTAATGGCACTGATCGGCTTAGCTCTGCTAGCTTGCAGTCCCCAGCAGAGCTTTAAGAACGTGGATATTACGGGTAGCAAGGCATTTGGTACTGACTTTAGTTTGCTCGATCCTGACGGAAAGGTGAGAACACTCGCTGACTTTAAAGGCAAAGCAGTTTTGATGTTCTTTGGTTATACGCAGTGCCCCGATGTTTGTCCTACGACGCTGACTGAGATGCAGCAGGTCATGACTTTATTGGGTCCTCAGGCAGACAAGGTGCAAGTACTGTTTGTAACTGTGGACCCACAAAGAGATACCGCAGCAATCTTAAAACAGTATGTGCCGGCATTTGATTTGCGCTTCTTGGGTTTGCGTCCAGCCGATGAAGCATCTTTAGAAAAAGTGACTAAGGACTTTAAGGTTTACTACCAGAAGGTGCCCGGCACGAGTGCTGGGTCATACACGATGGATCACATGGCAGGAAGTTATGCCTTTGATCCAGAAGGGCGTTTACGCCTTTACATCAAGCATGCGCAAGGTGCTGAGACCTTGGCGCAAGACTTGAAAGAACTTCTGAAGTAAAAGCTTGGAAGCGAAGGCTGATTACGAAGATTAAGCAGCTTCAGTTTGCAAGAGACTGCGCATTTTTTTGAGCGCAGCAGTTTCAATCTGACGAACGCGCTCTGCAGAAATGCCATATTCGCTGGCGAGATCATGTAATGTTTTCGTTCCATGACCCTCTGCATCCATAGCCAACCAACGTGACTGCACAATATTGCGACTACGCTCATCGAGTGCCATGAGTGCTTGGTCAAGCTGAGGGCCATGTAATGCATCAGTCGCAGCAGCAGTGATCATTTCAGTAGGCTCTTGACTGTTATCAGCTAACCACTGAATAGGTGCGTAAGCTGATTCATCATTGCTGTCATCACCCTCTAGTGCAACATCGCCACCAGCAAGACGCATTTCCATTTCTTTCACGTCAGAGCCTTTGACATCGAGCGCTTTTGCTAAAGCCTCAACTTCATTTGGTGTCAGAGCAGCTAGAGTGGGCTTATTACTACGCAGATTAAAGAACAACTTGCGTTGGGCTTTGGTTGTAGCAACTTTGACTAAGCGCCAATTTTTGAGGATGTACTCATGAATCTCTGCCTTAATCCAATGGATAGCATAGGAGACTAAGCGCGCACCTTGGTTAGGGTCATAGCGTTTGACGGCCTTCATCAAACCAATATTGCCTTCTTGAATTAAGTCAGCGTGAGGAATGCCATAGCCAAGGTATTGACGTGCAACAGATACGACTAAGCGCAGGTGCGAGAGAACTAAAGTCTTCGCAGCATCGACATTTTCAGTGCGACGAAATTCTTGCGCGAGGTGCAGCTCCTCTGCAGCGCTGAGCATCGGCACCCGATTCACATAGGAGATGTAAGAGTCGAGTGTGCCAACCCCTAGGGAAGGCAGCATCGGAAAGGCGAGCGAAGCCGCAGCAGTCTGCGCTGCTGGCAATGTTTGCCTTGCTTGCAATTGCGGTTTGTATGCTTTCTTTTGAACCATTTTCTTCTATATACTTTTGGTATTAGTAGAAGTCTATTTTAGCACTCTTGTCAAGAGAGTGCTAATGGTTTTTTACTTCTATAAGTCTATGATTTAATTGAATAATTCAGAAGAATACTGGCTGGCCGTGAAGGGGGCTAAATCATCGATTCCCTCGCCTTTGCCTAAGGCTAGAACCGCTGGTTTGGGATCATCTTTGAGGGTGTGGGCAAGGGCGCAGATTACCCCGCCCTTAGCGGTGCCATCCAATTTAGTCACGATTAGGGCAGAGAGTTCTAAAGCGGCATGAAAGGCCCTTACTTGGCTTAAACCGTTTTGACCAGTGTTGCCATCTAGGATAAGCAAAGTTTGGTGAGGCGCCCCAGGAAGGGCCTTTCCAATCACTCTTTTGACCTTCTTTAACTCTTCCATTAGATGGTCTTGAGTAGCTAGTCTGCCAGCAGTATCAATAATCAAAATATCGCTTTTGCGAGAAATTGCCGCATGAATAGCATCGTGAGCCACTGCCGCCGCATCACCACTTTCTTGCATGATGACATCGACCTGATTGCGGCCACCCCATTCAAGGAGCTGGTTGCGTGCCGCAGCTCGGAAAGTATCACCGGCTGCCAGTAAGACGGATTTGCCTTGAGACTGAAAAAGTTTGCAGAGTTTACCGATCGTGGTGGTCTTGCCAGCGCCATTGACACCAATTACTAGCCACACCTCTGGTGTGGTCTTTTGCTCATGGACATACAAGGGATTGGGGTTGGGCTCCAAAACTTTCAGGAGCATCGCCACTTCTTCGATCAGTAGTTGCTTGAGCTCTTCCGGGCTGCTGGCCTTTTCCGAGTTGGCGGCTTTACGGAGCTTGCTAATCAATTGTTCGGTCGTGGGCAGACCCACATCGCTCAGAATGAGAGATTCTTCTAGGGCATCAAACCAGGCTTCATCAGTCTGACTAGATTTGAATAGGGATCCGAGGGTTTTACGTAGGCCGAACATAATCGATACAATTTAATCCTTGCATCTTATCAATTAAATTCTTGGGATAGGTGATCTTGCAGATGCGTTCAACTTTATTTAGTTTCTCTCTCTATTTAGTCCTCAGCTGTTCTGCTGCTTTGGCAGCTCCAGAGGTGGGTCAAGCAAATACCCACGAGTTTCAACTCCCCAATGGCCTTAAGTTGATTGTGCGTGAAGATCATCGAGCACCTACCGTCGCCCACATGGTTTGGTACCGCGCTGGATCTATAGATGAGGTGAACGGCAAGACTGGGGTAGCGCATGTGCTGGAGCACATGATGTTTAAGGGCACCCACAAAGTACAGTCAGGCGAGTTCTCTCGCTTGGTTGCGGCAGTAGGCGGTCGAGAAAATGCCTTTACCTCTCGTGATTACACGGCTTACTTTCAGCAAGTTGAAAAGTCTAAGTTAGATGAGGTAATGAGATTAGAGGCTGATCGGATGTCTAACCTCAATTTTGATGATGCAGAATTTCTGAAAGAAATCCAGGTGGTAATGGAGGAGCGTCGTCTGCGTACGGAAGATAATCCCAGTAGTTTGCTTAATGAAGCGCTCACTGCCACCGCTTATATGAGTTCCCCTTATCGTTATCCGGTGGTTGGGTGGATGAATGATTTGATCAATATGAAAGCCATAGATGCACGTGATTGGTATCGCAGTTGGTACAAACCAAATAACGCAACTGTCGTCATTGCAGGTGATGTTGATCCTCAAGCGATTCTGCGAGCAGTAGAAAAATACTACGGAGTTGCTTCCGCTAAAGAGTTACCAGAACGTAAGCCCCAGATTGAACCCGTGCAAAAAGGTACTAAGCGAGTGCAAGTAAAAGCGCCTGCCGATAGTGCGCAACTTGCAATGGCATGGAAAGTTCCTAAACTAGAAGTAGGGAGGCTGGACGATAATGAACCTTATGCGCTAGAGCTTTTATCTGCTGTGCTTGACGGTTATGACAACGCACGTTTAAATCGCACGCTGGTAAAGCAAGAGCGCGTAGTGAATGATGTAGGCGTCGGTTACGATATGATTTCTAGAGGGCCTGAACTCTTTTTTATTAGAAGCAGCATGGCTAAAGGCAAGACAGTAGAGCAGGCGGAAAAAAGTATTCGTAAAGCCTTAAAAGAAGTTGTTGATAAAGGAATCTTAGAGTCAGAGCTCAAGCGGGTGAAGGTGCGCATTTTGTCTGATCAAATTTATAAGCGCGATTCCATTTTTGGTCAGGCTATGGAAATCGGCACTACAGAGATGGCTGGATTCTCCTGGAAAGATATTGATAGGATGCTCGAGAAGATGCAAACCATTACTCCCGCACAAGTACAAGCCGTTGCAAAAAAATATTTAGTAGATGAGGGGCTCACCATAGCTGTACTAGACCCACAAGCACGCCAGTCGGGTGAGAGCAAGCAAGGAGGCAATCGTGATGCTAAATAAATTCTTCTCGCAAGCCAGCACTGCAATCGCACTGATAGTTGGAGTAAGTACATCTGCACACGCGATATTGCCTATAGAAAAGCTAGACTCCTTCAAGGGCGCGCAAGCTTATTTGGTGCAAACCAAGGCACTGCCCATGGTGGATATCGAGATCAGTATTGATGCAGGCGACCGTTACGATCCAGAAGTTAAAAGTGGCTTAGCTACGATGGCCGGGCGGCTAATGAACTATGGCGCTAAATCTGATCAGAGTTTGTTGAGCGAGGCACAGATTGCTGATGAGATTGCAGACCTTGGCGCAAACCTCGGTATTTCTGTTGGTGGTGAGCGCGCTGTCATGCGTATTCGGACTTTGAGTCGTAAAGATTTGCGTGATCGCGCCGTTCAGTTGGCTTCGGCGATGTTGAGCGCACCTACTTATGATGCAAAGATCTTAGCTCGTGAGAAGCAAAGAATGACTACTGCCTTGCTAGAGTCGGAGACGAAACCAGAGTCAGTTTTGGAGCGTCGCTTTAGAAAATCCGTTTATGGAAACTATCCGCTGGCCAATTCACCAACGGTAAAAAGTATTGCCAATATTAGCTCAACCGACCTGCAGCAGTTTCATAAGCAGCTTTACCGCGGCGATCGAATGATTGTCAGTATTGTGGGTGACGTAAGTAAAACCGAGGCTGCTGAAATTGTTCAGGGTTTATTGCAAAGAGTGCCTCAGTCTGGATCTCCTGTAGCTAAGTTACCTGAGTTTGAGCGCTCACCAGTAGAGCCTTTAAGTCAACGTGAAGTTGTTATTCCGTTTGATTCTCAGCAAGCGCATATTGCCATGGGGATGACTGCGATAAACCGTAACAACCCCGATTTCTTTCCGTTACTAGTGGGTAACTATATTTTGGGCGGTGGCGGCTTTGTATCCCGCCTGATGTCAGAGGTGCGCGAAAAGCGTGGCCTTGCTTATAGCGTGTTTAGTTACTTTGCCCCTGGTAAGGATGCAGGGATATTTCAGGCGGGCGTACAAACAAAGAATGATCAAGCTACTTTAGCTTTAGAGGTAATGAGCTCTACCATTGCGCAATTTATTACGGATGGCCCAACGCAAGCGGAGCTCGAGGCAGCCAAAGCAAACTTGATTAATGGCTACCCTTTAAGAATTGATAACAATCGCAAGTTGCTTGATAACGTGACATCCATTGCTTGGAATAATTTGCCTCTCGATACGATGGAGATTTGGACTAAGCAAGTCGAGGCAGTTAACCTTGAGCAAGTCAAAGTGGCGTTCCAAAAATACTTAGCCATGGATCGCATGAAAATTGTGGTCTTAGGAGCGAAAAATAAATAGGCTTGTTAAGTCAGCTTCATTAAGTAGAGGCTCTGAGCCCCCACAGAAAGTTCGTATTATTGGCGGGGTTTGGCGTAGTCGTTTGCTCAGCGTGTTGGATTTACCTGGTCTGCGTCCTAGTACCGATCGTGTCCGTGAGACTCTCTTTAATTGGCTCGGGCAAGATTTGGTCGGTTTGCATTGTTTAGATTTATTTGCTGGTACTGGCGCATTAGGTTTTGAGGCCGCCTCACGACATGCTAATTCAGTAACCCTATTAGAAAAAGACAAACAGGCCTATGCCAAACTCCTGGCTAATTTTGCTTTGCTAGGATCATTTCCTGCTCCTGGAGAGGTGCAGATTCTGCATAGAGATAGTTTGGAGTTCTTAAAACAACAAGCTGATCGCTCTAGCAACTTGATCTTTATAGACCCACCATTTCAGGAAGAGAGCCTGTTAAATCAAGCGCTTATAGAGGCTGCTCGTGTTTGTGATGACAGTGCTGGTGGGGGAATTTATGTAGAGTTTCCTGCTAGTCGCCCCCGTGAGCAGATTGAGGCCTTAGTACCTGATTGGCACTGTAAAAAATACTTAGAGGCTGGACAAGTAAAAGCTTGTCTATTTCGCTCTAAGAAGGGCTAAACTCTCCCCTGTAGCTGAAAAAGCCTTAGGAGCCTTATGACTGTTGCTGTATACCCTGGAACATTTGATCCCTTTACTCGTGGTCACGAAGACCTAGTACGCCGCGCCTCAAGTATTTTTGGCGAGCTCATTGTGGGTGTTGCTGATAGTCGTAGCAAGCGCCCTTTCTTTGCGCTGGATGAGCGCATTGAGATTGCCAAAGAAGTTCTTGGCCATTACTCCAACGTGAAGATCGTCGGGTTTACAGGTCTGTTAAAGGATTTTGCTCGCGAACATAATGCGCGCGTAATTGTGCGCGGCTTACGTGCAGTGTCTGATTTTGAATATGAATTCCAGATGGCTGGTATGAACCGCTATTTATTACCCGATGTTGAGACACTATTTCTGACGCCATCAGACCAATATCAATTTATCTCCGGCACCTTTGTGCGTGAGATTGCCTCTATGGGTGGTGATGTGAGTAAGTTCGTATTCCCATCGGTAGAGAAGTGGTTGATCAAAAAGATTGAAGCCAATAAGAGTAAAGAGTAAGGTCTCTAGGCGCACATATGGCTTTAATGATCACGGACGAATGCATTAATTGCGATGTGTGTGAGCCTGAATGCCCAAACGATGCAATCTATATGGGTCTAGAGATCTACGAGATTGATCCCAATAAATGCACTGAATGTGTAGGCCACTACGATGCGCCCCAATGTCAGCAAGTATGCCCGGTAGACTGTATACCGATGAATCCCAAGTTCACTGAAAATCAAACGCAGTTAATGGCAAAGTATCAAGCCTTAACTGCTGCCAAAAAAGCACTCGCTAAATAAGCAATTAGTATTGTTTAATTCGTTTTGGAGTGCAATTCCAGCATCGCTGCCTGAGCATCGCCCTTGAGGAATAAGGGCAGAATGTGCAAGCCATTTTCAATACTTGCATCAATCTGTTTTTGTTCCGCTTGCAGCGGCCTTCTCAATACGTAGTCCGCAACATCCATGACTCTTGCGCCTTCTGCAGCAAGATCGCGTGGGTGGCCAATACCCAGACGTAGGCGCCAGTAGTCAGCGGTTCCTAAGTGAGCTTGGATATCCTTTAAACCATTATGTCCACCAGTACCGCCACCAAGCTTGATACGTGCAGTACCAGGCTTGAGATCTAGCTCATCCTGCACTACCAGCACATCTTTAGGTGTAATTTTATGAAAGCGGCATAGTGCTCCAACAGCCTGACCGCTCAGGTTCATATAAGTGCTGGGCTTGAGTAAGAAGAGGTCCTCATCTTCCCATTTAGCCTTAGCCACTTTTCCATGAAAACGTTTTTCAGTTTCAAAGCGGACGTTTAATTGTTTGGCGAGTGCGTCCACAAACCAGAAGCCAGCATTGTGCCGATCTTCAATGTGTTCTTCACCTGGGTTGCCTAGGCCAATAATTAATTTAGTCATAATGAATGCTTAAGGATAAAAGCTTTTCTACAAAAAAGAAAACCCGCTTGTAAGCGGGCTTCCTCTGTCGCAAAAATAAGGCTTAAATGATTAAGCTTTATCCTTTGGGGCTTCAGCAGCAGGAGCCGCAGCAGCTACAGGAGCAGCTTCAGTATCAGCAGATTTCACTGCCGGGATACGCGCGTTAGCTAGTACTGGATTTTCTTGCTCAATATGCAATACCAAGGTAACGCCTTTTGGTAGTGCGATATCTTTAGCATGGATACCATGACCAACTTCAATCTTGCTTAAGTCCACTTCAATAAACTCTGGCAAATCTGCTGGTAAGCAAGAGATATCCAATTCAGTAGAGATGTGGCTAATGACGGCACCTTGCAATTTCACTGCAGCTGAAGTGTCAGCATTAATGAAGTGCAATGGAACGCGCATGTGAACTTTTTCAGTCGCGGAAACGCGCTGGAAGTCGATATGCAGAACCAAAGGCTTAAATGGATGCATCTGGTAATCGCGCAACAACACTTTTTGTGCTTTGCCGCCGATTTCGAGATCAAGGATGGATGAGTGGAATGCTTCCTTACGGAGAGCATGGAACAGTGCGTTGTGATCCAACTCAATTACAGTTGCGGTGTCTTTACCACCGTAGATGATGCCCGGAGTTTTACCGGAGTTGCGCAGACGGCGGCTCGCACCCGTTCCCTGTACGCTTCTTTCAAAGGCTACTACTTTCATATTCAATTCCTAAATTAAGGTTAATTTCCGTTCGCGACCAAACAGAAAAGCCTTTAATTATATCTTGGGAATCGTACTTTTTGCCTAGAAAAGGCTCAACATTGCCTAAAACTGGGGTGTAAACGCCATTTTTGGCTTATTCGGCGAACATTGACATTACTGAATCACCCTTACTAATGCGAGAAAGGGTTTCAGCCAGGATGGGGGCAACGCTCAATTGACGAATTTTGCTCACTTTCAAGGCTTCAGCAGTCAATGGAATGGTGTCAGTAACAACCAATTCGTCTAACTCAGAGGCAGCAATACGGGCTACAGCACCGCCAGACAGTACTGCATGAGTACAGTAAGCAGTAACGCCCTTGGCACCACGCTCTTTCAGTGCCTCAGCAGCTTTGCAAAGGGTTCCGCCGGTGTCAATAATGTCATCCATGATGACGCAGTGGCGACCCTCTACTTCACCGATTAAGTGCATTACTTCTGATACGTTAGCCTTAGGGCGGCGTTTATCAATAATCGCCAAATCTGTACCTAATTGCTTAGCCATTGCGCGAGCGCGCACAACACCGCCAATGTCCGGCGAAACAATAATGAGATCTTTTTTAGTTTTCTGAGCCTCTAAATCTGCCAAGAGAACCGGGGAGGCATAAATGTTATCCACTGGGATATCAAAGAAGCCCTGAATTTGGTCGGCATGAAGATCCATGGTCAAAACCCGCTCAATACCAGCAACAGATTGAAGCATGTTTGCAACAATTCTGGCGGAGATAGCAACCCGTGCAGAGCGTGGACGACGATCTTGTCTAGCGTAACCGAAGTAAGGAATCACTGCGGTTATGCGGCTTGCCGATGCTCGCTTAAGAGCATCAATCATGATCATGAGTTCCATCAAACTATCGTTCGTTGGAGCGCAAGTCGATTGGATAACGACCACGTTCTTGCCGCGGACGTTTTCTTGAATTTCTACCTGGATTTCACCATCGGAGAATCGACCAACAAATGCTTTTCCCATGGGGAGCTGGAGCTCTTTGGCTACCGCATGAGCCAAAACCGGATTTGCGTTGCCTGTGAAAAGAGTCAGTAAATCAGCGTTAATTGGGGCGGACATAGGTGATTTCGGAGTTTTGGTAGGGGTCGAATGGATATTTTTTTGGTCGTATCTACAGAGTTTGGCAGGGGAAGAAGGATTCGAACCTTCGCATGCTGGAATCAAAATCCAGTGCCTTAACCAGCTTGGCGATTCCCCTACAGGTCAATCTGAAGAAATCAAATTGTAAGCGGGATTTTTATTTAGTCCCCGAACAATTCGACCTATCCATCCTTTTGGAAGATTTTGCAGAAGATTTTCCAGATTTGCGGTGTCCGTCTTAGGGTCTAAGGCGGCAAAAACGCTACTTCCAGAGCCGGACATACAAGGCGCCGAGTTTGGCACTGCTTGGTAAATCCAATCTAAAGCTTGCTTCACTTCAGGACATTTCTGCACCGCTACTACCTGGCAATCATTCGACTGATATGAGCTTGGCGATGCAAGAAAACCATCTATTGTAATCGGTGCATGATCGCGGGTCAATTGAGAGTCTTGAAAAATCTGAGCAGTGGCAATTCCCTGATTAGGGAAGATCACGACAAAGTCTTGGGTTTCCAAGGAAATTGCCTGTAATTTCTCACCAATACCTTCAACAAATGCATTTTGGCCAAAGATGAAAAATGGCACATCTGCCCCCAGTTTTAGGCCGAGCTGACACAAGGTAGCGATATCAAGATGGAGGCCCCATAGGGTGTTGAGGCCAATGAGTGTGGATGCAGCATCAGAGGATCCACCGCCAAGACCTGCGCCCATGGGGATCATTTTTTTCAAGCCGATTTCAACGCCCTGATTGATCTTGCAAAAATCTTTTAAGGCTTGGGCGGCGCGAACAACTAAATCCTGTTGAGGGGGAACGCCTGGAATGGGATCAATACGACGAATCTCATTTTTAGAAATGTGCTTTAAGGTGAGGACGTCACACCAATCAATCAACTGGAAAACAGATTGGAGTAGGTGATAGCCATCTTCACGACGCCCAACAATGTGTAGAAATAGATTGAGCTTTGCGGGACAGTGGATTTCTACAGTCTTACTCATCAATCACACTTCACTCATTCGGATTATCAAACACCAAGCGGATATCAATCGAGCCAATATTAGAGCTGCGAGTCATCATGAGTTTTTCTAAACGCTGCGCATTATTCCAGTTGTAATTTAAGGTCCAACCGTCTTGCGTGATTTTGCTCACTTGTCCTTTTGTATTTCGCTCAACACTGGCATTACCACCGGGACGCGTTTTCCCACGTAACCAGTCTGATAAACCACGAGCAGGTAGTGGAAGTCCTAATGTATTTTGTATCAGAGTGTCAGCATCGATAGCTGTAGTGAGTTGTCCATCTCGCTCCAGAATCGCCTCACCCGGTTTTATCGTGATTTTTGCAATAGACCCACCTACTGGATTGCGAATTTCTAATACGTCGATCAATGCATCTTGAGTCAATGTAAATCCACCTGAGCCACCCTGATTTTTACTTTCGGTGAGTCCGGTAATCTTCACCGCAAAACGACCGTCCCATATGCCTTTGAGGGCGGTATCTGCTAGCGACCAATCAGGCTTTAAGCGCTTCAAAGTTTCTTTGAGGGTCGGGTTATTGGCATCTAATTGCTGCCCTTTGCGCCACATATCTTCCGCCTCGATTGGGCGATTCATTACCCATAGGACTTCCCCAATATGTGCGGCAATATCTGCTTCAGGTTTCATACTAAATGCTTGTCGCAGTTGTTCTAAGGCAAGATCATTTTTACCCATGCGAAAGTTCACCCAACCAAGACTGTCTAATATAAAACCATCCTTAGGCGAGAGTTGATGTGCTTTGCTAATGAGCTTAAATGCTTCTGGCAACTTCTGATTGCGATCGGCTAGTGAGTAGCCAAGTGCATTTAGGCTATTGACATCATTCGGGTTCTTGCGCAAGATTTCGCGCAGGGTTTTCTCCATTACATCGAGATGTCCTGATTTTTCAGCAGACATGGCATAGGTGTAAAGAAGTCCTTGATCTTTTGGTTCTGACTTTAATGTTGAAACAATTTCATAGAAAGCTCTTAGCGCTTCTGATTCATCACTTGCTTTAACTAATAGCGCCTGAATCTGTAGCAAAGTATTTTCACGTTGCGCCGGTGTTAGCTGATTTAAGAGTGAGATGGCAGGTTTGACTGCATCTGACCAGCGTTGATTCAGAATTAAGAGAGTGACGAGCACTTCTTTGGGTTTAGTTTGTTTCGATCCAGCTAAACCATCCCAAGTTTGCGCTGCTTGTAGTGCAAGATCAGGCGCACCTGCAGTAATCGCGATCTCCATAGCTCTTTGCGCTAAACGGGGATCCTCTAGCTGGCGAGCGAGGTCCAGATAGGTGGTGTATGCCAAGCCGGCCTCGCCACGCTGAAGGGCGATTTCAGAGGCCAGCACCTCAAATACAGCTTGACCGCTATCCAGACTGCTAGGTTTCGCGATGCTATTGCTGGAAAGTAGGCTAAAGCCTAGCCCAGTAGCAAGCAGTAAGACCCTAATAGAGGGTTCTAATGAGAATTTGGTCATAAGCACATTCTAATCCGCGAATCTACAATTCATTTATGCCAGAACTTCCAGAAGTCGAAGTTACCCGATTGGGTATCCAGCCCCATTTAGAGGGGCTCAGGGTAAGCGCAGTCAAAATTATCGATGGTCGCTTGCGCTGGCCGGTCCCGAGAAATTTAAATACCTTGCTTACCGGTCAGAAAGTCTTGGGGATAGAACGCCGTGGCAAGTATCTTTTAATGGAATTTGGTACGGGTTATCTATTGCTGCACCTAGGTATGACCGGAACATTACGGGTCCTACCCAGTAGCGATCCTCTTAAGTTACATGATCGGGTGACATTCGAGTTTGGCAAGCTGAGTTTGCGTTTGCATGATCCCCGAAAGTTTGGGGCTGTTTTATGGCACCCAAAATCCATAGGACCAATTGAGAGTAATGCGCTTTTACAAAAACTAGGAGTGGAGCCTTTTTCCCCTGAGTTTGCAGGCGAGCTTGGTACTGAGGTTCTGTATCAGTGCTCACGCAAACGTAGTGTTGCTGTGAAGCAATTTTTATTAGCAGGGCAAGCAGTGGTGGGTGTCGGCAATATCTATTGTTCTGAAAGTTTATTTGAGGCGGGGATTCATCCGGCAAAAGCTGCTGGAAAACTCACGCGTCCACAATGCTCTAGGCTGGCGACTGCGGTGAAATTGATTTTGAAAAAAGCGATTGCTGCAGGTGGTAGTTCTTTAAAAGACTTTGTGAACAGCGAAGGTGACCCAGGGTACTTCATGGTGCAAACCAAAGTCTACGATCGCAAAGATCAGCCTTGCAAGGTATGTAAGACAGTGATTAAACAAATAGTGCAAGGTCAGCGCTCTACTTACTTTTGCCCTCAATGTCAGAAGCGTTAATCAAGCACTTTGCTACTAATCTGATCGCTTGGCATGGCAAGGATGGACGCCAAGGCTTGCCGTGGCAGAGTATTCGAGACCCCTATGCAGTGTGGGTTTCTGAAATCATGCTGCAACAAACTCAGGTAGCTACTGTTCTAGAGCGCTACCCCCGTTTTATGAAACGTTTTCCGACGGTAAAAAAATTGGCTGCTGCACCACTAGATGATGTCTTAGCCGAGTGGGCGGGACTTGGCTATTACACGCGTGCTCGCAATCTCCATGCTTGTGCCAAGCAGGTGATGGAAGAATTTGGGGGTAAGTTTCCCAATGACCCAGTATTGCTCGAACAGCTCAAGGGTATTGGTAGATCTACAGCAGGTGCTATAGCCGCATTTGCCTTTTATGAGCGGGCACCGATTCTGGATGCGAACGTCAAACGAATTTTGGCGCGACTATTTGGCATGGATGGCGCTATCCAAGAAAAAGCAGTAAACGACGAGTTGTGGCTATTAGCTAAAACACTGCTCCCTAAAAAAGCTGCGGATATGCCGGTGTATACACAGGCTTTGATGGATTTTGGTGCTACCTGGTGCACTTCTCGTAAACCTATCTGTTTGAGTGGGGCAAGAAAATGCCCATTTGAAAAAGAGTGCCAAGCCAATCTCAGTGATCAGGTCCTGCTATTGCCTCGTAAAGTCATCAAAACAAAATCCCCTGAATTTAGTTGCGACATGTTGTTACTCCGTCAGGGTGATTCAGTATTGCTACAAAGGCGTCCCGAGAAAGCCATTTGGGGCGGACTTTGGTCTTTACCTGAGTCTACTTGGAGAACCAAAGAAAAAAGCTCTAAACCTACAAGCAATGCAGTTAATTTAACTGCGAAAGAATTGTTTCAGCTGACGCTGCCAGACGAAAAGATCTCTAGCGCCTCAAAGAGTGCTTACTCAATTGAACGGGGGCTTGAAATTAAGCATGTCTTCACGCATCGTCGTTTATGGATGCAGATTTGGCACGTAACCTTAGGTACTACGGTGAAATTCGCTAGCGCTGATTTGAAGTGGATTCCTTTGCGACAGCTAGGAAAGTACGGCTTGCCTCAGCCAATTAAATTGCTTTTGCAGGGATTGAGTCTAGCTCGCGGTGACGACTTAAGAAATTAATTTGGAGTTCTGTCAAATCCTTTTGCGGCAGAAAATGCGCAATGATGCGACTCACAAGATACACCGAGCGATGCTGTCCGCCGGTACAGCCGATAGCGACCGTAAGATAACTACGACCATCTGCAATGTAGTGAGGCAACCATTTTTCAATAAAATGAATGATGTCATTTTCCATGCTGACGACTTCAGGAATTTTTTCTAAGAACTCGCGAACTGGCTGATCTTTACCAGACATAGGACGTAACACTTTGTCATAGTGTGGATTGGGTAGGCAGCGAACATCAAATACGAGATCCGCTTCACTGGGCAAGCCTTTTTTAAATCCAAAAGATTCAAAAATAACGGTGAGTCCTTGTGGCTTATCTTTTAGAAGATCTTGGATCCAGGATCGTAGAGCATGAGCGGGTAGATTGCTAGTATCAATACTATGCGCTTGAGCACGCAGAGGCTCTAAGAGATTGCGCTCTTTATCAATAGCCTCGATCAGGGTGGCAGCTTGGGTTTGCTGCGTTTTTCCAGAAAGCGGATGGCGCCTGCGGGTTTCAGAGAAACGCTGGATCAACGTATTGGTATCAGCATTCAGGAAAACAATACGTACCTGATGGTTGCGTCTGAGATTTTCTAAAATCTGAGGAAGCTCTGCAATTGACTGGCCGCGACGTGCATCAATAGCAACCGCAACACGTTCACTTTTTTCACCCTCTAGTGTAGTGATGAGATTTTCTAGAAGAGTGACTGGAAGGTTATCAACGCAGTCATAACCTGCATCCTCAAAGGCTCTCAGTGCAACTGATTTACCTGAGCCAGAGATGCCGGTAATCAGATTAATTTGCATATTAAATGAGACGACCTTGTGACTTTGAGGACTCTGCTTCAGCATTCATTTGCAAACGCTGGCGCTCCATGAATTCTTTTAAGGTGTCAATCCCTCGTAGTTGCAAAATCGTATTGCGTACGGCAGCCTCTACGAGAACTGCCAAGTTACGACCTGCAGCTACCTGAATTTTGACAGTTCTAATTGCCACGCCCAGTACATCAATATGTTGAGTTTCTAGAGGTAGGCGCTCAAACTCACCATCGTTGCGACGAACTAATTGCACTATTAAGCGCAATTTTAATTTCCGACGTACGGCTGTTTCACCAAAGATGGTGCGGATATCCAATAAGCCTAGTCCTCGAACTTCCAGGAGATTGCGCAGAATCACAGGGCAGCGACCCTCGATATAGTCTGGCCCGAGTCGAGCAAAGTCCACTGCATCATCAGCTACCAAGCCGTGGCCCCGAGAAATCAGCTCTAAACCCAATTCGCTTTTACCTAAGCCAGACTCGCCCATGATCAAAACTCCTAAGCCCAGAATATCCATAAATACGCCGTGCATCGTAATCTGGGGCGCGCCAATCTTAGTCAGGTAGGTGCGAAGGTGATCAATTACTTCAGCAGCTGATATGGCTGTTGTAAAGAGTGGGGTAGAGGATCGTTGGCAAAAGAGTTGAAGGGCAGCATCCGCTGCTTTACCGTCGGCCACAATCACACAAGGTGGCATTTTAGAGATGAGGTCGAAGATCTGTTCTTCTCGCTGCTGCGTCTCAAGTTGGGCGTGATAATTAATCTCCTGCTCACCAAAAATCTGAATACGGCTTGGGTGAATGAGATTTAAGTGACCCACCAAGTCTGAGCTAGCTGCGGCAGCTTTAACTGCCTCTGGCGGAAATCGTCTGTCCGCACCTTCAAGGCCGCCAATCCAGGACAGCTTGAGATCAGAAACATTGTCATCAAAGATCTGTTGGGCGGTAATTCCTTCAAGTAGTAGGGGCTGAGTAGTCAAGTTGAACCCCACGTTTGTAGGATTTCACACACCTTCTCTGGACTGCCCTCCGATGCTAGGAGCTTACGGGTATTCTGATCGGATAAGAGCTGTGCAATCGAGGACAGAATTTCTAAATGTTGCTGAGTTGCTTTTTCAGGAACAAGTAAAAAAATGAGGATGGATACAGCCTCACCATCGGGCGCAGCAAATTCAATCGGTTCTTGTAGTTTGACGAATGCAGCAATCGGCTGTTTTAGCCCCCTTACGCGACCGTGTGGGATGGCAACGCCAGCGCCTAGTGCGGTAGAGCCTAAGTCTTCGCGCGCATTTAAGAATCCAACAATTGCCTCGGCTTCAAGACCTGCTTGTTTGGCAAATAGTTGCCCTACGGCCGAAAATGCCTCAGTCCTATTTTTAGAGGGACTATTTAAGGCAATACGGTCTAAAGCGAAAAGATCGGTCAGGGCATTCATGTCACTAGATTATAGATGTCCTGACATTAGAGATTACTCAAAATGTTTTTCGTGGTGATGATCTTGAATTTTTTCTTTGTGCTTCACAACTTGACGCTCAAGTTTATCAACTACTGCATCCATGGCATGGTAGAGGTCTGCGTTATGTGCTTCGGCAAAGAGTTCTTTACCTTTAAGGTGGATGGTGATCTCGGCTGCTTGACGAAGACCTTTTTCTTTGGCGTTATCGACAATCAGAAATGCGGTGGCATCTAAAACGTGGTCAAAGTGTTTACGAATTTTTTCCATCCCAGCTTCGAGGTGGGAACGCATAGCTGGAGTAACTTCAACATGACGGCTATTAATTTTCAGATTCATCAGCAGCTCCTATTCATAGAAAAACAAAATGCGTGCGCAAATAATTACCCGAGGTGCGCAGCAGGCCCCTGTAATGTTGTACTTGTTTATACGGAAATGGACTTCATGAACCTCCAGCGTATCAGCGATTTTGCTGAAAACCAAGGGGGCAGATCATGTTTATTTGATAAATACTCGAAAAGCCTCGAATACTTACATGCGGAAGTTTTCGCCTAGGTAGACTCGTCTGACGGCATCATTCTCGATAATTTGGTCTGGTTTGCCTTCTGCTAGAACGCTACCTTCGCTGATGATGTAGGCATGATCACAAATCCCCAGGGTCTCTCGAACGTTATGGTCGGTAATAAGTACGCCAATTTGGCGGTCTCTTAAGAAACGTACAATCCGCTGGATTTCTCCAACCGCAATTGGGTCAACGCCAGCAAATGGCTCATCAAGCAAAATGAACTTAGGCTGGGAGGCTAGTGCTCTAGCAATCTCAACACGGCGGCGCTCGCCACCAGATAGGGAGAGAGCGGGGTTGTCGCGTAGATGACTGATTTGGAGCTCGCCCAGGAGCTCATCTAGGCGATGTGCTATTTCAGCCTTGCTTAATGTTTTTCCACCTTGTACTTGCAGCTCTAAGACGGCTTGGATATTTTCAGCCACATTGAGCTTTCTGAAAACAGAAGCCTCTTGTGGGAGGTAGGACAGGCCCATACGAGCTCGTTCATGAATGGGTAGACGCGTAATATCAATGCCGTCTAAAACAATGCTCCCACCATCCAAAGGAACTAGACCAACAATCATGTAGAAAGAGGTTGTTTTGCCGGCGCCATTTGGCCCCAAAAGCCCAACCACTTCCCCGCATTTCACTTCTATCGATACATCCCGAACTACTGTGCGAGAGCCATAGCGCTTTTGAAGGTGCTGAGCACCTAAGGTTGCTGGTTTTTGAGTGCTACTGGAATTCGTGGTCATTTCTCTAGTGTAGCTTTTCTTCTTGGTGAAAGGATGGCTCGAGCTAGTGGCAGGTCTTCTGCTTTGGCATCAGTAGGCGGTAAGACTTGATAGCGCTGCTGAACATCATCGTAGTCAATTTTCCAACCGTGTAATTGATCTAGCATTTGCATATTGTGAAGACGCTTCAAGCTGGCATCACCAGTTAGCGTGAGAAGCTCAGTTTTTGCATTGTAGGTAACCGTTTTGCCCCGACCCTGCATAAACTCATTAGCGGGCCCTTCACGTCTTTGTCTAAAGCTGGCAGTAGATTCTGAATTACCCTGAACATCAACGTACTCATAACCCTCGGGGTCGACTTTGATATTGCCCTTCGCACCAGTAATCAAAATACTGCCTTTGATTAAGAGCACTTCACCATCAAGCTCATAGACTTGTTGTACGTCATTCACAGATACTTTTTCTGCTTCCAAGATGATGGGTTTATCTTGATCGGCTTTTTCAGCATGAGCGGTAAGGCAAGTGCCTAGTAGCGCAGACACTATAAGAAATTTTCGCAATAGTTTCATTGCTGCGCTCCAGGTTGTATGCGCTCGATACGACCCTTTACTTGACCAGATAAAACCATGCTTTGTTCGATGTTGTTAAATACGCCGCCATCAGTTGAGTGCATCACAGAAACCCCTTGCTCAAGCGTAATAGGTTTATCCGTTTTAATAATGTCATCATTAATGAGCACTTTGAAATAAGAGGAGCGCGCAAGCATACGCGGTCTTGCTGGCTCAGATGCCGAAGCAGCTTGTTGTGGCCGAAATATTTCGGCGTTATCAATCAGATCCAAAATCGTCAGATCGCCGTCTAAATGACCCTTGTCTGCCTTGACAGTCACCGGTGACTTTTCAGGAGGGAACAAGCGTATGCGCGGTGTTTCAATATCGATTGAAGCATCGTCGTCGTAGTGAATCACTTTCTTGCCAAGCACGCGATATTTAGTATCACCGGATTCATTGAGGGCGGATAAGGCGCCATTGCTAATTGTGTAGTCAGGCTCATGAAGGCGCACACGTTCAATTGCTGATTTTTCTGCCGGTGTATTTTTCTTCACTAACCAAAACGTGACAAGAGTGAGCGTGCCCATCAGAATCAAAGGCATCAGACGTAAGGATGTACGCCAGATGCTCAGTTTGATTTTTTGGGTATTTAGTTCCATTGCTTATTGACCTTAAGCGCGCGCCTGAGCGAGTAATTCCTCATAACGGTTTTGCGCCTTCAAGATCAGATCACAGACTTCACGTACCGCACCACTACCGCCAGATCGAGTGGTGACAAAGTGAGCTATTTCTTTCACAGCATCATGTCCTTGCGCAGGACATATCTTCAAACCTGCAGACTTCATCATTTGAAAATCAGGCCAGTCATCGCCCATCACTGCACAATCGCTAGACTGCAACTCGAGAGATTGCAGCATATTTTTTAAGGCTGCGGCTTTATCTTCAACACCCATGTGTACGTGTTTGATGCCAAGCTCATCGCAACGGGCCAAAACCATTTTGGAGTTACGGCCCGTAATGATCGCTGTCGAAATACCTATCTTTTCCAATAACTTAATTCCCAAGCCATCCTGAATATCAAAAGCTTTGAGGGACTCTTTACCGTTTTCACCGATAAAAACTTGGCCATTGGTCAATACGCCATCAACATCTAGAACGAGAAGCTTGACCGCCCCAGCACGATCCCAAGCCTGTGGATATTGGCTTAAAGGGTTAGTGTTATGAGTGTGAAAGGCAGTTGGCATATAAGCGGGTAAATGAATAATAAAAAATAGGTGAATTAAATAACTTTAGCGGCAAATAAATCATGGAGGTTGAGTGCTCCAAGTAATTCACCTGCAGGATCGGTTACTACCAAATGATTGATGCGATGTTTTTCCATCATTTCAATAGCCTCCTCTGCTAATAACTCGGGCGGAATTGTGCGCGGTGCTGAAGTAATTGCTTTTTCTAAAGTGAGACCATCTAAATTGGTGCTTTTCTCAAGTAAGCGACGTAAGTCACCATCTGTAAAGATGCCGGCAACTTTGTTTGCATTATCTAAAGTAACCACCATGCCCATACGCTTAGCAGTCATTTCGAGTAAAGCATCTTGCAGGGAGGCGGAGATTGCAATCTTAGGAGTCTCATCAAAGCTACGCATAACCTCACTGACATGCATGAGCTGTTTGCGACCTAGGCGGCCGCCTGGGTGTGAGCGTTGGAAATCTTCTGCCTGAAAGCCACGCGCATCTAGTAGGGCAACCGCAAGGGCATCACCCATAGCGAGTGCTGCGGTTGTGCTGCTGGTTGGGGCAAGGTTGAGTGGACAAGCTTCTTTTTCAACACTAGTGTCTAAATGGGCATCCGCTAACTTTGCCAAAGAGGAATTGGGTGCACCAGTCAGTGCAATCAGTTTTGCACCAGTGCGCTTGACGATTGGTACGATGGTGAGTAGCTCATCAGTCTCGCCGGAATTAGAGAGTGCAACAAAGACGTCATCACGAGTCACCATCCCTAGATCGCCATGACTAGCTTCTGCGGGGTGAACAAAAAAAGCGGGGGAGCCTGTAGAGGCAAAGGTAGCAGCAATCTTGCGAGCAATATGCCCTGATTTACCAATTCCAGAGACGACGATGCGGCCTTTGCAGGAGTGCAGTAGATCAACTGCCAATACTAGGGCATCAGCGTCTGCACCTTCAAGGCGATCGCGCATGGTATGCAGTGCAGCAGCCTCAAGCGTGAGGGTGTCGCGTGCAAGCTTTAGGGTTCGGTCACGAGTCTTAGCTATCATGGGGTGAGTATATGCCGTCAGTCCTTCAGTTAACTCTCATCTTGTTGGCCTCTGCGGTGGCCGGGGTAGTTATTTTCCGCTATTTTGGGCTACCCCCTATTTTGGGCTATTTGGCTATTGGTGTCCTGATTGGGCCACATGCCCTTGGCTTGGCCAATGATTCCGCCACAGTCAAGTATTTAGCTGAATTTGGCGTGGTTTTCTTGATGTTCTCAATTGGCCTGGAATTCAACCTCCATAAGCTACGAGCCATGCGGACCATCGTATTTGGCTTGGGCGGCAGTCAGGTCATTTTGACCATGCTGCTTGCAGTCCCAGCCAGCCTTTTGATGAACTGGATTTACCCTATTTCCTGGCAGGCGGCAATTGCGCTGGGGGGCGCTTTAGCAATGTCCTCTACAGCGATCGTTACCAAACTCATTTCTGAGCGCTCCGAAATTGAAACTGAGCATGGGCGCAACATCATCGGTATTTTGCTCTTTCAGGACTTGGCGGTAGTTTTCCTATTAATTTTGTTGCCTTCGCTTGGTAAGAATCCTGGCGACCTATTTTTAGCCCTGACTGCAGCATCCATCAAGATCACGGTAGCTCTAGTACTCATTTTTGTTATTGGCCAAACCTTGATGAGTCGTTGGTTCGGTTTGGTTGCTAAATTACGCTCCCAAGAGTTATTCATGCTCAACCTCTTGTTGATTGTTTTGGGGATGGCGGGACTGACTGAACACTTTGGCTTATCGCTAGCCTTAGGGGCTTTCTTGGCTGGAATGTTAATTGCCGAAACGCCCTATCGCCATCAAGTGGAAGAGGACGTTAAGCCTTTCAAAGATGTGCTCTTGGGCCTCTTCTTTATTACCGTTGGCATGCTGCTGGATTTTGAAGTGATTCATCAACAGTGGATGCTAGTTCTACTCTTATTAATTGGCCCGTTGATTTTTAAGTTCGGCTTGATTGCTTTATTGTCACGTGCTTTTGGTTCAAGTCCTGGCATCTCTATTCGGACAGGTTTGTGTTTAGCGCAGGCTGGTGAATTTGGTTTCGTACTCTTAAATCAAATTGATGGTTTGGATTTAATTGATCCTGCTTTGAGTCAAGCCATATTGGCAGCAATGCTGCTGTCAATGTTTGGTGCGCCTTTCTTAATTCAACATAGTGATCGTATCGCGATGCGTTTTTCTAGCAATGAATGGTTGTTGCAATCGCTGGCACTGACACGTGTTGCGGCAAAAAGTGTCCGCACAGAAAATCATGTGGTCATTTGTGGTTTTGGCCGCTCAGGTCAAAGCTTAGCCCGCATGCTCGATCAAGAAAAAATTCCTTACATTGCATTAGACATGGATCCTGATCGCGTAAAGGAGGCTGCCGCTGCTGGAGATAACGTGGTCTATGGTGACGCCAGTCGAGAAAATTATTTAGTAGCTGCTGGCCTGTCAAGAGCAAAGGCAGTGGTAATTACTTATGCCGACACACCAGCTAGTTTTAAAGTATTGCATCAAGTCGAGCACCTGCGTCCTGGTATGACAGTATTGGTGCGCACAAAAGATGATGCAGATCTAGCTAAGTTACAAGCAGCTGGTGCGACCGAGGTGGTGCCGGAGTTGATTGAGGGTAGCTTGATGATGGCATCCCACGTCTTACTGATCATGGGTGTGCCTATGCGTAAGGTGGTGCGTCGCATTACCGGCGCACGTGAAGCGCGTTATAGCCTATTACGCGGCTACTTCCGTGGCGTTAATGATGAGGTGGACACGAAGGAATCGTGGCGCTTACATTCAGTTACTTTGCTGCCTGAGTCAGCCAGTATTGGGCAGACACTTGAAGAGTTGCATCTTGAAAATGAAGGTGTGAGCGTGCAGGCAGTCAGGCGAAAAGTGGGCGGCTCTGACTACGTCAAATTAGAGCTCACTCCAGATTTGCGTTTGCAAGCAAACGACATTCTGGTACTGTCAGGCAATTCAGAAGCAACTGATTTAGCCGAATCTAAATTGCTCGGATGAGGTTATTCGACCCACTCGGCAGAATCACTTTTTCTTTTTGGTGGGCGCTGGTTTACGAACTAGTAGTGGCGCCAGGTAGTGACCGGTAAAGCTGGCCCCATTCTTCGCAACTTCCTCGGGCGTACCAGTAGCAATAATCTGCCCACCACCGGCGCCACCCTTAGGTCCCAAGTCAATAATCCAATCGGCAGTTTTGATCACATCTAAGTTGTGCTCAATGATGACGATCGTATTGCCTTGTTTCTTCAGGGTCTGAAGAACAGTCAGCAATAATTGAATGTCATGGAAATGCAAGCCCGTAGTTGGCTCATCCAAGATGTAGAGCGTTCTGCCGGTATCGCGTTTGGAAAGCTCTAAAGAGAGTTTGACGCGTTGCGCCTCACCACCAGACAAAGTCGTAGCGCTTTGGCCTAACTTCACATAACCCAAGCCCACATCGAGCAAGGTCTTGAGTTTTCGTTTGACGATCGGAACGGCTTCAAAGAATTCATGGGCTTGTTCGATGGTCATCGACAGCACTTCATGGATATTCTTGCCTTTATAGCGAATGTCTAAAGTTTCGCGGTTATAGCGTTTGCCGTGACAGACATCGCAAGGAACATATACGTCTGGTAAGAAATGCATTTCTACTTTAATAACGCCATCACCTTCACAGGCATCACAACGACCACCCTTGACGTTGAAAGAAAAACGTCCTGCTTCATAGCCGCGCTCGCGTGCAGCAGGTACGCCACAAAAGAGTTCTCTAATAGGCGTAAATAACCCAGTGTAAGTCGCTGGGTTTGAGCGTGGAGTTCTACCAATCGGGGATTGATCTACGCTAATGACCTTGTCAAAGTTCTCCAAGCCTTTGATCGCATCATGCGCTGCTGGCTCTGCATTGGAGCCGTAGATATGATGTGCAACTGCATGGTGCAATGTGTCGTTGATGAGGGTAGATTTACCTGAGCCAGATACGCCAGTGACGCAGGTTAATAAGCCGACAGGAATTTTGGCGTGAACAGATTGCAAGTTGTTGCCGCGCGCACCAATAATTTCTAAGAACTTATCGTTTACCGGAATACGTTTTTCAGGTACGGCGATCCACTCTCGACCAGATAGATAGGCGCCTGTGAGAGATTTAGGATTAGCCTCTACTTCAGCGGGGGTACCCTCGGCTACCACTTCACCGCCATGTACTCCAGCACCAGGACCAATATCAATTACATAGTCAGAAGCGCGGATCATATCTTCATCATGCTCAACCACTAGAACGCTATTACCTAAGTCACGTAAATGCTTCAGGGTACCGATGAGTCTATCGTTATCACGCTGATGCAATCCAATGGAGGGTTCATCTAATACATACATGACACCAGTCAGGCCAGAGCCAATCTGTGATGCCAGACGAATACGTTGAGCTTCACCGCCAGAGAGGGTGTCTGCACTACGCTCAAGCGACAAATAGTCTAAGCCGACATCGTTTAGGAAGCGTAGGCGTGAACCAATTTCTTTCACAATCTTGTCAGCGATTTCTCGTTTGGCACCTTTGAGTTCGAGTGCTTCAAAATATTCTTTAGCTTCTTTCAAGGGGAGGGCGCTGATTTGATAAATCGCGCGTGATTGCTTGCCTTCACCGACTTTGACAAAACGCGCTTCCTTACGCAAACGACTGCCACTACACGATGGACAGGTTTGTACGTTTTGGTAGCGTGATAGTTCTTCTCGAACGGTTGCCGAGTCAGTCTCACGATAGCGGCGCTCAAAATTAGCAACAATGCCCTCAAAGGCATGCTCACGAGTACTATTTTTGCCGCGCTCATTGATATATTCAAAAGGAATGGTGACATCGCCCGAGCCTAATAAAATCAAGTCTTGTTGTTTCTTATTGAGAGTCTCAAAAGGCTTCTCGACATCAAACCCGCCATGCTTAGCAAGTGTTTGTAAGAGCTTGAAATAAAACTGGTTACGACGATCCCAGCCTTTAATTGCACCAGAGGCTAGCGATAGGTCTGGGTGGGCAACAATACGCTTAGGATCAAAGAAGGATTGATGGCCCAAGCCATCACAAGAAGGACATGCGCCCATTGGATTATTAAAAGAGAAGAGGCGTGGCTCAAGCTCTTGTAATGAATAGGAGCAAATTGGGCAGGCAAACTTGCTGGAGAAAATCATCTCTTTGCCGGTATCCATGTTGACAATCATGGCTTTGCCATCGGCAAGGCGCAGAGCAGTTTCAAAAGATTCTGCTACACGTTGCTGAATATCCGGACGTACTTTAATGCGATCTACGACCACTTCAATTGAATGCTTATCGTTCTTCTTTAATGCTGGCAATTGATCTACTTCAAAGATCTCTGCTTTGGCTGTATTGGTTGTTCCACCACCAGAGCGCACACGAAAGCGAACAAAGCCTTGCGCCTGAAGATCTTGGAATAAGTCTACGAATTCACCCTTACGCTCACTCACCACGGGAGCCAAGATCATGAGCTTAGTGTCTTCTGGCATAGCCAAAACGGTATCGACCATTTGAGAAACGCTTTGCGCCTCTAGCGGTAGATCGTGATCTGGACAATGCGGGGTTCCAGCGCGTGCAAACAACAAACGCAGGTAATCATGAATTTCTGTAACTGTACCCACAGTCGAGCGGGGATTATGGCTGGTCGCTTTTTGCTCAATTGAGATTGCCGGTGAAAGGCCTTCAATCGTATCGACATCAGGCTTTTCCATCAGCTGCAAGAATTGGCGGGCATAAGCAGATAGGGACTCTACATAGCGACGCTGACCTTCGGCGTACAGGGTGTCAAAAGCCAATGAGCTTTTGCCTGAGCCAGATAAGCCAGTCAAGACGACTAATTTCTCTCTAGGGATATCTAGATTGATGTTTTTGAGGTTGTGGGTGCGGGCACCGCGGATCTTGATTTCGTTATTCATGATTTTTTAGCGTAACTTGTTAATATAGCTCTTTCCCATGAATCCTTCTGAACTTCGCTCCACTCTGGCCTTAGCCGGCATCTTTGGCCTTCGTATGTTGGGCCTATTCCTGCTTTTGCCGGTTTTTAGTATTCATGCGCGGGGCTTACCTGGTGGCGAGCATGCTCTATGGGTTGGCCTGACCCTGGGGATCTTCAATATTGTTCAGGCTTGCTTTTATATCCCCTTAGGCCGTCTTTCTGACCGAATTGGCCGTAAACCAGTTGTTTTATGGGGCTTGTCCCTGTTTGTTGCCGGGGCTCTCATTTGTGCTGCAAAGGACGACCTCCTTTGGATTGCCATCGGGCGCGGCATTATGGGCGCCGGTGCAGTCTCAGCCGCTATTTCAGCTTGGGTTGCCGATCTCACTCGTGAACAGGTGCGTACTCGTGCAATGGCGCTTGTTGGAGGTAGCATTGCTCTCTCTTTTGCACTATCACTAGTGATTGCTGCACCTATTTATCGGGTCATGGGTTTGAGTGGTATTTTCTTGGTCCTGGCTATTTTGGGTGTATTCGCGATGTTTGTGACCTTCTACATTTTGCCCAGCAATAAAGTGGAAGCTAGGGTGGAGCAAGCCTCCCTAAAAGAGGTTTTCTTTATTCCGGAGTTAATGCGCTTGAATTTTGGTGTGCTGCTATTACACGCAACACAAGTCGCCATGTTTCTAGTGATGCCGCATTTATTGGTAGAGGCAGGTATGCCGCTAGCTGATCATTGGAAAATATATTTATCAGTTGTCTTACTGTCGTTCTTGATGATGGCACCTATTTTGATATTTGGTGAGAGGCGTCATCGCCTGCGACTGGTTTTTTTAATCGCAATCATTTTTCTTGTGATTGCTGAGATTTTGTTCTCTCAGGCAAGATCAATTATTGTCATAGCACTCTCTTTATTGGTCTACTTTATTGGCTTCAACCTTTTGGAGGCCTTATTACCCTCCTTGGTGTCACGTTTTTCAAATCAATCAAAGGGAACTGCTTTGGGCATCTTCAACACTACCCAATCGATTGGTTTATTTTTTGGTGCTGCTATAGGGGGTTATTTAATCGATGCCCTTGGCGATATGGCGGTCTTTAAAATCAGTGCAGCACTCCTTTTATGCTGGCTTATAATTGCTTGGTTCATGGGCGAATTGCCTGCGAAAGTAGTAGATACAAAGAATGCAGTGGAAGTAATAACATAACCTTTAGCAGTAATAACAGCAGTATTTTTCTTCGGGAGACAACATGGCTTCGGTAAATAAGGTCATCATCGTAGGTAATGTAGGACGTGATCCAGAAACGCGTTATATGCCAAGCGGCGACGCAGTAACCAATATTTCAGTAGCGACATCGGATCGTTACAAAGATAAGCAGTCTGGCGAAATGAAAGAAACCACAGAATGGCACCGTGTTGCGTTCTTTGGAAAATTGGCAGAGATTGCTGGTCAATATCTCAAAAAGGGTTCACAAGTTTATGTAGAAGGACGTTTACGCACACGTAAATGGACTGATGCAAGTGGCCAAGAAAAATATTCTACTGAGATCGTTGCAGAAACAATGCAAATGCTTGGTGGCAAGCCAGTAGGTGGCAGTGGTGATGGTGGTGAAAGCTATAGCCGCTCAAAGCCGGTTGAGAACTCTGCACCAGCATCTTCTAATGCAGCATCCCTTGGCGCAATGGACGACGATATTCCGTTTTAAGAATTGCGTTAATTCGTTTTACCCAAGACAAAAAGCCCTTCTTGAAGGGCTTTTTGTTTACCTGCTGATTTTCTTACTGCCTCGCATGGCGAGTATTTTCTGGCCAAGGCGCATTGTGATCAGTACGGAAGGGATTAATGTCTAACCCACCACGTCGGGTGTAGCGCGCGTAGACAGAGAGTTTCTCTGGTTTGCACTGGCGCTTGATGTCGGTAAAGATCGTTTCAACACAATGCTCGTGAAATTCACCTTTTTGCCTGAATCCAATCAGATAGCGAAGTAAGCCTTCTTCCAAAATTGGCCGACCTTGGTAACGAATTTGCACACTAGCCCAATCTGGTTGACCAGTCACCGGACAATTGGATTTGAGTAAATGAGAAACTAAGCATTGCTCGATTGGTCCAAAAGACTCATTGACTTCAAGCAAGGCGGGATCGGCAGATAAGCTTGGATCGATCTCGATATCAAGGCGGTCCATCAGCACACCACTCATCTCCTGCATACCTTTTTTCGCAACCGCTTCAGTTGGATTAATGCGGGTGGCAATCTTGCTGCCTGCTACAGCTGATAAATCAGTGATTAATTGTTCGCGCACTGCTGTTTCATCGTCAAAGCGGGCGCTATTAAAACTATTGAGGTAGAGCTTGAATGATTTGGACTCAATCATGTTTGGCGAATCAGCTGGAACCTGAAATTCTGCTAAGGCAATCTGAGGTTTACCTTTTTTGTTCAGCCAGCTCAACTCAAAGGCATTCCAAATATCGATGCCTACAAAAGGAAGAGCTTGATTTGGTTTGATGTCGAGTTTGAGACGATTCTCTGAGCGGGGAATGGGGAATAGCAAGCTTGGATCATATTGATCGGGATACGGCGTTGCTTGACCAAGTGTAAGCATTGACATTAGTTTTTAGGCTTGTTGGATACGCCAGATACCACGTGACCCGTCGGTGCTACTGAGGCAGCAGATTGGCAGTGACCGGTTTGGTCATCAAAGAAAAAGTCTGGCTCGAACTCGCGTAGGAATTCGCTTTTGGAAAGTCCACCCAGGAACATGGCTTCATCAACATCAACACCCCAGGCCATCAGCGTGCGTATAGCGCGCTCATGCGCAGGTGCGGAGCGAGCCGTTACCAAGGCAGTACGGATGCGCATCCCTTTCTCGCTAGTGGTACGTTGTAAACGATGGAGTGCTTCTAACAAAGGCTTGAACGGGCCAGGCGGCAGAGGGATAGCAGCTTTTTTGCTTTCATGATCGACAAAGGCTACTAAACCTTCACTCTGAAAGACTTGTTCGGCTTCATCAGAAAAGAGAACGGCATCTCCGTCAAATGCGATGCGGATTTCATTAGGATGAGACTCTGCAGTCTTACTAGATTCTGGGTAGACGCGAGCTGCAGGAAAGCCTGCATCAATCGTAGCACGCACATCATCTTCATTTGCCGAGAGAAATAGATTGGCATGTAAAGAGCGTAGGTAGTGATAGGGTGGGCGCCCTCTCGTGAATACGCCACGCTCTAAATGAAGGCCATGGTGTTCGGCCGAGCGAAACACGCGTAAGCCACTCACTGGGTCATTGCGAGAGAGGATCACCACCTCGACACGTTGCTCACCTTCTTCATTGAAGGCTAATAACTTCTTTACCAATGGAAAAGCAACACCTGTTTGAGCAGCCTTAGAGAGGCGCTCTAATTGCAGCTTCATGTAGGCGCTGTCATCAGTAGATTCGAAGATACGATTCTCTTCCTCGAAATCAAATAGTGCGCGCGATGAAATCGCCACAACGAGTTTTCCGGTAAGTGTGTATGACATTAAGGATTAACTCTTATTTGAGAAATAGGCGATAAGCCGGATTATCGGTTTCATTCCAATGTGGATAGCCAAGTGACGCTAAGAAGTTTTGGAACTTCTTCTGTTCATTTTTTGGCACTTGTAAGCCAACGAGAATGCGGCCATAGTCTGCACCATGATTACGATAATGAAACAGGCTGATATTCCAGTTCGGTGCCATGCTGGTGAGGAACTTCATCAGTGCGCCTGGGCGCTCCGGAAATTCAAAGCGGTACAGTAACTCATCTTGGGCAAGGGCTGAGCGGCCGCCCACCATATGGCGTAAGTGAGACTTTGCTAGCTCATCATGAGTCAGATCAATCGTTGCAAACTTGGCTTTACGGAAATGCTTTGCAATCGTATTGCTGTCACTTGCTTTTTGCGTTCCAATACCTACAAAGATATGGGCTTCACTTTGGTCAGCAATACGATAGTTAAATTCAGTGACATTGCGATTGCCGAGTAATTCACAGAAGCGTCTGAAGGAGCCACGCTCCTCTGGAATCGTTACAGCAAAAACGGCTTCGCGGAATTCACCCACGTCGGCACGTTCTGCGACAAAGCGCAGGCGACTGAAATTCATATTGGCACCACAAGCAATCGCTACCAATGTTTTCTTTTTCAGGCGATGCTTATCTACATACTTTTTCATACCAGCAATAGCTAGTGCGCCAGCGGGCTCCAGAATGCTCCGGGTGTCCGTGAAAACATCATTGATCGCAGCACAGATTTCATCGGTATTTACAGTTATGATGTCATCCACCACGCGTTTGCAAATACGGAAAGTTTCTTTGCCAACCAACTTCACTGCTGTTCCGTCCGAGAAAAGACCTACATCTTTCATCTCGATGCGCTTATTGGCTTCAAGTGATCTTCTCATTGCATCCGAGTCAACCGACTGAACGCCGATCACTTTAGTTTTGGGGCTGACTGCTTTGACATATTCCCCAATGCCGGCGATTAAACCGCCACCACCAATGGCCACAAAAATGGCATCAATCGGCTCTTGGTGCTGCTGAAAGATCTCTAGGGCAATCGTGCCTTGTCCTGCAATCACATCAGGGTCATCAAAAGGGTGAACAAAGGTAAGCCCTCTTTTTTTCTCTAAAAGCTCGGCGTGATTAAAAGCATCGCTATAGGATTCACCATGCAAAATCACCTCTACCCAAGAGCCGCCGCGTGCTTTGACGGCATCGATTTTGAGGCTGGGGGTGGTAAGTGGCATCACGATGACTGCTTTGCACTTCATTTTGGCTGCGGCTAGAGCGACGCCCTGGGCATGATTACCTGCTGAAGCGGCAATTACCCCCCTTTTTAAGGCTTCTGAGGGTAAGTGGGCCATTTTGTTATAGGCACCACGTAATTTGAATGAGAAAACCGGCTGGTTATCCTCTCTTTTGAGCAATACTTGATTGCCTAAGCGCTTTGTGAGTTCGGGGGCTACTTGGAGCTCTGTTTCCCTGGCTACATCGTAGACTCGGGCCGATAAAATTTTCTTTAAATAGTTCATTGCCATGCGATGAGCGTACCATGAACGGGCTCTAAGCCCTTAAATTTGCAGGGGTTTATCAACCCAAGCCAACATCTTTATTGGTTTCCTGCCAATATCAGCATCCCTCAATTAAAATGCATATTTACCAAATATGACGCTATGAACGCCCCATTAGCTTTAAATCAGTTGTTGGATGCTGAAGCGGGTTCACCCCGCCTCCGCGAAATCCCCTATAACTACACTTCCTTTTCCGATCGTGAAATCGTTATCCGCTTGCTGGGCGAGGAGTCATGGCGTGTTCTGAATGATTTGCGTGGGATTCGCCGTACTGGCCGCTCAGCTCGTATGTTGTTCGAGGTGTTGGGTGATGTCTGGGTAGTTCAGCGTAATCCTTTCCTACAAGACGACCTATTAGATAGTGCTAGTCGCCGCCAGTTATTAATTGACGCTTTATGGCATCGCCTTGGTGAAGTAAAGAAAAGATCTAGCGGTGAATCGGTTGAGCAAGTTCAAGTTTTATTGAATGCTGCACATCGTGCGGTTGAGAATTTTGAGCAAGGCTTTAAAGAAGTGACTGAGATTCGTAAGCGTGCTCGTAAAGAGCTAAGCCGTATTACGGCCGCAGATAATATTTGTTTTGATGGTGTCTCACGTGCAGCGCATGTGACCGATGCAACGGATTGGCGCGTTGAGTTTCCGCTTGTAGTTCTGAAGCCTGACTACGAATCTGAAATCCCTGGCCTAGTAAAGGCTTGTATTGCTTTGGGTTTAACTATTATTCCGCGTGGAGGTGGTACCGGCTATACCGGTGGCGCTATTCCTCTCTACGCTATGTCGGCAGTGATTAATACTGAAAAGCTTGAGCAGATTGATAGCGTCAAGGCCAAGCGTTTGCCGGGCGTGGACCATGAAGTTTCAACCATCTTTACTGGCGCTGGTGTAGTGACACGTAGAGTGGCGGAAGCTGCGGAGCGAGCTGGTCTAGTTTTTGCAGTCGATCCTACTTCAGCGGATGCGAGTTGTATTGGTGGCAACATTGCCATGAACGCCGGCGGCAAGAAGGCGGTCTTATGGGGTACTGCATTAGATAATCTGGCCAGCTGGCGCATGGTGGATCCAGAAGGTAATTGGCTTGAGGTTGAGCGCCTTGATCACAACTTAGGAAAAATTCACGTAGCAGAAAAAGTACGTTTTGCACTGACTTGGTCTGATGGTGAGAGTGAGCCGGGCGAACACATTCTCAAAACAGAAACCTTAGAAGTAGAAGGTAAGCGCTTTCGTAAAGAGGGTCTAGGCAAGGATGTGACTGATAAGTTTTTATCAGGCCTGCCCGGCGTTCAAAAAGAAGGTTGCGATGGATTAATTACGAGCGCTACTTGGATTTTGCATCGTATGCCTAAATTCATGCGAACTGTTTGCTTGGAGTTTTTCGGTCAAGCGCAAGAAGCTATTCCCAGTATTGTAGAAATCAAAGCGTATCTCGATGGCTTGAGCAAGAACGGTGGACCAATCTTGGCTGGTCTAGAGCACTTGGATGATCGGTATTTAAAAGCAGTTGGTTATTCCACTAAATCCAAGCGCAATGCAATGCCTAAGATGGTATTGATTGGTGATATTGCTGGTGACGATGAAGAGGCGGTAGCAGCTGCGACTAGCGAAGTTGTGCGCATGGCCAACAATCGTGTGGGCGAAGGTTTTGTGGCGGTTAGCGCTGAGTCGCGTAAAAAGTTTTGGTTAGATCGTGCGCGTACAGCAGCGATTGCTCGTCATACCAATGCTTTTAAGATTAATGAAGATGTCGTAATTCCACTGCCGCGCATGGGTGAGTACACCAATGGTATCGAGCGCATCAACATTGAACTCTCACTCAAAAATAAGTTACAAGTTTTAGATGGCCTCAAAGCTTTCCTAAAAAAGAGCGCCCTGCCACTCGGCAAAAACGATGAGGATTATGAAATCCCCAGCGCTGAAATTTTGGGTGATCGCGTACAGCAAGCTCTTGAACTAATTGATAAGGTACGGGCGCGTTGGTCAGATTGGCTGATGCAGATGGATACGTATTTTCCGGATCTACAGAATTATAGTTTGCGCGCCTCATGGAAAACAGAAGTGCGCGCTGAACTCAGAATCATTTTTGGTGGCCTAGCATTTGAGCCCATCCTCAATGAACTGGAAGCCATTCATAAAAATATTTTACGTAAGCGGGTATTCATAGCGCTCCACATGCATGCGGGTGACGGTAATGTGCATACCAATATTCCGGTGAATTCGGATGACTACGAGATGCTGCAAGATGCTCATCGCGCTGTCGATCGGATTATGAAATTGGCTCGCTCATTAGATGGTGTGATTTCTGGTGAGCATGGTATCGGCATTACTAAGCTGGAGTACCTTACTGAGGCTGAGCTGAAAGACTTCCGCGCCTACAAAAAGCGTGTTGATCCTGAGGGTCGCTTCAATAAGGGCAAGTTGATGCCACATGCCGATCTCAGCATTGCTTACACCCCGAGCTTTGGTTTGATGGGGCATGAGTCCATCATCATGCAGCAAAGCGATATTGGTGCAATTGCTGATAGCGTGAAAGATTGCTTACGTTGCGGTAAGTGTAAGCCAGTCTGCTCTACACATGTACCGCGCGCTAATTTGTTGTATAGCCCACGTGACAAAATTTTGGCAACCTCCTCTTTAATCGAAGCCTTCCTGTACGAAGAGCAAACGCGTCGTGGCGTATCGATTCGTCATTGGGAAATGTTTGATGACGTTGCAGCACATTGCACTGTATGCCATAAGTGTTTAACACCTTGCCCTGTCAATATTGATTTTGGTGAGGTTTCGATGAACATGCGTAACTTGTTGCGCAAGATGGGGCAGCAACGCTTTAACCCCGGAACAGCGGCATCGATGATGTTCTTAAATGCTACTGATCCTGACACTATCAACTTGCTTCGTAAGACCATGATTGGTTGGGGTTATAAGCTCCAGCGTTTGGGTAATGATGTGTTTCGTAAGTTCGCTCGCAAACAAACTGCGCACCCACCCGCCACGGTAACCAAGCCCAATATTCAAGAGCAGGTCATCTTCTTTGTAAATAAGAAGATGCCTGGTAATCTGCCGAAGAAAACTGCTCGTGCACTCTTAGATATTGAGGATGCGAATTACGTTCCGATTATTCGAGATCCAAAAACAACCTCCGCGGATACTGAGGCAGTGTTCTATTTCCCAGGTTGTGGTTCTGAGCGCTTGTTCTCGCAGGTCGGTTTAGCTACGCAAGCGATGCTGTGGAATGTGGGCGTACAAACAGTACTGCCTCCAGGCTATCTCTGCTGCGGCTATCCACAGCGTGGCAATGGCGACTTCGATAAAGCAGAAAAGATGATTACGGATAACCGTGTTCTCTTTCATCGCGTAGCCAATACTCTCAATTACTTGGATATCAAGACCGTGGTAGTTTCATGTGGCACTTGTTATGACCAGTTGGCGGGCTATCAGTTCGAACAGATCTTCCCGGGTTGCCGCATCATTGATATTCATGAGTACTTGCTGGAGAAGGGTGTCAAGCTTACGAATGTGACCGGTGTGAAGTATATGTATCACGATCCATGCCACTCACCAATGAAGTTGCAAGACCCTCTTAAGACGGTGAATGAGCTGATTCAGTCAGAAGATGGCAAAGCAATTCAGAAGAATGACCGCTGCTGTGGTGAGTCTGGAACTCTTGCGGTGACACGTCCCGATATTTCAACTCAGGTGCGTTTCCGTAAGCAGATCGAGATGGAAAAGGCTGCCGATGAATTGCGCAAAGATGATTTCACTGGTGATGTCAAAGTGCTCACTAGTTGCCCATCTTGCTTACAAGGCCTCACTCGCTTTGATGCCGATAGCGATACTACTGCCGATTACATTGTGGTTGAAATGGCGCAAAAATTATTAGGTCCTGATTGGATGCAAGATTACGTTGCTAAGGCAAATCAAGGTGGTATTGAGAGGGTATTGGTTTAATGATTCCAACTAATGTTGTAGTACATCAGCAGTCAAAAGTGCTAGAGCTCTCTTATGAGAATGGCAATACCTTTCGCCTACCTTTTGAATTTTTAAGAGTGGTATCTCCTTCGGCCGAGGTCCAAGGTCACGGTCCTGGACAGGAGACTTTGCAAACTGGTAAGCGTGAAGTGCTGATAGCGAATATTGAGCCAGTGGGCCACTACGCTCTTAAGCCTTCATTTTCCGATGGACATGATTCTGGTTTGTATTCTTGGGACTACCTGCAATTTTTATGCGAGAACCAAGAGGCATTGTGGAAAGAGCACTTGGATAAACTCGCTGCTGCTGGTCTAGATCGTGACTCTCCAATGGGTGTTGCCGGTGGTAAATCTTGTGGCAGCCATTAACCGTCGTTTTAGTTAAGTAAAGAAGAATATGAGCAAGACCCATTTTGGATACCAAAGCGTTGATGAAGCTGAAAAAGCGGGTAAGGTTGCCGAGGTATTTCATTCTGTAGCAAGTAAATATGACGTCATGAATGACTTGATGTCATTCGGGCTACATCGCTTGTGGAAAAAAGTCACGATTGCACGTGCTCAAGTGCGCCCTGGTCAAAAAGTATTGGATATTGCTGGTGGTACGGGCGACCTAGCTGCTGCCTTTGCACGTGCAGCAGGCTGGGGTCATAACCCTGAAGCTCAAGTATGGCTAAGTGACATTAATGCCTCCATGTTGGGAGTTGGCCGTGATCGCCTTCTCGATCAGGGCATGGCTTTACCCTGCGTGCAGTTCGATGCGGAGAAAATTCCTTTCCCCGCAAATCACTTTGATGTGGTGACAGTGGCATTTGGCCTGCGAAACATGACTCACAAAGACATTGCTTTGGCAGAGATGCTCAGAGTAATTAAGCCTGGGGGTCGAGTGTTGGTGCTCGAGTTCTCAAAGCCGGATGCCTTTTTAGGTCCGATTTATGACACCTACTCATTCAAGGTCTTGCCTTGGTTAGGCGAAAAGATTGCCCAAGATTCCGAGAGCTACCGCTACCTGGCTGAATCTATTCGGATGCATCCAGATGCTGAGACCCTTAAAGACATCATGCTGGGGGTAGGTTTTGACGAGGTAGATACCCACAGAATGACTGGGGGTATCGTTGCGCTGCATATTGGTATTAAATACTAGTGATTTTGTAGTTTTTGCTGGCCAAGAATTAAAGTAGCTCTATAGGGGATCAAAAATATGAATAAGCATTTTTTTAAAGCAGTTGTGTTGAGTCTTAGCTTAATATTTGCTACCGTTGGTTACGCCAATGCTGCCCGTTTAGGTGGTGGTAAAAGTGTCGGCAAGGCACCAAGTGCGCCAATGCAAAAACAAGCTACTCCCGCTCAAAAGCCAACTCAACAAGCGCAACCAGCAGCACCAGCTGCGGCTCCTCAAGCACCAGCACCAAGTCGCTTCGGTGGTATGGGCGGCATTTTGGGTGGCTTAGCCGCAGGTCTTGGTATTGGTTTCCTCTTATCCCATTTTGGTTTAGGTGAGGGCGCATCTTCATTAATCACTGGATTGCTGATTGCAGCTCTCGCTGGCTTTGCCATCATGTTCATCATGAGAAAAATGATGCCTGCTTTATCCGGTACTAATAAAAGTCCTCAAATGACTCCGCAAGGTATGCAGCGTAGCAATCTAGATCAGGCGCCAAGACAAGAGCCTGCGTTTACGCCGGCTGCTAGTGCACTCGGTGGTGTTGCCGCCGAGCCCGCACCATTTCAATCAACGCTTCCGCCAGGGTTTGATGAATACGCATTTTTGGATAACGCTAAACAGTTTTTCTCAGGCTTACAAAAGGCGTGGGATCAGGGCGATTTAGCCGCATTACGTGAGTACACCACCCGAGACATGTTCGCCACGATTGAGCAAGACTTGGCCGGACGTGCTGACAGCGCTAATCAAACCGATGTAGTGACACTCAATGCGCAGTTGCTCGGAATTGAAACAGCTGACAATACGTATTACTGTAGCGTGCAGTTCACTGGCATGATTCGTGAACAAGTAGGCGCGCAGGCGAATAACTTCTCTGAAGTATGGAATCTCAGCAAGCCGGTAAGCGGCCCTGGAGGCTGGGTACTAGCGGGTATCTCCCAGTTAGTTTAAGCTTGTAGTACTTTCCACTGAAAGCCCGCACTTGTGCGGGTTTTTTACACTGATGACCACCGCATCTCCAACCACCCACCATTTTGCAGCGTCTGCCGCTTGCCGAGGAATAAATCATATCCTCAAGGCTGAGCCATGGGCTATGGGTGAGTTGGCGCGTCATGCTGGCAAAGTCATTTTGCTCAACTTGCCAATTGGGCAGCTCTTTTTTGAGATAGCACCCGAGGGCTCTCTGCTTGCATTGACTCATGCGGATACCCCTTCATTAGAGTTAGAAGTTTCCCCAGAAGCATTGAGTGCTTTAGCTGGTGGCTCTGGCAACTTACGTGAGCAAGCCATGAAGTCAGCGAAGATTACTGGCGATGCTGACCTAGCGCAGTTATTGGGCCGCTTAGCAGGTCAAATTCGGTGGGAGTATGAGGAAGACTTGGCGCGTTTCATCGGTGATGCGCCTGCAAACTTTGCTGTACGTCAAGGTAAGAAATTCATTTCTGCTGGGAAGTCTGCAGCGACTGATCTACTGGAAAATGTCATTGAGTATGTCAGTGAAGAAAGAAAAGTCCTTTTGAATAAACGAGATTTTTTAATTCATAAAAATGAATTAAGTGTGATGCGTGATGCGGTTGATCGTCTAGATAAGCGCATCCAACTTTTAGAGCGAAAAGGTTAATTGATTGTGCGTCGTTTAGCCCGCCTCTATTTCATTTTCTTTACAGCATGGCGTTATGGTCTATTACCACTGCTACGCGACATTTTGAAGCCTGGGATTGCTCGTGGCTTCTTAACCATTCTTTGCTGGGTATCACCAGGGCAATCGCTACCAAGGGGTGAGCGCATTCGTTTGACCCTAGAAGCACTCGGTCCGATCTTCGTAAAATTTGGACAAGTGCTTTCTACTCGACGTGATCTATTGTCGGAAGATATTGCCAATGAATTGGCAAAGTTGCAGGATCAAGTGCCGCCATTTTCTAATGCAGAATCACGACTCTTAATTGAGAAGGCGCTTGATTTACCGATTGAAGAAGTCTTTATTAGTTTTGATGCAACTCCGGTAGCTAGCGCTTCTGTTGCTCAAGTACATTTTGGAATCTTGCGTGCTACTGAGAGACATCCAGAATGGGATGGGCGAGAGGTTGCGATCAAGGTGTTGCGTCCAGGTATCCTCCCGGTGATTGAGAGCGATATTGCTTTAATGTATGACCTGGCAAAAGTGGTTGAAAAATTGTCTTCTGATGGGCGTCGCTTAAAGCCAACTGAAAACGTTGCTGAATTTGATAGACATCTACACGATGAGCTCGACCTCATGCGTGAGGCTGCTAATGCCAGTCAGTTAAGAAGATATTTTGTTGATTCAGACAAGCTCATGATTCCAGAAATGTATTGGGATCTATGTCGCACCAATGTGATTGTCATGGAAAAAATGAACGGTATATCTATCGGTCGTTTTGATGAATTACGTGCCGCTGGAGTCGATTTTAAAAAATTAGCCGCAGAGGGCGTGGAGATATTTTTTACCCAAGTATTCGAACATGGGTTTTTCCATGCAGATATGCATCCTGGAAATATCATGATTAGTTTAGAGCCTGATAGTTTTGGGCGATTTATTTCTTTGGATTTCGGAATTGTTGGCGCATTAAGTGAAAGCGATAAAAACTACTTGGCACTCAACTTTTTAGCCTTCTTTAATCGAGACTACCGGCGTGTCGCACAATTGCATGTGGAATCTGGCTGGGTTCCTGCAGATACCCGTGTGGAAGAATTAGAGGGTGCGGTGCGATCTGTTTGCGAACCGTACTTTGATCGACCTTTAAAAGATATTTCTTTGGGCATTGTTCTAGTTCGTTTGTTCCAAACATCTCGTCGTTTTAAGGTCGAAGTGCAGCCTCAACTATCCTTGCTATCAAAGACATTGCTCAATGTAGAAGGTCTAGCGCGTGAATTAGACCCCGATCTCGATCTTTGGCAGACTGCAAAGCCGATCCTGGAAAAATGGATCAGTCAGCAACTGGGTTGGCGTGGATTGGTTGAGGGGCTTAAGAGTGAAGCGCCCTCTTGGGCAAAAATACTACCAACCTTACCCCGCCTGATTGCGGAGAGTTTGGCGCAAGGGCACGGTCCGAAAAGAGAGCAAAATGCTGAATTAGAGGTCTTAAAATGCCTTTTAATGCAGGAAAGACGGACTCATCGCCTTTTGGTGGGAACCTTGCTGTTTGCGGGCGGCTTTTTGGCTGGGATTCTGATAATCGGCCTTGGTCTTCACTAGACTGTCGCCGATTGCCGCTTAAACCGCTAAAATGCCAGGTTAGGCAAAGCGTAAGCGTGGGCAAATGAAAAAATACTTTATCGCAGGAATTCTGGTGTGGGCACCGATGTCAATCACCATTTGGGTGATTGGATGGGGATTGGGCTTGCTCGACGGTGTTTTTGGTTCTGTAATGCATGCCATTATTACTGTGTTCCCTAATCAGTTTTCCGGTGATTTACAACATTTCCGTGAATTACCAGGTGTGGGCATTCTGATTGTTGTTTCAGTCATCATGATTACCGGACTACTTGCAATCAATTTTGCGGGGCAGTGGTGGATGAAGGTATGGGATCGATTGGTGAATCGCATTCCGATTGTGCGATCGATTTACTCTAGCGTTCAACAGGTATCCTCCACTTTATTTTCTGGTAGTGGCCAGGCGTTTAGCAAGGCATTATTAATTCGCTATCCCCATGCAGATTCTTGGGCAATTGCATTTCAGACTGGTATGCCAGCAAAAGAAGTGGCGGCTAAGTTGGGCGAGGACTACGTTAATGTTTTCTTGCCAACTACTCCAAACCCAACCTCTGGATTTTTTATGATCGTCCCACGTGCGCACACCATTGAATTAGAGATGAGTGTCGAAGAGGCGCTCAAACATATTGTTTCAATGGGATCCGTTCCCCCCACCAGTTCAACTGGTTTGACTGCTGCTAAGTCAAACCATCATCTTTGATTTATAGGAAATTGTTATGTCGATGCGAAGCCATACCTGCGGTCAGGTAACTGAATCACTCATTGGCCAAGAGATCACCCTCTCTGGTTGGGTTAATCGTCGGCGTGACCACGGTGGCGTGATCTTTATTGACCTGCGTGATCACCAAGGTTTCGTTCAAGTTGTTTGCGATCCAGATCGTCCTGAAATGTTTGCATTAGCTGAGCAGGTTCGTAATGAATTTTGTATTCAGATTAAAGGTTTGGTGCGTGCACGTCCCGCTGGTACTGAGAACAATGATTTAGTTAGCGGAAAAATTGAAGTGCTTTGCCATAGCCTAGTAGTTTTGAATGCGTCTATTACTCCTCCATTCCAATTGGAAGATGAGAATTTATCTGAGACTACTCGCTTAACTCACCGTGTTTTAGATTTGCGTCGTCCGCAAATGCAAAAGAATTTACGTTTACGTTACAACGTGGCCATGGAATGCCGTCGCTACCTCGATGCTGCAGGTTTCATCGATATCGAAACACCAATGCTAACGAAGAGTACCCCTGAGGGAGCGCGCGACTACCTGGTGCCTTCACGTGTTCATGATGGCCAGTTCTTTGCCTTGCCACAGTCTCCCCAGCTATTTAAACAGTTGTTGATGGTGGCCGGTTTTGATCGTTACTACCAAATTACTAAGTGCTTCCGTGACGAAGATTTGCGTGCTGATCGTCAGCCTGAATTTACTCAGATCGACTGTGAAACCGCTTTCTTGGATGAACTAGAAATCCGTGAGCTATTTGAAAACATGATTCGCCATATTTTCAAAGTCACCATGAACGTAGAGTTGCCAAACCCATTTCCAACCATGCCTTACTCAGAGGGTATGGCACGCTTTGGTTCAGACAAGCCAGATCTGCGTGTGAATTTTGAATTTACTGAATTGACTGATTTAATGAAAGATGTCGATTTCAAAGTATTTTCTGGTGCAGCAAACCAAGAGGGTGGGCGCGTAGTTGGTTTGTGCGTACCAGGCGGTGCTGAGATTAGCCGTAGTGAAATTGATGACTACACTCAATTTGTAGCGATCTATGGCGCCAAAGGTTTGGCTTGGATCAAGGTGAACTCAGTTGCAGAGGGTCGTAATGGCTTGCAATCACCCATCGTCAAGAACTTGCATGATGCTGCTATCAAAGGCATCTTGAAGCGCACTGGCGCTAAAGATGGCGACATCATTTTCTTCGGTGCTGATAAAGAAAAAGTTGTAAATGATGCAATCGGTGGTTTACGCCTCAAGATTGGTCACTCTGCTTGGGGTAAAGAGCATGGCCTATCTTCTGAAGGTTGGAAGCCATTGTGGGTGGTTGATTTCCCCATGTTTGAATATGATGAAGATAACGCCCGTTGGGTTGCATGTCACCATCCATTCACTAGCCCTAAAGATGAACATATGCAGTATCTCGAATCGAGTCCTGGAAAGTGTTTAGCCAAAGCTTATGACATGGTGCTAAACGGCAGTGAAATTGGTGGTGGATCAGTTCGTATTCATCAAGAAGCAGTGCAAAGCCAGGTATTCCGCGCCTTGAAGATTGGTGCCGAAGAGGCTCAAGCTAAGTTTGGATTCTTATTGGATGCCTTGCAGTACGGCGCACCTCCACACGGTGGCATCGCATTTGGTTTAGATCGTATCGTCACGATGATGACCGGTGCTGAATCTATCCGTGATGTCATCGCCTTCCCAAAAACACAGCGCGCCCAGTGCTTGCTTACTCAGGCTCCTAGCCCGGTAGACGAGCGTCAGTTAAAAGAGTTGCATATTCGTTTGCGCCAAGCTGCCCCCGCTGCTTAAGTAAGACAGTATTTAGATCATTTTGAAAATCCCCATTTCGGTTTTAGTTGTTATTTACAAATCGAATGGGGAGGTCTTGCTAATTGAGCGAGCTGATAGAGTTAATTTTTGGCAATCCGTTACCGGTAGCATTGATTTCCTCGATGAGGATCTTAGTGCTGCTGCCGCACGCGAAGTCTTTGAAGAGACCGGAATTGATGTCCAATCTCTTCCAGCAGGCTCTTTACGAGATCTACAATATCGGATTGAGTATGAGATTTATCCACAATGGCGTCACCGCTACCCCCCTGGAGTGACCATAAATACCGAGCATTGGTTCTCATTGCTTGTTCCGAATGAGGTCCCAGTCAGATTGTCGCCAAGAGAGCACATTGCCTATCAATGGCTGCCTCACACTGAGGCAGCGAAAAAATGTTTCTCTCCTAGTAATGGCGCAGCAATTCTCAAGTTATTTTCTGCGCATCAGAGCGTAACTGACTAAGATAGCGTGATGCGACATTCATCAGGGCATCATCATTCAGCAGCAGATTCAAAGCCATCACAGGGTAGCGACTGGAAGGTTATTCGTGACTTACTTCCTTACCTATTAGAGTACAAGTTTAGGGTTGCGATTGCCCTGACTTGTTTGCTTGCTGCCAAGGTCACCAATCTTGGCATTCCGATTTTGATGAAGGAATTGATTGATGAGCTCAATATCAAAGTAGGCTCTCCTCAAGCTTTATTGGTTGTACCGGCCGGATTGATATTGGCCTACGGTCTCTTGAGGGTTTCTGCTTCTTTATTTACTGAGCTGCGCGAATCCCTCTTTGCTCGTGTTACCCAAAATGCCGTTCGTAAAGTGGCGCTACAAGTTTTTGAGCATCTACACTCTCTAGCGCTGAGCTTTCATTTAGCTCGTCAGACCGGTGGGGTTAGTCGAGATATTGAGCGTGGTACACGTGGTATTCAATCGCTGATCTCCTATTCGCTTTACAGCATCCTGCCAACTCTGATTGAATTTTGTTTGGTGCTTGGTTACTTGGCCTATGCATACGATATGTGGTTTGCCATCATTACCTTGGTGGCATTGCTGCTTTATATTGCGTTTACGGTTGTGGTAACAGAATGGCGGACGCATTTCCGCCGCACCATGAATGACATGGATTCTAAGGCGAATCAGAAGGCAATTGATTCCTTGTTGAATTTTGAGACAGTCAAGTACTTCGGTAACGAAGCCTTTGAGGCTAGCCGTTACGATCAAAATTTGATCCGCTACCAAACAGCTGCAGTGAAGTCACAAAAATCTTTAGCTGTACTCAATCTTGGACAGCAGATAATTATTGCCGTTGGATTAGTCCTAATTTTGTGGCGCGCGACGCAAGGTGTAATTGATGGATCTATGACCTTAGGTGATTTGGTCTTGGTTAACACCCTGATGATTCAGTTGTATATTCCGCTGAATTTCTTAGGTGTGATCTATCGTGAGATTAAGCAGGCGCTAACTGACATGGATCGTATGTTCTCGCTTCTGAATACGGAGAAGGAAATTGCGGATGTGCCTAATGCCCAGGCTTTGCGTATCAGTAATCAAAGCCGTGGCCCAGACGTTCGTTTTGAGAATGTCTCATTTCATTACGATGCTAAGCGTGAAATTCTGAAGGGTGTCAGCTTTGATATCGCAGCGGGAACGATTACTGCAGTGGTTGGGCAGAGCGGCGCTGGCAAGAGCACCTTAGCCCGCTTACTGTTTCGTTTTTATGATGTTCAGTTCGGCAAGATTCTGATTGATGATCAAAATATTGTGGATGTCACTCAATTGAGTTTACGCAAGGCAATTGGTATTGTTCCTCAAGATACTGTCTTGTTTAATGACACCATTGGCTACAACATTGCTTATGGCAATCCTAATGCTTCGATTGAAGAAGTTCATGAGGCCGCTAGGGCGGCGCAAATTGATCGTTTCATCAAGCATCTTCCAGATGGCTATGACACCCAAGTAGGTGAGCGGGGTCTGAAATTATCTGGTGGTGAGAAGCAGCGTGTTGCGATTGCACGTACTCTACTCAAAAAGCCAGCAATGTTAATTTTTGATGAGGCAACATCGGCGCTGGACTCTAAAACGGAGCGGGCGTTTCAGGAAGAGCTGCTTGGTTTGGCTAAAAATCGTACGACTTTAATCATTGCCCATCGACTTTCTACTATCATTCATGCGGATCAAATTTTGGTCATGGAGCATGGCCAGATAGTGGAACGTGGAACGCATGCAGAGCTATTGGCTGCTAGTGGCCGATATGCTGAAATGTGGCAAATGCAAGAGCGCATCATTCTTGATTAGAATGTCTTTATGAGTCAGCAAGAAACTATTCTCAAAAATGCCTTTGCCGCAGCTTTAGCGGTGGCTGATCCAAATAAAATCATTCCTAAATGCCTCGGCAAGATCTTTCCTCAAGGTTCGGAGCCCAAAGGAAGGTGTTTAGTGGTGGGCGCAGGCAAAGCCAGCGCATCAATGGCAACTGCTCTAGAGTCGCATGCTCAGCGTCATTGGCCTAATGCAATGATTGAGGGGTTAGTGTTGACCCGCTATGGGCACAACTCCCCTACTAGTCATATCCAAATTATCGAAGCGGGTCATCCAGTGCCTGATCAAGCCGGCATGGACGGCGCTAAAGAAATCTATCGCTTAGTTGGTGAATTACAAACTAGCGACGTTTTGATTGCCTTAATTTCTGGCGGCGGTTCAAGTTTGCTCACTTTGCCTCAAGCTGGCATCAGTATCGAAGATATGCGCAAGACTACCGAAGCGCTATTACGCTCAGGTGCGCCAATTGAGGAGATGAATGTCGTTCGCAAACATTTGTCAGCGATTCTGGGTGGCAATTTGGCAAGGCTAGCTATTGCACGTGGTGCTCGAGTTGAAGCATTGCTGATTTCGGATGTTACTGGAGATGCCCCTGCAGATATTGCCAGTGGACCTTGTGCGCCAGATTATTCGACTTACCAAGATGCTCTGGACATTTTGGCTAAACAACACTTAAGCTCTGACACTATTCCAGAATCTGTTTTATCTCATTTGCAGCGTGGTGTTGCGGGTGAAGTTCCAGAGACCTTAAAAGAAGTAGATCTACAAAATACTGCGGTCTGTAATCATGTGATTGCTACGGCCTATAAGAGTCTTGAGGCTGCAGCGGACTACGTACTCACACAAGGCTATGAGCCAGTGATTTTGGGAGACACTATTACCGGGGAAGCTCAAGCTGTAGGAATGGAACAAGCTTCTCTAGCGCGTCAGCACTTGAAAGTGGATAAGCCAATTGCTCTTATCTCGGGTGGCGAGTGCACGGTAACGATCCCCAATGGAATTAAAGGCCGCGGTGGTCGTTGTAGTGAGTATCTACTTTCATTCTTCGCAGCATCAACTGATCTTCCCTATGTTTCCGCATTGGCTGCAGATACTGATGGTATCGATGGTAGTGAAAAGAATGCTGGTGCGTGGTTTACTCCTGCGATTCGCCAGGCCGCCGATAAGCAAGGTCTGATCCCCGCGCAGTTCTTAGCGAAGCACGATTGCTATGGTTTTTTTGCGCAATTAGATGCTTTAGTAGAAACTGGCCCCACACTGACAAACGTAAACGATTTCCGCATCATCTTGCTTGATAAATAATTATGTCCAATAGCCCAACACAAATTCAACTGATTCAGCCGGATGACTGGCATTTGCATATTCGTGATGGTGAAGTAATGCGAGATGTATTAGCGGATACTGCGCGCCAATTTGCGCGTGCCATCATCATGCCGAATTTGAAGCCACCAGTAACTACGGTGGATTTGGCAAATGCGTATCGCGGTCGGATTGAAGCTAGCCTTCAATCTTTGGGCGTGACTGGCTTTACACCGCTAATGACCTTGTATCTCACAGATAACACTGCTGCGGATGAAGTACGTAAAGCAAAGAATGCTGGCATTACTGGATTTAAGCTTTACCCTGCAGGAGCGACAACCAACAGTGATGCGGGTGTGAGTGACATCAAGCGTTGTTATGCTGCACTGGAAGCAATGCAGGCCGTCGGTATGCCCTTGTTAGTACATGGTGAAGTGACTAGCGCTCACATTGATATATTTGATCGTGAGGCGGTGTTTATTGATCAAGTGCTCGAACCTTTACGTCAAGATTTTCTTGAACTGAAGATTGTGTTTGAGCACATTACTACTAAGCAAGCTGCGCACTATGTACGTGATGCGCATACTGCTGAAAAAAACAATATAGCCGCTACGATTACTCCGCAACATTTATTAATGAATCGCAATGCGATTTTTTCTGGCGGTATTCGTCCGCATAACTACTGCTTGCCAGTACTCAAGCGTGAAGAACATCGCGTCGCCCTATTGGAGGCTGCAACGAGTGGCAACCCCAGATTTTTCTTGGGCACCGATAGTGCGCCTCACGCCAAGGGTGTTAAAGAAGCTGCTTGCGGTTGTGCTGGTTGTTATAGTGCTTTTAATGCATTAGGTTTATACGCTGAAGCATTTGAGAGTGTAGGCAAGTTGGATAAACTTGAAGGCTTTGCTAGTTTCTTCGGCCCAGATTTTTATCTATTGCCACGCAATACCAAGAAAGTAACTTTGGTAAAGCAGGCGCAAAGCATTCCTGCAGAGCTTCCTTTAGGTGACGAAACGATTGTGCCGCTACGTGCAGGTGAGACGATTGCTTGGACCTTGGCTTAAGTTGCGACACAAGCCCCTAATTCATTTTTAGACCAAACTTATGCGACTGCGTTAGACTGCAGGCGCAGAGTCAATTGGGCAATCGCCGCCTCATTATTGAGGGGGAGGAAAGTCCGGACTCCATAGGGAAGGGTGATGGCTAACGGCCATCCACGGTGACGTGAGGAATAGGGCCACAGAGACGAGCGTATTTAGTTACGGTGAAACGCGGTAACCTCCACCTGGAGCAATCCCAAGTAAGCAGGCGATGAGGCGTCCCGCTGAGTCTGCGGGTAGGGAGCTTGAGCCGTCAGGTAACTGCCGGCCTAGAGGAATGATTGCCCCTAGATGCAAATCTAGGCGACAGAATCCGGCTTATCGATTGACTCTGCACTTTCTCAATACTTATTCGTCATTCAGGACGTCGATGGAATAAGTAATTTCTGCCGTTTTGGCGAGCATGGTTGTCGCGGAGCAATACTTTTCATGGGAAAGCTTCACTGCACGCTCAACCTTGGATAAATCGAGTTGTTTGCCTTTGACCTTGAAATGCAGGTTAATTTTGGTGAATACTTTGGGTTCAGTCTCTGCCCGCTCAGCTGTTAGCTGGACATCGCAGGTGCTAACCTCTTGGCGAGCTTTTTGTAGGATTGCCACCACATCAAAGGCAGCGCAGCCTCCAGTCCCCGCCAAAATCAGCTCCATAGGTCTTGGGGCGCTATTTTTGCCTCCAGCTTCGGGCGGTCCGTCCATTGTGACTTGGTGGCCACTGCCTGTTTTTGCCGAAAACGCCATGCTGCCATTACCTAACCAACTTACTTGACATTCCATGTTAGTGACCCCTAATTTAATAAATTAATCAATATTATCAATAGTTTAACAATAATAATGGGGCTTAGCTGCTCAGCAATTTTTCCTTAAAAGCATCAGAAAATTGATTTTGGTCAATATTCTTGCGTTGCACCATATTTCTCGATACAATAACCATATTGGTAGTCAGTCTTATATAAGAGATTGATTTACCGCCCAGTGTCTCCTCCACTTAGACATAGGTGGATTCCAACCCAGGACTAGTTCCTGGGTTTTTTTTGGGATACAATTCAAGGCTTTACTGAATTACCGAACCAGTCAGCGGTAATTGTTTTACCAAGTGAATTACAGAATCTGCGAGCTTGCAAACATAAGCAGGGCCAAGGTGGACGTGGTTCAGTTGGAGTAACTTTTTTTGACTATAACAATTTGAGAAATCATGAAAACTTTTTCTGCAAAATCCCATGAGGTGGTGCATGAATGGTTCGTGATTGACGCTACGGACAAAGTCCTCGGTCGTGTCGCCAGTGAAGTGGCACTCCGTCTACGCGGCAAGCACAAGCCTGAATACACCCCACACGTTGATACCGGCGACTTTATTGTTGTCATCAACTCTTCTAAGCTGCGTGTTACAGGCACAAAAGGCTTGAACAAAATTTATTACCGTCACAGCGGATACCCTGGTGGTATTAGCTCGACTAACTTCGATAAGATGCAAGATCGTTTCCCAGGTCGTGCCTTAGAGAAGGCTGTGAAGGGTATGTTGCCAAAAGGCCCACTAGGTTATGCCATGATTAAGAAATTAAAAGTCTATGGCGACGCCAGTCATCCGCATGCGGCTCAACAGCCAAAAGCGTTAGAGTTTTAAGGAAACCAAATGGCTATTAATTACGGAAATTGGAATTACGGTACAGGTCGTCGCAAGAGCTCTGTAGCACGTGTATTCATTAAATCTGGCAAAGGTGAGATTACTGTTAACGGTAAACCTATCGATGCTTACTTTGCTCGCGAAACATCTCGCATGATCGCTCGTCAGCCTTTGGCTCTCACAGCTCACCTAACAACCTTTGATATCAAAGTAAACGTTAGCGGTGGCGGTGAAACTGGCCAAGCTGGTGCAGTTCGTCACGGCGTTACCCGTGCATTGATGGATTACGACATCACTTTGAAGCCAGCCCTGTCCAAAGCAGGCTTGGTCACTCGCGATGCTCGTGAAGTTGAGCGTAAAAAAGTTGGTCTGCATGGCGCGCGTCGTCGTAAGCAGTTCAGCAAGCGCTAATTCTTTCAGTCGCTATAGTTTTATCGAAAAGGTCGCGCAAGCGACCTTTTTTGTTTCTACAATCAGGGTATTAGAGAGATAAAATGCATCTGTCGGTATTTTGGAGAATGGCATGATTAAAGTTGGCATCGTAGGCGGCACGGGATATACCGGGGTGGAGCTACTGCGCCTGTTAGCGCAGCACCCCGACGTCAAGATTCAGGCAATTACTTCTCGTACAGAAGCTGGCATGCCAGTAGCCGAGATGTTTCCTTCTTTACGTGGCCGCATTGATCTGAAATTCACAACCCCTGATGAAGCTAAGTTAAATGAATGCGATGTCGTGTTCTTTGCAACACCACATGGCGTAGCAATGGCGCAAGCAAAAGAATTGCTTGCTAATAATGTGAAGATTTTGGATCTAGCTGCCGACTTCCGTTTAAAAGATGTCAAAGAATTTGCTAAGTGGTACGGCATGGAACATGGCTGCCCAGAAATTTTGGCTGAAGCAGTTTATGGCTTGGCAGAAATCAATCGCGAGGAAATTAAAAAAGCCCGTGTTGTCGGTTTGGCTGGTTGCTACCCCACATCTGTTCAGCTAGGACTTGCCCCATTGCTCTCACCAAAGTCTACTGGTGGCAAACAGTTGATTGATGGCACACATATTATTTCTGACTCTAAATCAGGTACTTCTGGTGCTGGACGCAAGGCAGAAATTGGGACTTTATTGTCAGAATCATCCGATAACTTTAAAGCTTACGCTGTTAAGGGTCATCGTCATCTTCCGGAAATTGTCCAAGGATTGAAGGCTATCGCTGGTCACGATCAGATTGGTCTGACATTTGTGCCACACTTGACGCCAATGATTCGGGGCATTCATTCAACTTTGTATGTGCGCTTGACTGAGGCTGGAATGAAGGTGGATTTCCAAAAGCTATATGAGGATTTCTACAAAGGCGAGCCTTTTGTGGACGTTATGCCGGCGGGTAGCCATCCAGAAACACGCTCTGTGCGGGGTAGTAATGGCTTACGGATCGCCATTCATCGTCCCGGCGACGGAGATACTTTAGTTATTTTGGTGGTTGAGGACAACTTGGTGAAGGGTGCTTCAGGCCAAGGGATTCAGTGTATGAACCTGATGTTTGGCTTGCCTGAGACCACTGGATTGACACAGATTGCTGTTTCACCATAATGGGGCTAGCTGGAAAGACCTTTCAGCAAGCTTGGAATTAAAAGCCTAAAATGAAACATCGTCTTTTGAATTAGGAGTAAATCATGACCCAATTAGCCACGCAAGACACTGCACAACTAGTACAAGACTTAGCCGAGCCACCAACCCCCTTGGTGTTTACGGACAGCGCCGCTGCAAAAGTGGCTGACTTGATTGCTGAAGAAGGTAATCCAGAATTGAAGCTACGCGTATTCGTTCAGGGTGGTGGTTGCTCAGGATTTCAATACGGCTTCACATTTGATGATGCTGTGAATGAAGATGACACTCTATTTGAAAAGAATGGCGTGACTTTATTGGTGGATTCAATGAGCTTCCAATATTTAGTTGGCGCTGAGATTGATTACAAAGAAGACATCAATGGTTCACAGTTTGTGATTAAGAATCCTAACGCGCAAACCACTTGCGGTTGCGGATCTTCTTTCTCTGCTTAAATAAAAAAGAATTTAATTATTCAAGCGGGATAGCAAGCACCTAGAATTCTAGGACCCTTCGCTCCCGTAACGGCTGGCAGATTTGCTGGTCGTTTTTCTTTATGAGCCCACGCTAACCAGGCGAATGCAAGACCTTCTACGAGTTGCGGATCAATCCCAAGCGCATCGCTGGTCACAATCTCGAGTAAGTTTTTAAATACTGCTTTAGTTCTAGCTTTGAACAAATCTAGTAATGCAGTATTGCGGGCACCACCACCACAGACAATCAGAATCTGGGTTTGCGGCGCATAACGGAGCACTGCTTGGAGTGATGTGTCTACAGTCAGTTGCAAGAGCGTAGCTTGCACGTCTTCCGAGTTGATATTTTCTGATCCAATATGCTTCTGCAACCACTTCAAATGAAAGTCATCACGGCCTGTACTTTTTGGCGGTGCTTTTGCAAAAAATGAATCAGTCATCATGCTAGAAAGCAGTGCTGGATTGACTTTGCCTTGTGACGCCCAAGTACCATTTTCATCAAAGGTGTGTCCTTGCTGTTCCGCAATCCAGGCGTCCATCAACATATTGCCCGGACCACAATCAAATCCTTTTACCTCACCCTTGCTTGGTAGGAGAGTGAGATTAGCAATACCACCAAGGTTTAATACGGCGATATTTTTATCCGTAGCAAACTGTTGCGCATGAAAAGCTGGCACTAGAGGTGCACCATGACCACCAGCAGCGAGGTCGCGACTTCTAAAGTCTGCAATAACGTCAATTCCGGTCAACTCTGCAAGCAGTGCGGGGTTAAGGGTTTGGTGCGTATAAGCTAGATGATGAGCAAGATCGGCTTGATGGCGAATGGTCTGACCATGGGCGCCAATTGCGCTGATATCTGCAGAAGAAAGATTATTCTGGGCAAGCAAATGCTTGATTGCATCTGCATAGGCTATCGCGAGGGAATTGGCAGCCTGATTTTCCCGATGAATCTCATTTGGTCCCGGACTCTGTAAGTCCAGAAGGGCTTTACGCAACTCAGGGGCAAATGCAGTGCTTATAGACCCTAAAAGACTGGTATCACCATCCGACCCAATCCTTGCCAGCACAGCATCTATCCCATCTAGGCTAGTGCCAGACATCATGCCAATATAAAGGGGGTGGGTCTTATTCATGCGGTATCAGGGCTTTGTTCTCAGGAGTGCGACAATTATGCTTTAGCAATCTAAATACTAATTTAACTGAATCAGTTCACTAATACAGCATGACGGCTAAACCAGAACAAAAATACCCACTGACCTCCGAAGTTTTTGCAGCCCTTGAAGTGACTAAAAGGGGGTGTGATGAGTTATTGGTTGAGGCCGATTGGATTCAAAAGCTGGCTAAAAGCCAAGCAACGGGTACTCCCTTACGTATTAAGCTGGGTTTAGATCCTACTGCGCCTGATATTCATTTGGGTCATACAGTTGTACTGAACAAATTACGTCAGCTCCAAGATTTAGGTCACACCGTGATTTTCTTGATTGGTGATTTCACGAGCATGATTGGTGATCCTTCTGGACGAAATGCAACACGCCCGCCGCTAACTGCAGAAGAAATTGCTGTCAATGCCCAGACTTACTATCGTCAAGCGAGCATGGTCCTTGACCCCGCTAAAACTGAAGTCCGCTATAACAGCGAATGGTGTGATCCACTGGGCGCGCGCGGTATGATTCAGTTGGCGGCACGATATACCGTTGCGCAAATGTTGGAGCGGGATGACTTTACCAAGCGCTACCGTAGTGGTGTACCCATCTCTGTACATGAGTTTTTATATCCATTGATGCAAGGTTATGACTCTGTTGCTTTGAAGAGCGACCTAGAGCTCGGTGGCACTGATCAGAAATTTAATCTTTTAGTTGGACGTGAGCTCCAACGTGAGTATGGCCAAGAGCCACAATGCATTTTGACTATGCCACTCCTTGTTGGTTTGGATGGCGTGGATAAGATGAGTAAGTCCAAAGGTAATTACATTGGCATTAGCGAGCCTACTGGTGAGATGTTCGGCAAGCTCTTGAGCATCTCCGATGAATTGATGTGGGATTACTTCACATTATTGTCATTCCGCCCCATTGCTGAGATTGATTTAATGAAGCAAGAAGTTGCTGCCGGCAGAAATCCTAAAGATTGCAAAGTGTTACTCGCACAAGAAATCGTTACACGCTTCCATTCGCAAGCTGCAGCAGAAAAAGCACTTGAAGACTTTAATCACCGTGCTAAAGGCGGTATACCTGACGAGATTCCGGAAGTTAGTCTGACTGGTGCTCCAATGGGCATCGCCAGTCTTCTCAAGGCTGCAGGCCTTGCCCCATCAACATCAGAGGCGATACGCAACATCGAGCAAAACGGTGTGAAGATTGATGGCGCAACAGTTGCTGATAAGCAACTTAAAGTTGAGGCTGGTACCTATGTTGTACAGGTAGGCAAACGTAAGTTTGCTAGGGTAACCCTGAATTAAGCTTGAATTAACTCCTAAGGCTCTATTGCGGAGTTACTTGGTGGTGTGAGCCCAAAGTGTTCATAGGCTTGACGCGTCGCTACTCGGCCACGAGAGGTTCTTTGTAGGTAGCCTTGTTGAATTAGGTAAGGCTCCAATACATCCTCAATGGTGTCACGCTCTTCGCCAATTGCTGCAGCCAAGTTATCAATGCCTACAGGACCGCCATCAAACTTGTGCAAGATAGCCTCCAATAATTTTCTATCCATCACATCAAAACCGCTTGGGTCGACATCAAGCATCTTCAATGCGGCATCAGCCATGTCTTTAGTGATGGTACCAGTGCCCTTGACTTCAGCATAGTCACGTACTCGACGCAATAGGCGATTGGCGATACGTGGAGTGCCTCTAGCACGCTTTGCAATCTCAATTGATCCCTCAGGGTCAATATCAGCCTTAAGTAGGCTTGCGGAGCGCGTAATAATTTTTGTGAGCTCTTCAGTGGTGTAGAACTCGAGTCTTGCCACGATGCCAAAGCGATCACGCAGTGGATTAGTCAGCATGCCAGCGCGAGTGGTTGCGCCAATTAAAGTAAAAGGCTTGAGATCAATCTTGACACTTCGCGCTGCAGGACCCTCACCAATCATGATGTCCAGGCTGTAGTCCTCAAGAGCAGGATAGAGGATTTCTTCAACTACCGGAGAGAGGCGATGAATCTCATCAATAAAAAGCACATCGTTTGCCTCTAAATTGGTGAGTAAGGCAGCGAGGTCGCCAGGTCTGTCTAGAACTGGGCCACTAGTTTGGCGCAAGTTCACACCAAGCTCTCTAGCTATGATGTGCGCTAAGGTGGTTTTACCTAATCCGGGAGGGCCAAACAAGAGAACGTGATCCAGAGCTTCTTGTCTTGCTCTGGTCGCGGTAATGAAAATCTCTAATTGTGCGCGGGCTTTGGTTTGACCAACATACTCATCAAGTTGTTTTGGGCGCAAGGCCCTTTCAAAAACAGCTTCAGAATTACCTACTGCGCCACTAACAATACGGTCATTGCCCTCCGGTAAATCTTCGGGGATTGAACTGAGGTCTTCTGTGTGGATTGCCATACTGCAAGTGTAGTGGTGTTTGGATAACTACTTATGAAGTCTTCGAGAGGTATTTCAGACCCATACGGATACCATCCGATACGGTAGTATCCGGCGGGATTTGTTTGAGGGCGAGATGAGCCTCTTTTTCTGAGTAACCCAGCGCCAAGAGGGCCTGTAATACCTCGCTGCTTGCTTCAACTGCCTGCAGCTTATCGCCAACGATTCCTAAATCTGGAGCCAACTTTCCTTTGAGCTCAAGGCAAAGACGCTCAGCAGTCTTTTTACCAATGCCAGGGACTTGAGTTAAGCGTCCTGCTTCTTGCATGGCAATAGCTTGTGCTAATTCATTGACGCTCATGCCAGAAAGTACGGCAAGTGCCGTGCGTGAACCAACGCCGCTAATCTTAATCAGCTGTCTAAATGCTTCACGTTCAGTTTCAGTAGCAAATCCAAAAAGTTGCTGCGCATCTTCACGAACTTGAAAATGTGTTAGAAGTGTGATTTTTTGATTGGTCTCTGGTAGCTGGTACAGGGTGCTCATGGGCACATCGATCTCATAACCAACACCTTGGCAATCTACCAAGAGGCGGGGCGGATGAACTGAAACGAGGATACCTTGAATGCGACCAATCATATAAAGATCTTAACCTGTTTGTATTGTTATTTCTTGCTACTCTTTTTGGGTGCAAGAGTGGCAGCAATTGCTTTCGGAATCTGGGCGTGATGTGCAGCGCAAATCGCTACCCCTAAAGCATCTGCAGCATCTGTTCCGGGTGCGCGGCTAAGGCGTAGTAAACGTTTTACCATTTCTTGAACTTGTGGCTTAGTAGCTCTACCGGAGCCCACAATGGATTGCTTTACTCTTAATGCACTGTATTCAGCAACGGGAAGTTTATCTGAGACTAAAGCTGCTATCACTGCACCTCGCGCTTGACCCAGCATGAGGGTAGAGCGAGGATTGACGTTCAGAAACACTTCTTCGATAGCTGCTTGCTCTGGGTGGTAGGTCTCTAAAACCTCTTTGATCCCCGAGTACAGGATCCCTAATCTCGCAGGTAGGCCTTGGTCAGGATCACCACTTTCAATCGTCCCAGAAGCAACATAAATGAGCTTTTGGCCATCAACATCAATGACACCAAAACCGGTTGTTCGTAGACCTGGGTCGATTCCTATCCAGCGCATAAATGATTAGTGACGGAAGTGGCGTGTGCCAGTGAAGATCATGGCGATACCATGCTCATTGGCCGCCGCAATGATCTCGTCATCACGCATACTGCCACCAGGCTGAATGGCGCAACTTGCTCCACCATTCACAACGACATCTAAGCCATCTCGAAATGGAAAGAAGGCATCACTTGCCACCGCAGAGCCTTTCAGGCTAAGACCAGCATTTTCAGCCTTAATACTTGCCATGCGAGCAGAGTCTACGCGGCTCATTTGGCCTGCGCCAATACCCAGCGTCATGCCATTAGCGCAATACACAATCGCATTGGATTTCACAAATTTTGCAACGCGCCATGCAAACATCATGTCGTGCATTTCGCTTGGAGTTGGGAGTCGCTTGCTGACAACACGCATTTCATTCTCAAGCACGTTCTTCGCATCGGGGGATTGCACTAGTAAGCCACCACCCACGCGTTTGAAGTCAAAAGTATTAAATGCAGTACCCAGAGGAATCTCTAAGAGACGCACATTTTGTTTGGCAGCGAAGATGGATTTTGCTTCATCACTAAAGCTAGGGGCAATTAACACCTCCACGAACTGCTTAGAAATTGCTTCAGCTGCAGCGCCATCACAGGGCACATTAAAAGCAATGATTCCCCCAAAGGCTGAACTTGGATCTGTTTTGAAAGCCTTTTGATAGGCCTCAATGGCGTTGGCAGCAACAGCTACACCACAAGGATTAGCGTGTTTGATGATGACGCAGGCTGCAGCACCACCAGCATTACCAGTGAAGCTTTTGACGCACTCCCAGGCAGAGTCAGCATCAGCGATGTTGTTATAAGAAAGTTCTTTGCCTTGCAATTGTTTGTAATTCGCAAGCGCGCCATCGACCGGATGGATATCTTTATAGAAAGCGGCCGATTGGTGTGGGTTCTCACCATAACGCATCTCTTGTACTTTTTCAAAGGCAAGGTGCAGTGTTTCTGGATAAGCAGAACGCTGCTTGTGATCGAGGTCATCACCTAGTGCAGATAAATAATTTGCAATCGCGCCATCATACTGAGCAGTGTGGGCAAATACTTTTTTGGCCAAACTCAAATTGGTCTCATAAGAAACTATATTTTGATTGACTTTCATTTCTTCGAGAACAGGCGCGTAATCATCTGGGGAAATCAATACAGTCACATCTTGATGATTCTTAGCGGCAGCGCGCAACATCGCAGGACCACCAATATCGATGTTTTCAACTGCATCTTCAAATGAACAATCCGCTTTAGCAACTGTCTCATTAAATGGATAAAGATTAATCACGAGCATATCGATCGTATCGATGCCATGTGCTTTTAAGGCAGCCATATGCTCAGGAAAGTCTCGGCGAGCCAATAAACCGCCATGCACCATCGGATGTAAGGTCTTTACGCGACCATCGAGCATCTCTGGAAACTTAGTAAGCGAAGCTACTTCCACTACGGGTAGATTATTTTCAGCCAGAAGTTTTGCAGTACCACCAGTAGAGATCAGCTTGATGCCTTGCTCATGAAGGGCTTTAGCGAACGGCACAATGCCATTTTTATCGGAAACAGAGAGTAAGGCTGTGCGGATCATATTTTTCAGAAGGTTGAATTAATCAAGAGTTTGCAAATGGGGTCTGACTTATTTCAGGAGCTGATGCTCAACTAACTTCTTATGAAGCGTATTACGGTTGATGCCAAGGTACTGTGCCGCCAAAGATTGATTCTGCTTTGCGTGCTGCATTACCAATTCCAGCATGGGCTTTTCAACTACTGCGAGAACCATTTGATACAAGTCAGAGGGAGGTGTTCCTTTGAGATCATCCAAGTAAGCTTGGAGTTGAGTCTCAATGCATTCGGTGATGGGGTGCTTATTAGTCATGGATAAATTAAATAAAAAACTAAATTTAGGCTGCTTCTAAAAATAACAAACTATCTGAATGGGATTTCATTTCATTGAAAAAATCATTCACCATTTGTAATTGGGTTTTGCAATCATCGGCAGTGTTCATTCTTTGGCGGAAGGCATGGGAGTCACGCAAGCCCTTGCAGTACCAACCGATATGTTTACGCGCTGTGCGCAGGCCGACATATTCACCATAAAACTCATAGTGATCTATCAGATGGGCATTCATGATCTCTTGAATCTCATTAATCTGCGGCGTTGGTAATTTTCCGCCTGTTTCCAGAAAGTGATTAATCTCACGAAAAATCCAAGGACGTCCCTGAGCAGCGCGACCAATCATGATGGCATCAGCACCGGTTTCTTTCAAAACAAATTCTGCTTTTTCTGGAGTGGTGATGTCGCCATTGGCAACCACCGGAATGACAACACTATTTTTTACTGCGGTAATAGTTTCATATTCAGCTTCGCCGTGATACAGATCAGATCGAGTACGGCCGTGAACTGTCAGCATGGAGATGCCAGATTGCTCAGCAAGGCGCGCAATATGAATCGCATTTTTATGTTCACGATCCCAGCCTGTTCGAATCTTTAAGGTCACGGGCACCGCATCAGGACCCACCCCTACAGCCTGAACTACTGCTTCTAAAATTTGCTGCACCAAGGGCTCATCTCTTAGCAGTGCGGAACCAGCCGCAACATTACATACCTTTTTGGCTGGGCAACCCATATTGATATCAATAATTTGGGCGCCATGATCAACGTTAAGCTTGGCTGCAGCAGCCATCATCTGCGGATCAGCCCCAGCAATTTGGACTGCGATAGGCTTAAATTCACCTTGGTGGTTAGCGCGACGTTGGGTTTTTTCGCTCTTCCAAAGCAAAGCGTTGGAGGCGATCATTTCAGTTACGGCATAACCAGCACCGAGCTTTTTGCAAAGCTGACGAAATGGACGATCCGTTACCCCAGCCATTGGGGCAACAAACAATTTATTTGCGAGAAGGTATGAGCCAATCTTCATGTGTTTCAGGCTAGGTTCCGGAGGGCTTTTATGGCTAGAGGAAAGGGTGTCACTTTAGCACAAATCGGCCAGCATTTGCCTAAAAATTAGGCACACTCCATGACTGAGGTCAAGCAGGAAATACTTGTATTTTGGAGGCTATCTCAGCCTCTTAGCGCCTACCAAACATCATCTGCCGGGCTAAGGCTGTTTTGATGGGAGGAAGCCATTGGAGAGCCGATAAACCCAATCCACGACCAATTACAACAGGAAGTAGATTGGAGGTGAAGATTCTGGCCATGAAGTCGGTTAGACCTATGGTGGCGGAACGATCGAGCTTGCGACTTTGGGCATATTCCTGCAGGGTGGTTTCAATGGCCATAGGCGTTTTCTGATCCTCAGACTTAGAGAAGAGGATGCTGAGTTTTTCAGCCAAGAGATAAGCATCTCTCAATCCAAGATTGAGACCCTGTCCCGCAACGGGATGCAAGGTCTGGGCAGCATTGCCAATCCAAACTTCATTTCCTTGAGTAATTTCTTTGCGGTAATTGAGTCCTAGTTCGTAAAGTCGGCGATCTTGGATTTTAAGAAATTGTCCAATGCGTGAGCCAAACTCAGCTTGCAAGCTTTTCAGAAAATCAGCATCACTTAAAGCTAGGCGTGCCTGTGATGAACTTGGAGTTCCACACCAAATCAGATTCAGAATCTTGGGCCCATAGTGGCTAGGTAAAACAGCCAAAGGTCCTTCAGAAGTGAAGCGCTCCCATGCTTGGAAGGGCAATGCATTCTCAACCTCCACTAAGCCAACTAAAGCTGATTGTTCATAGTCTCTGCCGGATTCCACCCAGTCTTGGGTTTTAAATAAACCACCTTCAGCATGCACTACACACTTGGCTTGAATGTTTTCAGCATCGTCACTGGCGTCGATATGTTTCCAAATAAAGTGGGGACTATTTTTTTGAATATCTCTTAAGGCTTTACGCAGAGTGAGATGTATATCGCGATAACGAATGATATGGCCTAAAGCCTCTTGACCAAGCTCTTCGCGGGTCATCAGAGCACGACCAAAGCGACCTGCTTGCGAGACATGCACCCGATGAATATCAGCACATTCAGTAGACCACGCATTGATAGTATCTAGCAGTAGCTTGCTGCCGTGAGATAGGGCAACTCCTCGGCTATCAGCATTAACTAAATCAGCGTCATCTACAGAATTGCGATCCAGTAGCGCGATATTGGCTTCAGGAAATTTTTGCAAGCACCATGCTGTACAGGCTAAGCCAACTGGCCCACCGCCCTGAATCACAATATCGAAGTTTTCTGCTGACATGCTTGCTAATTTATTTTGTATTGGTAAGACTTTAATTATTTTTCATGAGTGCTTCGATTTCATCTGCTTTAACTGGCGCGCCACGAGAAATCAATTCACATCCAGAATCGTTCACTACGGCATCATCCTCAATGCGGATGCCGATATTCCAAAAGCTTTCATCTACATCATCAGCAGGACGAATATATAAGCCTGGCTCGATAGTGAGTGCCATGCCTGGCTTAAGAACACGCCATGGCTTTTCTGAAGCGTTTGCTGCTGCGTCAAGTGGTTCGCGATAGGAGCCAACATCATGCACATCCATGCCCAACCAATGTGAGGTGCGGTGCATATAAAAGCGACGATAGGCTTCAGTCTCGATTGCGTTATCCAAAGAGCCTAATTCCGCCAGCTTAAGCAGCTTCTCATCTAGTAAGCCTTGCGTGAGCACTTTAAGCGCTGCCTCATGGGGTTGCATAAATGTATTGCCGGGCTTCGTCATTGCGATAGCGGCTTCTTGCGATGCAAGCGTAATGTCATATAGAGCGCGTTGTGGACCCGAGAATTTTCCGTTCACCGGGAAGGTGCGAGTGATATCTGAAGCATAGCTATCAAGCTCGCAACCCGCATCAATGAGACACAGGTCTCCGCTACGCAGCTCAGTATTACCAGCGCGGTAATGCAGGATGCAAGAGTTGGCGCCACCAGCAACGATGCTGTTGTACGCAACACTTTGTGCACCGCTATAGCGAAACTCGTGAAGTAGTTCTGCCTCGAGATGATATTCATGCACACCAGGTTTGCAGGCTTGCATGGCACGAATGTGAGCACGCGCAGAAATCGCGGCTGCACGACGCATGATGTCAATCTCATGAGCATCTTTAAAAAGACGCATCTCATGAATCAAACTTTCAACATCATGAAATTCCGAAGGGGGGTTCACGCCAGCACGCGCCTGCGCTCGCACTTGTTTCATCCAATGGCGTAAGCGACGATCTATTTCGGCGCTTTCTGAAAGGCGAATATAGACAGCATCTTGATCTGCTAATAACTCACCCAGTTTTTTATCTAAGTCATGATTACTATGCGCATACTCCACTCCCAAGGCTACTGGTGCGGCGTCTGGTCCTAAACGAATGCCATCCCAAATTTCACGCTCTGCATCCTTGGGCCTGCAAAAAAGATGTGACTCCAATTGGGGTTGTGATGTCGATCCAGTAATTTTGAGTACGAGGCTTGCACCTGGCTCTTCAAAGCCAGTGAGGTAGAAAAAATCACTGTCATGACGATAGGGAAACTCACTATCTCGATTACGCGCTGTCTCGAGCGCTGTAGTGATGATGGCAATGCCACCATCAGTTTTGGCGCAGATCAGTTTTGCGAGCTCAACTCGACGTTGTTGGTAAATGGCGGAATTATTCATTTGCTGCATTGAGTTCTTGTAATCGTTGGGGTGTACCTACATCGTGCCACGGTCCGGTATATTTTTCACCGGATACCTTATTTTTAGCCATAGCCTCCCTCAAAATTGGAGCGAGCTTAATAGGCGCGTCTAATTCCAGGTCCTTAAAAAGATCCCGGTGATAGAGTCCAATGCCCGAAAAGGTAAGTTTTTCAGCGCCATCTAGGGGTTCATTGGCTACCTGAGAGCCCTTAATATAAAAGTCACCTTTAGGATGTTGAGTTGGGTTGGGAACCATTAAAAGGTGTGCCAGAGGTTTATTTGGCATGCTTCGTAATTCAGAAGCGAGGTCCAAGAGCTTATCAATTGGCAGGTTTGGGCTAAAAACATCCCCATTGATCACTAGGAAATAATCGCTTGGCTTCAGTAAAGGCAAGGCTTTCCGAATACCGCCCGCCGTTTCTAGGGCGCTAGTTTCTGGGGAGTAGCTAATGTTGAGCCCAAATTGACTGCCATTTCCCAAGGATTCTTCAATCTTCTTACCAAGCCAAGCGTGATTAATTACTACATCTTTGATGCCTGCATCACTGAGCGCCTCCAAATGCCAGGCTAGTAAGGATTTATTTTTAATGGTGAGGAGCGGTTTGGGTAGTTCATCTGTCAAGGGACGCATGCGCTCGCCTCGACCTGCTGCCAATAAAAAGCATGGAATAGGATTGGGCTTATTCATGATGAGCGACTATTCATCCAAAGTAGTGCGCGTCGATTCTAGGATGCGTGCCAAGGGCTTTAATTCAATGTAACGATTGGCAGTCGCAATCGCATACTCAAGCACCAATGGAATATCCTTGAGATAACCATCTTTGCCATCACGATGAAACAGTCTTGCAAAAATACCCAAGACCTTCAGGTGCCGTTGTAAACCCATCCACTCAAAGTCACGATAGAACTGACCAAAATCGTTTGGCATGGGCAAGCCTACTTGACGACCTTCTTCCCAAAATTTAATGACCCAATCAATCACGCGTTCTTCAGGCCATGCAATGTAAGCGTCACGCCAGAGTGAAGATGCGTCGTAAGTGATGGGACCATAGACTGCATCTTGAAAGTCAATCACGCCAGGATTATTTTTTTCAGTCACCATCAGATTGCGTGAATGGTAGTCACGATGAACATAGACTTGTGCCTGCGCAAGATTATTTTGAAGAATAATTTCAAATGCTTGCTTAATCTGCAAATTCTGAAGTTTACTTAATTCGATATGCAGATGTTTTCCTAAATACCACTCAGGAAATAAATCTAGCTCACGTTTCAGCAATGCCTCATCATAGTTTGGTAACACATTTGGTTTACTTGCTAATTGCATTTGCACTAAGGCGTACGTTGCGTCTTTATAGAGAGCGTCGGCACTCTCCGAATTGAGTTCTGCAAGGTAAGTTTTAGCGCCCAGATCGTTGAGTAAAAGAAAGCCCTCAGCGACATTTTTTTCTAAGATTTTCGGAACATTTAAACCGGCATTTTCGAGTAATAAATCGACCTCAATAAAAGTGCCCAAGGGCTCGTGATGGGGTGGGGCGTCCATCACGATCAAAGTTGGAAAATCTAGGTTTTTGGACGCAATCCGGAAATACCGCCTAAAGCTGGCATCTGCCGAGGCAGGGGCCAAAGTGGTTAGATCTAATTGCCAGCGAGGCTCAAGGCCTTTTAGCCAGTTACGTAGGGTGTCTAAGCGAGAGTCGGTCATGGTCGATTCGTATAATAAGGCTGGTCTGGATCTATGAGTCATTATCGCCGTCGTGCCGGCCTTTGCGCCCCTCTTTTTGTATCTATTACCCTGCGTTTAATGATGGGGGTTGTATTGTCGCAATTTGCGCTCGCAAGTCAGGCTCAGGCACCCGCACCTTTACCCCCCTCAGCACAGTCTTTAGGTAGCTCCGCTAACTCCGTTTTAATCCCCGATCGTGGCGATGTCACTGTCTTGAAGTTAGATGATCAATTACGAGTTGGTAAACCGATTAATGATGGTCAAGCTTTAACCTTTACCTCTAGCGATTCGATTGATGGAATCGTTGATCGCGAAATGCGTTTAAAAGGGCGTGCACAAATTCGTCGTAATGGCGCAGTGATTAAAGCAGACGAAATTAAATACGACCCTGATACTGATGTAGCCAATTTGTCTGGCAATACGGAGTTTTCAAAAGGCAACACATCCTTCAAGGGACCTAAAGCACGTTTTAGAGTGGATGCTCGTGAAGGAGAAATGGAAACTCCTTACTATGAGCTGCGTGATAACCGTGCGAGCGGTAATGCAAAAAAACTGACGATCCAAACTACCGATGTATTTGTGTTTGATAAAGCCACCTATACAACTTGTACTCCAGAAAATTTAGATTGGTATTTCACAGCCAGTACGCTGGAAATTGATAATGAGCAAAAAGAAATGGTTGGCACGCACGGTGTCATGCGATTCTTTGATGTGCCCATTGCTTACACGCCTTACTTCACTGCACCAACATCCAATCAACGCCGCTCTGGAATATTGTCCCCGGTAACTGGATACAATTCTAATAATGGCTGGGATACAACATTACCTTATTACGTCAACATCGCACCTAATCGAGATCTGCTCTTATTGCCACGTTATATGAACCAGCGTGGCACACAATTAGGTGCATGGTATAGATTTATGGATAAGCAATATTCTGGAGCACTTGCCGGTGATTACTTGCCTTACGATAAAAAAACAGGCACAAGTCGTTGGCGTTATGACTGGCAGCAAAGACAAAACTTTAGTGGCGACTCATCGGTGGGAATGGGTGGAATCCCGATCGTTGGTGCATGGACAGGCTATGCCAATGTGGCCCGAGTTTCAGATGGTAAGTATCCAACTGACTTTTCCCAAAGTATCGCTGGTGCGGTTACTAGCCAGTTCCGTCAAGAGGTCGGCACTACTAAAAACTTAACGGGAAGCTTAAGTAATTGGACTGTGGGGGCCAGGGCAATGACTTTCCAGACTTTGCAGCCTGATCCTACTGTGACGGTACAGGCTCCATACAATATTTTGCCTAATGTCACTGCTGCTTATAACAATCGTTTAGCACCAGCAGTTGTTGATGCAAGTGGTAAGTACATTACTTTACCCACCGGCCCTGCAACGACTTTTTCAACCGATTTCACGCGCTTTGCCTATAACATTGGTGGTAACTTGGCGGCAACTGCTCCGGGTGCTTACAGTCAGGCCGATCGAACGGTGATTAAGGGCGCCATAGCCCTTCCCCAGATTACGCCTGGTTACTACATCACTCCAAAAGTGAGTTTTCAGTCAAACACCTATAACGTAACACCATACAACCCTGTGGGTGCCCCAGCTGCTCAAGGATTCACTATTCCTACATTGAGTTTGGATTCAGGCTTGGCATTTGAAAGAGATGCGGCTGAATTAAAAGGTTTCTTTGGGCGCGATATGTTGCTCACAATGGAGCCAAGAGCTTTTTACGTTTATACGCCATTTGAGAGCCAGGCTCAAACTCCTCTGTTTGATACGGCGGATGCCGGTTTTGGTGTCAGTCAAATTTTTAGTGAAAATACTTTCGTTGGTAATGACCGTATTGCAGATAACAATAAGTTAACGGGTGGCATCACCAGTCGCATGATCGAGGCCAATACCGGCGCAGAACGAGCCAATGTAACCCTTGCACAACGTCAAGCCTTTACGGGGCAGAAGGTGGGCCTCAATGGCACTATTGCAAACCCTACAACCTATTCGGACACATTGGGCTCTGCTTCAGTTCGCCTGCTTGGCAACTTTAGTACAGATGTATTTGGACAGTACAACACGCAACTAAATCGCTTAGTCCAAACAACAGTAGGTGGTAGTTGGCGGCCTACGCCTGGAAGAAGTTTGAATTTTGGCTATCGGAATGTTTGGACTCCGCCAACACAAGCATCTATTCAGAATAACCAAGCGTTTGTCCCCTCAGCAACCACTACTGATCAATACAATGTTTCAGGGCAATGGCCTATTACGCGTGAAGTATCTGTTTTGGGCCGTTGGGGTTATGATGCTTTAACCACTAAAACGCTCAATACGCTGGTGGCCTTAGAGTGGACGCGTGACTGCTGGACTTTACGCGGCGCTTACTCACAGATGCTCAACACCTCACAAATTACAACTACTCAGGTTTTATTCCAAATAGAATTTAGGGGCTTTGGTAGTGCTGGTAGTAATCCAGTTGATATCATGAAGCTTAATGTTCCCGGATATATGCCTACTTCCAAGCCTATACCACCTTCAATTTATGAGAACTATCAATGATGCGTAGGAATCGATTTAACCAAGTACTTGCAGCCATTATTTTGGCTGGTGCTGCTTTTCTGTCTCAGCTTACGTTTGCACAAGATAGCTCAAAGACTTCAGCTGATAGCAAAATTCGAAATATTGATGGTGTTGCGGCAGTTGTGAATACAGGCTACGTGACGCGTAAGGAGATTGATGATCGGATCGCTGCTCTGCAAAAGCAGGGGGGCAAGCTTCCCGATGCTGCCGAGTTGCGTAAGACAGTACTTGAGCGCCTCATCCTTGAAAAAATTCAATTACAAAATGCTGATCAAGAAGGCATTGCAGTAAGCAACAAAGAGCTAGATAAGATTATTGGTGATATTGCTGCCAAGAATAAATTAACACTGGCTGAGTTAAAAGTAAAAATTGCCGCTACTGGCAGTACTTATGAGCGCTATAGTCAAATGCTGCGCGATGATGTGATTATTAGTCGTTACCGAGAGCGTGAGGTCGAGGGTAAGGTCAAGATTTCTGATGCGGAGATAGATAACTTTATTTCTGACCGCAATCGTGAGGTGGCTGGTGGAGGAAAGCCTGCACGCTCAATCCCTGCTGCAAAAGGTGAACCAGAAGAGATCGACCTTGCGCAGATTTTTATTCCTGCAGATGCCAATGCTGGGGCTAGTGCTCAGGCTGAGGCAAAGAAGAAGGCGGAAGCCCTTTTACGTGAAGCTCGTGGGGATGTCGATTTCTTGCAGTTAGGTGCAATGGCCGCAAAAGATAATCCAAAAATTAAGTTTCAAGATTTGGGTTACCGTACCCCAGATCGCCTTCCGCAACTGTTTTATGAGGCTGTCAGAAATACAGGCAGTGGACAAGTTGCCAATGCTGTAGTGAAGAGCCCCGCGGGCTACCATGTTCTGAAGGTTTTAGATCGTCGAGCGCTAGTTGCTGGCGCTCCTGAGCCGCAGCAAGCTGCCCCCCAAGAAAGTGCGACCACCCCACAAAATATTATGGTGACGCAGACTTTGTCTCGCCATATTTTGTTACGCAGTCGTGCGGGCTTGACAGACCAAGATGCTGAAAGACGTCTCTCGGGTTACCGTGATCAGGTTCGTGCAAAAACTGCTGATTTTGGTGACTTAGCTAAAAAATATTCTGAAGATGGGTCTGCTGCTAATGGAGGTAATTTAGGCTGGATGGGCCCTGGTGATTTAGTTCCAGAATTTGATCAAGCAATGAATCGCTTACAAATAGGTGAAGTTAGCAATCCAGTAAAGACGGAATTTGGTTGGCACTTAATTCAGGTGCTCGAGCGTCGTGAAGCGCAGTTGACTTTAGAGAAGCAACGTCAATTTGCACGTGCAGCTATTCGTGAACGTAAGTTCGAGCAGGCTTATCAAGATTGGCTACGTGAATTACGCGACACCGCTACGGTAAAGATCATTAACGCAGATGATCCAGCAGCTAGCCCCCGTTAATCTCGTTATTAGCTCTGGAGAGCCTGCAGGGGTTGGTCCAGAGGTTTCTATTGCAGCTGCATTAGCCTTCTTGCTAGAGCAGCCTGCAAGCACGATTACTTTACTTGGCGATCACAGCTTATTTTCAGCCACTGATGTTCCTAAAGAACTTCCTAATCGTTTGAAGCTCGAATCTATTCCGCTAGCTTCTCCAGCAACTGCAGGTCAATTAAATCCTGCCAACGCACAATATGTTCTGAGTATTCTGGATGCTGCAGTGAAGGGTTGTCTTAATGATCGTTTTGATGCCATGGTGACTGCGCCAATACAAAAGAGCACGATCAACCAAGGAAATACTTCAAATGAGGATTTATTTGCCGGTCATACAGAATACCTAGCAAAGCTTTGCCATCAAGATCATGTTGTCATGATGTTGTGCGCGACATTACCGGTTGGCTTCTTAGGATTACATAACCGCTGTGACCTTCGGGTAGCCTTGGTGACAAACCATCTACCCTTAAGGGAGGTTCCTAGTACGCTGAGCCAACAGCATATTCTGGAAACCATTCAGATTGTCGATCGGGATCTTCGGGCAAAGTTTGGCATTACTAAACCTATCATTCGGGTAGCGGGACTCAATCCGCATGCGGGTGAATCCGGTTATCTTGGGCGTGAAGAAATTGATGTCATTATTCCTGCTGTCGAGGCTGCTAAAGATTTGGGTATTCAAGTAAGTGGACCTTATCCAGGGGATACGATGTTTGATGTTAAGGCTTTGGATAGCGTGGATGCGTTTATTGCGATGTATCACGATCAAGGCCTAGCGCCATTCAAGTTTGTCAGTTTTGGTGGTGGCGTGAATGTCACCCTAGGCCTGCCGATTATTCGTACTTCAGTAGATCATGGTACTGCGTTAGACATTGCTGGTAAAAATATTGCAGATTCAGGCAGCATGTTAGAGGCTTTGCGACTCGCCTATCAATTAGCGGTCAATGTAAAGAACGCAAAGAACACAAAGAACATAAAGAATCCCTCAACATGAGGCATCAAGCCCGTAAACGATTTGGTCAAAACTTTTTACAGGACTCCGGGGTCATTTATTCCATAGTGGCAGCAATCAATCCCAGTGAAAATATGCACGTGATTGAGATTGGCCCTGGCCTTGGCGCATTAACAAGGCCTTTATTAAGTAACCTAGAACACCTAGATCTTTTGGAGATTGACCGAGATTTAGTGGCTTACTGGAATCAAGAGAATCTCAAGGGTCTCAATGTGATTGAGGGAGATGCCCTCAAGTTTGATTTTCTAGGATGGGCAAATACACGCCCAGCCAATAGTGGTCTGTGTAAGGTGGTTGGCAACTTGCCTTACAACATCTCCTCTCCATTACTCTTTCATCTTGTTTCTGCTGCCCATGCAATTGATGAGCAGGTATTCATGCTCCAAGCTGAAGTAGTTGAGCGTATGGTCTCTAAGGCTGGCGGATCTGAATTCAGTCGGCTATCGGTGATGCTGCAAGCGCGCTACGATATGGAGCAAGTTTTAGAGGTTCCCTCTGAAGCATTTGATCCTCAGCCTAAGGTCAACTCTGCTGTAGTGCGTATGATTCCACGTAGAGATTTCGACTTGAGTGATGCGCAGTGGCATGCTTTGGAAAAAGTAGTAGCCGCAGCATTCTCTCAAAGAAGAAAAATGCTGCGTACGAACTTATCAGCCTTTGCTGATCGACTGTCTCTATCTGAATCTGAATTAAAAGCGCGTGCTCAGGATATTCCGGTGGAGCGCTACATTGAGTGGGCTAAAACTTTAGCCCATTAAGCCCCTGATTTCACTGGTAAGCAGCAGGATCAATCACCCGCATTTCAGCTTCAATCCACTTCTCTACTTCTTGATGAAGTTGGCCACCTGTTTTGCCGGTAGAGGGAATGGCAGGGCCGATTGAGAAGATCACTGTGCCTGCTTGCTTTAGAAAGCTATTCTTAGGCCAACAACGACCGGCATTGTGAGCAATTGGAATCACTAGTGCCTCGGTAGCACTTGCTAGCCTTGCACCACCTTTGCTATAGGGTTTGTGAGACCCGGTAGGCGTTCTGGTCCCCTCTGGAAACAACAAAATCCATTTACCTTCATTTAAGCGTTTTTTCCCTTGACCAACAACGGAGATGGCGGCAGTTTCTTTGCTGTTGCGATTAATGTGAATCATCTTGAGCAAAGCCAAAGCCCAGCCAAAGAAGGGAATCCAGAGCAACTCTCTTTTGAAGACAAAGCATACCTGCTTAGGTAGTAAGGCAATGTAAAAAATAGTTTCGTATGCGGATTGATGCTTACTTAGTACGACAACAGGTTTATCTAAAACTGCCATCATATTTTCCATGCCACGAATCTCGTAACGAATGCCGCAGAGTGGCTGCAAGATCCAGATGACGACTTTATTCCAAAGCCCAATAAAGCGATAGCGATTCTCGGGATTAAGAAACGGAAAAAACAGGATGCAAAGCACCGACCAGATCGGCGTAAATATCAGCAAAAAAAGGGTAAATAGGGCTGAGCGAATAAAAGTCATATTGGCATTAAACCTGATCTTGCATGAGCGCAGTAGCAAATGCCATCAAATCGGCATGAATCAGCGTGCCTTCTGGGAGGCTGCCTTTGTCTAAGGTTTTACTGCCCTTCCCGGTTAATACTAAATGCGGACTAGCACCCAAAGCAACCCCTGCTTGCAGGTCGCGTAAGGAGTCACCCACAATCGGCACTCCTAATAAAGGTGTAGCACTTTGATTTTTCTTATAGCGCAACGCTATCTCTTTCATCATCCCCGGTAGGGGCTTGCGGCAATTGCATGCATTGGCATCGGTATGCGGGCAAAAGAAAATACTATCGATATGACCGCCCAAGGGTTTGAGCAGTTTATCCATCTTGCTATGCATTGCATGCAGATCATTAATATTGAAATAGCCTCGTGCTAAACCCGATTGATTGGTTGCTACAGCGATTTGATAGCCCGCTTGATTCAGTAGTGCAATAGCCTCAAGACTACCCGGTAAGGGAACCCACTCATCACTCGACTTCACATAATCATCGCGATCCTCATTGATCACACCATCACGATCAAGAATGATGAGCTTAGAGGAGCTGTTGCTCATGCTAATTTGCCGAGGTCGGCAATCAGATTCATTTTCTGGTGAAGTTGTTGCAGGAGAGCAAGGCGGTTATCGCGCAGCTCTGGAATTGGATCCATCACCATGACATCAGTAAAGAATTGATCGATTGGATTGCTTAAGGCCACCAATGCCTTTAATAGGTCTACAAACCGACGTTGCTCATAAGCAGCAGTTAGTGTTGGAGTGAGTTTCTCAAGCGCTTCGTATAGAGCAATTTCGGCAGGAACTTGTAAGAGCTTACTTGAGCAAGCTCCTGGAATAGTGGTGGCATTCTTTTTCAGAATATTACTGATACGCTTGTTGGCAGCAGCTAATTGAGAAGCTTCTGCCAAGGCGTTAAATTCACGTAATGCAGCTAAGCGATCTATTAAGTCATTCAGTTGTGCAGGCGATTGACTTAATACCGCATCAATTTCTTCGGTAGTGAACGGTTTACCAGCAACCGCTTGGTCACGTAAGTAAGCACGTAGACGATCAATAATGAAGGCGTAAATATCTTCAGCTTTCGCCTTTTCTTGCACGTCTTTTTGCGAAAACTGTTTGCGAGCCAGCTCAATCAAGTCGGGCAGGCTTAGGCCGAGATTCTTTTCAAGTAAGAGTCGGCAGATTCCGAGAGCATGACGACGCAGGGCATAAGGGTCTTTATCACCAGTTGGCGCAAGACCAACACCCCAAATGCCAACGAGAGTTTCTAGCTTGTCGGCAATCGCTAAGATAGTGCCAGTTTGAGTCTGTGGCAATGCATCGCCAGCAAAGCGAGGCATGTAATGCTCGCTACAAGCAGAGGCTACTTCGGAATTTTCACCATCATGGTCTGCGTAGTAGCGACCCATGATGCCCTGGAGCTCGGGGAACTCACCAACCATATCAGTTAACAAATCCGTTTTTGCAATTTCAGCAGCACGGCTAGCAAGCGTCTCATCAGCCGATAAAGTTTTTGCAATGCCAACTGCAATACCTTGAACACGTTTGGTGCGATCCAATTGATTGCCGAGCTGATTGTGATAAACCACTTTTCCTAGATCGGCTACACGAGATGCCAATGGACGTTTTTGATCTTGTTGGAAGAAGAAGCGTGCATCGGAAAGTCTTGGACGCACTACACGTTCATTGCCGGAAATAATCGCTTCTGGTTTATCAGTCTCGATATTGGAAACAATTAAGAAGCGATTGCGTAACTTGCCTTGCTGATCAGTCAGTGCAAAGTATTTTTGATTGGTCTGCATTGTCAGAATCAGGCATTCTTGTGGAACCTCTAAAAACTCTTGATCAAAGTGGCATTCATAGATTGCTGCCCACTCTACTAAAGCAGTCACTTCGTCTAACAGGCTATCTGGCATCAACACTAAATCAGCACCAGCAGCTTTTAATAATGCAGATTTGATAAATTCATGGCGCTTATTGAAGCTTGGCAATACTTTTGCTTTAGTAGTGAGATCGGACTCATACTGATCGGCAGAGGCAATCGTAATAAGGCCTGGAGCTAAAAAGCGGTGACCTTCTGTTTGGTTTGCTGCATCAATGCCTAATGCGCTGATATGCAATGTTTGTTTGCCATGGAGAGCAATGATGCGGTGCGCAGGACGTGCAAACTCAACGTCTGCTAGTTCACCATTTTTTTGTAGCACTTGATAGTGCATCATTTTGGCAATGGGTAATTTGCCCAGTGTTTGCTCGAGGGCTTGTTGAGCAGTTTGCTCTAATGCCGCACCTTTGGCGATGACATTAAGATATAGGGCTTCATTCTTACCTTCGCCCGCTTTTTCTAAGGTGGAGAGGTCAATATCTGCATAGCCCAAAGAGGCCAATTTCTTTTGCAGTGGTGCAGTTGGCTTTCCATCAGCATCAAAAGCAATGCTAGTTGGGAGTAATTTTTCACGTACTGGATAGTCTGGAGCTTGGCTCAAGACATGAGTAATTTGAACAGCAAGGCGACGCGGTGTTGCATAGCCAATCGCAAGAGAGTTTTCACGCAAGAGTCCAGCAGCTTTTAGAGTTGAATAAATACCTTCACTAAAAGCATCGCCTAAGCGGCGCAATGATTTTGGTGGAAGCTCTTCGGTAAACAACTCAATCAGAAGGTTGTCTGATTGAGGGGCGGAATTCGGTGTACTCATAATTGGATCGAGCTACTTAGGCTTTGGATTGACGTTGGCACATCGGGAAACCCAACTTCTCACGAGACTCAAAGTAAGCCTGCGCTACTGCGCGCGAGAGATTGCGGATACGTCCGATATAGGCTGCACGCTCGGTAACCGAGATAGCGCCACGGGCGTCAAGTAAGTTAAAAGCATGTCCAGCTTTGAGTACCATTTCATAAGCGGGTAAGGCTAATGGCACCTCCATCAAGCGCTTCGCTTCACTTTCGTAATTGGTAAAGTTGGCGAACAATAGATCGGTATTGGAGTGCTCAAAGTTGTAGCAAGACTGTTCTACTTCATTCTGGTGATACACATCACCGTAAGAGATACCGTCAGCCCAAACGAGGTCGTATACGTTGGAGCAATTTTGGATATACATTGCCAAGCGCTCAATACCGTAGGTGATTTCGCCCAAAACAGGTTTGCAGTCAATGCCGCCCACTTGCTGGAAATAGGTGAACTGCGTCACTTCCATGCCGTTGAGCCAGACCTCCCAGCCTAAGCCCCAAGCACCTAAAGTTGGATTTTCCCAATCATCCTCAACAAAACGCACATCGTTCTTTTGAAGATCAAGACCCAAGGCGGCCAGCGAGCCTAAGTAGAGCTCAAGAATATTTTCTGGCGCAGGCTTTAGTACTACTTGGTATTGGTAGTAGTGCTGCAGGCGATTCGGATTTTCTCCGTAGCGACCGTCTTTGGGTCTGCGTGAAGGCTGGACGTAAGCAGCTTTCCATGGCTCGGGGCCAATGGCCCTCAAGAAAGTGGCTGTATGCGATGTACCGGCACCGACCTCAAGGTCAATAGGTTGCAATAGGGCGCAACCTTGTTGGTCCCAGTAATCTTGAAGCTTGAGAATGATTTGCTGAAAAGTAAGCATGATGTACCTGGCTAAGCCTTTGATTTTACATGGCTAAGCTGGTGAACTAGGAAATTACGAATAGATACTTTTTTGGCGAATCAGGCCCAAGAGGAGTAAGAGGCAAGAAAGGCTCAATATAGGTGCATTTCCCCAAAGTACATAAGGAGTAGTGCCTGAGTAGGCCTGAATACTGGTCTTTAAGATGCCCTCGGTGAATTTGGAGAGTTCTGCCAAAATTTTGCCATCTGGTCCCAGTACTGCCGTGATCCCAGTATTGGTTGCTCGTAATGCAGGAAGACCTGTTTCTAGAGAGCGTAATTGTGAAAGTCGTAATTGTTGTGTTGGTGCTTGAGAATCCCCGAACCAGGCGAGGTTTGTCATATTGATAAAGAGATTGGCTGATTCTTTGCTATTGCGTAAACGTGTAGCCAGCTCATCACCAAATACATCCTCATAGCAAATAGTAATGGCTGCATAGAGTGGCAACTGCCCCTCTCTGTTAATCAAGAAGAGGGGTTGATTTTGAGATCCTCTGGAAAAGTCACTCAATGGCACGCTAAATGCATTTACAAACCAACGAAACCCTGGGGGAATAAATTCTCCAAAAGGAACCAGATGCGACTTGTCGTAACGATAAGGCGGATTACTTGGACTAAAGCCGATTGCTCGATTGGAGAATTCTCTTCCATCTGCGGGATTAAAGTACCGCCCCAAAATACCAAATAAAAGGAAGCGCTTATTGTTGACTGCAAAGTCCTGTAGATCTTCTAGGGTACCTGTGGGTAAATTGGTCTCAGGCCATGGTAAGGCTGTTTCTGGAGATACTACCAAGTCTGCTTGCGAATCGAGCATTGCAGATTTATAAAACGCAATTTGTTGCAGCATACCCTCTGGTTTAAAGACTAAGCTTTGAGCAATGTTTCCCTGAATGAGTTCTACAGTGAGAGGATCGCCGGTAGGCTTTGTAAAAGACCAAAAGCTTAATAGTTGACTCAGTACGATTAGAGACAGCACAGAAATTGAGCTGGCTTTGAAGTGTGATCTCAAGAAGAGTAATTGCCGAGACGCCAACACTGCAAAAAACGTACATCCCAGTCCACCTAAATATGGGGCAACTGGTGCAAAAGGACCATAGACTTGAGCCTCTCCTAGGCCCATCCAAGGAAAGCCAGTAAAGAGTATGCCGCGAAAATATTCTGTTGCTACCCAGCTTGACGCTAAAAGTAGGCCTGGAAAAAATAGCCCCTTTGAAAAATGTAATGTGAGGCAGGCGCAAGCGAAAAAGATAGCCAATAAGCCAGCCAATAGGAAAACTGCAGTGCAGGAGAGTATGACATTCATCCCGCCAATGTCATGCAGGCTAATGAAGATCCACCAAAGCCCTAGTACGAAGTAGCCAAGGCCAAATGACAGCCCCAGGAAAAATGTACTCTTAAAAGAAGTGGATTGATGTTTTGTAATTTGCCACCAAATTAGACTGAGGATCGGAATCTGAATCCATCCACCTAAAGGTAGTTCTGCAACACTCGCCAGTATTGCACCAAGAGTAAACAACATCAGATAGCCGATGTTGCCGCTAAGCCTTGGCAGTAGGCGATCAATCAAGGCAATCCTTAGTCAGGCTTTTTGGGCAGTTGTCGCGCAAGCAGAATATGAATTTGTCTTGGATCAGCACGCTGAACTTCAAATTCAACTCCGTCGATTTTGATCAGTTCACCCATCTTCGGTACTCGACCAAGATGTTGAATGACTAAACCGGCAACCGTTTCAATGCCGTCAACTTCAAATTGCGTACCCAGGGTCTCATTAAATTGCTCGAGCTCAGTAATGCCTTTTACGCGAATATCGCCATTGTCTAAAGAAATCAGATTATCTGCCTCTTCATCAATATCGTGCTCATCTTCAATATCACCAACAATTTGCTCAAGCACGTCTTCAATCGTAATGACACCTGCAACACTACTGTATTCATCTACGACAATAGCTAGGTGATTGCGGTTGTCTTTGAAGTCCCGTAGCAACACGCTTAAGCGCTTAGATTCAGGAATAAATACGGCAGGACGGAGCCAGTCACGTACCTGAAAATCTTTTTCACTGGAGTGACGCAATAAATCTTTTGCTAGCAAAGTGCCGATGACATTATCGCGGGTGCCTTCAAATACTGGGAAGCGTGAGTGAGCGGCAGTAATTACACTTTTGATAATTTCTGATAAGGGCTGGCTAATGTCAATCCAGTCAATCTGCGCTCTGGGAATCAAAATATCGCGAGCACATAATTGACCTACCTGAAATACCCCCTCAATCATAGAGAGGGCATCTGCATCAATTAAACCCTCTGTCTGGGCTTCCCTGAGAGTATCGATTAGTTCTTGGCGACGTTCGGCTGGGCTGGTTGGCTGTGGCGTTAAAAATTCAGCCAAGCGCTCTAAAAGGGATTTATTGGGGTCAGGCATATGGCAAGAATATCGCAGAAATAAGTAAATTCAATGAAGGAGGTGTCAAGGACGCATTAAATGGGTGCGTAGGGATTTGCAAAGCCTAAGAACTTTAGAAGGGTAATTTCCTTACCTTCCATTTTCTTCGCTTCTTTATCGCTCTCATGGTCAAGGCCTTGAGCATGTAAGCAGCCATGAATAATCAGATGGGCTAAGTGGGCTTTCATAGCTTTACTTTGTTCTGACGCCTCTTTTTGAATCACAGGGAGGCAAAAAATAATGTCGGCAGTCAAAGTCTGGTTGCTGAGCTCGTATGGAAAAGTGAGGACATTAGTCGCATAGTCTTTATTGCGAAAGGCAAAATTGAGTTTTTTTCCTTCAGATCTATTAACAAAGCGTAAGGTGATTAGCCCATTTAATTGAATCGTTGCCTTCACCCATTTTTTGATTACTGCTTGAGAAGCAATTGCCAACACTTTTTCTTCAATTGCAGTACTGGCAAACTGAATATCAATCTCTAATTTAGAGGGGGATGATTGCTTGCCTGTCATCTTAATGGACGTACGTAGAAGTGAGCTCACTGATGAGATCGCCTCGGAGGGTGTAATTGAGTACTTCAGTGATTCGAATGTCTACCATTTGACCGATGAGTGATTCGATATCTGCATCTGGCGCAGTAAAGTGAATCACCCGATTATTGGTAGCGCGACCTTGTAGGTTCACACCATCTTTTGCTAGACCTTCAACTAGAACGCGCTCGGTATTACCCAGCATATTTTTACTAATCTGATTTGCTTGTGATTCAACTAGTGCTAGCAAGGTTTGAAGTCGCTTAAGTTTGACCTCATAAGGGGTGTCATCACTCAAATTGGCTGCGGGTGTGCCTGGACGTGCGCTGAAGATAAAGCAAAAGCTATTATCAAAATTGAGTTCTTCAACCATTTTGAGTAGTTTTGCAAAGTCTTCATCCGTCTCACCTGGAAAGCCCACAATGAAGTCGCTAGAGAGCGTCAGGTCGGGCCTCACAGCGCGCATCTTGCGAATAATACTTTTGTACTCTAGGGCGGTATAGCCACGTTTCATTGCAGATAAAATGGAGTCGGATGCATGTTGAACTGGTAGATGCAAGTGACTCACCAGCTTAGGAACTTTTGCGTAGACATCAATCAAGCGCTGGGTAAATTCTTTTGGGTGGCTCGTAGTGAAACGAATTCTTTCAACGCCGGGTATTTCTGCAATGTATTCAATCAGTAGTGCAAAGTCTGCAATCTCTTCCGTGCCACCCATCTTACCAAGATAAGCATTCACATTTTGACCGAGCAAGACAATTTCTTTGACTCCTTGAGCTGCAAGGCCAGCCACTTCAGTTAATACATCATTAAAGGGACGCGATACTTCTTCACCGCGAGTGTAGGGAACCACACAGTAGCTACAGTACTTTGAGCAGCCTTCCATGATGGAAACATAAGCCGAGCCGCGAGTTTGACGAGAGGCGGGTAGATGATCAAACTTTTCTATTTCTGGAAAAGAGATATCCACTTGAGGCCTGCCAGTTTCGCGACGTTGTGTAATGAGATCAGACAAGCGATGTAGCGTTTGTGGGCCGAAGACCACATCCACATAGGGAGCTCTACTAATAATTTGTTGACCTTCCTGGCTAGCAACGCAGCCGCCAACGCCAATTAATAAATTGGGTTTGGTTTTCTTGAGCTCACGCAGACGACCTAAATCTGAAAATACTTTGTCTTCGGCTTTTTCACGAATCGAGCAAGTGTTCAATAGAACCACGTCTGCATCTTCAGGGGTGTCAGTCATGACCATGCCTTCATTGGCATGCAGGAGGTCGGCCATCTTGCCCGAGTCGTACTCGTTCATTTGACAGCCAAAGGTTTTGATATAGAGCTTTTTCATATGCCGTTCTCAGGTTTATAGCTGGGGGCGAAGCTCAGATTTTACGGGATAAGTGGTTTAGAGCAAACGTAGGGTCAGAATCGCGACTATGGTTGGTGGAATGGCGGCTACCAACAGTAAGCCTGCAGAAACGGCCGCATTGGGGAAGTAACTGCGCAAAATAGCAATACCAGCTGGATTTGGGGCGTTGGCAATGACGGTTAGGCCGCCGCCCGCTACTGCGCCGCCAACCAGAGCTAGCTTGAATTCTGGGGAAGTGCCTTGTACTAATGAGCCTAAATAGGTGAGCGCGGCATTATCAGTAATCGCTGTTAATGCCAGACTTCCATAAAACACTGCGGTAGGACTCATCGTTTCCAGAATAGGTTGTAACCACCAACCTTGCAGTCCGCCAAGCACTACGAGTCCGGCCAAGAAGAATCCAACTAATAAAGCCTCCCGCAAAATCAGTGGGTTTTGATGTTTTGGATAGGCAGTGGTGTAGCCAATGAAAAAGAGTAGCAGCCATATGAATATGACTGGGTCATGTGCAAAGCCCACAATGCCCAGTAAAAAGAGTAGATGAATGGCTGTAATGGTGAGCGGAATGCGAACGTGATCAGCTTTACTCGTAGGCTCAACTAATTGCTTACGAAAGAGCAGCGTTACGATTGTGGTGTTGATAAAAATGGCGATCATCGCTTCAAGGCCAAAATTGGCAAACATGAAAGCACTGCTCCAACCCCAAGTGGAAGCGACCATCAGTACAGGCGGTGCGGCAAAATTTGTTAGCGTGCCACCGATCGAAATATTGACAAATAGCACACCCAGAGTACCGAATAGAAGTGGAGTTGAGCATTTATGGCGATAGACCAAATCTCGTAATAAGAATGCTGCTAGCGTCATTGCTGCAGGTTCAGTAATGAGTGAGCCTAGTAGGGGCGTGATGCTCAGGGTCAAGAAATAGAGCGTGGGAGCTTGCTTGCTACGCAAGACGAGTTGAATTACCTTGCCGAGTTTGTGTAGCAGCTGGGTTGCAAAGTGCAAAATCGGTTTGCTACCGGCGACCACCATAATGGCAAAAACAAATAGCGGTTCGGTGAAATTGCGTTTGCTGGCGTACTCTTTTGCTGTGGCGAGATCATTGGCAAGCCATATAAAAATAATGAGGATAGCCGCCCAAAATCCAAAAACGATTTCTACTTCGCCAAGAAGATGCCATAAGCCCGCATGCTTTGGAGATTTTTTAGCAAGCGCTTCAAAATATGAAGTGCAAAAGGTATGGAGCACTGCAATGGCAAAAATAACGCTAGCACCAAGCTCGGTAGGGGTAAAGTTCATAGCTACATATTATCAGGGCGGAATTGATATAAGACCCTTAAGAATGATCAAATAAAAGTATTAGCAATTTAGGAGATTTGGATGAAATTGAAATTGGGTTATCAAGAATTAATTGCCAATGCGATGGCTCAAATTGAGACTGTGCCCTTAGAGCAAGCGCAACAATTTCTAGATGATCAAAACACAGTATTTGTAGATATTCGGGATGTAAGGGAATTGGAGCGTGATGGCATGATTCCAGGTGCAATTCATGCGCCTCGTGGCATGCTGGAATTTTGGGTTGACCCAGATAGTCCTTATTACAAGCCTATTTTTGGTGAAGGCAAGCGTATAGTGCTTTATTGCGCATCTGCATGGCGCTCTGCTTTAGCAACTGAAACCCTTCAAAAAATGGGGGTGCCAAGCATTTGTCATCTAGAAGGCGGTTTTAGTGCTTGGAAGAAGGCTGAATTGCCTGTAGCGGAGAAACATTCAAAGCCACATTAGAGTTAAATTTCTCATTGTGTGGATCTTGAAATGTATGAAATAAGCCCCATTTACTAGAGGTGATGTTCATTGATTAATGAGGGAAGAGGAAATACGCATGACTGTAGCTAGTAAAGAAACTTTAGGCTTTCAGGCCGAGGTAAAACAACTTTTACAACTGATGATTCATTCCTTGTATTCCAACAAGGAAATTTTTCTCCGTGAGTTAATTTCAAATGCGTCTGATGCCTCAGACAAGCTCCGCTTTGAGGGGATCGAGCATCCCGATTGGTATGGTGATGATCCTGATCTGAAGATCAACGTCAGTTTTGATCAGGCTGCCAGGACCGTGACTATTGCTGACAACGGCATTGGCATGAGCCGCGATGAAGCCATTGCTAACTTGGGCACTATTGCTCGCTCTGGTACGAAAGAATTTTTCTCTAAGCTTTCTGGCGATCAACAAAAAGATGCCGCTTTGATTGGTCAGTTTGGCGTAGGTTTTTATTCGGCATTTATTGTGGCCGACCGTATTACTGTAGAGACACGTCGCGCTGGTCTGCCGGCGACCGATGGGGTCCGTTGGGAGTCTGATGGTTCTGGCGAATTTACAGTAGAAAGCATTGACCGCCCACAACGGGGAACATCGATCAAGATGCATTTACGTGAAGGCGAGGATGATTTTCTCTCCACGCATAAGCTCAAGTCAATTATTCGTAAGTACTCTGATCACATCTCTTTGCCGATTCAGATGAATAAAGAAGAGTGGGATGCAGATAAAAAAGAACAAGTAATTAAAGATGAGCTGGAGAGTATTAACCAGTCCAGCGCTTTATGGGCGCGCTCTAAATCGGAGATCACGCAAGAGCAGTATGACGAGTTTTATAAGCACTTGTCTCACGACTACGAAAATCCCCTGTGCCATTCCCTGAATAGGGTTGAAGGCCGTAGTGAATTTACGCAACTACTGTATGTACCCGCACGTGCACCTTTTGATTTGTGGGATCGTAATAAGCGGGGCGGTATCAAGTTGTATGTGAAGCGGGTATTCATCATGGATGATGCTGAGCAATTAATGCCTATGTATTTACGCTTTGTCACTGGTGTTGTTGATTCAACAGATCTGCCTTTAAACGTTTCCCGTGAAATTCTGCAGGAATCACGTGATGTCAAAATTATTCGTGAAAGTTCCACTAAGCGCGTCCTGAGCATGTTGGAGGATCTAGCCAATAGCGATGACGATGCTAAAAAAGAAAAGTACCGCACCTTCTGGACTCAGTTTGGACAAGTGCTTAAAGAAGGTATTGGTGAAGATCAGCCAAATCAAGAACGCATCCTAAAGCTCTTGCGTTTTGCAAGTACACACATGGATTCTGCGGATCAAACTGTTTCCTTGGCTGAATACATTGCACGCATGAAGGAAGGTCAGGACAAGATCTATTACGTCACTGGCGATACTTTTAATGCTGCTAAAAATAGTCCGCATTTGGAGATCTTCCGCAAGAAGGGTATCGAAGTGTTACTACTCACCGATCGAGTAGACGAATGGATGCTTTCTTTCTTTACTGAGTTTGATGCTAAGCAGATGACCTCGGTAGCAAAAGGCGGACTTGATCTCGGCAGCCTCAGTGATGAAAAGGAAAAGAAAGAGCATGAAGAGACTGAAAAGAATTTCAAGGACTTGCTCGATCGCATGAAAGCGGCCTTAGAAGACAAGGTGAAGGATGTGCGCGTGACCTTCCGCTTGACTGATTCTCCAGCATGCTTAGTCTCTGATGAGAACGAGCTCTCCGGAAACTTATTACGTATGCTTAAAGCTGCAGGTCAGCAGGCGCCGGATACTAAGCCTATTTTGGAAATCAACCCGGAGCATCCTTTGCTACTGAAGCTGAAATCCGATGACCAGCACTTTGATGAATGGACTCAGGTCTTGTTTGATCAGGCCCTCTTGGCTGAAGGCGGTCAATTGAATGATCCGGCGGCTTATGTAAAGCGTATCAATCAGCTTTTACTTGCTTAATGGGCTGAAGCTCTAAAGAAAAACCCGACTCGCATTACGCAGGTCGGGTTTTTTTTATTTCCTTACTACTAGAAAAGTCTAGTATTACTGCGGAGCTTTAGCAGGTTGATTATTTTTCCCAGCGTTGTATCCAGAGTTGTACTCAGAAGCCTGCTCTTTTTTATAGGCATCGTATACGTAACCAGAAGCTGCACCAACTGCTGCGCCACCAACTGCACCCCAGATTGGGTTGCCGTGGAAAATGGCTGTGCCAACTGCACCAGCGGCTGCACCAATGCTAGCGCCAGATAAAGTGCGTTGTTCTGTATTGCTCATGTTGGAGCAGCCTGCGATTACTAAAGTTGCGGCAGTAATAACAATAATTTTTTTCATATCAACTATTCCTTAGTCTATAGATTGAATTGGCTAGATAACTTGGTGGCTTAGATTATTTTTTGGCACAAGGGAAGCGTGACGCCAAGAAGCCCAAGAAAACACCTGCTGCAGGTTTATCAGCAGTCTGTTGATCGGATTGTCCAAACTTCACAAATTCACCAATGACTTCGTCACGTGATGGTGCTGGTTGCTTTACACAAATGTAAGGCTTTGCGCGCTGTGGGTGACGTGTAGCCAAATAAGTGTCGTAAATAGCGGTTATATAGCCTACGCAAAAGCTGCGGGATTCAGGGCTCGCTGGCAATTTACAAGTGTTTACAAGCTCTTGTGTGCTCAAAACCTGAATTTTTTCTTGAGCATGGGCTAATCCAGAAAATGTGCCTATGGCGGCTAGTAAAACTAATACTTTTTTCATGGGTTCTCCCTTGGGTGTATGTAAATTTCTTAATAAACCATATTCAAGGCAGCAAATTGCACTAAATAAGTGCATTAATGAGCAAATTCGGTCTTAATATTCCCCATAATGATGCAAAAAACATGGGGGGTATTTTGGTGGAAACTTTGAAATCAGGCAGTGATGTCTTATTTATTTTGCTCGGTGCAATCATGGTCTTGGCTATGCATGCAGGATTTGCATTTCTTGAGCTCGGCACTGTACGCAAAAAGAATCAAGTCAATGCTTTGGTCAAAATCTTGGTGGACTTTGCAGTGTCAACCATTGCCTATTTCTTTATTGGTTACAGCATTGCTTACGGCGTTGACTTTTTCTCTGGCGCTGAAATCTTGGCTGAGAAAAATGGTTATGAACTAGTCAAATTCTTTTTCTTGCTGACTTTTGCTGCCGCTATTCCAGCCATTATCTCTGGCGGTATTGCAGAGCGTGCGAAGTTCAATCCCCAACTAATTGCTACTTTTATTCTGGTGGGTTTCATTTACCCCTTCTTTGAAGGTATTGCCTGGAATCAGCATTACGGTATTCAAGCTTGGATTAAGACGCTGACTGGCGAGGAGTTTCATGACTTTGCGGGATCAGTTGTGGTGCACGCGGTAGGTGGTTGGATCGCATTGCCAGCTGTCATTCTCTTGGGTGCTCGTCGCGGTCGCTATACCAAGGATGGTAACGTTGCGGCGCATCCACCATCTAGCATTCCATTCTTGGCATTGGGCGCTTGGATTTTGGCAGTAGGTTGGTTTGGATTTAACGTCATGAGTGCACAGACGATAGATAAAATCAGTGGTTTAGTAGCTATGAATTCCCTTATGGCGATGGTTGGCGGCACTTTAGCTGCATGGGTTATTGGCCGCAATGATCCAGGCTTTACTTACAACGGGCCTTTAGCTGGCTTGGTAGCAGTTTGTGCTGGCTCAGATTTAATGCACCCGATGGGCGCTTTGGTAGTTGGCTTAATTGCTGGCGCCCTATTTGTCTATATGTTTACCTTAGTACAAAACCGCTGGAAGATTGATGACGTGTTGGGCGTCTGGCCACTACATGGTTTATGCGGTTTATGGGGAGGCTTGGCTGCGGGCATTTTTGGTGCAAAAGCACTGGGCGGTCTTGGCGGAGTGACTTTCTTGGGGCAGTTGATTGGAACTGGCTTGGGGGTTGCCATTGCTCTCGTCAGTGGTTTTGTGGTCTATGGTTTGCTAAAAGCTATTTTAGGTATCAGGATGTCACAAGAAGAAGAGTACGAAGGTGCTGACTTAAGTATTCACCGGATTTCTTCTTCTCCTGATCGCGAGTCCAACTGGTAGGCTGTCATAAATATAGCCATTACCTATAATGAGTCATGGCTATATTTGAACTAGATGGAAATACTCCCCGCTTAGACGATGGAGCTTGGGTTGCCGAGAGCGCAGAAGTGATTGGTAGAGTTGAGCTTCACAAAAATGCAAGTGTGTGGCCCAAGGTCGTGATCCGTGGCGATAATGACCTGATACAAATTGGCGAGGGTAGTAATGTGCAAGATGCCTCTATTTTGCATACTGACCCTGGCTATCCTCTCATTCTTGGAAAGAACGTTACCGTTGGACATCAAGTCATGCTTCATGGCTGTCAAATTGGCGATGGTAGTTTGATTGGTATTGGCGCAGTCATCTTGAATGGCGCCAAGATTGGTAAAAACTGTTTGGTTGGTGCTGGAGCCCTAGTGACTGAGGGTAAAGAGTTTCCAGAGGGCTCAATGATTATTGGCTCACCCGCTAAGGCCGTAAAGACGCTGTCTCCAGAGCAAATTGCCAGTATTGGAGATATTGCTAGACGCTACGTCATAAATGCAGAGCGTTACTCTAAGACGCTGAAGAAAATCGCATAACTACCGACCACTCATCAACCTCTACCTACAAAAGGCATGTTGGTCGCCATGATAGTCATCGAGAGAATATTACTCTCTAGTGGTAGTTGTGCCATATGCAGGACAGCCTCTCCAACATGATCTACATCCATGCGTGGCTCAACTTTGATTGATTGATCAGCCTGCATAATTCCAGCAGCCATACGTTCAGTCATTTCTGTTGCAGCGTTACCAATATCGATTTGCCCGCAAGCAATATTAAATGGACGACCATCTAGAGCAATTGTTTTTGTAAGACCACTAATCGCATGTTTAGTTGCTGTGTATGGAGCCGACATTGGCCTAGGTGCATGGGCGGAAATAGAGCCGTTATTGATAATTCGGCCGCCTTGAGGAGATTGAGCTTTCATCATGCGGATCGCCGCCTGTGAGCATAAAAAAGCGCCGCAGAGGTTGGAATTGACCACATTCATCCATTGTTCGTAAGTAAGGTCCTCCATTGGAATTGCTGGCGCACCGATGCCTGCATTATTGAAGAGCACATCTATGCGCCCAAAACGTTCTTTTAGGGCAGCAAATAATTTCTTTACTTGATCTGGCTGACCAACATCACAAGTGATCGCAAGGCAATTTTCGCTTGTTCCACCAATATCAATAATTGCTTTTTCTAGCTTTTCTAGATTGCGTCCAGTCAGTACAACTTTGTAGTCACCTTTGAGAAGGGCTTTAGCTGCCGCCCTTCCGATGCCTACGCCAGCTCCGGTGACAAGTGCAACTTTATTATGTATTTGTGGCATTGCTTTCTTTCTAATGAATGTCTCGGATAAATCTTATATTGCCCTGCATTTACTTGGGTAATGGTAAAGCAGTTTTATAACGCACTTGTTTTAAGGCAAAGCTAGAGCGAATTTTTTCAATCCCAGGAATTGGCGTTAGTTGCTCTAGGATGAATTTTTCCAGCGCACCCATATCAGCCACTGCTACACGAATCAGATAATCGCTATCTCCAGTCATGAGATAGCATTCCATCACCTCATCGTGTTCAGAGATTCGTTGCTCAAAATCTCCTAAAGCTTGTTTAGATTGTTCTTTAAGACTAATAGAAATAAAGACGTTTAATCCAAGTCCCAAGAGCTTTGGGTCTGCTAATGCAACATAGTTTCTGATCACGCCTTTATCTTTAAGTGCTTTGACACGCATGAGGCAAGGGGATGGGGATAGGTGAACCCGCTTAGCGAGTTCTACATTGCTATGGGCACTATCATTTTGAAGCTCATTCAAAATTCTGATATCTATCACATCTAGCTTCATAAAATTCCTTAAAAATGACTTATTTCAGCATATTATGCTAAAAATTATCATATATGACCAATAATTAGCATCCTATTTTGGCTGTAATCCAACAAAATAAAGCCTTAGATAAAGCTGTAAATCTTTGGAGGGGTTGTGGGTATTGAAATTGCGTTTCTATCTCCAGGAGTCCAAAAGGATCAAGCCATCATTCATTGTGAATTTTGGGCTGGCCCTTCAACAAGAAAATTCGCCCGTGAATTTGGTGTCGATATTCAGCAGGTTCGAGGCAGTGGGCAACGAGGTCGAATTACCAAAGAGGACATTCAGCAATTTATTAAGCGCTCAATGTTGGCAAGAGAGAGTTCATCTGTACAGACTGCTCAAGGCATTGCAGGATTTAATTTTTTACCTTGGCCTAAAGTTGACTTTACTAAGTTCGGAGAGATAGAGCGCCAAGCTCGTAGTCGTATTCAGAAAGTATCGGCAGCTAATCTGGCGCGTAATTGGGTCATGATTCCAGCGGTAACTTATCACGATGATGCTGATATTACTGATCTTGAGGAGTTTCGTGCAACATTAAATCAAGAGAATCAGCAAGAAGGGATGAAGATCACTTTATTGGCATTCCTGATCAAGGCTGTAGTAGTTGCCCTTGAGAAATATCCAGTATTTAATTCTTCACTTAATGGTGAGGATCTCATCCTGAAAAAATATTTTCACATTGGATTTGCAGTGGATACCGAAGGCGGTTTGCTTGTTCCAGTGATTCGCAATGCGGATCAAAAGGGTATTCATGAGATTGCAAAAGAGACGGCTAACCTAGCTATGCTGGCCAAAGAAGGAAGGCTCAAGCCCGACCAAATGCAGGGCGCCTCCTTTACGATCTCTTCATTGGGTGGCATCGGTGGCACTTATTGCGCGCCGATTGTGAATGCGCCTGAAGTAGCTATTTTGGCTGTGAATAAGTCCGTCATCAAGCCTAAATGGAATGGTGTGCAATTTGTTCCACGTTTGATTTGCCCCCTTTCTATGACTGCTGATCATCGAGTCATTGATGGCGCCCTAGCAACACACTTCACTACACATCTCACCCAGTTATTGGGCGATTTTCGTAGGGCGATGTTATGAATTTACAAGATCAAAAGTTACAGAGGAATTTTTTATGAACGCCCCCGATATTAAAAAATATTTAAATCTTGAGCATATCGATACCGATCCTGCAGAAACTGCAGAGTGGAACGAGGCGTTTATGGATTTGCTAGCCTCTGGCGATAGTGTGCGCGCCAAGTTTATTTTGGATAACTTGATACAGCTTGCCAACAAAAAGCAAATTAATTGGGTGCCTAATTTAGTTACACCCTATATCAATTCAATACCCGTAGATGAGCAACCTCCATTTCCTGGGGATTTAGCAATTGAAGAAAAGCTAGCCTCATTGATGAGGTGGAATGCTCTAGCTATGGTAGCTAAAGCGAATGAAGCCTATGGTGAGCTAGGTGGGCACATTGCTAGCTATGCTAGTGCTGCAGATTTATTTGAGGTTGGGTTTAATCATTTTTTCCGCGCAAGAACTGAGTATGGAGATGCTAAAGATCGTGGAGACTTGGTTTTCTTCCAGCCGCATAGTGCTCCAGGCGTATATGCGCGCGCGTATTTAGAAGGAAGACTTACCGAAAATGATCTTGCGCATTACAGGCGGGAAATTACTGCCCCTGAGTCAGGCGTAAGAGGTTTATCAAGTTACCCACATCCTTGGTTGATGCCTGATTTCTGGCAGTTTCCAACTGGCTCCATGGGGATTGGCCCAATTAGCTCTATTTATCATGCACGCTTTATGCGCTACCTCAGTGATCGCAAATTATTAGATTGCTCAACTAGAAAAGTATGGGGTGTATTTGGTGATGGTGAGATGGATGAGCCAGAAAGTATGAGTGCACTGACATTAGCTTCTAGAGAAAAGCTGGATAACTTGGTTTGGGTAGTCAATTGCAACTTGCAACGCCTAGATGGTCCAGTACGTGGCAACGGCAGGATTATTGATGAGTTAGAAAAACTGTTTCGTGGTGCTGGTTGGAACGTGATTAAATTAGTTTGGGGTAGTGATTGGGATGGACTATTTGCTAGGGATACCGAGGGAGCACTAGTGAAGGCTTTTGCTCAAACTGTTGACGGTCAAATGCAAACATTTGCTGCAAAAGATGGCAGCTTTAATCGAAAAAATTTCTTTGGCCAAAATGAAGAGTTGGCTCGTCTTGCTCAAGGCATGACAGATGAGCAGATTGATCGATTAAAAAGAGGTGGGCATGATTTAGTCAAAATTCATGCGGCTTATCAAGCTGCAGCCAATCATGCTGGTCAGCCAACCGTAATCTTGGCTCATACTAAAAAAGGTTACGGTATGGGTAATGCTGGCCAAGGCAAGATGACGACGCATAGCCAGAAAAAACTGGATGATGAAGCATTAATTGAGTATCGGAATCGTTTTAATTTGCCATTAACTGATGAGCAGGCAACAAGCCTGACTTTCTTTAGGCCTGATGAGAATAGTGAAGAGCTGCAATATCTAAAAAAACAGCGCAATAAGCTTGGTGGGCACCTACCTAAGCGGTATTCAGAATGCGACAAATTAAATGTCCCAGATATCAATTCATATGCAGCATTTGCGATTAAGCCAGAAAATAAAGAGATGTCTACCACAATGGCCTTTGTGCGTATGCTTGGAAACCTGCTGAAAGACAAAGGGCTGGGGCCTCGGGTTGTGCCGATTGTTGCTGATGAAGCACGCACATTTGGTATGGCCAATTTATTTAAACAGGTTGGTATTTACTCTAGTGTTGGTCAACGCTATGAGCCAGAAGATATTGGTTCAGTACTAAGCTATCGCGAGGCATTAGATGGACAAATCTTGGAGGAGGGTATTAGTGAGGCAGGTGCGATTGCCAGCTGGACTGCTGCAGCAACAAGTTACAGCGTTCACGGAATTGCAATGCTGCCTTTTTACATCTATTACTCCATGTTTGGCTTTCAGAGAATTGGTGATGCTATTTGGGCGGCAGCAGATCAACGGGCCAGAGGATTTTTATTGGGCGCAACCTCTGGCAGAACCACATTGGGTGGTGAGGGCCTGCAACATCAAGATGGCAGTAGTCAGCTGGTAGCGGCAACGATTCCTAATTGCAAAGCATATGATCCAGCCTTTGCTGGTGAGTTATCAGTAATAGTGAATCAAGGAATGCGCGACATGTTAGTTGACCAAAAAGATTTGTTCTATTACATCACTCTCATGAATGAAAATTATGCTCAGCCTGATTTACCTGAGAATGCAGCCGATGGCGTGATTCGTGGCTGCTATAAATTCAGGACTATCAAGGCTGTCAACGGTGATGGTAAGTCTTGTGTAAGTCTATTAGGGTCTGGTGCGATCATGACTGAGGTTCTGAAGGCAGCTGATAAGCTTGCTAATGCTGGTATCAATATCGATATCTTTAGCGTCACTAGTTGGAGCGAATTGTCTCGAGATGGCAAATTAAGGGAGCAGGCAAGACTCTCAGGGGATATTAATAATACGCAAGCATATATTTCAGAGTTGCTGGCTCAAGGTCGGGGTCCGATTGTGGCTGCTACTGACTACGTACATGCACTTCCAGAAAGCATACGCGCATATATTCCTAAAGGTAGAGGATATATTACGCTCGGCACCGATGGTTTCGGTAGAAGTGATACGAGGGCAGCATTGCGAGAGTATTTCGGCGTTAATGCGAGCAGTATTTATAAGGTAGTGCAAGCATCATTGAAAGAATAATCTTTCACTTGATACCTTACGATCACTTTATTATTTATTATTACCAAATTTTCTGGAGATGCTCAGATGTCCCTTATTCAAAAGCTCAAAGCACGCGCAGCTAACAACAATCCCGTGCGTGTGGGGATTATTGGCGCTGGTAAGTTCGGATCCATGTATCTTTCGCAGGCGCCTCGCACCCCAGGCATTCATTTGCTTGCGATCGCTGATTTATCTCCTGCTCGTGCAAAAGAATCGCTTGCGCGGGTAGGTTGGGATGCCCCTCGTTATAGTGCATCCTCATTACAAGAGGCCGCTAAGTCAGGCGCCACCTTTGTGACTGACGATGCAGAGAAAATGATAGCTAGTGAGCACATTGATATCGTGATCGATTCCACAGGCAGTCCAGCAGCCGGCATTCGTCACGCTCTACTTTGTTTTGAACATCGCAAGCACATCATCATGGTTAACGTAGAGGCAGATGTATTGGCAGGCCCTTTATTGGCACGTAAGGCGGCAGAGGCTGGTGTGATTTACTCGATGGCTTCTGGAGATCAGCCGGCACTCATCGCAGAATTAGTAGATTGGGCAAGGACGATTGGCTTAGACGTGGTGTGTGCAGGTAAAGGCACTAAATATTTACCTATCTATCACCAGGCCACGCCCGATACTGTCTGGGGACATTATGGATTTTCTGAGGAACAAGTTGCTGGTGGTGACTTCAATGCACAAATGTTTAATTCATTTTTGGATGGGACAAAATCTGCACTAGAAATGGCTGCAGTATCGAATGCCTGTAACCTCATCCCCCCAAGTAACGGTTTAGAGTTTCCGCCTTGTGGGGTTGATGACCTGCCAAATATCTTCCGTCCTGTATCTGAAGGCGGCATCCTGAAGCAAAAAGGAACTGTCGAAGTGGTATCTTCAGTGGAGAGAGATGGTCGCCCAGTATTTAGAGATTTGCGTTGGGGTGTTTTTGCAGTGTTCGAGGCGCCTAGTCAATATGTGATTGATTGCTTTGCACAATATGGCCTTAAAACGGATAGCACTGGAAAATATGCCGCAATGTATAAGCCCTATCACCTGATTGGACTAGAGCTCGGTATTTCCGTCGCCAGTATTGCGGTACGGGGGGAAGCGACAGGAGCAACTGGGGACTGGCGGGGCGATGTTGTTGCTACTGCTAAGCGCACACTGAAGGCTGGTGAGAAATTAGATGGAGAGGGCGGCTTCACAGTTTACGGAAAGCTGATGACTGCTACAGATTCACTCAAGCTTGGCGCCCTACCAATTGGTTTGGCACACAATATGGTATTAAACAAAGAGATTCCATCTGGGAAGCCGGTATGTTGGAGTGATGTGGATTACGACGCTACTAAGCAAGCCATTCAATTTCGACGCGAAATGGAAAAAGTATTCGCTTAGGTCTTAGGTAGATATTGTGCGATGGTTCCAGATCAGCCAGATCCCTGAAGAGGCAATCAGAATCATGCCAACGACGCTTAAGCCATCGGGTAGTTCACCAAAAATCAGGTAGCCATAGCCAACTGCCCAGATCAGCTGTAAAAAAACTAAAGGGGTTAGTTTGTAGGGTCGCATTTGATAGAACGCTAGTACAACCAATAGATGGGCAATTCCGCCAAATAAGCCTATCAAACCAAATAATGCATATTCATATGCAGGTAATGTGGGAAGTGGAGCCGCAATCGGTAGTAATACAGTAGAGATCACAAGCCCAACGATGCCACTATAAAAGAAAGTAGTGTATTCCGAGTCTTCAACTAGTTTTCTAGTGGATAGCTGAAAGATGGCATTGAGAAATGCCATGAAAACAAGTAGTATCGCAGCTAAATGAAAAATTGCCGAGCCTGGCCTAGCAATGAAGAGGATGCCCAGGAATCCTATTGCAGCAACCAACCAATCTTTTAGTCCAACGCGCTCACCTAATATAGGCCCTGATAGGATTGCCACCCAAATTGGAGCGGTGAATGTAATTGATGATGCCTCAGCTAAAGGCAGCCAATTGAGCCCTGCAAAAAATAAGGCTGCAGTTGCGACAAGCAAGCAAGAGCGAAAGAGTTGCAGGCCTAAATTTTGAGTACGCCAGAAATTTTTCCCTAGGAAGTACCAGGCTATCGGAGCCGCAAGTAATAATTGACCAAAAAATCGAGACCACACCACAGCGATGAGATTAGTATCTTGGACCAGAATCTTGGCCATTGCATCTACTGTAGAAAAGCAGATTCCACTTAGAATAAAAAGGAAGACTGGGGATTTCACTCCGCAGAGACTCCAGCCTTAATGCATATCCATTCTTTAAAGAGCTTCATTTTTTGACTGTTTTTAGTATTCGAGCGATAGGATAAAAAATGAGTCCTATCGGTAGTGGGTAAAAAGATTCCCTCGCCGAGTTCAACCAACTCACCTCGTGAGAGCTCTCTTTCGGCAAACCGAACGCTCTCAAGTACGGCCCCTATACCGTCGACGGCGGCTGAGACTGAGAGGGCTGCACGATCAAATGACATCTTTCGGCTTGATGGATTTTTAAGTTGATTAATCTCAAACCACCGCTCCCAAGTATGGTGATTCAGTGATGACTCGATGAGGGTTAACTTACTCATTAACTCTTCTACTGAAAGTGTAGGATCAATTAAGTCTGGCGAACACAGCGGCATAATTTTTTCTTCGCCCAGAGATAGAGATGTAATTCCGGGGCCTTCATGAGTTGCTTGATAGGAGATGGCAATATCAATTTCTTGATTGCGCAAAAGATCAATAGGCTCAGCGCCAGAAGTAAGCCGGATAGTAATGTCGGGATTATTTTTAATGAACTCCGGTAACCTTGGGCTAAGCCACTTGGCAGCAAAACTAGGTGAGCAGTGTAAAGCGAGAACTTGTGAGCTTGGAGCGAGTGTCACTTCATTACATGCCGCTTCAATGACATCAAACACTCTGGAAAGTGACTCTAAAAAACGTCGCCCTTCGGCCGTTGGTTCTACTTTGCGATTCTTTCTTAGAAATAGTGGCTTACCAAAATAGTCTTCGAGTTCTCTAATTTGATGGCTAATGGCTGATTGAGTGAGGTGTAGCTCTTTAGCGGCCAAGGTGAAGCTTTCAAGGCGTGCAGCGGCCTCAAAAGCCCGCAAAAGAACATAATTTGGTACTTTTCTCATGTAAATAGAATATACATGATTTTTATTCATCTATTCATGAATACTTATCGTTTGTCAAAACCTTTGGGAAAGTTGATGATTACGGCTTAGTTAGGTTTTGAATAAAGTCAAAGCATCAAATTCGCATCATTTTAAAAAGGAATTCACATGGCTGCGGTAATGGAGAAAGAACGTAAATTGAACTTGGGCGACAGAGAGTCCATTTATCAACCTGAAGACAAATCCCAGATTTTTCCTTACCAGCCAAAATTCAAAAGCTTTGCTGAGGAGCGTCAGCATCTCAAGGAGCGATTGGTTGCTGCATGCAGAGCATTTGCCCTAGAAAATTTCGATTATGGATTTGCGGGACATTTAACGGTTCGTGATCCAGAGCATCCAAATTTGTACTGGACCAACCCAATGGCCGTGCATTTTGATCAAGTAAAAGTTTCTAACTTAATCCTGGCAGATCATGAAGGCAATATTTTGGAAGGTAAACATGCATTGAATCGTGCTGGATTTGTATTGCACGCAGCGGTTCATGAAAAGCATCCTGATATCGTGGCTATGTGTCATGCACATACAGTCTATGGAACAGCATTTGCAGCGCTAGGTAAACCACTAGATCCAATCTCTCAAGATGCCGCAGCATTCTTTGAGGACCATATGGTTTTAGCGGAACAAGCTGGCCAAGTCGCCGTTGAGGATAATTCAGGCTATAACGTAGCGGGCTCATTAAAAAAAGTGAAAGCGATTATTCATCGCAATCATGGCTTATTAACAGTAAGTCGTCATAGTATTGAGGCTGCAGCTTTCTGGTTTATAGCCTTAGAGCGTTGCTGCAAACAGCAGATGATAGTTGAGGCAACAGGCGTTAAGCCTGTGTTGTTATCACCAGAAACTGCGCGTTACAGCCGTGAACACGTGGGCAGTGAGTATATTGGTTGGTTACACTTCCAGCCAATCTGGGGTTATCTAAAAGAAAACCAGCCTGATATGTTTGAGTAATTGAATAGTTTTAGACATAGCTAGTGAATCAATAGGAGCACCATTAATGACAAGTAAACAGGAACAAGCGGAGAAAAAGGTCGGAGCATCTGCAGGGTCTGGAACACCCAAGAAATTGGTTCCTTACGGTGGCTACTACACAAATAAAGTTCCAGGACATGATCCTGAGCTCACAGAGGTTGGTCCTGGCACGCCAACAGGCGAGTACATGCGCGGCTTTTGGCATCCAGTTTGTATGTCAATTGAATTAACCGACACACCAAAATTTTTAACTATCTTGTGTGAAGAGTTGGTAGCGTTTCGTGATGGTAGTGGCCGCATTGGGGTTTTACATGCGCACTGCGTTCATCGCGGCGCTTCACTAGAGTATGGGCAGATTCAAGATCGTGGCATTAAGTGTTGTTATCACGGCATGGTATTTGATGTAGACGGAACTTGTTTGAATGCGCCGTTCCCTAAAGGCGAAGAAGCGGAAGCAAAAAAATATGCATGCTCAATTCAACAGGGTGCCTATAAAGCTTTCGAAAGAAATGGCTTGGTATTTGCCTATATGGGCGCACCTGATAAAGAGCCACCATTTCCAGAGTGGGAGTCTGATTTCACGGTAGCTTCCGGCGATGAGCTTGTGCCATATAGCAATTTCCAACACTGTAATTGGTTACAAGTTCAAGACAATGCTGCCGATAACTTTCATACAGCTGAATTACATGCTGCCAAAAACGTAGTAGGCGGTCACTTTCAAGGCACAACTTTTGATGAGGTAGGCTCTCCAACAATGGAAGTTCATCCGGATATGCAGTTTGTGCCAATCCATGGTGGGCGAGGCTTGGCTTGTTCTGGTGCACGTCGTGTCAATAACGATAAATTGTTTATACGTGTTCAACATCAAGTACTGCCAAACCTCAGCTTGCATGCCTACACTTCTGAGGATGGCTCTAATAAGAAGCTATTTAGCCGGTTTCACATTATTCGCTGGACGGTTCCAGTCGATGATTTCAATAGCAAGATGATTGGCTGGCGTGTGATGGGCCCCGGCATTGATACTCGTGGAATCGGACAAAAAGAGCTGGTCGGATATGAATCAATCGACTTTTTGGATGGCCAAGTTGCCTTGAGAAGAGCTGAGCGTTTTGGTAAGCACACAATTCACGATATTGTGGACATTCCTGCTGATCACAGGGCGCGCTCCAATTACAAGATGGCTCAATATGCGCCAGGTGATTACGAGGCAATCATTAGTCAAAGACCGATAGCAATCCATGCTCTAGAGAATCCCACTAAATTTGATGCAGGCCCTTATTTATTTAGGAAGATGCTACGGGATGCTATTCGAGGCTCTAATCCAGCGGCAAGTGCAGAAGCCTTTGCTGAGTGGTTAAAGGAATTGAATGGTGCGCCCAATAGTTATTGCTCTGGAAATGTATTTGAATTACCAATTGCTGCCACTACTGAAGATGAGGTAGCGCAAAGACGATTTGTTGCTAAAGGTGTGATTGCGATTCTCACGGAGAGTGAGCAGCATAAGGGCAAAGAGCGCACTGACTTTGTAAAGCAAAAAATGGAAGAGCTTGAGCAAACTGCAAAAGCACAATTTAAGCATTAATCTTTAGATCAGAAGAAATGGGCTGCGATTACAGCCCATTCTTTGTGTGGAGCGAGACAAAAAAGTGAATACAATTTCCAGTACGGACTCTCAACAACTAGTGATCGAGATTCATAGTACTGGCAAAAAAATAAGTATCACGAGAGCCGAGTCAATCATCGATGCTCTGGCAAGATCAGGCATTGAGATAGCTACTTCTTGCCAATCAGGTTTATGTGGTACCTGTAAGACAAGATATATCAGTGGTGATGTAGAGCATGGAGATTGTATTTTGAGTGATCTCGAGCATCAAGAGTATTTAACCCCCTGCATCTCTCATATCAAAAGCGGAACACTGGTCCTTGATTTATAGAAGAATATAGGTACTAGGCGCTGGTACTTTGCCTGTTAATTTGTCGGTATGTTCGTTCAAGCCCTAAATGAGTAAAAAGATGCGAGAAGGCATTACGAATCTATTGATGTCTTATTCATAATGAATAACGCACTAACTATATAGATTAAGTAGAAGGATTTGGCCCTTCCGCATCAATTTGTTTTTCCCAAGAGGCATTAATAAATGCAGGCAGCGCCATACATTGATGAAATATCCTCATGAGTGTTGGGTAGCTCGTCATATCGAGCTTTGCACTGAGCGCATTAAAAATTTGCGGTACCAAGCAAATATCAATCAAGCCAGGCTGATCTCCACAAGCAAAACGGCTCACTCTCGTATCTACGCTTAATTGCTTTTCCAGACTTTCTAAACCCAGCATCATCCAATGATGACTCCAGGTATCTTTTGCCTCTGTGCTTACGCCTAAAGTTTTCATGAGATAGCGCAACACCCTTAAATTATTCAGTGGGTGAATCTCCATGGCGATATCCATGGCTACTGAGCGCACCCATGCTCGATCGATTGCAGTTTGGGGTAGTAGCGCAGGATTTGTTTGAATCTCCTCTAAATATTCAATGATGGCAAGCGATTGATGAATGGTGTGAGAGCCATCGGTATAGAGGGGTACTAAGCGATTGGGATTTTTGTTGGCATATTCACCAGCAGTTTGGGCGCCTCCACTTTTAACAATATGAATTGGAAGCACCTCGTAATCCAGGCCTTTTAAGTTCAGGGCAATGCGCACCCGAAAGGCTGCTGAGCTACGCCAAAAGCTATAAAGCTGAGTTTTCATAAAAGATTCCTTGATGGTATTGCCCTCAGTATATAAAGGGCTTGATTCAGAGATCGGTGTTGGTGATTTAGACTAGTCAGTATGGATCAAATCAATTTCTGGATTGGCATCATTGCCACGATCGCTTTTGCGGTAACTGGCGTACTTGCTATTGCTGATCGGGGTGTCGATCTTTTTGGCGTCATGGTATTGGGTGTGATTACTGCCATTGGTGGCGGAACTCTGCGTGACATCATTTTGGATGTGCCTGCATTTTGGTCGATTGCGCAAATTTATATCTGGGTAGCCTTGGGCGCGTGCATTGTCGCTTTCGTAGCAGAATCTTTTTTTACTCAACCTCAGATTTATCGCTGGATGCTCTACATCGACGGTCTGGGCGCTGCTTTATTTGGCATTCAGGGGGTAGATAAAGCCTGGAACTTAGAATTCGGATTGCCAGTAGCACCAGTCATCTTGGGCGTAGTGACCGCTATCGGTGGCGGCTTGTTACGCGATATTTTGGCTGGCAGAAAAACGTTATTGATGTCACATGAGCTGTATGCAATCCCGGTCACTTTGGGTTGTTGCATTTATGTTCTGATTTTGAATTTCCTCCCAGCGTACACATTAGAGGGATCGGTGATATGCATGTTAGCTATTTTTGGACTACGCGCAGCAGCCATTTACTGGGATCTGCGCGTACCCAAATTATTTATTACTAAAACGCGCTAACGGCGCCATCACTGCGGGGATCCCAGCCGCCATGTAGGGTGCCGGATGGATCGCGAACAATGCAACCGGCATGGCCAACGGTTTCATCAAAGGCGTCGAGCATTTCAATCTCATGTCCTAGGGAATGTAGTTCTTTGGCAACCCACGGGCTAAAGCGGGATTCTAATTTCAAGCTGTCACTCGTTTGTCCCCAGGTTCTGCCGAGCAACCAGCGTGGGCGACTAATGGCATCTTGTGGATCTAGTCCATATGTTGCTGTGCGAGTGAAGACTGCACACTGAGTCTGCGGTTGACCATCACCACCCATCGTGCCGTACACCATCGATCGACCATCCTTGAATAAAGTCATAGCTGGATTCAATGTATGGAATGGTTTGCGATAGGGCTCAAGGTGATTGAGTATTTTTGGATCTAGCGAGAAGCTGCATCCGCGGTTTTGCCAATTCACGCCAGACTTAGGTAATACGATGCCAGCACCAAACTCGTGATAAATACTTTGAATAAACGAAACACAATTTCCATTGCCATCGATCACACCCATCCAAATCGTATCGGCCGGCCCTTTACCTTGACCCCAAGGCAATGCCTTTTCAGGATCAATATTTTTTGCTAATTTCTTTAAGAAAGCAGGTGCTAAGAAGGACTGCGCATTTCTTGTCATGTAAGCTGGATCGGTGACAAATTGATCGCGTACCTTAAATGCCTGTTTGGTAGCCTCAACACAGTGATGAACATATTCCGCGCTATCTACTTTGAAGCGCTTGAGATTGAGTTGATCCAAGATACCAATGATCATCAAAGACACAACGCCTTGGGTTGGGGGCGTCATGTTGTAAACATTGCCCGTACTGTGCTTGAGCTCAAGCGGGTCAATCAGTTTCGCTTGATGGCGGTGAAGGTCAGATAGTCTGAGAGGGCTACCAATCTCTGTAAGCTCTTTTGCGAGTAATTCAGCTAAATCGCCACGATAGTAATCTTCTGTGCCCTTGCGAGAGATTTGTCGCAAGGTTTTTGCAAGGCGTTCTTGTTTAAAGATACTACCCACTTCAGGGGCCTTGCCTTTAACTAAAAATGTCTCTGAAAATCCGGGAATAGGGCTTAACTCCACTCTCTTTTTTTCAGTTAAACTTGATTGACTGTACGTTACCGGAACTCCAGCTTCAGCATAATGAATAGCATCTGCTAGCAAGCGGGAGAGTGGAAGTCTTCCACCCAAACCTTTTTTTGAAAGCTTTTGTGCTGCACCCCAACCAGAAATGGTGCCCGCAACAGTATTAGCCGCAATGGCTCCCCGAAATGGAATAGCTTTAGTCACTCCGCGCTCGGCATACCAATGTTTAGTCGCTAGACCAGCCGCAGCACCACAGGCATCAATTCCGCCCATAGCTTTACCAGGAGAGTGAACTACCCAGAAAGAGTCACCGCCAATGGAGTTCATGTGGGGATAAACAACGGCAATGGTCGCTGCTGCTGCAATCATTGCCTCTAATGCATTACCACCCTCACGCAGTACCGCTAATGCTGATTCAGATGCTAGTGAGTGTGGCGCTACCGCCATCCCACGAATTCCCCATTTTTGTTGCATTACCAAATCCCTTTGACTGCTGTCTCAATATGTATTGCTATTTATTCTCTCGTAGCTGACGTTCAATGTCAGAGCTGGAGTCTACCGTAATCTCATTTTGCTCTACACCAGCCAATGGATCAACCGATGGACCGCTAGCATCAAAGACGGCAGCAGGTTTGTCAACAAAATAGGTCACAGTTTCTGGGATAAAGATAATGATGGCAACCAATATGAGCTGTAAGCCAACCCAAGGTAGCGCTCCATAGTAGATATCCGAACTTTTGAGAGATTTGGGTGCAACACCACGCAAATAGAACAATGCAAAACCAAATGGAGGATGCATGAACGAAGTTTGCATATTAGCGCCCAGTAGAACGCCGAACCAAATGAGATCAATACCCAGTTTTTCGGCAACTGGTGCTAACAAAGGGATGATGATGAAGGCGATCTCAAAATAATCCAAAAAGAAGGCTAAGAAGAATACAAATAAGTTCACCGCAATCAAGAAGCCAACTTGACCGCCTGGTAGCCCAGATAGCAGGTTCTCAATCCATAGGTCACCATCCACTCCTCTAAATGCAAGGCCAAACACGGTTGAGCCAATCAAGATAAAGATCACCATGGCATTGATACGCATAGTGGAAGTCATGGCTTCCCAGACCAAAGGCTTTTTAAGTCGATTATTCATTGCCGCCAGAACCAAGGCACCAACTGAGCCCATTGCACCACCTTCAGTTGGTGTAGCAAGACCCATCAAGATGGTGCCAAGCACCAAGAAAATCAGGGCAATCGAGGGTACGATGCCCCAGAGAATTTTCTTGAGTAATTTCCAGTCAATCTTAGGGCGAGCCTCTGGCGGGAGGGCAGGCACATCTTGCGGCCTAAAAATGGATAGGAAGAAAATAAACAAGCAAAAGAGCGCTACTTGAATAATGGATGGCCCAATAGCGCCTGCATACATATCTCCAACCGATTTACCCAATTGATCAGCCAACACAATTAATACGAGCGAAGGTGGAATGAGTTGGGTGATAGTTCCAGACGCTGCAATGACACCAGTTGCTACGCGTGGGTTGTACCCATAGCGCAACATAATTGGTAGAGAAATAAGACCCATCGCAATGACTGAAGCTGCGACCGTGCCAGTGATTGCCCCCAAAATAGCGCCAACAATAATGACAGCATAGGCAAGGCCACCGCGGATTGGACCGAATAACTGTCCCAGTCCCTCCAGCATGTCTTCCGCTAAGCCGCACTTTTCAAGAATGGCTCCCATGAAGGTAAAGAAGGGGATGGAGAGCAAGAGGTCATTTGAAAGAATTCCAAAGACTCTGTCTGGCAGGGCTTGCAAGAAGGTGGGCTGAAACATGCCCATCTCGATGCCAATAAAGGAAAAGAACAAGCCAACAGCGCCAAGAGAAAAGGCTGCAGGATATCCAATTAACAAAAATAGAATCAGACCCCCAAACATAATGGGGGCCATCAGATCATGACTAATCATTGCAAAGGTCTTTCGTACTTAGGATCGATTTTGATCACGCCAATAATGGCTGCGTATCGTTTGACAATTTCAGAGAGGCCTTGAAGGGTCAGTAAGAAAAAGCCAAGAGTAATGGCGCCGCGAACTGGCCAACGAATGAGGCCGCCTGGATTGCTTGAGGTCTCATTTTGAATCACCGAGGTGATAAAGAATTCCCAGGAGTAATACCCAATGACAATCGTCACTGGTAAAAAGAAAACAATACCACCGCAAAGATCTAGCCAAAGTCGAACTTTATTTGGATACATTGCATACAAAACGTCTACCCGAACGTGTTCATTAAGGCGAAACGTAGTGGCGGCACCAAACATCACCATCCCGGCAAATAAATACCACTGGGCTTCTAACCAGCCATTCGAACTGACATTAAAGCCGTACCGGATCAGCGCATTTGCTGTGCTGACCAGTACGGCAAGTAACACCAACCAACTCGCTAAAACACCAAAACGGTCATTCAGGCGATCAACGAAACTTGAGAAAACTAATAATTGTTTTGGCATATCAACTTATCGGTAGGTTTTTATTTGACAGGGTTCGTCAACATAAAGCTCATGAGCGTCTGCTCTGCAACCTTATTCCACAGCATTTGGTCGTTACGGAACTTCTTCCATGGCTCATAAATTTTCTTGAACGATGGATTTTTGGCAGCCTCTTCTTCATACATCTCGAACGCAGCAGTAGAGGCTGCTTTCATAATTTCTGTTGAATAGGATTGAAGTTTCACGCCATTCTTAATTAAGCTTTGCAAGGCGATTGGATTTTTATAGTCATACTCCGCCATCATGTCGATATTGCATTCTGCACATGCTGAGGCGAATGCCTCTTGATATTGCTTAGGCAACTTTTCCCATTCCTTGATGTTGACGTACATGGAATACATCGAGCAAGCCTCCCACCATCCTGGGTAGTAGTAGTAAGGTGCAATTTTGTAAAAGCCTAATTTTTCATCGTCATACGGACCAACCCACTCAGCCGCATCGATAACACCTTTTTCTAAAGCAGGGTAAATATCACCGCCAGCGATTTGCTGGGGGATCGCGCCCAGACGTGACATCACTTCACCACCTAAGCCTGCAATACGCATTTTTAGACCTTTGAGGTCAGCGACTGTTTTGACGGGCTTCTTAAACCAGCCGCCCATTTGCGTACCGGTATTTCCTGCTGGGAAAGAGACGATGTTGTAATCACGCAAGAATTCACGTTGGAGCTTCAAGCCTCCACCCCAATACATCCAGGCATTTTGCTGACGTTGGTTCATGCCGAAAGGCACGGTGGTATCAAAAGCAAAGGTTTTATTTTTTCCAACGAAGTAATAGCCAGCTGTATGGGTGCACTCAACAGTACCTTGCTGAACCGCATCTACCGTACCAAATGCGGGAACAATCTCACCGGCACCAAAAATACGGATTTGAAACTTACCATCAGTCAGTGCGGCAACGCGCTTGGAAATATATTCGCCACCACCGTAAATCGTATCTAAGCTTTTTGGAAAGCTAGAGGCACAGCGCCATTTCACTTCAGGCATGGACTGCGCTATTGCAGGAGCTGCTAGTACACCAGCAGCTGCACCCAATGCAGTTTTACTTAAAAAGTCACGTCTTTTCATTTGTATAGCTCCTTAATTAGTTATCTTTTTAGTGCGCTGCCAGATACTGACCGCTCATGCCATTAAATCGGGATACCGTTGGATGCTCATTTACATTTGCACCTAAATTGGGCGGCTTGCAATATCTTGGTGCAAACGCCTGCTTAGAGAATGCATCGAATGCGTTGCAACAAATCCACATTTATGGGGAAAACCCCGATCTAATTTGATGGGGAATTACCCTAAGTAGTGGATTTCTTTGATTTTTTTCAAAGCATAATCGCCTAGTTGTTTTTTATTTAATAAAAATAGTTAGGAGCTACTGATGTCAACATCAACTAAAGCAGCCCCAATGACCGCTGAAGAACGCAAAGTTATTTTTGCTTCCTCTTTAGGTACGGTTTTTGAGTGGTACGACTTTTATCTTTACGGTTCATTGGCCGCGATTATGGCCAAGCAGTTTTTCTCAGGCTTAGATGCAGGTTCTGCCTTCATTTTCGCATTGCTTGCGTTTGCTGCCGGCTTTATTGTTCGCCCATTCGGCGCTTTGGTATTCGGTCGCTTAGGAGACTTGATCGGTCGTAAGTACACTTTCTTGGTAACGATCATGCTCATGGGTGGCGCGACCTTTATCGTGGGTTTGCTGCCTAACTATGCAACTATCGGTGTTGCTGCTCCAGTCATTTTGATCGCATTACGTATGCTTCAAGGTTTGGCTTTGGGTGGTGAGTACGGTGGTGCTGCTACTTACGTGGCGGAGCATGCTCCTCACGGTAAGCGTGGTGCATATACAGCTTGGATTCAAACTACAGCTACATTAGGTTTGTTCTTGTCTTTGCTCGTGATTTTGTTTACACGTGAATTTACAGGTCCAGACTTCGACGTTTGGGGCTGGCGTGTTCCATTCCTTTTATCAATCTTATTGTTGGCCATTTCTGTTTACATCCGTTTATCGATGAACGAATCCCCAGCTTTTAAGAAGATGAAGGATGAAGGTAAGTTATCTAAATCTCCTTTGGGCGAATCATTCGGTCAATGGAAGAACTTGAAGATTGTGATCTTGGCATTGTTTGGTCTGGTTGCAGGCCAAGCGGTGGTTTGGTACACAGGTCAGTTCTATGCTTTGTTCTACCTTACTCAAGTATTGAAGGTAGATCCTAAGACTGCGAACTTGTTGATTGCTGCTTCATTGGTAATCGGCACACCATTCTTCGTGATCTTCGGTACTTTGTCAGATAAGATTGGCCGTAAGGTCATCATCATGGGTGGTTTGTTACTCGCCATCATTCTGTACATCCCGAACACACCAGTGTCCTTGTTTAACGGTTTAACTCACTTTGCTAACCCAGCGTTAGAAAAGGCGATGGCGACTGCACCAGCAAGTGTTACTGCTGATGTGAACGAATGTACTTTCCAGTTCAACCCAACAGGTACTGCGAAGTTTACTAGCTCATGCGACATTGCAAAACAGGTGATGGCTTCTAACTCTGCAAGTTACACAACCATTGCTGGCCCAGCCGGTGGTACTGCTGTTGTGAAGATTGGCGATACAGAGATCCAAGGCTACTCCGCTAAGGGTCTGGCGCCAGCTGATGCGAAAGCAAAAGATGCTGAGTTCAAGAAAGCCATTCGTGATGCATTGAATGCTGCTGGTTATCCTGCAAAGGCTGATCCTGCTGGCATCAACCATGCTGCGATTCTTGGCATCTTGGTAATTTTGGTGATTTTGGTAACCATGGTTTATGGCCCAATTGCAGCGATGTTGGTTGAGTTGTTCCCAACCCGTATTCGTTACACCTCGATGTCCTTGCCATACCACATTGGTAACGGTTGGTTCGGCGGTTTGATGCCAACAATCGCTTTTGCTTTGGTTGCGCAAAACGGTAATATTTATTACGGTCTCTGGTACCCAATCATCATCGCTACGGTGACATTGGTAATCGGCACACTGTTTATTAAAGAAACTAAAGACGTGGATATCTACGCTAAAGATTAAGTTTCATTAGCCCGTTTCAAAAACTAAACCCGACCACTCTGTGGTCGGGTTTTTTATTGCCAAAAATGAAACACAGCAATTAATCCCAAAGATCTTTCTGATTACCCCGATTAAAGAGGGCTTGATTCTGATCCGCAATGGATGTCAGTCTTTGACCCGGCACTACTGTAATTGCATCTCCCGCTTCGAGCGCACCAGTTTGATTTACGCGTAGGTACCATCCACTAAAGCCCGATTGCAACATCGATTTGGCTGCACCCTTGTATTTCATTTTGGCGTTGAACTTAAAGCAGGGTTCGCGTAGCTTGACTACAGTAAATTGAAGGGCGCCAATGTGCATCTGATCCCCAACAAATATCTCCCTTTCCAGCAAGCCTTCAATTGTGAAGTTTTCACCCAAAGCACCCAGGGGAAGATTGACTGATTTTTTGGTTTCGCGGGAAAGTAGCTCGTTCCAAAAAGCATAGTGCTCGATTGGATAAACGTAAATCGCTTTATCAATACCGCCGTGTACTGATAGATCGGCTTGTTCATCGCCCGCAACGCCAAGGCGGGTGATTTCTATGGAGGCGGGGGAGGCGAGATTGCTGACAGATTTTTTTTCGATAGCTGAAGCTACGGTTGAGTAATTTGGGTGATGAGACCCAAAGAGCGGCATCACTTTGCCGGAGGATATGGAGAGTAGTCGCATAAGTGCTTTGGCTGATAAGATGAATTGAACTCTGAAAGTAAATGATGCCTTTATATAGATTATTCATGGTAGCAATTCTTTTGGCGCTGACCAGCCAGATAGCATTCGCTAAGTGGGATGAGGAGCGCGATGTCACCACTAATGGCAAAGATGAATTGGTTTATTACTTTAAGACCAATGACCAGGGGCAAAAGCTGGTTTTAGATAAGTATCTTAAACGCCTGATTTTTATTCAGCCTGATCGCCTGTATAAGCGCACTATTCGGCTGATCAAAGTAGATGGTCAATCTATTGAGGTCATGAGTGATCCTTTTTCGCGCTTCCCAGAGCAAACGGCGGTCACTTTTGAAAATAAAGATGAGGTCCTGAAGAAACTCTTTTTAGCTCAGAAAATTGAAGTGTTTGTCCGCTATAACCGAGATGAGGCGGTGAGCGCCTTTCAGATTAAATAAGGCATCATATTCTTGTGGGTGGTAGTTTTGCTGGGGATTTTCCTGATGTATATATTTGGCAATAGGATTACGATGATTTATCTTTTTAAAGGGCTTGGGCATGTCAAATCAAGAAAACGATCTTCTTAGTCGTCGTAATGCGATTAAGTTTGGTGTTGCATCACTCTCTTCTGTGGGGATGGTTGCCGGTGCTCAGGCGCACAAGTTGGGCGACTCAATTCAGACTCCTTTTGTAGTTGCGCAAACACTGATACCCATTGCAGGAAGTGATGCTGAATTTCCTGTACGTCGCGTCTACTGTATCGGCAGAAACTATGCCGCCCATGCACGTGAGATGGGATCTGATCCTACTCGCGAGCCACCATTCTTTTTTCAGAAGCCAACAGATGCTATTCAGTTCGTAGCGCCAAATAAGCTAGTGGATCATCCTTATCCATCACTTACTAAAAACTATCACTATGAGGTTGAGTTGGTTGCAGCTCTCAATAAGGGTGGAAAGAATATTCCGGTAGAGAAGGCATTGGAGCATGTGTTTGGGTACGCTTTGGGCTTAGATATGACGCGCCGTGATTTACAGCGCTTTATGGGTGACCAGAAAAAGCCTTGGGAAATCGGTAAATCATTTGACTATTCAGCCCCTATTGGACCGATCTTTCGAGTGAGTCAGATTGGCCACTTTACTAAAGGTGCAATTTCACTTTCTGTAAACGGTGTTGTGAAACAGAAGGCCAATTTAGATCAAATGATTTGGTCGGTAGCAGAGCAAATTGCAAAGCTATCCGAGGCAAATGAATTGTTTCCTGGGGACATTATTTATTCTGGTACCCCTGAGAATGTGGGGCCAGTGATTCGTGGTGATGTCATTCGATGCACTATCGATAATTTGCCAGATTTAAGCATTAAGATTGTTTGATGGCTCAGGTTTCTCTGGCCAAAGTGGATTAATTGAGCATTTTGACCAAATAAGCTAAAATCTCACCTTCGGCGATTTAGCTCAGTTGGTTAGAGCGATGGAATCATAATCCACAGGTCCGGGGTTCGAATCCCTGAATCGCCACCAAACAAGAGGCCATTGCCCACCGGTAGTGGCCTTTTTCTTAGCTAATGTTGCTTGGAGCTGATCGATGGCTAAATTTTGGAACTTCGTCCTTTTCCAAGTTGGTTGGTTTGCTTGCATTATTGGTGCGGCTAATGAGCAGGTTTTATGGCCCGTCATTGGCACTCTCTTGTACCTTGCATTACATATTTGGCGCTCAGAGCACTCAAAGCTAGAACTGAAACTAATATTCAAAGCGGTTATATTTGGAGTGAGTGCTGACACACTTATAGCCAATCTAGGCTTTTTGTACTTTAAAGACGCTTGGCCTAGCGTCTACTTATCCCCATTTTGGTTGTGGACCCTATGGGCATTGGTAGCCAGCACGGTTAACGGATCTTTAACCTGGTTACGTGGCAAGCCATGGTTGGGAGCGGTCTTAGGGGCAATAGCGGGTCCAATGTCCTATGAGGCAGGTATTCGCATGGGCGCAGGTTCCTGGGGGCCCAATGGACAGTTAGGCGGCCTCATCCTCTTAGCAATCGTATGGGGGGTTGCTATGCCACTATTTTTTCATTGGCATCACCGTCATGTAAGTGCAAATCTACGACAGAATCAGTAAATTCTTTTCAAAAGCCACTTGCAAATAGTACTGTTTTTATATACAGTAACTCCATGTTAACGAAAAACTCAAAAAACTCAAAAAATAGCCCAACAAATAGCGAAAAGGGAGCATATATGGCCTTAGACGATAAAAGAAAATCAGCCTCATCCGAATTTGATGGTATGAGCGGAGACAAGCAAAAAGCATTAACTGCAGCCTTAGCGCAAATTGAGAAGCAATTTGGTAAGGGCTCGATCATGAGATTGGGTGATGCAGAGATTCATCAAGATATTCAGGTGGTTTCTAGCGGTTCATTGGGTTTAGATATTGCCCTTGGAGTCGGTGGTTTGGCGCGCGGGCGCGTCATTGAGATTTACGGCCCAGAATCTTCAGGTAAGACCACTTTGACTTTGCATGCGATTGCAGAGATGCAAAAGATTGGTGGAACTTGTGCTTTCATCGACGCGGAGCATGCTTTAGATGTTCAGTACGCCTCGCGCTTAGGCGTAGATGTAAATAATCTGTTGATCTCTCAACCAGATACTGGCGAGCAAGCATTGGAAATTGCAGATGCTTTAGTGCGCTCAGGCTCAATCGATTTAATCGTTATTGACTCTGTAGCAGCCTTGGTTCCAAGGGCTGAGATCGAGGGCGATATGGGCGATTCATTACCAGGCCTACAAGCCCGTCTGATGAGCCAAGCCTTGCGTAAGTTGACTGGCGCGATCAAGCGTACTAATACAACCGTTATCTTCATTAACCAGATTCGTATGAAAATTGGCGTGATGTTTGGTTCGCCTGAAACCACAACTGGTGGTAATGCACTGAAGTTCTACGCCTCTATGCGTTTGGATATTCGTCGTATCGGCAGTATCAAGAAAGGCGATGAAGTGGTTGGTAATGAGACACGCGTCAAGGTAGTTAAGAACAAGGTATCTCCGCCATTCCGCGAAGCCATCTTTGACATCATGTACGGCGCTGGAATTTCTCGAGAAGGTGAAATTATCGATATGGGTGTTGAGGCTGATATCGTTGAAAAATCAGGCTCTTGGTATGCCTATAACGGCGATCGTATTGGCCAAGGAAAAGACAATGTGCGTGAGTTCTTGAAAGAGAACCCAGCTATTGCGCAAGATATTGAAGCTAAGATTCGTGCGAAATTGGGCGTAAAGACTGGCACAGCAATAGTCAGTGACGTTTTGAGCGAAGAAGAGGAAGCGTAATTCTTCGATGTCAGAATTAGGTAGCACTGTTAAAAAAAACAAGAAACAAAGCCCGAGTCTCAAAGCTCGGGCTTTGCGCCTTTTATCCATGCGCGAGTACAGCCGCAAGGGGCTGGCAGCAAAGCTTGAAGAGTCAGCGGCTAGGATGCTCAAACTCAAGTCTGCAGATGAGGATTCTGAGGAGAGTGCACAAACCACTCCCTTAAATGTTCAGATTGAGGCTGCCTTAGATGATTTTGAGGCTCGCGGCTGGCTTTCTGATGAGCGATTTGCAGAGGCCCTTGTTAGGCGTCGTAGCGAGCGCTTCGGAACCCGAAAAATACAGGATGAGCTCACCCAAGCTGGGGTGGATAGCGCAAAAACGATAAATCTTCTCAAAAAGCTCAAAGAGACCGAATACCAGCGTGCTCATGAATTGTGGCTACGTAAATTTGGAGCTGTAGCAACAGAACAGAAGGAACGGGCTCGTCAATATCGTTTCCTGGCCTCCAAGGGCTTTAGTTCGGATGTAGTGTCTAAGGTGATAGCGGGGCGCTCAAGCTAGGGCAATTACGGAGCAGATAGGGCATGTTGCCGCATTGCAGCATGATAGACTTACGAAGTCGACTAAACCGCTACCGTTTACTCAAATAGGTAAACCAGGTTAATTCGGTTTAACTAATCCTCATCGCTTGCTAAAAAAGATACCGTTTCGGGAGTAATAATGAAAATTCACGAGTACCAAGGTAAAGAATTACTACGCCAATTTAATGTGCCAGTTCCAAACGGCATCCCTGCATTTAGTGTTGATGAGGCAATTAAGGCTGCCGAAAAGCTTGGCGGTCCAGTATGGGTTGTTAAGGCGCAAATTCATGCGGGTGGTCGCGGTAAAGGCGGCGGCGTGAAATTAGCTCGCAGCATGGACGAAGTGAAGAAATATTCTTCTGAAATTTTGGGTATGCAGTTAAAAACCCATCAAACTGGTCCAGAAGGTCAAAAAGTAAATCACCTCTTAATTGAAGACGGCGCCGATATCAAAAAAGAGTACTACTTCAGTATCGTTACCGATCGTGGTACACAGAAGAATGTGATCATGGCGTCTAGCGAAGGCGGTATGAATATTGAAGAGGTTGCAGAAACTCATCCTGAAAAAATTATTAAAGTATTTGTTGATCCATTGATTGGTTTGACAGATGCTGATTGCCAGATTATTGCCAAAGGTATTGGCGTTCCTGATGCTTCTATTCCAATGGCAAGTGATGTGTTTAAGAACTTGTACAAAACCTATTGGGAAACTGATGCTTCATTAGTCGAGATCAATCCATTAATTCTCGAAGGTAATGGCAAGATCAAGGCACTGGATGCCAAATTCAATTTTGATCCAAATGCTTTGTATCGTCATCCAGAAATCGTGGCTTATCGCGATATCGATGAAGAAGATGCGGCTGAGATTGAGGCTTCTAAGTTTGAATTAGCCTACATTTCACTGGACGGCAATATTGGTTGCTTAGTGAATGGTGCGGGTTTAGCAATGGCTACGATGGATACCATTAAGTTGTTCGGTGGCGAGCCAGCAAACTTCTTAGACGTTGGTGGCGGTGCAACTGCAGAGAAAGTAACAGAAGCGTTCAAGATCATGCTCAAGAACAAGAGCGTTGAAGCAATCTTGGTGAACATTTTCGGTGGGATTATGCGTTGCGACGTAATTGCTGACGGTGTGGTTACTGCCTGTAAGGCAGTGAACTTGACTGTACCTTTGGTCGTACGCATGAAGGGTACTAATGAGGAATTAGGCAAGAAGATTCTTGCAGACTCTGGTTTACCAATCATTAGCGCCGATTCAATGGCAGAAGCTGCTACTAAGGTAGTTGCTGCTGTTGCGAAAAATAAATAATCAAGGAAATCAATATGTCTATTTTGGTAAATAAAAATACTAAAGTAATTACTCAAGGTATTACTGGTAAGACTGGCCAATTCCATACAGAAAAGTGCCAAGAATACGCAAACGGTAAAAACTGTTTTGTTGCTGGCGTTAATCCTAAAAAAGCAGGCGAGTCCATTTTCAATATTCCAATTTATGGAACTGTAAAAGAAGCCGCTCAGCAAACAGGTGCAAGCACCTCAGTTATTTATGTTCCACCTCCTGGAGCTGCTGCTGCTATTTGGGAAGCTGTTGAAGCTGACCTCGATTTTGTTATTTGTATCACTGAAGGCATTCCAGTTAAGGATATGTTGGAAGTGCGTAACAAGATGCATGCAAAAGAAGTTGCCGGTGGTAAGAAGACTTTATTGCTTGGCCCAAATTGCCCTGGAATCATTACTCCTGATGAAATCAAAATTGGCATCATGCCAGGTCATATCCATAAAAAAGGTCGCATTGGTGTAGTGAGCCGTTCAGGTACTTTGACGTATGAAGCGGTTGGTCAATTGACGGCGATTGGTTTAGGTCAGTCCACAGCGGTTGGCATTGGTGGTGATCCAATCAATGGCTTAAAGCATATTGATGTGATGCGCATGTTTAACGAAGATCCAGATACGGATGCGGTTATTATGATCGGCGAAATCGGTGGTCCAGATGAAGCTGAAGCAGCGCGCTGGTGTAAAGCAAACATGAAGAAGCCGATTGTTGGCTTTATCGCTGGCGTGACAGCGCCTCCTGGAAAACGTATGGGCCATGCTGGCGCATTGATATCTGGTGGTGCAGATACAGCGGATGCAAAGCTTGCAGTGATGGAAGAATGTGGCTTTAAAGTGACTAGAAACCCATCAGAAATGGCTGCTTTACTTAAAGCTATGTTGTAATCAAAGAGACATGCCGACTCGTCGGCATGTTTTTTGTATCACCCAGTAGTTAAAACTAAAACATATAAAAGTACGGAGACATTATGGATTTTTCAGCATTTTCTGATGCAGCCTTTTGGGCGGCATTACTTTCAATCATTGTTGCGAATATTTTGCTGTCTGGGGATAACGCAGTGGTGATCGCACTGGCATCACGCAACTTACCACCTGCTCAGCAAAAAAAGGCAATCTTTTGGGGTAGTGCGGCAGCCATCATCTTGCGTGTTGTTCTCACGATTACTGCAGTAGCTTTATTAACGCTGCCATATTTAAAAATCGTAGGCGGCTTGCTATTGCTCTACATCGGCATCCAACTATTGTCTGATAGTGGTGGCGAAGAACATATGGAAGCTAAGACTAGTATTTGGGGAGCTATTCGTACGATTTTGATTGCTGACTTAGTGATGAGTTTAGATAACGTTCTAGCCGTTGCAGCTGCAGCTCAAAAAGGTCCCGAGGAAACTCGTCTTTTACTCTTGATCATTGGTTTGGCGATGTCTATTCCATTGATTATTTTTGGCAGCGCTATGTTGCTCAAGGTAATGGAGCGTTTCCCAATCATTATTACTATTGGTGCAGGACTGTTAGGTTTCTTGGCTGGAGGTATGCTGGTTGACGATCCCGCAATCAAAGATAGCATCCAGGCTGCCCTAGGAGATGCGAAGCTAGCTTTTGAAATAGTTGGTATAGCAATTGTGATTTTGGTTGGCAGCTATTTCAAGAAAAAGAACGCGGCTAAAGAAGCGCATTAATTTTTCTTTCGCATTAATCAGAAAAGCCGGCCTTCAAAGCTGGCTTTTCTTACATTTGGACATCTTGAGTGTGTTGGGTATAGACTGGATGATGAGGGATTAAACCCTCAGGAGCTAATAAATATGTCTACACGAGATCAACAGCAAGAATCTGGATTTACCTTGATTGAGGTTATGGTGGTGGTTGCCATCATTGGTATTCTGGTGGCAGTAGCTGTACCTCAATATCAAGATTACATTGCCCGTAGTCGCATCGTAGAGGGCATGAATCTCTCTTCTAGTGCCAAGCTCGCTGTGACAGAGGCTTTTGCAAGTCGCGGTACTGTACCGATGGATGAGGCAACCCATGGCTCGTTTACTTTTGTACCCACACGTAGCGTGAAGTTGATTGAGATTACACCTTCAGGCGCCATTGCCATCGACTTTCAAAACAATGTTGCTGCAGATAATAAAAACACATTGCATCTTATTCCGACAAATAATCCAGATGCTAATGTTCCTAAAGCTATTGATCTATCCAAGCCAGAAGGGTCGACTTGGGCTGGTGGATGGTCTTGCCGCTCCTCGGAAACGAATCTGTTGCCTCAACTATTGCCTTCGGAGTGCCGTATCACGAAGTAAGGCAATGATCAGTACTTCATAAGAAATTAAGCCACCCTAGTGAACTGACCCCATAAAGTTGGACAGTTTAGTTAGGTTAGCACGAGGGATTGAGTTCGGTATTGCACCGGGCTCAATCCCTTTAGTTTTTGTTTGATCCGATCATGGTTGTAGTAATGGATGTATTC